>JAGTQM010000003.1 GCA_018396755.1 Candidatus Bathyarchaeota archaeon | reverse complement strand
CATCTTTATACTATGCTTCATGTTAATGATATTGTTTTTTGTATGGACTGGCATGAGTCTTTGGACGTCATTTGCAGTTACACTTGCAGCGATTATAACATGGGTCTCTATGACACAAGTTTGGGGTAGGCTGAGTATTTCAAACTCACCATGTTATAGTTTTACACCAGGATTTATCAGAATGCTTGTCTGGACAACTGGTTATGGTCCTCCAATCACTTCGACAGACTTAGCGTTAGTTCCGGCTTTAAATAGACATTGGATCGCTCATCGAGCCCTCTCTGGATACGGAAGCTCATTCTACACTACAGTCGGCAGTTACCACATGGCGAGTCTAACTGAAGTGAACGTTAAAAATGTAGTTAAAGTCTTAGTAATATCTTTGTTTACATCAATGTTCTTTGCACACATAATGCAGGTAATCATACCTGGAGTTTATGGCGGAAATCTCCGACTGGGAAGCCTAGTGCTTAACGCAGACCTTGATGAAGATGGGTGGTGGTATTGGTCTCTTTGGAATAGACCTGTTGATGCACCGATGAGCGAAGCCGGTTTGTACGTTGCGGTAGGCTTTATATTTATGGTTGTCATGAGGTATTTGACTACGAGAATCTTATGGCTGCCAGATCCACTTGTAACGATAGTGGCTTGGGATTGGGAGGGGTCACTCCACGGCGTATGGTTTGTAGCACTCGTAGATGGAATCGTGAAGTACCTAATATTGAAAATTGGTGGAAGCAAATTATACGAGGAGAAAGTCGTGCCCTTCATAGGAGGCTTCATATTAGGAACAGCGTTAGAAGTGCTAGCGGCAGCTATGTTATTCTTCGTATTCTTCCCGCAAGCAGCGTGATCCCGATTAGAAACCCAACTATCCCTTCTTTTTTATAATTGATTGATGAACCCATAGTAAGGTTATACATGACAGATATGTCTCCTCTAAAAAATAGAGACTGGTTTTCCGTACTTTAAACCGAGGCCCTATAGAAAGTTATATTAAATCAATATTGTAGAAAGTTTTGTTGTGTCATTATGGTTTTGATGCTTGCTATTGTTGGATGTGGAGGTATGGCTGAAGCTCATTTAAGAGCCTATGTTGCCATTAAGCAGAGAGAACCTGAGAAGTTTGAATTTGCAGCGATGTGCGATCCTGTATTGGCTTCAGCTGAGAAGTTTGCTAATATTGCTGCTCAAAGTCAAAAATTTAAGCCTAGAGTTTACAGTAGCGTAGAGGATATGCTTTCCAAGGAGACGCTTGATGCTGTGGATATCTGTACGCCTCACTCGGAACACCATAAAACCGCCATAGCATGCTTAAACGTCGGAGCCAATGTTATGGTTGAGAAGCCGTTTGGAATAACCGTGAAGGCTAGTAAAGCGGTAATGGAAGTTGCTAAGAAAAACAATAGGATTGTTGCTGTAGCTGAAAACGTTAGACGAGGTTTAAGCCAGAGAACAGCGTATTGGATTATAAATGAACAGAAAATGCTGGGTGAACCTAGATTACTCTTCGCCCAACACGCCGGCTGGGAAAACCCTGCAGAAGAGAGAATTTGGCATTGGAGAATTGAAAAAATGCTGGGTGGAGGGGGAATGGTTATGGATAGCGGGGCACACTTCGCCGATACGTTAAGATATTTATATGGAGACCCTGAAACAGTATACGCTAAAGTTACACAGTTTGAAAAGTGGCCTCATAAGAAGGAGGATAGAACGGTTTACGATGAGCGGGAGGATACTTGGATAGCCATAATAACCTTCAAAAACGGCTTAATATGTACTTGGAGCTGGACTATGGCAGCTCCAGGGTACAGTTATAGCAATGTTGTACATTACGGTAGTAGGGGGTGTTTACTGGACCATGGCGATGTCTTCCACGGACCATTTGACAACGCTGAAATCATAATCCAAGACGGACCTAAGAGGATCACATACTCTATGCGAACGCTTGAAAGAGAGTATTTAAACTCTTTAAACGGTGAGGAAAAGAGGAGGCTTTTCCCATACGGCATCATGAATGGAGTATTCATAGAATGCTATGATTTCTTAGATGCTGTTGAGAAAAAGAGGCGACCTGAAGTCGACGGTGAAGAGGGGCTTAAGGCTAAAGCTATATGTGAAGCAATATATGAATCCGCCTATCTGGGTCAGCCGGTAAACTATAGAGACGTCTTAGAGGGTAGGGTTGAAGCTTACCAGAAGCCTATAAATGAATACTTCGGTCTTTAATAGTGGATTTTAAATTGGAAAACCCGGTTTTAACCTATTTTTCCTTGTAGAAGAAGGCTATTAGTATCGTTGCAGATAGCGAACTGATAAGACAGAACATTGTAGCACCATTCCAACCATACATATCGATAAGCCAACCGGTGAAAGATTCTGCGAACATTGAGCCGAAGTATCCCATTCCATCGATGAAACCCGCTACAGTAGCTCCACCGTAGTCCCCATTAAACTCCATGGGCATAACAGTCGATATAATGACATGTGGCCCATAAAGGGTAAACCCTACTAGGAATAGTGAAGCTATTCCTATTTCGAAGCCTAGGTGGGAAGCGCAGTGAAACATGACTATGGCAAAGCTTAGAGACAATGCCAGAATATATATCGCTGATCCCCTCCCGGATTTCTCCATGTGGTCTGAAAACCACCCGGATATTATCGATCCTACGATCCCTCCAAGAGGTATAACAGCGGCACCGTAACTTGCCACGTCTAAGGATAGTCTGTATTTTTCAAACAGATATGATGGAGCCCATAATGTAAAAACGCTTCTCACAAATTGAAGCAGTATGTAGGCTAAAGCTATGACGATTAGTTCCCTTGATAAGAAAAGCCGTTTGAAGTTTATAATCTCCTTTGAATGATCTACTTTAAGCATCCAAGCTTCCTCCACCGTTAAGTAGAGTAAAATCGCGAGCGCTATCAGTATGATTGAAGGTATCATGAATGCTATACGCCACCCATAGTTGGACACTAGGTAGCCGAGGATAGGCCAAGCTATCATATTCCCCGTGAGGAAGCATGAGCCGAACAATCCGCCTACCTTTCCAAGTCTAGATTTAAACCTGCTGCTTACCAGTTTAACTACAGCCGGCCATCCAGTCGACTGAGCATATCCATTAATGGCCCATATGATGATTAGCGGAATTAATGCGTTGACATATCCGAATAACATGTTCATAAGTGCAGAGAAAAGTAAACCTGTAAGGATTATCTTCTTAGGCCCATAACGGTCGACAAATTGACCGTGTATAAACTGACCTATTGCATAGGAGATTGAGAAGGATCCGGCGATCAAACCCAGTGTGAACTTCGAATAGCCAAGCTCCTCATTTAATAGGGGAAGAGCTATTGAGAAGTTGAGCCTAGCTAAATACAGGAGAGCATAAGTTACGTATGCTACTAGGAATACGTATTTTCGACCGGAGTTTAAACCGATTCACCTCCCTTTTCAAGCTTTAAACGACTCACGTCGTCTAGCATGGTGTGGATAAATCTATTCTAATAATTCTTAGAGTTAAATATAAATTAAGGTGAGGTCGAAACAATTAGGTGAATTTTTAGATACTTTAGAACGGAGTGGAAGAATCATATGTGAAATATTCCATCAGGATCGAAGAGTGAACCTAGAACAATAGTTTACAAAGTGGAGAAATGAGTTAGTTCTGGGACTAACTTAGATTTTTATGGCTGAGTTTTCACCGCTTTTCAAGGCTTGTCTTGGAGGGGTTTATGGTCTCTATGCCGCAACACGGATACATTATTAAGCCTTAAGGGGGAGACCCTAAACAAAGACTTCCATGCAGAATAGAGATATCCAATAAGCCTCACCGAGTCAAATAGACCAGTCATAAGAATCTTAGTTAAGTATTCACGAGCCTCCGAGCTACTTTAAAAGGGCCTTTTGACGGCTCTGTGAACCTGAAGATGAATGTTTTCACTCTAAAACTTGTCATGGAAAAGCTTTTCGCGATCAGCCGAATGATCCCTCGACCAGGTAGCCGTAGTCTCTTAAGAGCTTGCCATATCCTCCAGGGAGAGAGCCCTCAAGTACCTAGAGCCCCTAAACCTCCAAAAACCTGAGAGGCGGAAGGAGGCATGAAAGGCTTTTCATTTTTCGTCTAGGGGCGTGGAGCGTCATATTTTCATAGGAAATACTTAAGCTAAGAATAGACATTCATCCACGTAAAAGTAATGTGGGAGAGAAAGTTAACCGATTAACAGGCGGTAGCAAAATCTTAATAAGAGCGAAGTCCATATTCATAAACGACGGACTAAGGTTAAGGGGATGGAAAAGTGAAAAAACTGCTTTTCTCGACTATGCTTTTCGCTGTTTTGTTGCTGAGCACGTTAACATTTATGAGTGTGTTGAGTATGCCTGCTTCAAATATTAAAGATGCGAGGAAACATGCAGAGGAGGTTCTTCTTCCACTAGAAGGAGTTGCGGGGATAAGTCACAGCGAAGAACCGCCCAGGATAATCGTCTACATTGAACATGAAAAGTACAAGAGCAAAATACCGGATGAAATAAAGGGCTTTAAAACCGAGATTATCGTAACTGGCAGAATAAAAGCACTCGCATTGCTTCAATTAGAAAGCTTAGTGACAACTCAATACAATTATGGTTCTCCAGTGAGTAGAACTGGAGAAGTGAGACCGATAGTTGGCGGAATATCCTGCGGGGTTCCAGAGGCGGCTTTTAAGGGGAAGATGGCTGGAACCCTCGGCTTAATAGTTAAAGGTCCTGGAGGAAGTTACTATGTTCTCAGTAATGCTCACGTAATAGCTATGGATATAAACGCGAAGTTCCTTCCACTGGGCACACCTGTGCTACAGCCTGGAACCTATGATGGAGGCACCACCGAGGACGAGATTGGAAAGCTTTACAAATACATTAAGATCACATTTGGACCTAGAGGTAAGAACTACGCAGATGCCGCAATAGCAATACTAACAATATCTGAATCTGACTACTTGGCTTACGAAGTGCTCGGATATGACGACCAAACCACGTATACAATAAGTGGAACTTACGAAGTATTGAAAGGGAATAGTGTTAGGAAGTCTGGAAGAACAACCGGAGTAACTACAAACACTGTAACCGATACTTTAGCGACCGTTAAAGTCTGGTATACATATTCAAAATGGGCGATTTTCTACGACCAAATATTAGTAACACAGCCCTTCATTGAAGCTGGTGATAGTGGCAGCCTAGTGGACAAAGATGGGGCATTCGTCGGGCTAGCATTCGCCGGAAGCGACACCATAGCCGTCGTCTGTAAAGCAAAATATATAATCCAAGGATTGGGAATAACTATCTGACAAGCAGAGGGTATACGCGTTAAGATGCTTCCCTTTTTCTTTTTGTAGTTATTTAAGAAAACTAATAGGGGTCCCTTACTTCTAAGTTATGGAGTACTTTCACATGAAGGCGCTTAAAGTAGAGACTTCTTTCCAATAAACCCCCCGCAACTACCTTCTTTTTTATGTGGTAAGTATAGTTATCGTGAGCTTCTCACAGTTGTGGAGTTCTTCATCTGAATTTGAAATAGAATTATAACCTTGTTCAGGCTTTCGATCATCTTCGTGGTTCTTTTAGCCTTCTCGAACCTATCACTTCTCTCCTTAAATTATGGATAAAAGGGAGCCCTTAACCTTTCGTCACGGTCTAATTCCAGTCATCTAATAAGCCTAAAATGTGAAAACGATTTCGAAGGATTCTATTTCGCAACCTGTTAGATCGCTTACATAAACGTCTTTTTCGAAGACAAGATTCCTTGCAATGTAAAATGGACGGCAGCCTAAACCCTATAAGCATTTTCAATGTCATGATTGAAAATGACATTGAAGGTAAAGGATGTCAATGAAAATGCAAAACAAAATGCAAACTTCTTTGAAGGTAAAGGATGGATCGATCTAGGAAAGCCAGGTGAGTCAATTTAAATCTATAGGCTCAAGCTCTAATATACGACTTCTTAAGATCTCCACTTAACTCTCCAAGTCGACTCAAATAATCACATTAATAGTAGCTCAAGTGGTTTCAGTCCACCCTTTACGGGGTCCACTTCTAAACCTAGCTCTTCAAGTGTTACAACCCCTAAAAGATACACATTTTCATCGCCGAAGACTGCTATCGTATGCGTCTTTAAACCGTTGACTTCTATACCTATGATGCCTATCTCTTTTTCAAGAATCTGATTATTGGCCAGTCTGAACCTTCTCCTTCCAATACTTTTAACGCCTAGCGATTTGAGGAGGCTTTCCGGTAAAACAGTATAGATAGCGCCAGTATCAGCTAGAAGCGTAACCTCCATAGAATTCTCTAGGTTTTCAACATTCCAGACCTTTGCTTTAACCCTGACAAATCCCAAAGACTATTCTCTATATAGTGTTTATGGAAAAGCAACTTAAAAACCTTCTCCATCGAAGAATTTAAGAAATTCCTGAATGACCTTGAATCGAATAAGGTCTTTCCTTCCTTTTGCTCAATGAAAAAGTGAGAGGAGTATAAACGGTCCTTTACGTACTGATCAGCTATTTTTCTCTGTAAAGTATAAATAGGATAACTATGATTCTCCTTCTTAATGTTAAACTTTAGGGGCGTGAATTAATGGGCATATATAGGATCGCTGTGATTAAAGGCGACGGTATTGGCCCTGAGGTTATAGACGCTACTATGCGTGTTTTAGAAGCTGTGCAAGATGTTTCTAAAGGTTTAGAATTGAAGCCTTTATACGTAGAAGCTGGTTTGGAATGTATTCCGAAGTATGGGACAAACCTGCCGGAGCACAGTATCAAGCTTTTAAAGGAGAGCGATGCCTGTCTTAAAGGACCTGTTACAACGCCGGAGGAGCCGGGCTCCCCTAGAAGTGTAGCAGTAACCATTAGAGTAATGTTTGATCTGTATGCTAATGTTAGACCTTGCAAATCTCTGCCGAATGTCCCAAGTTTCAAACCCAATATAGACCTTGTAATAGTTAGAGAGAATACTGAAGACTTATACTCAGGCATAGAGTTTGAGTTGACCCCTGGAGTAGCAGTCGCCATGAGAGTTATTACGTGGAAGGCATGTGAACGTATAGCGAGGTTTGCGTTTAAACTGGCCATGAGCCGTAGGAAGAAACTGGCATATGTCCATAAGGGGAATATAATGAAGATCACGGATGGAATATTTAAGAGTGCCGTTTTGAAGGTTGCTCAAGAGTTCCCAGAGGTTGAAATCTGGGAGTTGAGGATAGATGCAGCAACCATGCAGCTTGTAAAGAGGCCTGAAGACTTCGACGTGCTAGTTACTACGAATATGTTTGGAGACATATTGAGTGATGAAGCTGCGCAATTGGTAGGAGGACTGGGCTTCGTAGCCGGAGCAAACATAGGGGAGAACTATGGAATGTTTGAACCAGTACACGGCTCTGCGCCGAAGTATAAAGGCATGAATAAAGTCAACCCTATTGCTACGATAATGGCGTCGAAAATGATGCTTGAATGGCTCGGCTCCAAATATAGCGATGCTCTATGTTTAGAGGCGGCTAAGAAGATCGAAGCTGGAGTCTTCAAAGTTTTAAAGGAGGGGAAGATTAGAACCTATGACTTTGGCGGAGACGCTACGACCACTGGGATGGCTGAAGCCATAGCTAGGAAGATTATAGAAATGGGCTAATATCGCCGATCGAACGGGCAGGTATATTTAGAACCTTCTCTATTCTACCTGCTAAAACTCGGCTTGAGTATCCATCTGGATACGTGTAAACCCTCTTAGGTTTTACATTAGCTACGTAGTTTATAAGATTTGGGTAGTCGGCGTGGTCGCTTAAAGGGAAGCCGTTGCCGAATGTTAAAGCCCATCCTGAGGCTAGAGCTTTAACTGTAGGTTTGCCGAGTGAAACGTTTACATTCTTAGGAGCTATGTAGACGCATAAGCCTGATTTAACGGATTCAAATCCATCTTCAGAATTGTAGTTTAAATAGTCAAGTTTAAACCCATACTGTATGTAGATCTCATTCACTTCGGAAATTCTCGGATGGGTGACAACGGGGATTTTAGTAAACTTGTTCAGTAGAGCTATGAGTTCTTGAGCGTTTCCTATGGAATCTGCATGTAAAACCGGTGTATAGCCGCGTCTAATTACGTCAATAACCCAGCTGATGATATCGCTATAGAGCTTGTCTCTACCTGGAAACCTGAAATACGGATATCCAAATGTTGAGTCTATTATTAGAGTTTCGCATGGAACCTCTTCGGCCGGTTTAGATATAAGAGTCTCTACGCAGTTTAAATCACCCGTGTATAGAATCGAATATTCAGAAGTAGCTATGTGGAACATGACTGAGCCTAGTATGTGACCTGCATCATGCACGGATATTTCTAAATCGTCAATTTTCAATTTTTCACCGATCCTAACTTTCCCACTTTTCACGGTTTTACGTCTGCCAGTGTAGAGCGATAGAAGATCCAACGTTTGATCCGTAGCAAACCCACTGCTGTATTCCACATAGCCTTTAGAGTGATCCCTATGGGCATGTGTAAGCAGGGCTAGTTTACATTTTGAGTTGAACTTGGAAGGGTCTAATATGATTCTAGTTTCCCTGTATGATATTTCTATGCCTTCATTGAACCTGATTTTCAGCGACGTTTTAAGCAGCCTCCATTTAAATAACAACTGCAGAGGAATATAGGTTTAAGTATAGCTAGTCTACGGGAACCTTTAACTTAAACCCTTGCCTAATCTATAATTGTACGGAATTAGATTGGGTTCTTAGTGAAGGAGAGAAGCTGGATGTAGAGGATTTAAGTAACAGCTAAAGTTGGGGAGGAAATGAAACGCCATGTTCAGCAGTTTCAGAATGGATAGATTTTAAGTAGTGGTTTTAACTTCATCATCTCTATGATGGATGAAGAACTCCTACGTCCCTCGGAGGTCGCAAAGAAATTCAGAATAACCGTCAAGACCCTCTGGAAGTAGCAGAAGAAGGGCATTATAAAGGCGGTTAGGCTTCCAACTGGAAGGCTCCGATACAGTAAAAGCGAGGCTGTGGAAGCAGTTAAAAGCTACAGAATCCCAGTAGATGCCCCTAAGGACTTAATCGAAGCTTATTTCGCAGCTAAGTAGAAGGCTTTAGATGCCGTTCTTTCCCATGTTGAGACTTCGAAAAAGGCTCACTTAGAGTTTAGGAAGAGGCTTAGAGATGGGTTGCTGAAGGATTGGAGGTTTTCAAAGCACTACGTTGACTCAGCCTAAACTCTGTTATAGGGCTTGTTAAGGGGTGGATAACACTCTACAATAGGGAGGGGCAAATGGAAAGCCGAGTATAACCAAGAGAACCATTTACATCAAGAACACGCTTCTCAGCTTTAGAAACGGCATTTTAAAGATAAGTATCGAGCCGAATAAGAGATATCTGACGGTTGATTTGAGCGAATACCCATGGATTCCTAAAGATTTCGACTGGGTTGGAGGTCTAATCTTACCGAGAAGGAGCTGATAATCACGGTTAAGAAGAGAGTTGAGCTGAGAGCTGAAAGGTAGTCGTCGTTTGACGTGAACCTGACGAACGTAACCGCACTCATCGATCGATAGATAAAAACGCTATGACCTAAGGGAGCTCTACCACACCCACAGAGCGTATGAGATAAAGTGAATCTAGAGGCTTGGAAAATTTAAGCCGAAGACATCGAAGAGATTACTCAAAAATACTCTAAACGTGAGAAGAATAGGGCTACAGACCATATGCACAAACTAACCGCATTACTGGCAAGAGAGCTTAAAGAGGAAAGGAGTGGAGCAATACTTGAAGACATTAAGGTTCAAACCTAGCCATGTAAATGTTGTTTTTAACACGTAAAACTCTAACCCTGATCTTAGAGCCTACGGGTGCTTCATCAATATCTACAATAGTCAATACTCTGCCTCTAGCTACTCCAAGTTTTTCTCTTTTAAATAGACCTAAACCGACAACTTCAATCCAAACTTTTTCAAACTTTCTGAAGATTGTAGGCAGTTCTCTACATTTATGTATTCCGAAGTCTTCTGGGCTAAGTATGAGTTTGACTTTGTAGACGTTTTCAAGACTTCTAAGTTTTCCATAGAAGACTTTCCAACTCATGGGTTTAACTCCCTTAGGCTTTCTACCGTGTTTATGTGTAAGCATTTTCTGAATCCCCAGTGGTGGAGCATGTTTTCCAGCTTTGATTTCAAGTGCCAACTGAATTATCCTCTCAATATCGTCGTCGTTTATTCCTGGAACCCATACGGGCGCTATTAACAGATCTATTTTCGATTGAGTTATGTATTTAGCCATTTCAACTATTCTATCCACATCGTAGTTTTCAGTTCCAGAAAGCATTTTAGCCTTATCCGGGTTTAAACTATCTATTGAAAGGTTTATCCTAGTCAATCCGGCTGCTTCAAGGTCATCCACCAGTTCCTCGGTGAGGAGGAATCCATGCGTCTGAAGGGATACTGTTTCGACGTTCGATGTTTCTCTTAAAGCTTGACAGAGCTCTGGAAGCTTTAGATAGGTTAAGGGGTCTCCTACGGTGTCTATATGTGCTTCAATATGCTTACAGTTTTTAAACTCTACGAGCTTCCTGAATCCTTCTATTAAGTATTCTAGTTCAACCGTGTATTCAACCGCTCTTCTAAGCGATTTTGGACCTGCGTCGGTAGAGCAGAATATACATGATAGTGGGCATATGCTTGTAGGTCTAACCTGTACTACGTTTGTACCTCTGTCGATAAGCCCAAACCCTACTGAGCCTATCAAAGGTATACCGCTGTCAGCCGTAATGTTAACTATAGGCTTTACCATCTAGTTTAAAAACCTCCCGTAGTAGAGATAAATTTAGCTGAGTATGTTGATTTTCAAAGGGAAGGTTGTAAGTGGTTTAGGCTTGGGGAAGCTCTACATTACACTGCCATGGGTTGTTACGCAGATACGGGAGATTTTCGGATTTACACCGTATCCTGGAACGTTAAACCTTAAAGTTGAAAAAGACGTTAGAAAGTTTATTGAGGAGAGAGCTGACGTAGAAATAAAGCCAGCTGAAGGATTCTGCAGGGGGTTAACGGTTGAAGTGTTCGTCGAAGGAAATGTGAGGGCGGTAGCAGTAATACCTAAAGTGATAGGCTACCCGGAAGATTTAATCGAGCTAATAGCCGCTGAAAATTTAAGGTTTAAACTTAATCTGAAAGATGGAGACGATGTTACCGTACAATTACCGTAGATTATATTTCCATGAGGGGGTCTCAATGGAGGCTTCATGTCCTTCCATGCTCTATAGGCTTCTCGTAGATAGATTCTTGGATGAAGTTCCATCAGATGAGTGGAGGCGTACTGGAAAAGGCTTAGACTGGCCAGCGCCTGAGAATGCTACTTTTGAGAAGATCGCCGGTGCAGTATTGGTTCAAAATGCAAACTGGCGTAACAACGCTAGTAAAGCGGTGGAGAATTTGAAGAAAATGGGGATTTCAGAACCGTTTAAAATCGTTGAAGCATCTCCTGCTTTACTGAGGGAAGCTATAAGACCGGCTGGTTTTACAAATAGGAAGCTTAAAGCCTTATATGAGGTTTCAAAGCTGATGCTCAACGTAAGATTAGACTTATTAGATGATTATTCGTTAAAGAGAAAACTGCTCAACATCAACGGTATTGGACCTGAAACCTCTGACACAATTCTACTATACGCCTTCAATAGACCCGTTATTCCAGTTTCAAAGTATGCGAAAAGAATCCTAAAAAGGTTCTGCAACATCCACCTCGAGAGTTATGCAGAATGGCAAACGTACATTCAAGAAAACATACCGAGAAACGTGGAAATCTGTAAAACATTCCACGCGTTACTCACAGAATTCGGCTTAAAATACTGTACCAATAAGCCTAAATGCAATATATGTCTTATAAAAGCAGATTGTAAACATACGATGATACAGCCCGTAAACCGTTAAGTAGCATGTGTTTTCAGTTTCTCCTAGGCAGAGAATATGTAAGCTAAGATCTGCAAAGCGCAACATCCTGAATCATCGCAAAGCCGTTCTTCATCAAACATGGAACCTACATTTCCATGAGATTTCTTATATACTCTGTTATCTCTCTGCTTTCCCATTGGATTCTGTGAAAATGGCTTCACCCCTTTTGTGGAGCAGGATATATTTTTTCCTTAGCCAACTCTTCCACGCATCTCCTAATTCGTCTGTCGTCCTCCTTATTTGTCTACTCATTCAGTTGATGAGAGCGGCGAGTGGTAGGTACTTTGTTCCCCAGCAATGCTTTCAGAAGAGGCAATACATAATGTCGGATTTTATCAATTCGTCACTCATTTCTTGCCTACGTATAGGTTCACTTAATACTTTTCACATACTTGTTTATCCAATTAGACTTTAGATAACCATACTAGAGGAGCTGTATACGAAGAAAGAATACCAGTCACTCTTGTTAAAGACGCTCAGAAATTCACCTAAGCTGAGAATAATAGACTTTTTCTTAGATAACCCGTTCTTCGACTTCACAAAGAAGGGGGGCGATAAAAGCATTGTGGATGAGCAGGCAGACGTTCTACAAATACTTCAAAGACTTAAAGAAGTATGGAATTGTTACCGTATCAAGAAGAATAGGTAAGGCAAGTCTGTACAAGGTTAACCTAGAAAAACCCTAGGATTAGATGTTAATCGAATATGAAAACAAGCTTTCTCTGCAGATAGCAGAGCAGGAAAAAGCTAAAATGCAAAAACCAGTTACAATGGAAACGAAAAATAACACATTGATTAAAGATTTTGAAACCAACGGCAATTTCACCCAGATAATGCTTCTATCATCCTTCTTACTTTAGTACAAAACCCTTAATAGCTCCCGTACTCCTCAAAGCTTAAAAAGAGAAAAATTTACTAGGAAGACCCCTACAGTAAGCCATAGACTTCACACAAATGACAACGTCATGGCCGCCGTAACGTAGCCTGGTTAGCGTACAGGCCTGTGGAGCCTGGAGGCCGGGTTCAAATCCCGGCGGCGGCCCTCCATTTCTTGATTCAGAGGCTGAAGTGGGCTGTTTCCTGTTGATATCAGAGGGGACTGGATTAATATCAGGGATCAGCTCTGGGCTTGTGGCTAAGCCCTTAGAGGCAACGGGGCTATGCGGTGAAAAATGCTTTAGAAGATGGATGGATCAATTCATGCCTCGTAAAACAGGTTTAGCTGCATATAATGGGTTCTCTAAGGAGTTAGAGAATATTCTCTTTTAAACGTTCAACAGCAACGTATATGTCCTCTTGTCTTTTCAGCCCGATTCAGACGACCTTACCTGAGCTGAATAGTAGAACCGTAGCCTTAGCTTTCTCAGATGGACGTGGGCGGATGATTGCACCTGGGAACTGCTCAGGCTCGTAGATGGCTTTAATCTTCTCCAAGATTTTCAAGGATTTCGGCTACGTACACTAGCCCTTAGCTTGAAAGCAGAGCCTTTAAATATTCTACCTACAAGAAGCCCGCTTGAGGGAGTTTGAAGAGGAAGGTTACTATTGCTCTGTGCGTTTTAATAGTTGCTGTGGTTGCTGCTGTGTCGTGTTTTACCTTTTTTAAGGCTGGGGAGAGGGCTTCCAGCGAGACTTCAGGTGAAGGGGGCTACGGGTTCGGTGGAGCTCTGCCTGTTAACTCTTCGCATGTACTTTCTATCGAGGAGGCTGCTAGGCTTCTGAATGCCACGGCTCCTGTCAGACTTCCGACTAGGATACCGGCTGACATGACCTACATGAGGATTATAGTCTCTTCAGAGGACACCATCTACGTCTACTACGCGGATGAGCCTATAGCAGAGGAGGATAACCCCTTCGTCCTCATACACCTCCACTGGGGGTGGACCTACGCAGACATAGAAGGTGGAGCACCTGACACGATAGTGCTCATATCCAAGCTCGCCCCAGACACCGTACAAGCTGTCGCCGACATAAACTCTGAGGAGACTGCTAGAGAATACGCTGAGGAATTCAACCTAACCTATCGAATGGTTGATGGGATAGCCGTATTCGGCTACGAGCCTCAGACAAATAGAGTGTTCATTCAGCCTGTAGGCGTGGTCCACTTCTACATAGGCGACGTATGGTATGAAATAATGAGCCGCCTATCTTACGAGGAGGTGGTGGAGATTGCCAGGTCGATCATCGAGCAGTTTTTAAGATGCTGGCAGCAGTAGGCATCCTTCTACTACTTTCAATAACCCAAGGATCTACTTGTACTGTGAGTTCAAACACATCTGAAAACCGCTTCTATGCTATTGGATTTTGTAGCTGGAAAACTCAGGGCTAAAGTGGCCGAGGAGCCCTTGAGGAGGATAATAAAAGAAATGTATCTCAGAGATTCAGGAATTACCGTAATTGACCCTAACCTCCATCCTTATAAAAACGTCATCTCATCGCCCATGGCTTAGCCCATCACCTATTCCATCGGAAAACAAAACTAAACTATTTCCGTGAAGACGGTTCCTTTGAAAGCTGGCTAATTAAAAACAGGAGGGGGAAGCAGAGATCTTCGCCGCTTACTACCTGATCCCAGAGGGGGAGCTAAATGCAATTTTGAAACAGGAATGGGTTCAAGACTCCCCAGACCCAATTCCAGAATTAACTGAGGAGCCCCAAGTCTCGGAAAACTTTATGATGGAGAGGCTTGAATTTGAGAAAACCTTTAAAGGTTAAAGGTCCCAAAATTTTGGGAAGGTAAGTATATGAAAAACATTGAGGAAATAAAGAAAAAAATTAGAAGAATTAAAACCATCTTTAAAGGAAAAATTTAAAGTGAAATCTATTGGTATTTTGGCTCTTATATAAGGGGTGAAGAGAAGAGGGGAAGCGACCTTGATATTTTGGTTGAGTTTGAGGAATCAGCCGGATTAAGTCTTTTGGATTTTATTAGATTAGAGAATTATTTGGGTGAAGAATTAGGGTTAAAGTTGATTTAGTTGAGAAAAGCACCCTAAAACCAAGAATTGGAAGGCGCATCTTGGAAGAAGTTGTCAACTTATGAAAAGGGAATTTTTAGATTACATAGAGGATATTATTGAAGCTATGGAAGATGCTACGAATATTTTGGAGTTGATTTAAAAAGAGTTTGGAAGACCGTGAATGAGGGAATACCTAATCTAGAACCTCTCTTTGATAAAATTTTAAAGGATTTCGGGCAATAATCTAAATTTCAAACTTTTATGAAGAATGCTTTGGCTTATGCTAGAGTTTCAACTAAAGAGCAGGCTGAGAAAGGTCTATCAATTCCAGCCAATTGAAAGCAATCAGAGAATATGCCAATTCTCATGGTTTTAGGATTTTAGAGGAGTATATTGATGGGGGGAGCCAGCCTTCCGAGAAATGGTTAAGAGGTCCAAAAGGATAAGACAATTGATGCTGTTATTGTTCATAAAATTGATAGGTTCTCCAGAAACGACATCGACTTTTACGCCTACAAGGTCATTCTGAAAAAGGAAGGCGTTAGACTTCTATCAGTTACAGAAAACATCGATGAAAATCCTTCTGGAGAGTTTATTAAGAACGCTCTTGTTGCGATGGCTCAGTTCTATTCAAGAAACTTAGCTGAGGAAGTTTTGAAAGGTATGATGGAAAAGTTTGGGGGTGGCCTGTTAAGGCTCCAATAGGATACAAGAACGTGAGGGATGAGAAAGGTCATTCAGAAGGTTATTATCTTAGGTAGCAGTTACATCATCCTTCGAATTCCTCCTGAAGAATCAGAGAGGAAAATCCACTCTATCTTTCCAAACCTCAAGCTTGAACGTTATCCTCTTAAGAGCCCCTTTTACCATATTTCTCCATTAGTTAACTTTGATGGGGTTGAAGCCGACTGAAGGACTATGCTAATGGTATGACTCTCTAAAGAGTTTCCGAAAGGATCCGTTTAGCCCTAGGTTAGGCCTTTCAAATACCGTTGAAAGAGATTAACCAGCTCTATACGCTTATGAAAAGATGGGAACCGGCGAATTCGCAGTGAAACTCTATGGAATGTAGATATTTCTACAAGTCGTCCACTTGTAGAAAAACCCATTGTCTGGATTAAAAAACAATGGATTCTACAGAGGGAGCTATGGAAAAATTCCATAGAAAACTATGGGGAAAAATTGAGACCTAGGGGGGAGGGTAGGTTGAAAAAGACTTCTAAACCTTTTCTAAAACATCTCCGGGCTTTAAAAGCGGGAACTCAGGAGGTTAAATATCCATACAAAAAGCTGGTGGATTATTCGACGTGTACACCATTGTTTAACAAGTAGACTTTATGCCATTTTAAGTCGTGTTTTGTCAACGATTTAGCTAATCTAATCTCTACAACATCTTCATGCTCCCTAGTTTCTAAGACGTAATCGACCATAGATTTCACGTTTTCTTCAACACTCTTACTCTGAACCCCGCTATCAACTACGAAAAGCGCTATCGCTCCAATCTTCCTAGTTTGCGTTTTCAACCTGTAGATTAAGTTCAACACGAGATGCTCATCACTTACTATCGTGAACAGTTGAGACAACGTATTGATAAGTACTCGGCTGACGTTGCTACTCACCCTATAGATAACCTCTGTAATAACGTCTGCTCTGGCGAGTTCTGTAAGTTCATACGTTTGAACGCCAGCTGGTGAATAGTAGAAGAAGTCAAGCATTCCAGTGTTAACATACCGTTTTAAATCCCAGTCGTAGTTGAGCTTAAGCTGAAGACTTAAAATCTCTAGGTCTTGATTCGTACTCAAACAGAAACACTTCTCACCATTCTCTAAACCTCTATAAATGAACTGGAAACCAATATGGGATTTTAAAGTACCAACAGGACCAGAAAGAATAACAGTAGACCCACTTATGAAGCCACCTTGCAAGAGATTATCTAAACCTTTAATGCCTACTTTAACCTGACTCAATTCCACAATTAAACGTGCATTTTCAATGATAAAAATGTTTCTCTTGAAAAATGGCAATATGTAGAAGTTTAAAAAAATCATCCATTCAACGATAAAAATAACTTAATTTAAAAATGTTAAAAAATTGTAAATAGTAGCGGGGGGTCGATTTGAACGACCGATCTCCGGGTTATGAGCCCGGCGGGTTAACCTGGCTACCCCACCCCGCTACCTGAGGTTAGCTTAAATTCTCTGGTTTAATAAAGTTTACTTTCTTGACTACGTGGAAAATTCTACACTTGCTTGGTTTAAAAGATGTTTAACTCACGGTTCTCAGTATTAGTAGCCAGTCGCCTGGTTCTGGAGGTTTTAGGTTTAGATCGTTCTCCGTGAATACGCCTATTTTCACCTCTTCTTCTTTTCGTGGGTTTACCCATATCGCTTCAAACGGCTTCTTGATGCTGTTGAGGTTTAAATTCAGATTCTGCATTTCAGGTGTGTATATTACGGCGATTTCACCATTCTCACTTCGACAGACAGCTACGAACAGTTCTACGTTTTCAAGACCGGGCTGTTCTACGACTATTTCAGAGTCTGGGTGAAGAGACCACCAAGGTATTTTCGAAAATATTCTCCCGAGTCGACCCATGTGCCAAGCACCTGGAAGTCTAACGGCTTCTCTCCAAGGTTTAGCTACGCCGATGTGGGGGTGGTTGACTGGAATCTCGGGTTTTCTATTCCAATACCAGACTCCGTTGGTTCCATAGGATACCCCTGCTGGCGGAGCCACTAGAAGACTCCAATATGCGGCTCTACGAACCATATGTGCAGTTATAGGCTTAAATACCCTGTATGCCAAGTGGCCTTCATAATTCGGCTCGAGGTTTATAAATGGTCTTGCCGGTTCTAAACGCCAGTCTCTACTCGGTGGACCGAAGCAGAGCCATTTCAAGTCGTCTTCGCAGACTCCATGCCCACTTTGATATCCTATTACGTCTAGCCATTCTTCGCGTAGAAATTCAGGTAGAAGCCAATGTCTACCAGCAGGATGTATGGTTACCGGTTGTCTAGGCTTACCTTGGAAGACTGCTCTCCCAATACGTTTCCAACGCTCAGCTTTTTCACCTTTATAGTCGCCGTCTCCAGCAAGTATCCACACTAAGATGTAGGCTCCATATCTAGCTACTAGATAACGCGTTAATAAAAGAGCATCCTCATCTGTGAGGTTAGCTCCTGGACTTATATCGTCTTTAATAGCCCACAGCAGTACAGGGGCAGCTATTAAACCGTACTCATTAACCATGGAGAATTTAACGTCAATACGTTTAAAAAATTCAACATTCAACTTGACGATCTTCTCCTTACCCTCGTAAGCAGTTTCACGTTCAACATCGTATGGTCCTCCACGCCAATGCGTCATTACAAACTGAACAGCCGTAAAACCCTGTTCTCTCCTAACTTTGAGATATTTAGACCATTCGGCGACAGTTGATCTGATTATGCCATTCCACGCAGTGTCGGCAAGCCAGAAGAATGGACTGCCATCGGCATGAATCAAATATCTACGGTTATCCGATAGCTTTAAAGCACCATGGATATAGATGGGGTTTTCACCTTCATAGGATATGGATTCGAAAACACCAGTCTGATTATGAAGCCCTCCATCATCCCTATTGGAGCAGAGAGTTCTATAAGTCCAACTGCCTAGCTCATCCGGCATGAATCGGACACGCCAAGTAGAACAGTCATCCCAGAAACCTTCAACCATAATCTCCCTACCGCTTGGCGATCTGAAGATGCAGTTTAGATTTACATCTCTAAGCGGATCGGTATAATTAACGCTACTTTTAAATTCAGCTTCAAAAACACCCCATTTATGCACTATTTCCAACATTAACCACCCATCTTAACAGTATCACTAGGACATATTGTACATGAATAGTTTTAAATCTACGTATTGAACATTGAATAAAATGTGGAACAGTCTACACCAGTTAAAAGATTGTATAGATCTAGGAAGAACCGTGTTTTAGCAGGTGTATGCGGAGGGTTGGGTGAATACTTAAACATAGACCCCGTCGTAGTGAGACTCATATGGGTTGCAATCTCCCTAGTATGGGGTTTTGGAATTATACTATATATAATTGCAGCATTAATAATCCCTGAAGAGCCTACAGCAGCTAGCTTAACCCCTACTTCTACCAGTGGTTCACAGCCTCCACCCATTACTTCTAGCGATAGCTCTAAAAACTTGGTTGCCATACTTGGCATAATAGCATTGGTTGCCGGGTTTATGGGGCTTACTCTAACTATAACCGCCGCTTTGATCACAAGCAATCTAGTGAGCATCAGTACGATTCCAATTTACCTAATTAGACTTCTAAGATTAAGTCAAATAATGGCGGTTATGGTATCTATCATCCTGGTTATAATCAGCATACTAATACTCATTAAATTACGCTGAAAACCGTAAAAGAGTATTTACCCAACATTTTAAAGGGTTCATTAGTTTAATCGACGTGTATTATTAAGTTAATATTGTGAAAATGAATAAGAGCAAATAGATTTTAACCTTATAGGACTTCATATGGTATTTTAACCTTGCTTTTGACAGCATTTTCAGCATGACATAGTGGATGGTTGATAGCCTCCTCCATGAGTTTACGGAAATTAATATATCCACTTTTCTGCTCCAGTATGAGTTCTGTTGAAAAACGTCCAGACTTTATCTCTTCGAGGCTTAACCGCATAGGTTTCTCTACGATGCCTGTAAATCTCTGTATTCTGGATAATTGACCGTACTGGCTTGTCCTCGAATGTAGAGGAAGCTGCCCCATAAGACCAAGCTTACATACCTGTCTGAAAACCTCTATAAGTTCTCCAGACGCCAGAAGCTCAAGTATGATTGCTTCTGGACTGTAGCCAGCTTCAGAAAGTATCTCATAGGCTTTCATGAAAGCCGAGAGTATTATAGGCATTACAGCCTGCTCTGTGAAAAGATCAAGCTCCGTCTCCTCTTTAAAACTGGATTTAAGTGCTCCTACACGGGTGAAACCTAAGGCTTTAGCTAAAGCCAGCAACTTTCTCCAAGCCATACCGCTGTAATCCTGCCCAACAGCCAGTAAAGCCGGAGCTCCAGAGCCCAGCGTGTACAATCTTCTAACGCCTGAACCTATCATTCTAGGCGCTGCTAATGCTACGTCTACGGATGTTGGAGGCTTTATAAGCCCATATCTTATTGAAAAGCCATGTGCAAAAACGAGCATTTTACCCTCAGCTAAATTCGCTTCTACGTATTCTCCATATACGATGGATTGCAACTCATCAGGCAATAGTAGGCATATGATATCTGAGTTTGCAGAAGCTTGGTCAAGCGGTAGGACTTTAAAGCCATCTTCTTCAGCTTTAAACCAGTATTCATCTTGAATATTACCGATCAAGACTTTAACGCCGCTGTCTCGCATATTTAAAGCCCAAGCTCGACCCTGATTACCATATCCGAGAATACCAACGGTTAAGCCGTTTAAAACAGATAGTTCTGCGTCTTTATCATAGAAGACTTCGGCCAAAGAGACACCTACGAATAGAATGTAAGAGGAACTACTTATGAATTGCTAAATGCCATAATGTTACGCTAAGCCTTGGAAAACCATAGATTGGAACATCGCTGGAAAACAGTTGGTCAATAGAAACTTTATGGAAATTTTCCATAGAGAGGCATGGAAAAACCTAGAAGGGTTGGGGAAATAATTATGCCTAAGTATTCTAAATGTAGTTTTGAATTGAAAACATCTAGAGTTGTCATCCTCCACACCTCTTCGGAAACCGTTATCGGAGACTATGAGCAGTTAATGCGGCTGGCCGATTATGGTAAATGTTTTCCTAACGTGAAAGACGTTATTTTGAAGCTTAATCTTTCATGGTCTCTCTTCTTCCCAGCGTGTTCAACACCTGTATGGCAGCTTGAAGGTGTTTTAAAGGTTTTAGTTGAAGATGGATTTAGAGTATTTCCAGTTGAAAATCAAACGGTGGTAACCCATCCTTGGAGAGGGGCGTATTCAAATAAATGGCTACCAATATTTGAAAAATACGCCGTTAAATTCATTCCACTACCTAACGTCGAGTGGATAGAGTATGAACCTAAGTCTGAACTATTAGCCTTAGATGAGCTATTCGGGTCGAAAATTCCAATACCGAGCTTATTCGTAGGAAGAGGAATCATACACTTAGCTACTTTGAAAACCCATGGTCACGCTACGATTACATGTGCTGTTAAAAACTCTTTTGGAGGACTTATTCCAAAGTATCGACATCACGCCCATAGAAAAATACACGAGGTTTTAGTTGATCTTCTTCAAATACAGAGAGAAATCCATCCCGGGGTATTTGCAGTAGTCGATGGGACTGTGATGGGTGATGGAGCTGGACCTAGAACTATGATTCCCAGAGAGGGAAACATTCTGATAGCTGGAACGGATCAAGTGGCTGTAGATTCCGTAGCGGCTAGAATAATGGGGTTCAACCCTATGGATATAAAATACCTCCGCATCGCCCATGAAAAAGGACTCGGATGCGCCGACCTCGATCAAATAGATGTAGTAGGCGGCTTAGACCTGGGAAAAATCAACTTCAAGTTTAAAGTTAAGCGAAGCCCCGTAGTGTTTTTCGACCAGCTTTTAAGAGGAAAACCTGTAATAGATAGAGTATTATTCCACACGTCGATGTTTAAACTGGCGATTCTAGCATCAAACATATACCACGATCGCATATGGTATCCTATAATTGGCCGTATACGTGTAAATAGATTCCTCAAAACCGACTGGGGAAGGCTATGGCTTAAATATCCCTACGGAGAATACCCTAGGGATGCCCAACTCAAAGAGTGGAATCCATACTAGAGATGGCAACCATGAGTAAAAACAGGTGTTTTAGAATAGTTAGAGCATTCATCAAAATGATTCGACCGCATCAGTGGTATAAGAACCTCCTCGTAATTGTACCAGCGATTTTCTCACTTTCACTATTCAAAATAAGCATTTGGCCTATCTTACTGACTACTTTCACATCAGCCTGTTTAGTATCAGGAGCTAACTACATCATTAATGATATCCGAGATTTAGAGAGAGATAGGAGGCATCCGAGTAAACGTCTCCGCCCTCTACCTTCAAATTTGATCTCAATAAGAGAGGCAACAATATTAAGCATTTTAACAGCGTTCGCCGGCTTCTCCATAGCCTACCATGTTAGCTTAAACGTATTACTGCTGATGATTCTACTATTTTTAAATACACAACTCTACAGTTTTCTTCTGAAAAGCTACGCACTTATTGACGTGACCGCCTTGTCTCTAAATTACGTTATAAGAGCTGTTGTAGGAGCTTACGCTATTTCAGTTCCAGCATCGCCTTGGCTTGTAGTAGGCATATTTTCACTAGCCCTGTTATTATCCTTCGGAAAACGTGTAGGAGAGCTTCTTGAGCTGGGAGGTGGAGCGGAAACCCATAGAACAGCTCTTAAATATTATAGGAAGATTCAAATCAAACGTGAACTGTTAGCAGCATCACTTTTAACGGTTATAGTTTACATTGTTTACAGTTTACATGTCCATGGAGTTAGGCTCATTTTAACCATACCCTTCGCCATATATCTCGTAGCATTCTATACCAATATCGTCTGGAGAGACGTAGCGGTAGCCAGTAACCCCAGCATGTTATTCAGGTATTGGAAATTCACCTCGGCATTCACTGTATGGCTTATTCTAGTAGTGGTTTTCCTATATCTATTGTAGTCTTAATAAGGTTCTTCAGCTTGAGAAATCCTGAATGAGTAGTTTCAGCGACTATCTGAGGAAAAACTGGGACTATCTATCGTTAGCAGCCATAGTGGCGTATGCTACTTTATCGATTAAAACATTCTACAGACCTGGTATACTGATAGGGTGGGATCATCCAAACTATATAAATCAAGCATGGCTCACCTTAAAATACCTACTACCAAAAGGTAGGCTTCTAGGCTGGGATCCTTTAAACCAGTACGGTTGGCCTCTTAACCAGTTCTACTACTGCGGGCCTCACAGTTACGTAGCGCTTCTAGCCTACGGTCTTCTAAACTTTATGGACTTTTACACGATTTATAAGCTTGCGCTGAACGTAGTCTATGCATCGTATGCTCTAACAATCTATGCTTATGTTAGAACTTTAACAGCCGATAGAATTGGAGCCGTGGTAGCGGCACTACTTGCGGTAACAGTTTTCCCGGGAGAGAGCGCTTGGCTTGATGCTGGGCTTAGACAGATTTACGAAGTAGGTATGTGGGGGCAGAGCATGGGAATAATTCTCTCATTCTCGGCTTTAGCTCTAATGATCCGTACTGTGGATTTAGATTTAGGGTTGAAGTGGTTTACTGTCTGCACATGGGCAGCGTTTCTTTCAGCATCCGCCATGGTAACTCACCCAATGGTTTTCTTCTCTCTAGCTATCTCCATAGCCGTTTTAATGGCTATGAGGATTTTAAGCTTAAACGCTAGAATTCTCTGGAGAACCTTTTTAGACTATGGTTTAATAGTCTGTTTTACCGTAGCATCCTCAGCATTCTGGCTTATCCCAATGTTGAAATACAATAAAACGTATCATAACCTTGTTTGGAACATTAAATGGGATGTTGGAAAATGGGCTCTTATAGATATCGTGGAGACTTTTAAACCATATACTTGGCTTATGATATCTTTAGCATTACTAGCCATTCCTCTTAGAGTATGGATTTGGACTAGAAGCGTAAAAATGGGTTTAAGAGAGAAGTTAGGGGTTGTTTTTCTTCTACTGGGTTTTTCCATTTTTACCGCCTCATTAGTATCGGTTAATCCATCAATCCTCATTTTAGCCACACCATTCCTACTGGCAAGTTACATCGTTTACAAGGATGACTGCTACCATCCATTGATTTCATCCATATTGCTCTTATGGATAGGTGCAGGATATGAAAGCTTTAGAATAGGATGGGTGGATTTAACGAGAGTTATACCTTTCTATGAGGAGCTGGCTTTTGGTAAATGTGTAGCTCTTGCAAGATATATGTTAATAGTGTTGGCAAGTGTAGGCTTCTCCAGAACCATATACATCTTGAAGAACTTTGGTAGGAAGAACACTATTAAACCTACTAGTGTTATACTACGCTCAATTTTAACGCTAACGCTCATATTCATATCTTTAGGCTCTCAGTTGGAGACTACGGATATACTCTACCCACTAAACCGCCGCATAGTATTCCCCCTAAGCGTAGACTACTCTCTACCAGCCAGAGTAGACGAGTTAATAGAGTGGATTCAGGATTCAGGTAAATCAAACACGTACATTCTAGTTCAAGACACTCTAGGCGTTGTTAATCCCCCCAGTCACTACGTTTATCTGACCTCTTTAATGTCGAATACTCCGACAATAGGTGGAATATATGGAACTAGGTATATAACAGATCCCATAGCGAATACTGAGGGGGGCCGTATTCTATCGATGGATGCTAATAGATTAGCTAATGATCTGGGGAAGTTGGATGTATTAACCAGGGAGCTGGGTGTAACATACATAGCCGTCATAAATCCTTCAATTAAAAACTCTCTCAAGCAAAATGGGTACGTGATGGTTTTCTCAAACGGCTTATTTGAGGTCTTTAGAATGAAGACTTTTAATCCCATAGT
Organism: Candidatus Bathyarchaeota archaeon; assembly: GCA_018396755.1. GTDB lineage: Archaea > Thermoproteota > CALKCG01 > B24 > B24 > DTBU01. The sequence continues at coordinate 118,353 of JAGTQM010000003.1, read as the reverse complement.
TTCAATTGAAAATTCAACAGCAACCATACGGATTTTAAATTACAATGTAGACAGCGTGATTTTAGAGTTTAGAGGAGCTAAAATTGACGATAGAGTTAGGATTAGAATGGTTTACTATCCTGAGCTCAATGTAAAAGTAAATGGAAGACCCACTACAGTAATCCCGTACTATCCTCCAAACCTATCAAAGATTCTCGGAGTTAGAGTCCCGTTCATGGAGATACTATTGCCGACTATGAATGGTGTGATAACGATAACGTATGAACCTGATCCAATACCTTATGCCATATCCCTAGCCACACTCGTTTTCAGCTTAACTGCTACCGCGATATATTTAATTGGAGAAGTTGTGAAAACCCTCCGTCTTTCATTCAAGAGAAAGTATGAGTGAAGGCCTATCATCTACGTAAAACGACTTTTATAACGGTGTGAATCTCTGCAAACACGGAGGATTGCTTCCGTAGATTTCAGTAAAACTTTTAGCAAATTTCCATATAGATTTAACTAAATCGCTCCAAGAACCCTCCGGTTTGATTAGGAGAAGCACTAAATCGATCCCTTTACATTCCAAGCGGCTAGTTGATACTAAGCCGGCTTTAACCCATTTTCTAGTGAGCATTTCAGGTAGTATGCTTACCCCTAATCCTTGGCTTACGGCACTCATTATAGCTGAAGAACCTCTCAGAGCGAATCTAACATTTAAGGTGGATGGGTCTATCAGGTTGAGGGAGAACATTTCATCTGTAAACAGTCTATTGTCTGATCCCGGCTTATCTAGTATGAACGGTTGTTTACTCAGAACTCGAAGATCTATGGGCTTAATCCTTGAAATCCTATGGAGGAGGGAGGATACCGCTACGAGAGAATCTTTCAGAATATCTAAAGATTCAAATCCATCGAGAAACGTGTTTTTCAAATGCTCCGGAATCATTACAAGCCCCACGTCAGCCAACCCTTCTTTAAGACTCAACTTTACATCTTCTAGAAGACCTACCTCTACCTGAAAATCAACATCGGGGTTAAATTCTTTAAACCTCAGTAGGAAGCATGGGAGGAGATATTCCATGGGGGTTTCAGTCGTGTAAACAGTTAGCTTAATCTTGCCAGCTTTCTCCACCTCGGGAACCATTCCCCTAAGAAGAGAAAGCCTACTTACAGTTTCTCTTACAGCCGTGTAAACGTTTTCACCCTCAGGGGTTAGACCTTCATGCGGCTTGAACAGTTTTACACCAAAGTACTCCTCTAAAGCTTTAACATGGTTCATAACAGCTACAGGGGATACGTTTAGCTTTCTAGCGGCCTTTCTAAACCCACCCTCTTCAACAACCTTCAGGAAAGTCGTTAAATAGGATAGCTTCGGATCTGATCTTTCTCCCCGTCTTCTCCCCATTCTCCCAAAATAGTATACTTATTGCTGTCTTTTAAACATTGAAGTGTCATTCTAAAGCCTTGAATACAATCAGAGAATTTAATGCATCTAAAAATTGAAGCATAGCTTTTCTAAGTAGAACATCTCTACTCGGCTCTAAAAATCTAAGTCTGAAACCATCCTCCTCACGCATGATTAAAGCTACATCTGTTGCTATTAGCTTCCTTCTAACGCCATCATCTAAATAGACTTTAAGAAGACACATAAGATATTGATAAGCAGACTTCGATTTTTAAACATACTCTCGTCTTCCACTATAGATGGGGCGACGGAGTATTTTTTGACCGGATGACGCTTTCAGCGGTATACCACACTACCAGTCTCTTTAAGAGACCTATATCCTCTAAGCCTCTCCATAAGTACTCTTTTAAACATGTCAGATCCAAGGATTTCAATGAAGAGTTGAACAGGCTTCTTCTGAAGCCTATCGCTTAGGATTAAGAAATCATAGGATTCTTCAGCTATCGGTATGAATTCCAATCCACATGCGTAGGCTGCTGCTTCAATGCCTACGCCTACGTCGCATTTACCATGTGTTACGGCAGAGGCTACTGCAGAGTGGGTTTTAGCCTCAAATGTGTAACCTCTGATTCTTTTAACTGCCTCTTCAAACTTCAACCCGAGGCTTTCAGAGGCTTTCCGTAAACCTTCATCTATTAAAGCTCTTGTTCCAGAGCCCTTATTTCTATTTATGATTGTAACATCTTCTCTGAAGAAGTCTTTAAACCCGCATATCTTCTTCGGATTACCGGGTTTCACTATGAAGCCCTGTGTTCGAGCATATCCTCTAACTAGTACAACTCTACCTTCTAACCCGTATTTTCTTATATAAGGGATATTATACTGCATAGTTTCAGGGTCTAGAAGGTGAATACCTGCTACATCGGCTTCACCTCTTTTAACGGCTAAAAGCCCTCCCATTGAACCTATGTTAACCATTTTCATGGTTAATGGTTCTCTAAAACACTCGAAGAGGATATCTAAACCTAGACAGTGGCTTCCAATGAAGACTAGGTCAGCTGGCTTGATAGATTTAGAGAAAAGCGTCACATATACTTCTTCATCCTCATCGAGGAAGTCCCTCTCCTCGGGACATTCTATAAAGCCGTCAGATAAAGCCAATCTCCATATGGCTCCAGATTCTTCAACAATAGGATATGCTGAGAAAAAACCAAAGTGGTTTGAAGTTAAACTCACAGGTATTATTGTTTTCACTCCACCACCCGTCTTAACTCTAAACGGTAGAGACGCTCTGATCTTGAGGGGACTTTCAATCGGAAGACCGATTAGATGCGCGATAATCGGTCTTGCAAACATGTGGAAAGCTATCATAGCTGAAACTGGGAAACCAGGTAATCCCAATGCAAATTTACCATTTATCACGGCTGCAACGGTGGGCTTGCCAGGTCTCATTAAAAGCCCATGAACTAGAACGCCTGGTTTACCTAGACTATTGAAAACCCGATAGATTACATCGCCAAACCCAGCTGAAGTACTTCCAGACGATATTACAACGTCGTAGTTTTCAAGGGCTTTTCCAACGACTTCACGTAAAACGTCAAAGTCATCAGGGTATATCCCTAATATGTCCGGTTGACAGCCTAATTCTCTAAGCATACAGGAAATCGTAGAGCTATTTACATCGTAGATCCTGCCTGGTTTTAGAGGGGAGCCTGGCGGCTGAACCTCGCATCCCGTTGAGATTACGGCGATTTTAACTCTCCTGTAAACTGGAATCTTATCAAGCCCAATAGCAGCAAGTACGCTGATTTCCCTAGACGTTAAAACCACGCCTTTTCTAAGCAGAGTTTCACCAACCATTAAATCTACACCGGTTTGAGCGATATTTTCACCAGGATAGGTAGACCTGTAGATGAATACGTAGTCTCCAACCCTTTTAGTATACTCAGACATTACAACTGAGTCTGCTCCCTTTGGGATTGGGGCGCCGGTATGTATTTCCGTAGCTTCACCCGGTTTAACTTCCAAACCTGGAAGCTCCCCAACTTTAACCTCTCCAACAACTCTAAGTTTAACAGGGTTTTCCTCATCAGCATTCAGCAGACTGGTGCTGTTAACGGCATAGCCGTCTACAGTTGCCCGGTCGAACGGAGGATAATCAATTGGTGAAACTACAGTCTCAGCGAGAATTCTACCTAGAGCTTCCGTTAAAGCTACGTACTCTAACTCGAGGCTGAGCGATTTTAGATGCCTTTTAACGAGCTCTACAGCTTCATCAACCTTCATAAGCCTATGGAAAACCTTCGCCAATCCTACTCCACCTCTTCAAAAGGCTGTGTGAGTAGAACTTCAACCTCCTCCCCTTCTTCAAGACCTTCCACTTCCTCTTCTAAAACGAGAATACCGTTACCCCTGGTCAGAGTTGAAAGTATCCCTGATCCCGTCAATCTAAGAGGTTCGGCGTAAAAACGGTTTTGAGAACGGTAAACTCTAACTCTAATGTACGCTTTAACACCCGTAGGCTTAGCCAACCTCCTGGTAACATATGCTTTAACAGTAGGTTGCGGGTCTGGCTTAGAACCTGTTAAAGCATATATAGCTGGTTCAACGAAGACTTTAAACCCTATGAAGGCTGCAACTGGGAAGCCTGAAAGCATGAAAATAATCCTATCTTTTACAAGATATGCACCAGTAGGCTTACCAGGTCTCATACGAACCCCGTGGAAGATCAACTTTGAACCTTCCAACATGTTTAAAGCCTCCGGCGTCGCATCTCTCAAACCTAGACTTGTCCCACCAGTAATTATCACTAAATCGACCGATTCTAAATGCTTAGAAATCGTTTTCATAGTGTATGTAGGCTCGTCGGGAAGTATTCCAAAGTCTAAAACCGTACAGTTAATGTTTTTCAAAAGCGCTTTAAGCATAGGCCTAGTTGAGTCGTATATTTTACCCGAGTGGTCTTCAGAGCCCAGCTGTTTAAGCTCTAAACCAGTTGATGCTATTAAGACTACGGGCTTACGGTAAACTGTTACGCTTACTATGCCTAGGGAAGCTAGAGCACCTACATGCCACGGTTTCAATTTAACGCCTTTAGCTACGACAAGATCCCCGGTTTTAAAGTCCTCCCCTTTCACTGAAATATTCTGCATGTATGCTACTGGCTTTGAAACCCACAGTTTATCTCCATCTCTTTTACAGAATTCAGCCATGATCACGGAGTCTGCTCCAAACGGTATGGGGGCACCCGTGTAAATCTCTACAGCCTCTCCGGGATTAACTTTTGGAAGTGTTCCTAGGTCATAGTCAGCTTCCGAGACGCCTACGATTTTAAGTTCTATAGGGTTGGATGGTGACGCACTCAAAACGTCTATGTATCTGACTGCATAGCCGTCTACAGCTGACCTGTTAAAAGGGGGAATATCTACGGGAGCCAGTAAATCTTCACCACATATCCTATCGACGGAGTTTTCCAGAGACACCTCCTCAACGCTAAGCTTATGATCCTTAATAGCTTCTAAAAGCCTTTTCAAGGCTTCATCGACCGTTGAAAGACTTCTAAAACCAGACATTTTAACTCGCATATGCTTCAGGTTACATAGGAAAATCGCATTAAAAAGTTTAAGTAGTTCTCAGCTTTTTAAGCTAGAATCAACAACATTTTAACAGGGAAAACCATATGACTATTGAGAGAAGCGAAGTTCAAGAACTGGTTTTAAAATATGGTAAACCAACCATAGGTGTGCTTGGAAGCCATTCAGCAGAAGAAGTTGCAGTATCCGCTAAATACGCTGGCTTCAAAACAGTAGTTGTATGTCAAAAGGGTAGGGAGGAGCTTTACGTAAAATACAACAGGTTTCTATTCGATGAAGTCATCCTCCTAGATAAGTTTGAAGAGATAATCGACGATAATGTTCAAGATAGACTTCGAGAATTGAATACTGTTTTCATACCGAATAGGTCCTTCACAGTCTACGTGGGGTGGGAAAACATAGAGAATAAGTTTTACGTCCCAATATATGGGAATAGGTACCTCTTGAAAACAGAGGAGAGGCTTCTCCCTAGAAACCAGTACTGGCTTTTGGAAAAGGCGGGAATTAAAACGCCCAGAATGTTTTTAAGCCCAGAGAAAATAGATAGACTGGTTATTGTAAAAGTTAGACAGAAGAAGAAGCCTCTTGAAAGAGCGTTCTTCACGGCAAACACCCCGGAGGAGTATTGGACTAAGGCTGAGAAGCTTATAAGGGAAGACGTTATATCGGAGGAGGATCTTAAACAATCTATAATAGAAGAGTATGCTCTAGGTCCGAGGTTTAACGCAAACTTCCACGCGTGGGCTCTCACAGACGTCTTCCCACCGTTCGACTTCCTAGGATTCGATGATAGGAGGCAGGTAAACCTACATGGAGTATTAAACTTGCCCGCAAAAGACCAGCTTGATTTAAACGTCCCTATTAAGAATGAGGAGATCGGCCACTTCGGAGTAACCATGAGAGAGTCTCAGAAGCCGCTTGTCTATAAGGCTGCTGAAAAGTTTATTGAAATATGTAGGTTGGAGTATCCTCCAGGACTTATAGGTTCTTTCGCACTTCAAGGAGCCATAGTATACGACCCTGAAGATCCTGAAGGTAGGAGGCTTGAATTCTACGTGTTCGACGTAAGTCCTAGAGTCCCTGGAAGTCCATGCGTAGGACCCACTTCACCTGAAATGAGGAGGCTTTCAATATGTTATTCTGAAGTCCTCAGAGAACTTGGACTCGATAGGATTGAAAGCGTTTTAGATCTAACCACTATTGAAATTTCATACGCTTATAAACACGGTAGACTTAGAGAGGCTGTAACATGATAACGAGTGGTGAAATTAGAAGGCTGTTTTCAAAATACGATAAGAGCAGATTAACCATTTCAACTATATGCTCTCATTCAGCACTTCAAATTTTCCACGGAGCTAAATGGCTGAAATTCAAAACGCTTGGTGTGACAACACCAGACCGTAGATTTGTCTACGAAGCTTTCCCTCTAGCTAAACCAGACATTTTCATAGAGGTGCGAGAATTTAAAGACATACTTTCTAAAGACGTTCAGGAGAGGCTTGTAGAGGAGAATTGTGTGATAATACCTCACGGCTCTTTCGTCGAGTATATTGGAGCCGCTAACATTCTTAATAGGCTTTTCGTACCTATGTTCGGCAACAGAATGGTTTTACTGTGGGAGAGCGATAGATCTAAACAGAGAGAATGGTTTAGGGAGGCTGGTTTGAAAACCCCGAGAGAGTTTAAAAACCCCTCGGAAGTCGACTGTAAAGTATTCGTAAAGTATCCTGGTGCAAAAGGAGGAACAGGATACTTCATAGCAGATTCTGCTGAAGAGCTTGAAGAGAAGATTAAACGGGCTATGGAGAAGAGGCTTATAAAAAGTGTTGAAGAAGCTTCCATACAGGAGTTCGTACCTGGAGTACGCTACTACTTCCACTTCTTCTACAGTCTAATGCTGGATGTGGGGTTTAGAGTGACGAAGGGTAGACTTGAACTTCTAGGTATGGATAAACGTATAGAGCCTATAGATGAGGCATATAGAGGGCTTCCCAACGTTCCAGAGGAGTTCTTCGACTACACTGTTACTGGAAATCAGCCTTTAATTTTAAGGGAAAGCTTTTTAAAGGATTGTCTTGACATGGGTGCTAGAGTGGTATTGGCTTCTCAGAGGCTTTTCCCACCGGGGATAGTAGGACCATTTTGCCTTGAAACGATATATCATCCCAGTAGGGGGTTTACAGTTTTCGAAGTTTCCGCTAGGATAGTTGCCGGTACAAATCTATACCCTCAGGGTTCACCATACACGGCATACCTGTTTAACGAGCCTATGTCTACGGGTAAGCGAATAGCTTTAGAGCTTAAGAAAGCCCTTGAAAGCAACAGGCTAGAGGAAATCCTATACTAGGTCTCTATTCTATGTATATTAACATGTAGAAGCATTTTAAAGGATTTAAATAAACTGGCGATTGTTCGACTTTTTCAAATATACTTAAACGTGCTAAATATTCAGAAAACCTTCCCATCCTGACAGGGAAATATTTATTCATGATCTAGTCGATTGTTTGATTGAGGAGCCGAAATGTCTGAGAAGTCTAAAGAGCCGGATATGGAGAAGGTAGAGTATGCTCTTAGAGGTAAAACGTTGCAAGTCTACATGTATCTTCTGAAGAATAGAAGGGGGGTTGGCGTGAGGGAAGTCCAGAGGGCATTAAGGTTTTCAAGTCCAAGCTTAGCGTTTCACCATCTTGATAAATTGGAAACGCTTGGTTTGGTTGGTAAGGATGCATACGGTAGGTATATTGTCACGAGAAAAGTCGACGCAGGTGTTTTAAGCCTGTTTGTAAATGTTATGGGGTTGGCTCTTCCAAGATACTTATTCTATGCCAGTTTCTTCATGACAATAGTGGCGTATCAACTTCTAACATGGTCTACGGTAAACGCTATGGCTTTAATCGTCGCGGCAATAGCAGCGATCATCTTCTGGTATGAAACCTTTAGAATATGGAGGAGGAGGCCGTTCTAAACATTAGAATTATCTTTTAAAAGCGTGATATTCTTATATGATGACTAGACAAATTAAGAAGGCCGCTACCAGCATAGTATTGGGAGTAGTGTTAGCAATAATACTTTCGACTACGCTTCAAGCTCCACTTCAAACCCATACCGACGAAGAGGGAAAGGTGAGGCCTCTTTCTCAAGGGATTTCTGAAGACGTAGAAGCGAGTAATAAGAGCCTCAGTCAAACCTTTGGAGAAAGGTCAACCGCTGAGTTTCAACAGTTGAATTTTACACCAATAGTCACCGCTTTCATCGTAGGCTTGATCGTCTACATTCTGGCTAAAACGCTGATCAGATAGTGTTCCTCCAGATTAAATGCGTAGAGGAAAATGTAACAAACGTTGAGAGTTGTGGTAAATCTTAAATCTAGCTAAGGATTAAACTATTTTCAATATCCGGGTGGTTTACATGAGTAAAGACCAAGTTATAGGTGCACTACTACTTGCGGCGGGAGTTCTAGGCATACTAGTTTATGCTTACCTTGTCTTTCTAACAGACTACGCACTGCTCGTGCTTAAACTCACAGGCTTTGTCGCAGTTGGAGGAGTACTAGCGATTCTGGCTTGGATAGGATATACGCTGGCAACAACTCCTCCACCAAAGCCTATAGAGGATATTGAGAGGGAAATTGAACAGGAATTGAAGAAAGAGGAAAAATCTGAAACTTCAACCAGCCAATAAGAACACATCATAGTACAGTGAAGAATGGGAGGAAAGTGTTAAATATGCCTCGTCCATTTGCCATTTGGACGATCCCGCCTTTAACAACATTAATACTAATGCTACTTATCGCATGGATATTCGCATCAATACCAGTCTATATAGCGGCTAGAATCATAGTTGGAAAAAAGGCTTCGATGGGGAAAGCCATGCTTGCTACGCTCATAGGACCGATAGTGTTTACAATAGTTATAGCTCTATCATCAATAATCCTATACCTATTTTTAGGTGAACTATCATCAATACTGGCAATAATACTAGCTTTCCTCGCGTGGTTAGCATCCTATAAAACCATTTTCGACGTCGGGTGGACCGGAGCACTATCCATAGCAATAGTATCATCCATAATATTCCTCATAATAATTGTAGCCTTAAGCGCACTCTTTGCAGTCTTAGCGCCCATTTAACAACGGATTTTTCTCCACTAATTCATAAAAATTGTGCTCCAGAAAACCCCTTACTTCAGTTAGGGGATAGATGAGCAAAAATTAAATACTTTGAGAAGAGAAGATATTTGGAAGCCTATTCATAAATTTAAGGAGAGGGTGGAGTGAAGCATCACCTCCCTCATTATGTAGGTGGGATCGCGTCTGGCATCTAGCCGCTCGAAGCCACAGACGGAGTCCTATTTAAATGTCACCAGCCTCAAGGAGCGGGTATGCCAGCCGTAACCCTCCTTTTGTTTTAAGCGGGATTCGACTAATGCGGCCTACTGAAGCCTCAGGTGGAAGCTCATAGGCTTCCTTCGCCTTAACGCCCACAGGACGGCAGTTTCACCTCTACATCCCGGTATTGTCAGCGGTTGAACCGCCTATCATCCACATGCACCGGGTGAGAGTGACTTTTCTGCGCCGGAGCCGGGGCTCCCGCCCCCCACGTCGCCGTGGTGTGATTCCACCTGCGCGGAGGAGTTTCCTCCAGACGCTTAAGCGTCCGGAAACCCGCTCACTGGCTTACCCGCCCCCATGTGAATATTATAAAGAGCTTTTATTTTAACTTTTAAACGGCAGATTACGGTAGTACTTTGCCTGGGTTTAATATGTTTTTCGGGTCGAATATGCGTTTAATCTCTTTCATGAGCTTTACATGTGTTGGATTTAGAAACTTATCTACGCTTTTTCTTCTAACAGCTCCTACGCCGTGTTCACCTGTTATTGTTCCATCGAGCCCTACGGCAGCAGCGTATATTTCATCTCTAACTTTGTCATAGTCTTCCATACGCCAACCTTGTTCTTTCATTATGTGAACGTGTATGTTTCCATCTGCTGCATGTCCATATGATGGTAGATATGTATTGTAGCGTTTAGCTATTCTCTCGACCTCATCCATAAAAAAACCTATGGATGCTGGTGGAACAGTAGCATCCAATATATCTACCATGTCGGGTTTAAGAGATGAATATATTTCACTGCGAATCTTCAGAATGTATTCCTGTTCTTCTCTGCTTTCAGCTAGAAGCGGCTCAAGAGAGCCGAATTCCTCGCAAAGCGATAAAAGCCGCTCGCATTGGCTGTATAAAGCTTCATTAGACTGCTCAGCCAATATTACTATGAGAAAGCTTTCACCGACTCTACAGGGCCACTTTAAACCTAAGTGTTCGGCCGACCTTTCGATGGGAATCTTTTCAACATATTCTAAGGCTAGCGGCAAAATACCCGCGTGGAGAATCTTAGGTACTGCTTTAACAGCAGTAGTTCTCGATTCAAATGGAATTATCAAGGTTGCAGTTGCTGGAAACTTTGGATATAGACGTATCCAAGCCTTAGCTATAACGGCCAAGGTGCCTTCGCTTCCAATTATAAGTTGCATTAGGTCGAATCCGAAGTTGTTCTTCAAGAGTTTGCCGCCGAGTTTTAGAATCTCCCCAGTAGGTAGAACGACTTCTAAGCCGCGTACGTAGTTCCGCATAACTCCGGTTTTAATGGCTCTAGATCCACCGGCATTACAGGCTATTAAACCGCCTATTTGAGCTCCTTCATCACCTGGATGCGGTGGGAAGAATAGGCCAGCTTCATCTGAAGCATTTAAAAGGTCTCTTAAAGTTGCACCAGCTTCAGCTTCAGCCATTAAATTATCCCTGTCGACGATAATCCTATTCATTCTCTCAAATGAAAGGATGACTCCTGAAGCTGTCGGTATGCATCCTCCAACTAGGCCTGTACCTCCGCCTCTAGGGAAAACTGAGGTATTATATTGATTTGCTAACTTAAGGATTTCAGAAACTTCTTCTGAAGAATCTGGTTTAACAACAACAACGTCTAAGTGTGGTTGAGGTCTTATTGGAGGAGGGGTTTCATCTAACACGTAGCTAGCTACGAGGTCTTCGCCTTGAACAACCCAGTCTTCCCCCACGATTGCTTTAAGCTTTTCGATAAAATCTAAACTTAAGCTACTCATTCTCCTTCAACCTCTTTAAAGCTTCAATCAATTTAGGTACAACCTCATATAAATCGCCTACTATTCCATAGTCGGCTATTCGGAAAATAGGCGCTGATCGATCGATATTTATAGCAACTATGACTTCGGAATCACGCATACCAGCCATATGTTGGGGAGAACCTGAAACACCGCATGCAATATAGAGTTTAGGTTTAACAGTATTCCCGCTAAAGCCTACTTGGTGGTCTTTAGATATCCATCCATCGTCGACGAGAGGCCTACTAACACCTACCACTCCTCCTAGGAGGGAGGCTAATTCTTTAAGCATGTTCAAATCCTCTTTCTTCTTCAGACCTCTACCGCCTGATACTATTATATCTGCTTCTGCAAGGTTTACGGATCGCGTTGAAACTTCACCTAAAAACTTTAAGCCCGTATCTGGAAGCTTTGGAGGAGACCTCTCAACTATCTTCCCTCTTCTCGAATTATCCCTAGGTAGAGGCTTCATAACCCGGTATCTAACGGTCGCCATAATAGGTCTACTTCTAGTCTTTATGTGAGCGATTATGTTCCCTGTGAAAGCGGGTCTTATCTGTACGATTTCACCTCTATCATCGATTTGAATATCGATGCAGTCTGCGGTTAAACCAGTATTCAACGCTGCTGCAATTCTTGGAGCTAAACTCCTACCTAGCGGTGTTGCACCTATTAGAAACAATTGAGGAGCGACTTCTCTAACAAGTTCAACAAGCACATGTTTATACTTAACTACGTCAAATTCTTCAAGCATCTGGTCGTCGTAGAGAAAAACTCTATCGGCACCATAATGGATGAGGGTTTCAGCCTTATCTCGAACACGATATCCCAATAAGACGCTCCAAAGCTCAATGTTAAGCCTATCTGCCAACTCCCTACCTTTACCTAGAAGCTCGAATGAAACCGGATGCACTATTCCTTCCTCCTGTTCAGCGTATACCATCACACCATTTTTAACCGGTTGATTCAAGCTATAAACCCCCTTTCACGTAAAACTTCTACGAGTTTTTCAACGGCATCTTCCCCGTGGAAGATTAACCCCCTCCTCCCCTCTTCGGACGGGAAAACTATTTTGAATACTGTGGTCATAGAGCCTTGAAGACCGAATCTACATAACTCACCATAGTCTGCCAAGTCATCGGCACTCCAAACCTCAATGTTAGCCTTCTTGGCTTTGAGAACATTTCTCAAAGTTGGAAGCCTAGGCGTGTTTATATCTTTAGTCACAGTGATTAGAGCTGGAAGCTTAACTTCGATCAGATATTTGTCACCCATATCGGAGACTACTAGAAGCCTATCCAACGTGGCTGATCTGATTTCGCATACATAAGCGACGTGTGGAATATTGAGATGCTCAGCAACTTCAGGTCCAACTTGACCAGTATCACCATCCACGGTCTTCTCACCGCAGATTATCAAATCGAAAAAGCCGATTTTTCTAATAGCTGTAGCTAACGTGTAAGATGTGGCAAGCGTATCTGCTCCAGCGAAAAATTTATCCGTGAGAAGGATGGCTCTATCAGCTCCTCTAGCTAAGGCGTCTCTTAAACTCGATTCAGCCTGAGGGGGGCCCATACTTACGACTGTTACATAGCCTCCAATATGTTCCTTAAACTGAATAGCTGTCTCAAGTGCGTTTAAATCGAAGGGGTTTGTCTCCAATGATGCTGAACTTCTATCTATCCTACCTTCTTCGACGTTAAATTTAACTTTCCCAATATCTGGCACTTGCTTTATCAATACGATTATACGTAAGCCGCTGTTCATAACATACTTCAATGTTTAAACTTAAACCCACTTTAAAAATTTACAGTCGAAGACCTATCGTATTTAGATGGACTTATTCATTGAAAAGGTTTAAAGTCTCTCTGTAAACTTTAACTTTTCCAACCGCTAAAATATCTTAAATACGGGTTTAAAACGTCTTTACATACTCTAAACTCTTCTTAACCGCTGAAAACCATCTTAAGTATGAGTTTAAAGCGGCTCTTAAAGCTGTAGGGTCTTTAGCGTTAAACTTGAAAACTATTGAGTCTTCGGTTTTCTCAAGCGTTACAGATACCCTTCTCGAGATTAGGCGTATAGTTTCCGGGTATAGGGCTTTAAAGGCAGACTCTAAAATGCTTGAATCTACTCGGAGCTTAACGCAACACTCTAATTTCAATATACGTACCCAGCCTATTTCCTTATACGTGAAGCTACTCTACCCATTTCAGTGGTAGGTTGATATGCTCCACCTGCAAACTTATAGCCGCACTTTGAGCAGAGCCATATACCTACACTCATACGCTTGACTTTACGCATACCGCACTTAGGACAATCGTAGACTCTTTTAGCCATCTGAAGGATCCTAATGTACCTGCTTCTAAGTGGAGCCCCGTATTTAGCCTTCATAGAGCCCATACCCGCGTTCTCAGGTTGATTAGACATTTAAACCACTCTCCTTTTTCACAATCTCTATGAGTTTTGGCGCGACATTTTTAGCTGTAGATATAGCTTCAAAGATTTCGTCTACAGATAGTGTTCCCTCAAGCTTTTGAATGCCGCAAATTCTACCAAGCTCATCTATCGAAATAGATATTCTATTACCTAGGCTGAATTCTTCTTCAAGGTTTGGATCCACTATAAACGGGCCATCATCAGGTTTAGCTAAGGTTACAGTAACAGGTATGTGTCTTATAGGGAGGGGAATGTACCCGTCTTCGTATTTAAGCTTCCCCTCTTCAACTCTGAATTTTCTAATTCTCGCATTGCCCAATGCGAGAATCGAGGCGAGTGAAGACGCGTCAATAAAATTGCCATCATAATCTAAAACATATATGTCTACGAAAACCACGAAAACCTTCTTACCAGGCTCTATACACAACATTTTTAAATCGACTGTTTCAGTTTCTCTTAAAGCTCTATCAACTATTCTAGCGAGCTCTACGGCGTTTTCATCAGGTGGACCCGGCTCGAAGGCTGGCGATGCGAGAGGAACTAGTTCAGCGTTAACTGTTAAAACACCTTTATCAGGCACATCTGGGAAGGGTTCACCCAATTCAACTTTAACCCCAGCGAGAACCTTTGTAGATCCTATTGAAACTTGAGCCGACCCGGCAGCTTTACTGATAAAGCCTTTCTCAACTTTAATCTCTCTGTAGTCTAGTAAACCCCTGCCGTCCATCCGGGAATTCTTATTAAGCAGGTCTACTATTCTTGTTCTAACGAGCTGAGATACTACTTTAAACGTTTTCAATCTTCTTCACCTTTAATAGACGCGTAGATGCTTCTAAGAGTTTCCCTTTGAACCCTATTAATCTCCATAGATCCTTTAACTGCTAAATTAAAAGCTTGCTTAAACTCCTCCTCCGTTAAAACACCGTTAACTTGTAGAAGCGTTATCTTATTGAGGCTGAGCATTATTGCTATAGGCATATCAGCTTCAGCAACTTCATCTTCTTCATCGTTTAAATCCAGTACTATGTGACCCTTATACTTGCCTACGGCTACAGATGAAACGAGGTCTCTAAGTGGTATACCAGCGTTGGCTAAAGCTAGAGAACACGCGTTGATGCTAGCACATCTTGTTCCACCATCCGCCTCTAAAACCTCTATGAAAATATCTATGGATGTTCTAGGAAAGTTCTCTAAGAAAATAGCTTGAGATAATGCATCTTTTATCACCTTAGAGAGCTCCACCTCTCTACGTGATGGAGCTGGTGTTTTCCTCTCTTTAGTTGAGAATGGTGCCATGTGGTATCTACATCTTACTATGGCGGAGTCTAGCGACGCCTGATGCTTTGGATGAATCTCTCTAGGACCGTAAACCGCTACTAGGACTTTTGTATTTCCCTGTTCAACGTATGCTGATCCATCAGCTCTATCGAGTACTCCTACAACCATTTTTATAGGTCTGAGCTGATCTGGAAGTCTTCCATCAACTCTTATGAATTCAGTTGACATTTAACTCCCTCCCTTTCCTCATGAGCTTCATAATCCTATCTGTTAAACCCATAGTATGAGCTTCCTTCTCTATTTTTCTTATCGCTTGAGCAACCAACTCTTCGTCTTCAGGCTTCTCACCAACTATGTGGATTAAACCGTTTTTGCCTATGGTTATGTCACACCTCCCCTCCTTCTTGAGGAGGTTTATCATAGAGCCTTTCCTACCTATAAGCCTAGGTATCTTTGAAGGGGACAGTTCAACTATAACGCCTTTAGTTATACCTCCTAAACCGGAGCCTTGAACAGTTAAAACAGGGTTTTTAGTCCTATCAAAATCGGCTATTTGCGCTATTATCATATCTCCAGGCTTCAATGTTTTAATCAGAGAATCTTTAACAGGGTTAAACCTACCTTTAAAGTAATCAGAGGCATTTAAAACAGCAGTGTAGGGTGATTTTATGTCAACAGTCCAGCTGAAAGTGCCAACATCTATAATCTTACCTATAACAACATCTCCTATTTTAGGTTCGTAAACACCATGTAAAGCTATTACGGAAACAGTCTGCTTAACTATAGATAGCACACCTATCTTAGACGCGTAGAAACCTCCACCATACTTAAACACGTTTAAACCCGGTTGATAATCGCCTTCAACTAAAAGCTCACCGGGTAAAACTATTCTACGTTCAACCATAGGGAAGATCCACCTACTTTAAAATTCTAACTTGAGCCGTGCCTTTTGTAAGCTTGTTAAGCTTGTCTAGAAAATCGGTTTGGAGTCCAGCCGGCATATCTACGTTCGCCGTCCATGAACCATCATTAAGCCATTCTTCCCTCTCCAAATAACCGTAGCTTTTTATGAAGTTGTACATTTTAGGAGCATATTCCGGTTTAACTTTAACCTCTAGTCGCACTCTTTCAATTTTAAGCGGTAAAATGGACCTCAATGCATCTATAACTTTTAAAGCCTGCCCCTCAGCTTCTTTAAAGGGATCTATCGATACCTTCACTTGCTCCATAGCTTGTTCAACTCTTAAAGCTGGAATAGGAAGGTTGGTTCTAGGATCTATGCAGTTTTTAGTTATGAACGCGATTAACTGCTTCCTCTTCTCTTCTATTAGTTTCCTCCTCTGTTCAGCCGTTATCTGAAGCTCTCCCTGTTTAACTATGATATCAGCTATCTTCTTCACATCTGTTGTTTTGAAATATCTCATGAGTTTCTCAGAGGATGCTTTCAAACCCTTCCTTACATCGGTGTAAACTTCATAAGCTATTAGAACCTTATCTATATCGTTTATCTTACCAAGTCTATAGTTTAACGCGAAATCGGGATTAACAATTATTTCAAACTTTTCACCCGATAATTGTAGCCTAGCTAGAACATGCTGTTCAGACATTTTCCACCACACACTAAACGTTTCCAAGATATTTTGAAACTTCTCCATCGGTTAATATCCTAAATTGTTTGGTTTCAACCGGGATTACAGCCACTTTAAACCTTCTATCTTCACTTTTACCGCCGCTGGCTTTAATCAAGGCTTTAATCACCATCTGTACCGTCTCGTCGACTGTTAAATCTACTCTGTAGTTTGCTTCGAGAAACTCTATAGCAGCTTCACTACCCATACCTACAGATGTAGCTTTGTAACTCCAGTAATCTCCCCCAGGTAAAGTTACGAAAAGTCTAGCTCCGTATCTGTCAACTCCTCCGAAGAGAAGAGCGACTCCGAACGGTCTAACCCCAGCGTGCTGAGTATACAACTGCTTAATATCAGCTATACGCTTAACTAGAACTTCAACATCTATGGGTTCATCATACATAAGCTTATTGCTTTGAGCGTAAACCCTTGCCTGATCTACTAGAAGTCTAGCGTCAGGTCCAAAACCAGCTATAGTAACACCTATGTGATCATCTATCTTAAAAATCTTCCATGTGAAATTTTCATCTAAAAGTTTAGATGGAGGTCTTTCTTCAGCAGCTAGAACGCAGCATGATTTACATGCTAATCCAACTACTGCTGCACCTCTCTTAACGGCTTCAACAGCATATTCAACTTGATAGAGTCTACCCTCTGGAGAGAATATCGTAATAACCCTGTCGTATGCTCCCTGTGCTGCAAACATCCTTTACACCTCCTACTTTCAAATCTATCGATTAATAGTGTATACAATGCCTCAAATTATTCCGAGGAATTCTAGTCTAATATGTAATCGGCTCCTAAAAAGTTTTATGATTTCCCAACATCTACAGGGAGGAATTTAGCTTTAAGACGTTTAACAGTGCCTGAAACACCTAAAACATGGATAATTGTTCTCATACCGTCTAACTCCCTAATCAACATTAAAGCAGCTCTAAGATAGGGTAGAGCATTATGGTTTGCAGAGAGAATAGCGAATCTATTCTCTCTGAACTCTAAAAGCCTAAGATTTGCCTTACTCAATCCATACTCACCGTATAAACGCAGGTATGTTTCAATTAGATTTCTCCAGAAGCTGTCTCTATTAAACTTTCCATCACATTCAACCTTTAAAGCCAGGTATCTTGTTTTAAACTTCTTCATACGGCTTCACTTTCTAAAATTCTAACACCGTTTGAAAGTTTAACCCCCCTAGAGGTGGAGAGTTCAAGCAACCTGGCAGGTTCCTCTGAAACACATCGGTAAAACTCTTGGACGTTTACATCGGCTAATGCTAGAAACTGAGGGAGCTCAAGAGGAGGAGCAAGCTCATAATGGTTGGAGGCCCAGCTTGAAATTACAATCGGTATCTCCATTTTCCTAAGAAGTTCAACGTTTCTACGGAGAGTTTTAATAGCGTTAACCATCTCAAACTCCCTAGCGTAAATTAAAGGTTTAAGATTGAATTCGAAGAATTTGCCTGAAGAGGCTAAAACTCTAACGTCTGAAAGACTTAACGCGAAAAGTTTTTTCTGAAAAATTAAATCCGTACGCGTTTTCAAAGCAACTCTAAACTGGTCTCGAGAGCTACATGAAACAGCTATTATTGGAAACAGCCTTCTAAGCTTGTCTATGGTCTTTGGTTGAGCCTTATCATGGGTAAGATCTATCCTCCAAACAACCTTAAGGTTTTCAGGAGGATCAACAAGTGGCGGTTTCACATCGACGTCTTCAAAGGTTAATCCTACAACCGAGAAACCTAGTTTTCTAGCCGCTGAAAGTATTTGATTGACTTCGCATTCGCTGAAAACGATGTGTAGGTCGTGGAAAACTCTGGTGAAGTTTACCCCTCCTTAGACTCTATGAGTTTTGGAAGCCTGTCGAAAACGTGAGGTTTAAACTTCAATCTTAAGCATATTGCATCAATTTGATCCAGTTTTAAACGTCCAAGATAAGCCTCCTGCTTGTTAAACCTCAAGTATAAGATGTTATGCTTACCTAGATGCATATCAAGAGATGTTTTAAGAGAAGCTTTGTCTTCAGAGGACATACGTCTAATTAAGCTTAGAAGAAACTCTTCAGAAACGTTTTCAATACTGCCCCGGTAGACGATTATCGGATTACCGTAATGTCCTCTGAGCGCAGCCTTCTCCAGCTTAAATTTATCTCTAACACTTTCAAGTAGAATATTTCTAACAGCTTCTTCAACTTTAGAAGAATCCTCCGTAGCATGAGCATAAGCTTCTACTTCAACTAGATCCTTAGGCGTTTTAGGCATAATTCTTCAGAACTTTAACCAGCAAAGGGCCACCTATATGTTTTTCTCATTCTCCGCTTCCACTTTAGTCCACTATGCCATAAGATAGCGATTCTACACATGGCTTAGCATATCCATCTTCATCGAAGAAAGACATCGGCCCCCAACCGAAGTCCAGAGGCATCTCCTCCGATACGTATAACCCTTTAACCTGATTCTTCGTAAGGTAAAGCTCTGGACTCCAATAGAAAGCGGCGTATAAGTTTAACCTTTTACAGCAGGTTAGAAAATCTTTCAGCCATAAAGATTGCCCTTCTGGAGTCAACGGATGGTCGGGCGAGGGCTTGTTCATAAACCAAAATTGCCCTTTAATTGGACAACTTGGATACGCGTACTCAGCGATTGCAACAAGCTTCCCTCTATCTTCAGCTATCCCCTTAAGTTCTTCTAATCGGTTTAAGCCTGCTCCAAACATTGAAGGGTAGAAGGAGAAACATAGGACATCGTATTCAACTTTAAACTCATCCATTGCTGAGAGGAAAGACGATATTAACCCTAAATCCCACCACTTGCCTAAATGTAAAGCAACGGGTTTTCCATAGTACGTTTTAATTGCTTTGAATGATTCATTTAGAATTGTAGACTCATATTTCCATACGTGTTTTCTAAGCCATTCAAAGTTCTTCCTTCTTTTCCTATCATGTGCAAATACGCCGCATATTCCATAGTCGATTTCATTCCCCACTTGAAAGTATGCACAATTATCCATTATAGGTGTTAACGATTCGACGATACTAGAAATATACGATTGAATCTTGCTCAATTTGCTTTGGAAGTCTAGTGAAGCCCAATCTTTCGGCTCCGGCTGCTTATATAGGTCCGCCCAACAATCCGATAGAAATATCGTAGGCTGGATTTTAAAATCCAACATGTAAGCTTCTTCAGCCAATTTTAAAGCATAGGGTAGTCTCGAGGGGCCTGAGCCTCCAACCCATATTCGAACTCTAAGACAGTTCACACCTTTACTTTTAAAAAATGTGAATAGATCGTCTATTTCTTTACCATCTCTATCTCTCCACTTTAAACCAAGCCCCTTCATTAAAAGAGCATAATTCATATCTAAACCTTTTAGAAACATGGGTCGACTGCGGTTTTAGAGTAGAAGATAGATTTATATGGAGTTTTTCCAGGTCGTCGGATACGATAAGTGTATATATCTATCTTCACGACTTCCCCCGTTTCCCTCTTTATGATGTACATCAAGGGGCTTTCAGCGGAGCCTTGACTCGCCACATCTTGCTTCTTAAGCAGGTTGAGACAAGCATTTATATGCTGATCCATACCACATGGGTAGGCCTTTCCCATCGTCTTAAAAAATCTATTGATTGAAACCTTAACCAATAGATGAGACCCCTTCCCCCCAGGTTTTTCTGGATGGGGTTTTCGATTTCTATGTCTTTTATTTTCTTTTTTATTCTTCGTCTATTGTGTATATTCTACTGATCTGGAGTTCTTTGACCAGCTCTATTAGGTAGCTATTTCATGGGGAGGCGTTCAGCATTAATGCTGAAGCTAGGCTCTTTCAGCGGCTGTTTTAGGAAGGTTTCCATAGAATTCTGGGTTTGATGGAGGGGGTTTTAATGGAACTTTTGCTAAGTGATTGCTTCCTAGTTTTAGGTATCCTGTCATAATCATGTAGACGTCTAAATAGGTGTTTATGGTGATGGAAATGCACTGGTTAGCCGTTTTCATGTTCAAGCTCTGCACATAATTTTTGGTAGAGTTCTATTTCTGTTAGAACATTGACCTCGGGTATTTTCTTGAAATCCGGGTCATCGCTTATCACTATGGCGTTTTGAGAGTAGGCGGAGGCTGCTATAAAGGCGTCTGCGATTGATACATGGTATTTTCCTTTGAATTCCCCGGCTTTGACCGCAATATCTTGGCTTATTTCAATCTTTTCGAGGTAAAGGGCGTATCTGAGCTGCTCTATTCTGGTTTTGGCTAGGTCTGGCCTCTGCTCCTGTAAATATTTGTAGTAGATTTCTGTGAGTGTGACGACGCTTATTCCAGCCTCTAGCTGATCAGCCTCGATGCAAGATAGGATGCTTTTAACTTCTCTCCATCCTTCTTCCTGGGCGAAGAGTTTGATTAGGGGCTTAGTATCCAGAAGTACTCTAAGCTTCTTTAAGCTGCTCCTCAAACTCTCGGGTCCACTCCCCCCTCATCTTTTCTAGCTCTTCTGAGGGTTTGCGTCCCTTGAAGATCTCCCTGTCCACACCGGCCAGTTGAGATAGCTTGGGGATGGGAATCATCTTAAGCGCGTCTCCTTCACGGATTACGATGAGTTTTGTACCTTTAACTATCTGAAGCTTCCTCCTCAGATCTGCTGGAATAGTTATCTGCCCCTTGGCTGTCACGGTGACCGTCTCCACGTATTTCCACCTTACTTATAGAATAATGCCTTACCTTTATAAATATATCGGAAATAAAGCTATTTGGTATACCTACGTACCATATGCCATTATCAACAGTTCAAAATAGATGGGCTTAAATAGGGTAAGTTCTTCATATTTCTTTGACTTCTCACGGAGAGCTTATTATTCCCAAGGGAACGCGACAGCCTGCCCCGAAATTAACACGATCGTGTTAAACTTGGCTTTCTGGAGGGCTTTGGTATGTTTTTGAGGTGAGTTTGGCATTCAGCTGAGGCGTGGAGGGGATGATTGTCAGTAGCCTTAGGCTCTACAATTCCATCAGTTTACCGCCGAGCTAATGGGTTACGTTTATGCTTCTCCGCCACGGTTTCCACGAGGAATAAGAAAATTCGTAGTTATAAAGTTAACATTACCATATTGGGGGGACTTCGCAGGCGATCATTCCAACCTGTTTAAGAGTTTTTAAGTCTACGCTATTGAAAGCTTCGAATTCTGCTCCTTCAATATTCATTTTAAGTAAGTCAATAGGGCCTTGGGAGTCTACTATTTCTCTAAGTGTGATCGCTTCAACTATTCACTGAATCCCCTTAAGATACTTTTCTTTCTTGGCTTCATACTCCTCCCTGGTGTAGATGGGTTTGGCTGGGACACCTTTAACAACAGTCTTAGGATCAACGTCTCTAGTTACTAAGGATCCGGCCGCAACCACGGCTTCCCGCCCCACCGTTACACCCGACATTATTATGGCCCCTGCTCCTATGACAGCGCCATCGTCTATACGTACGCCTGAGAGTAGCCCACTGGGAGGATATTTATCGTTAAGTACATTCACCATGGGTCCTAGGAAAACCCTATCACCTATGACCGTCTTAGGGGGAATATAGCATCCCGTTTGTATTCTACACATGGAGCCTATCGACGCTTCCCCATCGACTACTGTACGGGAGCCCACGATCGTCTCATCGCCTATTGTAACGTTCTCCCTTATCATAACGAAGTGCCCCATTTCGACGCGGTTTCCAAGCTTGGATTTTTCATAGATCACCGTGTAAGGTCTTATTATACACTTTTCACCTACTGTACAGCCACTACTTTTATCGTCGTAGTGTTCCAAGCCTATGGCTCTGCCTAATAGACTCTTTAAAACAGCTCTAGATGGATAGCCTAAGATAGATCCATAGCCTATTATAGACCAGTCTCCGATAGATGAAGGCCCAAGTATTACGTTGAAGCCCTCCAGTAGAATCCTTCCAAGTACTGCTCGACTAGATACAAAGCCCATATACTAATACTACTTCGACGTATTTCTTAACTTTTCAGCTCCTCAAAGTATGGCTTAATCTTCCCACCTATAAGCCGTATAACTTTTAAACCCTCTTCAATATTCATACCTGGGTAATGTACTCTGAAGATTACATCAGTTATTTTAAGCTCCCTGCTAAACCTTTCTATTTGAGAAATACAGTCATCTGGGCTTCCTACGATAAACCTGTCTCTAGCCACGTCTTCAAAACTTTTAGCGTTTTTAACCAGCGGATGCCTCCATGAAGCATAGTCTTTGAAATACATACCGCCTATGTATTTTAAAGCCTTCTCATAAGCTTCACCAGATTCTTCAGCCACGTAGATTTCCCTAACCAGTGGAAGTCTGCTGAGAGTTTTGTTGAAGCTTTTCAGAGCATTCATATACTTTAGATAGCTGTTTTTAACGTCTGGAAGCGCTCCCACAGGTCCTATAAACCAGGCATCGCCAAACTCTGCGGCTCTCTTTAAGGCTTGACTACTCCAACCGCCAACCCAGATAGGAGGATGAGGTTTTCTCAAAGGCTTAGGTTGAAGAGAGAAGCCTCTAACCTCGAAGAATACGCCTTTAAAATCTACAATAGGCTCCATCCAGAGCTTCCTAATCAAAATCAACGATTCAGACATACGTCTACCTCTATCCTTCATAGGTATTTGGAAGAGGTCGTACTCCTCCCTCCTATAGCCTAAGCCCACACCAAGTATCAATCTCCCACCGGATATCAAATCCACCATCGCAGAATCTTCAGCCACGTGAACAGGATGGTAGAGAGGCAGTATCAGAATGCAAGATCCAAGCTCTACACGTCTAGTTACAGAGGCTAAGCCAGCTAGAGCCACGAGGGGGGAGGGGTAATACATGTCCTCCCTCCCATGATGCTCTAAAATCCAAATAGAGTCGAAGCCAAGTTTCTCAGCCGTTAAAACTTCTTCA
This sequence comes from Candidatus Bathyarchaeota archaeon, assembly GCA_018396755.1. Lineage (GTDB taxonomy): Archaea > Thermoproteota > CALKCG01 > B24 > B24 > DTBU01. The sequence continues at coordinate 94,980 of JAGTQM010000003.1, read as the reverse complement.
ACCGTCCAATTCCAGTACCAGTCCCATTGAATCGGTGCTACTCCAAACCGCATGAAAACCCCGTTCAATATAGCTCAGTAGGTTTTTAAAGTTTTAACGAGGATTTTAACAATGAATGTATTCAAACCCTGTAAGCTTCAATTCAACGTATAAGGATGTTGAAGCGAGTAGCGTTAAAGGGGCAATACTGCCTATCGGCAGTCTTGAACAACACGGTGCAAACCTACCTTTAGATACAGATACAATAATAGCTTCAGAAATTGCTAGAGAAGCTGCTTCAAGACTCAACCTATTTCTCCTACCCACCATTCCATTAAGCTGTTCAGCGGAGCATAGAGGAGCCAAAGGAACAGTATACCTTAGACCTGAAACCCTAACCTCAGTTTTAAAAGATATCATCAACTCTCTTAGAGAAGAGGGGTTTAAATACTTAGTAGTCTTCAGCTGGCATGGCGGAAACTTCGTCCTGAAACCAGCCGTGAGATATTTAAACCTCGACTACTCAGATTTTAAAATAGTACTTGTCTCTGAGCAAACATACGGAGACGCCTTGAGGGGGATTTTTGAAACAGCCAACGATTTACATGCCGGTGAACAGGAGACGTCTCTACTTCTACATATTAAGCCAGATGTTGTTAAAGGAACTGCGGGAAGCTATGAGCCAAGTGTTGAAAGGGAAATGCTGGACTATCTGCCTATGCTTAAAATATCTCCAACAGGCGTGTGGGGTGATCCATCTAAAGCAGATAGAGTTAAAGGTGAGAAGGCTTTTAAAGCCATTGTAGAGTCTATAGTCAAATACGTCGAATGCATGGTTGAAACGTTGAACATATCATAGTAAACTCGACTCTCTAAGAGCGTTTCTCACGGCTTTACGCTCCGCCTCAGAAATCGGAGTTAAAGGCGGTCTAACGTAGGCTTTCTTTAAAACCCCTAGCATTACGAGTGCTTCTTTAAGTCTAGCCCTGTAGTTTCTAACAGGAGACATGAATATTGCGTCTGCTAAGGGATTTATCCTTCTAGATATTTCAAAGGCTTCATCATAATCTCTTCTCTTAACCCTATCTATCATTTCTACCTGTAAATCCGTGGCTATTGTTCCAAAACCGAGCAATCCTCCATCAGCACCTAGGATAAACGATTCAAGTATGAAATTGTCATTACCTGTAAGCATGTAGACTTTCCTCTTCAACGAGGAGACTACTCTAAGCGTCTCCGTAAACTTCCTAGCGTCGAAACTCGCCTCCTTAATAGCAACAATATCTTCAACTTCAAACAGTTTCTTCAAAGCCTGTTCAGAGTATTCAACACCTCCAAGAGCCCTTTGAAGCTGAAACACTATGAGAGGCATGCTAACAGCTTCTGAAATGGCTTTATGGTAACTATATGGGATTTCCGGATCTAGAGGATCACCAGCATAGGCAGGTATTGGGAAAACAAGTAGGGCATCTGCACCAGCCTCCTTAAGCATTTTAGCGTTTTTAACAGCTTCATCAGTAAACCTTGCCGATAAACCTGTAACTATAGGTATACGTCCTTTAAGCTCTTCCCTGTAGATTTCAATGACTTTAAGCTGTTCTTCAAAATAGAGGTGTGGACCTTCACCAGTATCAACGTTCACCGCTAAACCACTCACTTTAAAGTGAGAAATCCAGTCTATATACCTTCTAAGCTCATCCTCATCCATCTTGAAGCTTTCATCCATAGGTAGAACAGTTGCAGGTATAAGCCCCTTGAAAAGCCCACTCTCCAAAACAACCACCACAAGAAGTTACAATTCATCGACTTTTAGCTTTAACCTTCAACCAATTTTAATAGATTGAGAAGTTTCAGTTTTAGCCTTCGCCTCAGCAGTCTTCATCTCAATAGTCTTTAAGAACTGTTTTAAAGCTTCAACGTTATCTTTCCTAATACTCCGACGCCTAGTATCAACATAAAGTCCCAGCATTCTAGCCTTACCAATGGATAAACCAGCTTCCTTAAGCTCCCCTATACTGAAACCTCTACCTTCTCTAAAACCATAGCCTACTTTTGGAATTTTAACTACAGGTTTAGGTAAACTCTTATCAGATACGCTCATAGGAGAAACACCTCGCAACATCAAGTGCCGAGTATAATACTGCCTGAAGAGTCATGACTTAGACCACTTCATCATCAGAGGAGTAAAGCTGCTTTTTTATCTATTATAAAGAGGCAATCCGAGTGGTCTTGAAGCACAGATGCTGGAACCATAACTGTTTTAGGTTCTTTAATAGCCTTAGCTATAGCTTCTGCCTTAGCTTCTCCAGACGCCAGTAGAATTATACGTTTTGCTTCCATTATTGTTGCAATACCCATTGTTATCGCATACATTGGAACTTCATCTAGGGATTTGAAGAACCTTGCATTATCCATTCTAGTCTGCTCTGAAAGTTTAACTACACGCGTTCTAGAATCGAACGGTGAACCCGGCTCATTAAAACCTATATGCCCATTTCTCCCTATTCCTAGAAGTTGAAGATCTATACCATCAGCCTGTTTAATAGCGTCTTCATATCTGACGCATTCCTCCTCCAAGTCTTTAGCCATGCCATTAGGTATATGGATATTCCCCCTTTTAACGTCTATGTGGTTGAATAGGTTTTGAAACATATAATAGTGGTAGCTTTGAGAATGGTCAGGGGCTAAACCAACGTATTCATCTAGGTTAAACGTCGAAATCCTTGAAAAGCTTAACCCCTCCATTCTATGCATTCGAACAAGCTCTCTATAGCATCCAATTGGAGTACTACCCGTAGCAAACCCTAAAACAGCATCAGGCTTAGATTTAACTGTTTCCGCTATCCTCAACGCCGCTTCAAGACTGACTTCTTCATAATTTCTAACCACTAAGACTTTTATCATCAGCTCACCCTGCTAAGAAAACCGCTTAGAAAATGTTAAGATTTTCTATCGGTAGAGTTCTTTACTCACATAAGGACCATCATCGACATATCCGAGCTGTTTATAATACTGTTTAACCCCTAAACCACTAATAACTAGGAGTTTATGTTTATCGAATTCCTCAGCCGCTATTCGTTCAGCTTTCTCTAGAAGACTTCTCCCGTAATTCTTATGTTGCCATCCATCTTCACGTTTAAATCCGACTGGAATCATAGGTCCATATACATGTAGCTCTCTCACTATGGCGGCATTTTCCACCTCTCGTCTATGAGCTTTCTCGGAGGGTATTCTTAATCTAAGTAGGGCGATGAGAATATCGTTCTCTACGTCTTCGAAGGAGAGGAAAACCTCATGCCCTATGCTTGCCTCATAATCTGTCCTAAGAAGTTCTATGTTTGCCATACTTGGTTTAACTCCATATTTCATATTGGAGTGCCCGACTTCACGGCATCTTATACATCTACATTTCAACCCTTTAGATTCAAGCTTCTTCTCAACAAGCTCTCTTAGATTGCTATGTTTAACCCCGTCGACTATTATAGGAGCTGGTATATCCCTTTGAACCCTCTGAACCCTGACGTATCTAGGGATTTCTCTAAAAGCCTCCGCTAAAACCTCTACAACAATATCCTCATCATAGGGTTTATACAATCCCTTAACCCACATATCGTAGAGCTTCGTACCTTCTACAATGAGGCACGGATATATTTTAAGGGCATCTGGTCTGAAAGATGGATTCTTAAAGATTTCTCTAAACATTTCCAAATCTCTATCTGGATTAGACCCTGGCAGATTTGGCATGAGATGATATGCGACTTTTAAACCAGCATCCTTAGCTATTCTCGTCGCTTCAACAACCTCTTTTAAACCGTGTCCACGATTTATAAACCTGTACACGTCTTCGTAAATCGTTTGAACGCCGAGTTCGACCCTCGTAACACCGAGGTTGAGCATTTCATCGACATGATTCTCCATACACCAGTCTGGACGGGTTTCTACAGTTACACCTGAAACTTTTATAGGGGCTTTCTCAGCCAGTTTTTTAGCTTCTTCAAGATTGCGGGATTCTACACTATTCAGAGCGTCTAAGCACCTCTTCATAAACCAAATTCTGTAGTCTAACGGTAATGCGGTATGTGTTCCACCTAAAACTATCAGTTCAACCTTATCTACTGGGTGGCCTATGGCTTTAAGTTGATTTATACGGCTGACCACCTGTCTATATGGATCGTAATTGTACTGTATACCTCTGAGGGTGGCTGGCTCGCGGCCAGTATAGCTTTGAGGAGAACCTCTACTCGGACCACCTGGACAGTATATGCAGGGCTCGTCTTTAGGACATGGAAATGGTGCGGTCATCACAGCGATAACTGTAACACCGCTTATAGTTCTCGTCTTCTTACGCTTGAGAACTTCTAGAAGTTTTTCTTCACCAGGCTTTAGACTCTTTATCAGTTCAGAGTTGCTTGGAATTCTGTTTAAGTTTAAAAGCTTGCAAACTTCAAACTTAACCTTCTCAACATCTCCTCTAGAGGGGTTTTTCACAGTTAATAGCCGCTCTATTATCGCCCTTGAAGCGTCAGCCATCTTCATAATTTAAAACCAAAGACTTTGAGAAAAACCTTCTCCTTAGAATTGTATTAATTTAAAAGTAAAACTTTTAAAAGAGTAACTTTACAATAAATAATCTGATAGAGGAATGAAAACGCTAGAGGAGTATATTCTTCCAAGGGAGAATAGGAAGTTCGTATTCTTCGGCGGGAAGGGCGGTGTTGGTAAAAGTAGTCTAGCGGCGGCTACAGCCTTCTGGTTGGCTGAGAAGGGATTTAAAACCCTACTTGCATCTACTGATATTCAAAAGAGCCAGAACGATATTTTCCAACGAGATATAGGTAGTGAAGAGACGCAGATATCTGAAGTTGAAAACCTTTGGGTAGTAAATGTTGACCCTAAGGAGAGTATAAGAAAACACCAGCTTGAGGTTTTAAGACGTATAGAATCACTTAAAGACCTCTCGTCGGAGAAAATTAGCGAGTCTGAAGTAACGTTTCTGAAAGAGTATTGGGAGAAAAACCCTGTCCTCCCCTGTGAAACGGCATCTTATAACGTTTTCATACATTACATGAACAATGATCAATATGATGCTGTCGTGTTTGATACGGCGCCAGGATACCATAATCTTGAAATGGTGAACTACCCATGGCGTTACGTCTACAATCTTGAAATGGCTATAGCCGCAAAAAGAGAAGTGGTAGATTTAACTGGTAAAATAGCTGAGCTTAAGCTTCTTGAAAAACTTAGAGATGAAAGCTATTCAGCTATAAAGAAGCTTGCTTCTGATCAGACGATCTACTTCGTAGTTACACACCCTGAAATGTTACCGGTTTATGAGGTTAAAAGAATTCAGGAGGGTTTGATTCCATACGGCATTAAAGTTAAAGGCATTTTCATAAATTCTGTGCTTCCCGAAGAATACTGTAAAAGCGGCTTCTTCTTTAGACGTAGACTTTTACAGGAGAAATACATAAACTTAGTCAAAGAAGAGTTTAGTGATATACCTATAGTTGAAGTCCCTCTTCTAGATACAGAAGTCGTCAGCTTAGAAAACGTTAAAAAGCTAGCGCTCTTAATATATGGTTCACGTAAAGGGTGAAAATATGGTCCAAGTGCTTTTAGAGGTTTTCCCAACAGGGCTTTGCGGCTGTGGACGTAGAAGAGAGGAAAATGAGAAGCTTTTTGCACTCTTACGAGAAACTAAGAAGGATTTCGGCGAACGTGTAGAAATACGTGTAGCCGAATATGGAGAGAAGCTTTTGGAAACACAGAAGAGGTTGGCTGAAATACTTGAGGCAAGCGGGAAGAAGAGGGTTGTTGAAATGGGTCTCGGGCCTCAAGTCATGCGGAGCCTAATACCTATAATAGCTATAAATGGTAAAATAGCCTTTGTAACAAGTGTCCCTGGTAAAGAGGAACTTTACGAGCGAATACGTGCAGCTTTCTAATAACCTACTGATTACCTTGAAAAAATACTAACTTAATCAATATTCCTAAGCGGGTTTTAAGTCGAAAATCCTTTTATTTTCAACATCGTAAACCGTCATCCTCAAATTAATAAGCTCCATGTGAAAGACCCCACCATAATTTTGAGGATTAGAATTTCAAAACTTTCCTAGAAGAAAAGCTAAGACACTTTATACGGAGTATTTTAAAGGGGAAGAAAATAAAAATGAGGGCGGAGAAGCCTATATTTAACTTTGGAAGAGGTCTGGGTAGAGTTCTTTAGCCTTTTCTGTAAGGTAGTAGAGTTTAGATCCGGCTGGCCGTCCGATTATACCTTGGGTTATTAGAAATCTGTAGCCAAGCCGTTTAAGGCCCATTTCCCCGGCAACTTCCCGGCTAAGATTGATCAGTACAGATCTTCTAACGCAGTTTCTCGGGGATTTAAGGAGCTCCTTAATGATGCGACGAGCCAGCTCAACTCTAGCTTGTCTCAGTTTAACTTTGGCGTATTTTACACTTATAACTTCAGAGACATCAACCCATTTGCCTTGATAGTATACTTTAACACCCGGTGTTAAAGTGGCTTTAGTGGATTCAGTTGTCATTTTTATCATTTCAATTACAAATAAAGATGTTTTATATAAAATTTTCTTTAAAAACGATTAATAAGAAAGTTAAGATAGGTCGCATACTACTAAGAGTTGAAAAATTTAAAATCGATAATAACGTGAGCAGTAACCGTTAGTGAAGTGTAAATGTTTTTACGTACCATTCTAACGTTAGAAAACCTTTACTTTAAACAATTAAATCCATTAAAGTATTCTCAATTTTAAATATCAAACACAACGATCAACAGAACTTTCAAGGAGTTAAGTTAAACTCTAAAACCGCACTGTTAGATTATAGAGAAATTTAATATACGTAGATGTGAGTATAATCTTTTATCTATTCTATTTAATAGAGGGGGATAAATTTAAACCAGAGTAGGTTATTAATCTATATAGATAGGTGAAATGACTGAGGTAACCATAGAGACCGTAGACCTTGTCAAACGATATCCTATTAGCCTTAGAGGCATTAGTGGTGGGAGGCATCGGGAGTATTGGGGTAGAGTTGGAGGTTTTAAAGAAATATTCACATGGAAAAAGGGATTTATCCAAGCCCTGAATAAAGTCAACCTTAAGGTTTACCGTGGTGAGGTTTTCGGCCTCTTAGGACCAAATGGAGCTGGGAAAACTACACTTATAAAAATTCTATGTACCCTAGTTTTACCTGATGGCGGAGAAGCCTACGTAAACGGCTACAACGTCGTAAAGCAGTCTAGTAAAGTCCTAAGAAACCTTCAAGCCGTTCTAGGTGAACAGCACAGGGGTTTTGAGTGGAGGCTAAACCTTAAAGACAACCTGGAATTCTACGCGACTCTTTACGGGCTACCTAGAAGCTATGCTAAGAAGCGTATTGAAGAACTCTTAGAATTTATGGGGTTAAAAGATAGATCTAATGACATGTATCAACGTCTATCCACAGGTATGGCTCGTAAACTACAACTCTGCCGGGCTCTTCTCCTCGACATACCCATACTACTCTTCGATGAACCGACAGCGGGTTTAGACCCGACAGCGGCTACGGATTTTAGACAACTATTGAGAAGACTTGCTAAATCCGAGGGGAAGACCATATTTATATCTACCCATAATATGTGGGAGGCACAGTCCATATGCGATAGAGTAGCCATAATAAATAAAGGTGAAATCATAGCATGCGATACAACTGAAAACTTAAGGAGATACGTAAGCCCTGAAAAACACTACAGTCTCATCTTAGATGGAGAGCCTGATGGAAAACTGAAGAGAATCATAGATGAGTTTGAAGGCTTAAACGGTGTTAAAGACGTAAGTCTAGAGTTTGGCTCACTGACTAAGATAATAGTTAAAACCGATGAAAACTTTAAAATTTTAGATATGATGAACCTTATAGCTAAACATTGCCTAAATGTGAGAGATATGGAAACATATGAACCTAGTTTAGAGGAGATTTTCATAAAACTGGTTAAGAGGTGAGAAAATGCAGAGGATCGACCTAGTTACTAGTATAAGGCAGATCTTGGCTTTTGCAGAGAGAGACTTCAGAGGGTGGAAAACGTATAAGATGCAGGTGACAACTCAGCTTATAACAATAGCCATCGGGATTTTAAGCTGGTCTATTAACGCTATATATAGAAATAGACCTGTCCCCGAGTACGATACAGACTACATATCCTTCTTAGTAGTGGGGTTGGTTATAGGAAACCTAGTTATGCCCATATCTCAAGCATTGGAGAGGCATCTCAATCCTTGGAGTTTAGAAAGCATAATAATGACGGGTATACCAATACCTATATTCGTCATAGGACGAATAGCCTGGCCATATATTTTCTCAGTCATGACATTCATACCTCAGATAATGGTTGGAATACTGCTATTTGGAGTAAAACTTAGAATAGACTGGTTTTCAACATTTTTATCATTCATGATATCCGCTATGATACTACTTGGACTATCCATGATAAGTACGGGCTTCAGACTGGTTACGAAGTCTACAGACCCGATAACATGGACTATAAACGTTTTACAGCAGCTTCTCGCTGGTATATCTTTCCCAGTTCAATTTCTAGATAGCTTTATACCAGGCATCTCCATAGTATCTTGGTTTCTGCCTCAAACGTGGGTTTACCATCTGTGGAGGCTATCCATGCTTAAAGCCGCATACATGTTAGATCCAACAACTCAGCTAGATTTCCTAAAGGGAGCCATTTTTGGCGTATTACTACTTCCAATTGGCTATAAGACTTTTAGATGGAGTTTAGATAGAGTTAGAAAAGACGGCACACTGGGATGGTTCTAACGTTTAGAAAGAAGATTCAAAATAAAGTTGAAAGTTAAGCTTTCAAGTGCTTCTTAAGCTTTTCAATTCTCTCTTCAATATTTTTAAAACCGAGCTTTCTAAACCCGATCACCGCGGAACCTATGATTGGCTGAAAACCTATGAGGGGTTGTTTAAACTCAGCCTTCTTAAGTCTACGTTCAAGCCAACTGTAGAAGACGTCTCTAACTATTTTAGATTTAAATACGCTTCCAACAGTTCCAACCACCATATATTCATCAATAATATTGAGTTTTGAAGCCGTAGAATAGCATGCGAGAGCCAACTCAACGCCAGCTTTTTCAAGGATGCCTATAGCGACTTCATCTCCACTTTCAGCAGCCTCATCTACAAGAACCGCTAAATCAGCTATTCTCAACGGATCACTTCCCATATTTCTGTAAACGACTTCAAGCATATCGAGCGGGTCATCTATCCTAAAGTTTTCCATGAAAACATCGACAAGCATAGTTTTCTGTCCACGGCCGTCAAATGCTCTAGCAGCGGCCTGAAGAGCTTCTTTAGCTATCCAATAACCGCTACCTTCATCTCCGAAAAGCCAATTCCAACCCCCTGATCTAGCTCTCTCGCCAAGCCTATTCATACCGAAGGCTATGCTACCTGTCCCAGCTATAACCGCTACACCAGGAGCCCCATATGTTACAGCATAGTAGGCTACGACAGCATCATGTTCAATTACTGTGACGACAGAACCAGGTATTGGAAGCTCTTTGATCAGCGAAGATGCTCTTTCAATATCGCGTTTAGTATCGATGTCTGCTAAGCCTATGGAAAGAACGTTTATGTCTTCTATACATAGCCCAGCCTGAGATAGAGAGTTTGATACAGCAGCCCATATATTTTTCTTAACCGTATCGCTTGGAAGAAGCAGCCCACTAGGTCCAGATGAAGATGTAGATATAACTTCACCCTTTTCATTGAACACTACACATGACGTTTTTGTCTTACCACCATCAACCGCCACGATTATCAAGATAAGTCCCAATCCTAAGTAATATATCTTTGAATTTTAAAATTTCTAGGATAGTTTGAACCTAGCATGAGGAAAAATTAGACGATAAATAGGTGGTTCTCTTGAAAATGTATAAAAGTATAGGTAGCCCCATCAGACCTTTAAGGTTGTTTGTTGGAGGAGTACACGGTAAAGAATACCGTACAACTAAGCTACTATTCGAGAAACTCGTTAAAACCAGTAAGCCTAAGAGCGGTTCTGCTATTGTCATACCGTGCCTCTACATGGGCAGATACGTGTCGACTTTAAGCTCAAACTATTTAAATACGAAAGCATGTAAAAGACTTGTCAAAATCGTAAAAGCCTTTAAACCGGACATATATGTTGAAGTACACTGTTACAGACTGTCAAGCTACAGTAGTCTAACAAGCCTGAACAGGATCAACGTTAAAGGTGTTCCTCCCCTCATAGAGATCGAAAACGGTGTTTTAATAGGTTCAATATCCCCTCTTCTAAAGGCTAAACTCAACCTCAACATACCCATCCTCATTGAAACCCCATGCGGTAAAAGGAAGAACTTTAAAGTAGCCTTGAAAATACTACGTGTTTTTCTAATGGCAAATTCAACCCAAGAAGCATTAGAAGCTCTAGGGTTTAAACACGAAGTAAAAAACATTTAGGAGAACGGGGAAAACTTCAACCTACCCTATTGGGTTCAATTTTTCCAAGCTTCTCTTCAACAATTTCACGGACAAGAGTTGGATCGGCTTTACCGCGTGTCATACGCATAACTTGACCGACTAAAAAATGAATAGCTTTCTCATTTACGAGAGCATCTTCAACAGCCTTCGGATTCATGGTAAAAACCTGATCAACAAGCTCAGTGAGCATATCTCTACTACTTATTCGATGAAGCTCTTTCTTCTGAATTATAGATTCAGGGTCTTCACCCGTAGCTATCATTTCCCTTAGAACAGTTTTAGCGGAAAGCCCAGTCAATACCTTATCGTCGAGAAGCTTTAGAAGCTTAGCTATTTGGCTTGGACTAACTTTAACGTCTCTAATAGACATGTTTAAACTATGCAATTGCGCTAGAAAATCTCCAACAAGAAGGGAGCTAAGCTCTTGAGCCTTATCATAGTGTTTAAGACACTTCTCAAAGAAGTCGGCTAAAGCCTTATCACTTACGAGAACGTCGGCATTCTGCTCTGAAACACCATATTTCTCTACGAATACGCGTCTTCTCTCATCTGGAAGCATGGGAAGTTTACGTTTTACATCATCTAGAAACTCATCGGTCAAAACTATAGGTGGCAAGTCTGGCTCCGGAAAGTACCTGTAATCTTCCTCAGTCTCCTTGGTTCTGAGAGAAACGGTTATTCTCCTACGTTCATCCCAAAACCTCGTTTCCCTAGCTATTTTAATGCCTCTTGACAGTAGATTGCTCTGCCTCGTAATTTCAAACATTAAAGCACGTTCAACTTCCTTATAGGAAGAGATGTTTTTAATTTCAACTCTAACACCACCTTCAAGGGAAATATTTGCATCGCATCTCATAGCACCTTCAAGCTCACCATCGAATACACCTAAATGCTCAAGTATCGACCTCAACTTTTGAAGGAAAAGCCTAGCCTCCTCAGGTGAAGACATGTCTGGTTCCGTAACTATCTCAACGAGCGCAATCCCATGTCTATTATAGTCTACAAGTGCCGAGGGAGCAGTATCTATGGACCCCTCGTAAATGAGCCTAGCAGGGTCTTCCTCAAGCTGTATCCGTCTGATCCTGACGGTTTTACCGTTGTTTAAAACAACGTATCCTCCTTTAGCTAGAGGAGCACCGCCAACACCGTCATACTGAGATATTTGGAAGTTTTTAGCCATATCTGGATAGAAGTAGTTTTTACGTGTAAAATACGTAAACCTTGAAATATCCGAGTGTAAAGCTAAAGCTATCATGATAGCACTTCTAAGAGCCTCCTTATTTAAAACTGGCAGAGTTCCAGGCTCACCCATACAAACCGGACATATATTTGTATTTGGAGGTTTACCCCTATAATCCGTAGGACATGAGCAGAAGAGCTTACTCTTAAGACTTGTAAGCTGACAGTGAACTTCAAGACCTATTTTAACCGTTTTAACAGCCATCAGCTATTATAAGATTTAAAGCAGGTATTTATTTTTTCCACCGAATATCAATACCCTACTTGCAGTTTCTGGGAATCATCATGTTGAACAGCATTCAATGATCCACATGATGGACATTAGGACTCAAACTCTATTAGAGTCATGAGGTTTATCCTAGACAGAGGTTAAATAATCGTTTAAACCATCTTCCGCCTACAGACATCTATAGACATTCAAACGGATAAGCTTAAAAATGTAACCTATGTCTCTAATCCCCTAACACTTCATACAGAGACAGCGAAGGAGAACGGCCCCAACCTTGCTTGGCTTCGCCTGTACTTCCTCCATCGAATTTCCATAGATTTTACATGAGTTTTTAAACCTATCCTCTTCTCCCATTTTTTCCAAAACAGCTCACTCTTCCTGTTTAAGTATGGGTGTGCCTTCCAGAGTAACATAGAGGGGGTCAGTTTTAAGGTTTTAATGTAAAACTCCATTTACCTAAACTTTCACAGGAATGTGAAACTTTAAACAATCGGCTTTCCTCCATAGGAGGTGCGATAAGCTGCAGTCCAACTGGTAGACCTTCAGATAAACCGCACGGTATAGATATGGCTGGTAAACCTGCTAAATTAGCAGGCACCGTGTTTACATCGCACATGTAGAGTTCAAGTGGATCTTCCATCTTCTCACCTATTTTAAAAGCAACCGTAGGCATTGATGGCCCAGCTAACACGTCAAATTCTTTGAAAGCCCTCTGAAAATCCATCAGTACTAGTGTTCTAACTTTTAACGCTTTCAAATAATATGCTTCATAGTATCCAGCAGATAGTGCAAATGTACCTAGAATTATTCTACGCTTCACTTCTTCACCAAAGCCCAAACGTCTATTTTTAGCGTAAGCTCTACCCCAGTTTAAACCTTGGTCTGAAACTCTAAGACCGTATCTTAAACCATCGTATCTAGCCAAGTTTGAACTAGCTTCAGACATAGCTATTACGTAATACGCTGCTAAGGCATACTCTAAACTTTCGAGGGAAATCTCACCTATAGATGCATCCAGCTCTTCTAAACTGTATATTGTATCTAAAACCTTACTAGCAACACTTTCCTGAACGCCCTCAGCTAGAAACTCTTTAATTATGCCTACACGTACACCTTTAAGATCGTAGGTGGCATTCAAATCCTCAAGATAGTCCTTAGGTTGAACCGTAAGCGATGTACTATCCCTAGGATCATAACCAGCTATAACGCTTAAGGAGAGAGCGCAATCCCTAACGTTTCTAGCGATTGGTCCTATCTGCTCTAAACTATTGGCATATGCGATAAGCCCATATCTACTGACAAGGCCGTATGTCGGCTTTAAGCCGACTACGCCGCAGAAGGCTGCTGGGCATCTTATGGAGCCGCCTGTATCAGATCCAAGTGCTAGTAAAGCTTCACCTGACGCCACGGCTGCAGCACTACCTCCAGAGGAGCCGCCTGGAACCCTCTCTAAATCATATGGGTTTCTAGTAGTTTTGTAGGCGCTGAATTCCGTAGTAGAGCCCATAGCGAATTCATCCATGTTTGTTTTACCTATGATGACAGCATCTTCCATGTCTAACTTCTCAATCACCGTAGCATTATAGCTTGGAAAATATCCTTTAAGAATTTTTGAGCCGCAAGTAGTTTCAACATTCTTTACACATATGTTGTCTTTAACAGCTACTACGACACCTGCAAGTCTACCTACTTTCAGTCCTTTTCTTACACGCTGGTCTATGTCTTTAGCTTTTTCATACGCTTTATCTTCAGCAAGTGTTATGAATGCGTTTATCTTAGGTTCTACCGCTTTTATTCTCTCAAAGATTTCATCTAAAAGTTCTATAGCTGATATTTCTCCGTTTTCAACGGCGGAAGCTATACGTTCAGCCGAATTATATAGAGGCCTCAACGTTATACGATCCTCGCGGCTTTTATAAACCTACCCTTCTTCTTAGGGGGATTCTGAAGCACAAGATCTGAAGGGAATTGGCACGGTTCATCTTCTCTGAAGATGTTGTACTGCTCAACTACGTGAAACGTAGGTGGGAGACCCTCGGTATTAGCCTCATCAATCTTGCTAAAGTACTCTAGAATCTTCGAAAGTTGACTTCTAAAGGTCTCCTCCTCTTTTTTAGATAGATCGAGCTTAGCCAGCCAAGCCAAATGTCTAATATCTTTAGCGGTAATGCTTTTCTTCTGAGGCACATCTATCACCTGTCAAGGTGTAAGCCTACTCTGATCCCTAGGGAAAAGCGTAACCTCCCTTATATTTGAAGCCCCAATTATAACCATCATAAGCCTCTCAAGTCCCAGACCGAAACCAGCGTGAGGTGGCATGCCGTAATCGTAAATTCTAAGATGGTAGTCGAAAAGTTTAGGGTTTAAACCTTGCTGTTTTAAACGTTTAACTAGGAGATCACGTGACGATACTCTAGATCCGCCTGAGGATAACTCTAAAGACCCATACATGAGGTCGAAGCTTTCAGAGATCTCAGAATTATCATCTTTAGGCTTAATGTAAAACGGTTTAGAAATAGTAGGCCAATCTGTTATAAAGTAGAAGCCTCTGTTAATTCGTCCAAGCCTTTTAAGAGCTAGCGTAGAGAAGTCCTCGCCCCACGATACTTCAACACCTAAATCTTTGAGGACGTTATAAGCTTCATCGTATGTTATACGTTTAAAGGGCGTCTTCGTTTTCTCCAATTTCACTTCTAAAAGCTGAAGCTCCTCGGAACATTTATCCATCAAGTTTCCGATAACGTAATCTATCATTTCTTCAAGGAGATTCATTACATCTCCATAGTCTGCAAAAGCCACTTCAACATCAACAGATGTTATCTCACTGAGATGTCTAGGCGTTTTAAATTTCTCCGCTCTGAAGACAGGACCTATTTCAAAAACCCTTTCGAAGACAGAAGACAACTGTTCCTTGTAAAGCTGTGGACTTTGAGCTAGAAAGGCTTCCTTATCGTAGTAAAGCAGGGGGAATAACGCCGCCCCTCCCTCCGTAGCAGAACCTATGATCTTAGGCGTATTGATCTCTATGAAGTTTCTTTCAACCAGAAAACTTCTAATACTCTGTAAAACCTGATGTTTAAGTTTAAAAATTGCTTGAGACTGGGGTCTACGTAAATCTACAGCACGTATTTCAAGCCTCTTATCTAAGCTTGGAAGGGTTTTAGCGAACATTTCAAATGGTGGAAGTTTTTTAGGCTCGGAAAAAACATACAGGTCTTCCACTTCTACTTCAACACCTCTAGGAGCTTTTTCAATGGCTTTTACAACTCCTTTAACACCTATGTAACTATGGGGCATAAGTTCAACTAGTTTATCGAATATCTGACTAGGTGTCTTATCTTTATGAGCGGTGATCTGTATTATCCCACACCCATCTTGAAGAATTATAAAACATAATCCACCCTGTCTTCTAACGCTTAAAACCATACCGAGCACTACGACTCTACTACCGCTTAAAGACGAGGTTATTTCCCTCGACAAATGACTTCTTCTCCACTCTAAGGGAATAGTCAAAGTTTCCCACCACTTAGACAGCTTCCAGACATTAATAACTCCATAGAAGAGCTGTTTAAAAAAGTTTGTAGGAGGCGATTTTACTCTTCGTTCAAAACCTTTAATTTCCCAAATCTACCTATATTAAGCTGGAGGACACCTCTAAATGCAGTCGTATAACCATTACTTATTTCGACAAGTGACCCCTGAGAAATCCTATCGATGTCCTCATTCCATAGAGTGAGTTTAACGGACCCAGAGTCGTCTTTAAGAGTTGCAGTAGCTACCTTAGCAGTTGTACCATATCGGGTAACTACTTCCCTTGCTTCAGAGACGTCTGCGATTTCCCCTCTAACGTTGACACCACGCATACCTTTCCTAAGATCTGAAATTTTCAATACATATCAGCCTCTAATAGGGAAGACTATACATATTAATAAGTTTATTTATCACATAGTTTTCACAGTTAAATAGTAGATAGTAAACTTTTTAAGATTAAAATATTTTAAGAGTTTTTCGAAGAAACATGAGAACGTTAAAACTTAAGCTCTACATGATTGGAACGATAGCATTCCTAGTAGCACTATCTACATTATTCTTCACGATAATACTGAGCTTAGCTGGAGCGCCTCTACTGCTCTTAGCACCAATGGTTGTCATATTCAACTTAATCCAATGGCTTATAGCACCGTATATTATAGATGCACTATACGGTGTTCGAGAGGCACCCCCATACCAATATCCGAGGCTTCATGAAATAGTTGAAAGACTCAGCCGCAGGTCGAAGATAGCTAAACCCAAGGTGATGATCTCTCGAATAGATATACCTAATGCTTTTGCCTACGGCTCCCCTCTAACCGGGTCAAGAGTTGCAGTCACGAAGGGGCTCTTAGACGTTCTCGAAGAGGAGGAGGTTGAAGCTGTTATAGGACATGAATTGGGGCATTTAAAGCATAGAGACGTACATATAATGATGTTTGCTTCAGTTTTACCTGCAATATTCTACTACGTAGGATATTCCCTTATGATGAGTGCATATTACGGCGGATATAGAACCAGAGATAGGAGGAATAACGCTGGTGCTCTAATATTGATAGGAATGCTGTCTCTCGTCGTCTATTACATAGTTTCACTAGTAGTCTTATATCTGAGCCGCTTAAGGGAATACTATGCAGACGTACACAGTGCATCCATAGTAGAAGATGGTGCGAGGAACTTATCAGAGGCTTTAGCTAAAATAGTGACGTTCACTGGAAGGTATGCAGCTAGGAGAGGATTAACGCCAGAAGTAGGAGCATTTAAAGCACTATTCATATCCGACCCTGACACAGCGGCAAAAGACACTAGAGAACTAACCAGATACGGTATTACAAGGGATTCTGAATTAGTCAGATCCATAGCTTCACGTGAAATAACGTGGTTTGATAGACTTATGGAAGTCTTCTCAACACATCCAAACGTTGTTAAAAGGATTAGAGCACTTTTAGAATTACAGTAAACGTTACGATTCTCCTCTTTATGCGATAATTTCTATTTTTTATGTAAATGCTCATACATCCTGTCTTTTGTAAATCTCAATATTGCGCTGACAGGGCTTCCAACAATAGGGATTATGGAGAGCTGTAGAATATAAGCTGAATCGTAGGAATTCAGCAAATCATCTATGGAGAGCAGCGTGATAGTGCTTCCATTGCTTCTAATGGTTAGGCTACCGCCAGACAACGCTATGATTGAGGCCATTAGAAGAAAAATCATGGCGACTGTTAAATATATGGAGATTAGACTGTATATGAAATCGCAAATAGTTCTGTAGATTTCGCCGCGTTTCTCGAGCTTAGACCATAGTTTAGGTATTAGAAGACTGGTTGTACTGAAGATGCAACCAACAATGATCCCTGAAACAATGATCAGTATGAGGTTTGATTGATCATAGTCTTTTAAAGGTTGAAGCAAAGCCCAGAAGATGCCGCCAACCATGTTAACTGTTAAAACCCTTAGGAAGATATCCGCTTCGTTACTGTATGTTTTTAGATTGTAGTTTTCGGAATTGTCTGCAGTGGTCAATATTACGAAATCTTTAAAACTCTACTTTCAACATTTAAGTTTTAAGGTGTTTCTCTATGCCTGAGGAAGTAATCGATGTTGAAAAATTTGTGGAGATTTCAACAAGGGCATCCGAATGCCGCGTTAAGAAGCTTAAGGATACGGTTAAGCTTAAACTTAGAACTAAGAAAACACTGTATACAATTAAGCTTCCAGCCGATAAGGCTGAAGACGTTTTGAAAAGAGTCAAATGTAAGATTGTAAGACTTGGTTGATCATGCTTATATAAGCCGAAGAAGGTAAAGTTAAAGCGGCAAAGTTTATGAGTATGAAAATCCCCCTTCAGAGGAGAGACCATGTATAGTGCGCTTGCTAAAGCCTGGAGAAAACCTAAGGAAACCTATATAGTAGAGCTTATGCGGGAAAGAGTTATATCCTGGAGAAGACAACCCACGGTTGTCCGTATAGATAAGCCAACTAAACTTCACACGGCTAGAAGGCTTGGTTACAAAGCTAAACCAGGCATAGTCGTTGTAAGGGTTAGAGTTAGAAAAGGATCTGGTGAGAAGCCTAGACCGAGGTCTGGACGTAGACCTAAAGCCATAGGTGTTAAAAAGATCAAAAGAGATATAAGTAAGCAGAAGATCGCTGAGGAGAGAGTGTTGAAGAAGTACCCGAACCTGAAGCTCGTGGGAAGCTACTACGTCTGGGAGGATGGAGTATACAAGTGGTATGAATGCATATTATGCGACCCTCAGATTCTTGGAGAGCCGAAAACGGCTTAAATGTTAAACACATTTAAATATTGACGGTCTTCAACTTTAGACAGTGATTCGCTATGAGTTTGTTTCTAGATGAGATGTTTGGCCAACCTAGAGCGGTTAGAGATACTGTAGCATCATACTTAGACACTAGAGGTGAAGTTGAAAACCTAGTTGAAAGATTGAATAGAGGAGGATTTAAACGCATAGTTATGACAGGGATGGGAAATTCATACTACGCGCTTCTACCATCATGGATTAAACTAAACAAAGCTGGATTCAATGCTCAAATGATTGAAACATCTGAGCTCCTATACTATATGCTCGACGTTTTAAAAGACTCCATAATGGTTGTGATTTCAAGGTCAGGTGAAACTGTTGAAATAGTTAAACTTCTAGAGGCTACGCCTAAGAACGCGTTTATAGTGGCTGTAACAGATAATCCAAAGAGCACTTTAGCTTCTAAGAGCAATCTAGTAATACCTACTAGAGCTGGAGAAGAACATTTAGCCGCTTCTAAAAGCCATCTGGCATTACTGGCAGCATTGCATATGCTATCTGCAGACTTTACAAGAGAAGATATAGATTCTGAAAAGGGAAAGCTGTTGAAAGTGGCGGGCATCATAGAGAATTATCAACGTAGAGTTTTAGATGAAAGTAAACAAATAGGTGGAAAACTGGCTAAGTGCAATTCGATAATAATCGTAAGTAGAGGACCTACAGTTTCATCTGCATACACAGGAGCACTGGTTATGAAGGAGATGGCTAAAATCCACTGTGAAGGATGCTCAGCAGCACAATTTAGACATGGGCCGATGGAGATGCTGAGCTCAACAACAGGTGTTATAGTTATGTCTGGCCCTAAGGAGACGAGAAGATTAAATGTTAAAATGGCTTTTAACGTAGCGGAATTTGGCTCACCGACCGTTTTAATAGATTACAGTAAGGAAGATAATTTTGAAAAATGTATGCTAATTAAAGTCGATGAGCCGCCAGATAGCTACACCGACGTTTTAGTAGAACTACCGCCAATATACACTTTAACCTACCATATAGCTTTAGAAAGAGGGGCTCCTCTGAAATTCGTTAAAACTGGGAAAGTAACATACGTCGAGTAGAAGGGCTAGTAAAAGTTTAATAGCAGTAATGGGAGTCATTTCATGATGCCTCAGAAGATCATTTGCCGTAGTTGTAAACACATGTTGTACTGTGGAGATGAACTAGTAAATCCTGAGGAGGTAATCAGTAAATACAACCGTGTATGTCCAGAGTGCAGCAAACCTTTAACATTAAACCCTGAAAGGGTAGAGGTGAAGAAGATTCAAAATAATGAGTCTTCCAAGTAATTTTTACGTAAGATCATATGGAGGGCCCTAATGTTTCGGAATAAGGTGGCTAAGTTAACTGAACTTTTTAAGGTTTTGAAGAAAGTTAAGATAACGCGTGAAGCCCTTAAAACCTTAATGGTTTTATCTACTCTATGCTTAATCTTAGTGTCCGCATTTACCATAAGAATATTGCCAGCAAAGTGGGGTGTATATCTTCACGAGTTCGACCCATACCTACAGTATAGGGTGACTGAAAGAATAGTTGAAAAAGGATTCTTATCTTGGCTTAACTGGATAGACTACAAATCATGGTATCCTAACGGTAGAGATATGACTAGGACAATATACCCAGGATTACCTATGACCGCTGCGTTTTTCTACATGATTGCAGGAACATTCGGCCTCTCAATGACGTTACATGAATTCCTATGCTATTTTCCAATAATAATGTCTGTTTTAACGTGTATAGCAATCTTCTATCTAGGTAAAGACTACGGTGGACTATCCGTGGCACTACTATCTTCGCTTTTTATAGCCATCTGCCCAGCCTACATATCTAGAACGCACCTAGGATGGTTTGACGACGAAACTGTTGGAATATTCGCCTTGGTTCTACTTTCCCTATTCTACGTAAGGGCTATGGATCCGGAGAGAGACTTCAAGAACTCTCTGGCATACGCACTTTTAACTGGGGTAACACTAGGATACTTATTTGCATCATGGGGTACGGCGAGGTATGCTCTAGGGCTTTTAGCTCTTTCAACATTTTTCATAGTTTTAAGAGACTACAGAGCGAAGTATGTGATCGCATATGGAATAATGATATGTAGTGGTTTATGTATAGCCGTTAACGTTCCAAGAGTTGGTTTAGGCATTATCAGAGAAATAACAGGTGTAGCTGCACTAGGTCTTCTCATAGCCTTAGCCTATGGTCTTGTCGTTAAGAGGAGGGTTGAGAAGGTCAAAATGCGTCTAGTTGCCGTGATAGCATTCATAGCTATCTCATTGGTAGTGTTTTACGCGGCTTGGTCGTTCGGATACGTAACAGGAATACCCACTAAATACTACGCGGTTTTAGAGCCATTATATAGAGCACTTATACCTCTTATAGAGTCTGTTGGGGAACATAGGCCGGCGACTTGGATAAGCTTCTTCACAAGCTTAGGCTTTCTACTGGCCTTAATACCAGTCTATGTGTTGATGGCCATTTACGAGCTCGATAATAGACATGTTTTCCTACTTGCACAGCTTTTAACAACTTTATATTCAGCAGCATCTTACGTTAGACTCTTGTTGATCCTGGCAACGCCAGCATGCTTAGCAGGGGCATACTCCATTAGTAAAATCATCAAGTCTTTAACTAAGATGGCTGAAGAACAGTCTTCAGCGAGAAGAAGAGAAACGCCTCTCGGAAAAGAAGTTGCAGTAGTATTCGGCATAATACTGGTATCGCTATCTATAGCCCCACTTGTTTACTTCGGTATACAGACTGCTGATAGCCCTGTCACAATAGCATGTTCATCTGTTCCAGTCAATGAGTTTAGAGGAGATTGGATTGAAGCTTTAAAATGGCTTAAAGAAAATGTTCCAGACGATTCAGTGGTAATGGCTTGGTGGGACTATGGGTATTGGATAACTATAGTAAGCAATAAAACTACATTAGCAGACAACGCTACGTCGAATTCCACCCAGATAGCTGTAATAGCACGTACCTTCCTATCGCCTGAAGAAGAGGCGATACAAACGATGAAACAGTATAACGTGAGCTATGTAGTAGTTTTTGTAGACTTTGTCGTTAGAAGCTATGGAGGTTACTACTACTATCAGCCAGAGGGATACGGTGAGGAAAACAAGTTCATATGGATGATTAGGATAGCTGGTTTAAACGAAACTGAATATGTTTACGATGGAAAACCAACCGCTAAGTTCTCAGCATCCTTAATCGGAGAACTCATACCCTTTAAATTCTATCCAATTGATAGTGGAGGAGTATACTTAGGCCCAGTATTCTATGAATCTGATCATATAAAGCCTGCTTTCTACTCAAGTAGTCTAGCTACAGGTGGATATAACGGCAGAGTCACTGGTGTAGCAATATATAGAGTTTACTATCCATCTGGTGATGAAGATAGCCCTTAGACTTTTTAATACAATAGATGTTTTTATTTTTGGTTCAATCTACAGCTCCGAGGCATATATGTCGCAATGTAAGGCGGAAGACGTTAAGACCTTAAAAGCTTCAGCATACTCATAGCCAGCTTTTCCACCCATAAGTCTGAAGACGCCCTTTAATAGGCTTACCATTCCATCAGATAATTGAGACGCATGTTCCATAATCGCCTTGAACTTGATATCGATCCATTCGGTTATATCGATGTAAACGTTTGGTCTCTCGCTCCAATAGTAAGCTATAAACTTAGGGCTATGAGGCTCTAACCCGTTTACCAAGTCTACGTGGTTAACATTTGGAAAACCACTTAGAAGAAAAGCCTCAGAAACAGCTATTCCAGTAGCCCTGTGGTCGGGATGAGCTTCATAGCGAAGCCATGGATCTACTGTTAATACGATGTCTGGTTTAAATCTTCTTATAAGTGTTATAAGTCTACTTCTAAGTTCCATTGTTGGCTCAAGCTCTGAATCTCTATAATTGAGCCATATGAGTTCAGATACTCTGAGTATTTTAGCAGCCGACTCCTGTTCTCTACGTCTAATACTTGCAACGGATTCCCATGAGAGGTTTCTCACACTAGTGCCAGCTCCTCCGTCGGTAACGGTCACATATATTACTTGGCAACTGTTTCTCGCAAGCTTAGCTATTGTTCCTCCAGCAGCGATATCCGTATCATCTGGATGCGGTTGAATCGAAAGCACAGTGTTACATTTTTCGAAGACATTTTCAAGGTTTGGCAGTAGAAGCCTTTTAACGTCTTTCAACTCTAAATCTGAAAAATTCATAGCTGATAAATTGTAAATATGGGAGATGCTTTTATAAATTACCACATGTATCACCTAGACAATCTGCGATTTCGAATAATCAAAAAACAATTAAACCGCGAAACTGTTTTACTAAAAGGATAAGATTTAAACTGTGGTTGGAAAGTTAAGCAAAACATACGATGTATAAATATGTTTTTAACTAAGGCGGTTGTAATAATCCTTATAATAGTCTTCATCCATTCTATTCTCTGAATGTGGAGGTGTATCGATTAGATGGTTTTACGGTTGACGATGGCTGATGCTAAAACCCTGAGGAATATTCTTACATCGCTTTCAGCACTGGTGGATGAGGCGTGTATAATAGCTGACGAAGATGGGCTTAAAGTTAAAGCCATGGATCCGAGTCATGTAGCCATGGTGGATTTTGAGTGGAGTAAAAGCGCATTCGAAGAATTTGAAGTAGATAAACCTACGACTATAGGATTGAACCTCGAAGAGACTTTGAAGCTTCTGAGAAGAATGGGCGATGAAAGCCTTGAATTGAATTTTGACGAATCCGTAGGTAAACTTGAGGTGAAGCTTTCAGGAAGATATAAGAGAAGGCTTACCATACCTACTTTACAGCTTACAGGTGAGGAGATCCCTCCGCTGAAGATCGAGTTTGATGTCGCAGCGAAGATAACTTCCAGCTGTCTTACGAGGACCGTTGCAGATGCTGCGACGGTTAGCGATATATTGAGGTTTAAAGCTACTGCGGATAAGTTGATTATGGAGGCTAGTGGAGAGCTTGGAGAAATAACAGTTGAACTCGATAAGACGAGTGAAGCTCTTTTAGACCTTCAGGTTAAACAATCTTGTAGTGCAAGCTACAGTCTAACGTTTTTAGAGGATATTGTTAAATCGGCGTCGAATCTAGCTGGAACGGTTAATTTAGAGTTTAGTACAGATAAACCTCTTAAGTTGAACTTTGAGATCCTTCAAGGTAAACTAGTGTACTATATAGCTCCATACGTTGAGTAGAATGGGTGTGTTGAAAGGGATTGCATGGAAGAGTCTATAGAGACCCTAGCAAAGTATCCTTTCATACCTGAGGCAAGTGAATACTTCAAAGTTAAGACTGGAACTGGAGATATTCTTTTAACAGATTTTGAAAAACCAGAGTTTGAGGAAATCCTCAGTAGAGCCGAAGAGAGAATTAGAGAAGCTCTTGATAGGGAAGAGGTAAGCTATAAAAGCAAAGTGTACGTTGAGCTTTTATCGTTTCCATTGACACTTGCCATAGTAAAAGCGGTTGGGGATTCATTCCTAAGCCAAAGATATGCTTCAGCTGAGGCTAAGAGGCTTATAAAACTCCTTCAAAATGAGAAAAGTCAAACAATTTTCCTCAAAATAGCCAATGAAGTGTTGATGTGGAAGGCTGAGTATGTTTGGCAAAAGGCACCTTACGATTATGCATTGAGCATCAAAAACTACCTTCAAATCGCTCCAATCTTCCGCGATAGAAACTGGAAGCTCATAAACAAGCCTGTAAAAGATGGCTACGTGTATCTAACAAGGGGAGAATTTACTAGACTCGTAGCTGAAGGAATTAAAAATATTATTGAAGATGAGCTTGAAGATAGATTTGATGGAGAGCTACCCGGTAAACTTGGAAAGATAGTTAATAGAATTAGACTTCTTCTGTCTGAAAAGAGGCCTAAAGTAGAGGAACTGGAAGAGTACAAAGGAAGAATCATTTTAGAGGCTTTCCCACCATGTATTGGAGCGTTTTACCAGGCGTTAGTTAACGGGCAACATCTACCTCACACTGCTAGATTCGCTGTAACAAGCTTTCTACTGAATATAGGGGTTGACCTAGGAGATGTCGTTAAGCTATTTACTGGGCTTCCAGATGCTAATGAGAGGATAACCCGTTATCAAGTTGAACATATAGCTGGCTTAAGGGGGTCTAAAACAAAATACACGCCTCCTAAATGTGAAACTCTTAAGACGCATGGTTTATGCGTCGAAGATGGGAAATTTTGTAGAGGAGTTAAACATCCACTTTCTTACTATAGGAGGTCTATACGGAGGATTGGAAGAGTTGGAGAGGGAGAGAAATCTGAGGTTTCTGAAGAACCTATTCAAGAGGTTTTATGAACAAGAAGCACCGCTTGAGAAGATAAGTGCGATCAAGTATAGAGAATTTGGATTCCTAACGTTGGAAATGCATACAATGATTAGACATTTAAGTTTTGAAAGCGAAAATAGCCTAGTCAAATTTTTAAGTGAGAAAGTGCCAGCTGACTGCTACCGTTCAACCGCATACTATTTAAACCCTTCAGCTACGAACATGGGGGAGAAAGAGTGGCTTGGAGCAGATTTAGTGTTTGATATCGATGCTGACCATATACCGTCTTCTTGTAAGAAGAAGCATGATAGATGGAAATGTTTGGACTGTGAAGAAAACGGATACGGCTCAGCTCCAGGAGCTTGTCCTAAATGTGGTTCTAAGAGAATTGATGAAAAGGTTTGGTTTTGCTCAGAATGCCTTGAAGCGGCGAAAATGGAGACAGTTAAACTTTTAGAATTTCTCAATTTAGATTTTGGTTTAACCGATCAAGAGGTTTCCATATACTTTTCTGGGCACAGAGGATACCACGTACATGTTGAAAGTGAGGAATTTAAAACACTCGATCAAGATGCTAGAAGGGAAATAGTAGACTACATTACCGGACTTGGAGCAGAACCATCGCTTCATGGTTTAGAGAGTATAACAAGTGAAGAGGAATTAGATAAGACTTTAAAGTTTTCAGCTTGGGCTGAAAGGCTTATGAAAAATGGATATGATATTGTGCTTAAATACGGATTGGAGGACCTTCTAAGGATTGGACTTAAAGATAAAGTTGCCTTAAATTTAATTAATAATAAAGAGAAGATAATTGAGTTGTGGTGGAAGGGGAAATTTAACCAAATAGTTGGAGTTGACGAGGGAGCGTGGAGAAATATCTTTCTAGAGGCTGCGAAGAGAAGCGGGGTTTTAATAGACACTGTTGTTACGGCAGATGTTCATAGGCTTATAAGACTGGAGGGGACGCTGCATAGTAAAACGGGTTTTAGAAAGATTAGAGTATTGAAAGACCTTGACAGTTTTGACCCCCTTAAGGAGGCGGTAACGTTTAAAAGAGGTGAAGCAAAGGTTCACGTTTACGAGAGCCCGGAGTTTAGAGTTGGGGATTCTATTTTCGGCCCATATAGCGAGGCGGATGTGGAACTGCCCATTTCCGCCGCCGTTTTACTAATATGTAAGGGTTTAGCTTATGTAATTTGAGGAGGAGTAAAATGTACGATGAAATTCTTAATGCTTGGAAGATGGAGAGAGCCAATGAAGATCTACAGCCACTTCCCAAGGATTTCTACAGGAGAGCAAGTATGTATTTTAAACAATTAGCAGAGAATCTTAGAATAGTTGACGTGGAGAGCATATCCGCAGAACTTCTCAAGAGTGAAATGGAAAACTCCTCCACACTCTTTACAAGACTCTACAAATTGAGGATTGATAAGATGATTTCCAAAATAGTTAAAAACCATGAAGTAGTTAGATCGAGCCTAACAGATGAGGAGAATATACTTATAACATATTTAAAACGGTTCAAAGAAGAAAACGATGCAATTATCGAAAATATTTTAAACGGTAGAGCGCCTAAAACAGCTCCTTCAGAATTTAAAAATAAAATGATGCTCGTTAGATGTTTAAAGGAAAACCCAGCCATAGTTGGAGTAGACTTAAAAACTTATGGGCCGTTTAAACCTGAAGATTTAATATATTTACCTGAGGAGAACGCTGAAACATTAGAAAAAAGAGGGATAGCTACTAAGATTAAGATAACTTGAATGTTTAACGTAGTTTTCTACGACACCTTCCACATACGATTGAACCGCTCGGCGTTTTAACGAGGTTTGTACTTCCACAGTATGGACAATACATGAGCCCTGGTGCTTCCTCAGCTGGTTTACGTCTCGCAGCTCTCCTAGCTGCTGGTGCTCTAACGCTTGGCATTGTGACTTTAGGCATCTTAAGCTGGGTTAATACGAAACGTATGTCTTCAAGTTTTCTCGCAAGTTCATTAACTCTAGTTTTCAAAGGTTCCGCAGAGGTTTGATAATCTTCTTCAGACATCTCTCCAAGCTTGTAAGCTACGTTAAGCTTCTCGATCTCCGTATTGAGCTTTTGAACTTCGCTATTAAGTTGTTCATATAATGGTTCAAGCTCCAATCCAAGCCGTTTTATAGCTTTATTGAGCCTATCGGCTTGAGCGGCATATTTAGCCTCATAATCGGCTAATAGTTCTGACGGAGTTGTAGCTCTAAGCTTCTCTATAGTTTTAAGCTTACTCGTAACTACGTACAACTGTTCTCGGATGACTTTAACATCCCTTAAAACGTCATCTACAGTTCTCACCCTAGTCACAGGCTGAACCCTAGTTATATCTAATCTTATACGCCTCTCTCTCCAAGATGGATAGTTGAGCGATGTCTTCTCAAGCTCATATATAAACTTGTGAAGATCCATAGCGTCTGAATATTCAGCCGGAAATTCTAAAATCGGGTATATAGTGTCACCCCTTCTAACGCCTCTAAGTGCACATTCAGTAAGAACATTTCTAAACTGGAATGTAAATTTGAAGTCAAATGTTCCATCTTGGTAAGCATTCCCAGAAAGTTTTTTAACTTGAAAGGCCCGTGTAAAGAAGTTGTCCTTTAAATACGTGTATAATACTTCACCGTCCAACGGTGTGGCTCTAATTGGAAGCACATACTCAGCCGTGTCACCACGTTTACGTACGTCGGCACTTATGTCCCGCCTAGGACTTCTACCCAATAAGGTTAGACCCTGGGCTCTAACACATGGAATATAGCTTCCGATCAATGGAACACCTAAACCTATGAGTACGATTGCTAGGATGGATGATAGCTCGAAGCCTGAAACCATCTTCATCTCAGTAAAGATGTTGAATAACTCAGGATACCAGTCGCTTAGTAAGGGGGCAATAGCACCAGAGGATAGGTAGAAACCTGTGTAGAATATGTATCCTATCGCGGTGGATAAAAGTCCTGTTATGAAAGCTTCTGTTAGAAACATGTTTGTTATAGAGCGGGGGTTACCTCCTACAACGGCTAAAGTCCATATCTCCTTACGTCTTTCATAGATTATAGAGTTCATAGTTAAAACAATTATTAAAGTTACTATGAGGATCGGCGGAATAATCGATGAAAAGCCAACTATATTCAGAATATAGAGCTCTTCATACGTTTTACATACGCCATTCGAATAGGCAAAGACTCTACAACCTGTAAGGTCTAAAAGTTCTCTAGCCTTTACATAAACATTCACGTGTGACTTAAGATCTGGAACTATAAAAGCATACTTGACTTTGAAAATATCCACATAGTAGGGTTCACTTTGCGAAATCCCTAGGGAGAGCCTAGGTACAGTTATCCTCAACTTACGGGCGTCGATAGAGTCTGGGAGAAGAGATTCGGAGATTATTATCGTCTTATATGGATACTCCATCAGCGGAGAACCATCTGGAAGTTTAATTTCTCCAACGGAATCCGGGTTGAAGAAGCCTTTAACTATAAAATCGCCTAAATCATACTCAGCAACATCAACCAAGCTATTTTGAATATTACTCACTATTACGAATCTAACACGAACTTTTTCAGAAAGTCTCAAGTAGCTACTTAGTGAAGAAGGCACTAATATTGCAGTTTCATTCCCAATAATGTAGCTACCTCTTACAATATTTAGAGAGAACTTGAAATAGTCGTTTAGGAAAACAGGATCCACACCAATTATATCAAGTCTTTGATCTAGAAGACCTGAACTTGGAGAAATCAATCTTATAGCGGTAAAACCTGAAATCGGACCTATTGTGACGGTATCATAGAGAGATTTAGCATAGTAGGATTTATTAACCCATTCTATAGATTTCAAGAAAACCAAATCGTTTTTCACTATAATATTCTCTGAAGTAGACTGTAGACTTATGATGTCGGTTTTGAAGGATGTTTGAATCGTTTTCTCCGATAAAATGTGACTGTAAGATATTTTAAATACTGCCAAAACTGAAGCTATTATGAGCGAAAATGCTAGGATTGTTAGAATGGACCTCATCAGATGCCTTTTGACGTCTCTTATACTTAGATCCAAGCTTAAACTTATAATTGGTGGAGAGTATAGAGATATCAATGTGGGTATGAGAATGCCTAGGCTTCCAAGAGTTGACCCTATAACGGCGACCGTAAAATTGTCTAAATATTTAATGTCTGTGAGTAGGAAGTTTGATGATAATATCGACAGTGCTATTTTAAATTCATTATGAGAAACTAGGAAGATAAGGAATAGGGAGAAATATAGTATAAATCTTAATAAGAACTTCTTTCTAGCATCATCTGTTATCAAAGTGGAAGTTATTGAAGAAAAGGCATATATGAATGCCATAACTATTATACATGATAGGATTAACGATATGTTTAAATTAGATAGATTGGATTGAAGATCTGATATTTTCTTAGCTAAAAATCTTAATTGGGTTAACGCTGCATCATAACTTCGATTTTCTACCAACCGCAATATGTTGCTATTCTGGTTGATGATTTTTGTAAGTAGTCTTTCTTCATCTACCATTGGAAGACCGAGTGTTTTTAAAGAATCTATCTTTTCTATAAGAGGGGATAATGTTTCATTTATTCTGAAGTGTAAAACGGGACCCATGATGTTAACATAAGATGTGTTTCCAGTTACTAATGCTTTAACTGGATATGTTTCAGGTAGAAATCTAAATCTGAAAATTCTCACTCTAACTGTAACCGTGTAATTTATTGGGAAAAGATATAAGCTTTCATATCTACTTAACTGTCTATTTACTGGTACAGCTGGTCTAGCATCTAAAACTAGTTTATCCCTTCTGAATTGTACTTCACCGTTTGGAAGAAACTCCATGGTTGAAACGTCTAAATCACTTACATTAACGAATCTGCTTTTCAACGTATATATGTAGTAGTAGAGGAGAGTCTCCTTCTCCGTGGTTACTATTTTCGGCCTTATTTCCAAACCGGTGTAGATTACAGTATTTCTTGAATAAGCGACATCATAACGTAGATATTCCACCATGTAATCTTGGATTTTTACAATGGTGAAATTCCCATATACTGATAGACTATTTAATAGAATGCTATTGGCCAAGTCTTTAGATGCATTGAAAGAAGATTTTAAAGAGCCAAAGTCATCAGCTAAACCTTTCACAGTTAAACCGTTTAAAACTAAAGTGACGTTTAAACGAGGCTCGGGGGAATTTGTTAAATAGTCTATGAAGTAAGTGATTAAAGTATATTTAATGTATGGAGTTAAAGAAGTTTGCTCAGCCTTTACAGTTGGATTAAATGCGTAGACCGATGTAAGCATTATGAGGGAAAGTAGAAAAATGGCAAATCTCACTGTTTTCAAGATTTAACTTCCCCCCTCAAGTAGCTTATGTAACCTATCCTCATACTCTCTTTTAAGTTTTCCGTAGAGTGGCGCCTCCACTTCACCACTACGGTAGAGCTCTTCAAGCTTAGACAACATACTCTTCAATTTTAAGACTTCAACCGAGAAAACCCTAATTCTCCTCCTCCAGCTGTATATCACGAATATCCAGAAGAATATCGTCAATCCCGGCGTGAAAACAGCTGAGAACCTTATAGATGTTTTTAAAGCAAGTCTAGTGGACCTTCTAAGAATCATGTCTGAAGAACCATCATACAAGCCGCTTGAAGCTCTAATGGTACATGAAGAGCCTTCAGGTAGCAGTAGTGATATGGGCTTTTCAGGGCTTTTGAAAACTCCGCTAAACGTTTGATAGGTGTAAGGCGTCGGTCTGAACGATATTGTGACCTCGGATCCTATCAACGGGTTATCCCACGGATCGACTGGGATAACTTCTAGTTTACATACACGACAAGGCACTTCTACGACTTGACCTTCAACAGGTACTTCAAAGTACTGGTAGCCAACAATTACACCGAGGTATTCGACTCTAACACTGTAGTTCCCTTTAACTAAACCACCTAGAAAAGCGTAACCATCCTCATCCGTCTCTATTGTTTTTATCTCCGTCATGTTTTCATCGAGTAAATATACAGATGCATTTAAAACAGGAGCTCTATCTACGTCTAAGGTTCGGACTTTAACAACCCAAGCTTCAGCTATAACCTTATGGTACAGTTCATCTTTCTGAATTATTACAGTTGTGTTTTCAATAAGTTCACCCTGCCATCCAAGTATTTTAAGGTTGTAAGATCCATTGATTATATCGTTGAATCTTATTAACCCGCTTGAACCGGATAAGCGGACGTACTCCTTCGTTGCATTCATGCCTAGAGATTTGAGAATTGCTAAAACCCCTGCTAATGGACTACCGTCACTACTTAAGACCATGATGTTGAAATCGTATAGCCAAGTTCTTAAAGTGATGTTTTCAGGGTGGAAAATCTCCACTATGCCTTTACCTATCGTCTGATTTCCATCATATGCATACCACTCATACCGACCCATTTGTATTTTAGTGGACACGTTGCCAGAGGAACCTATGGGCAGATTCAAAGTTATGCCAGCCGGGCTTACGAGTTTAAGCATGACATCTCTGATAACTGTTTCACCATCATAATCTGAGGCAAAGAACGTTATATTAACAGACGGCGCTATAACAGGTAATAGCACTTTCACAGGATATGTTGCGACGAACGTTTCATTCCATGTTGATAGTGTGAATTCTATGTTGTATGTGCCTTCAGCTTTAGCTCGGAATAGCCAGCGAGTAGTCCAAATACTACGAGCTGGTAGAGAACTACGGTAGACAGCTTTAGAAAAACACTCCAAACCAGAGCCATAAGAAGCATTTAAAATTATGTGTTGAAGCTCGGTTTGAATCGCGACTTTGAGCGTTATAGTAAACTCATCATATATATCGACTTGCGTAGGACCTTCTACATTGAAGAGAACCTTCGGTAATAAAACCTTAACGATCAGTGGCGTAGCATACTTAGTATATTCACCATCTAGCGTTTTTACATCAGGGGAACCCTTGAAGATGATGACCCTTGTTTTAAAAGCTAAACCGACACTTGAAGATATCTTAAATGGATCTACAAGGTATATCACCATATCATTGCCAGGGACTTCTGTTCCAATAATTAAACGACCGAGGAGATCCGTCGGAAGCAATGTTACGAAGATACCCTTATCAAAACCTGCTAAAGCAGACCAATTTCCCGGGTTGAAAGACGAGAATCCCTTCACCGAGGAGAGGTCTACAGAGGAGCCGTTCGATAAGATAAGTGTCTGGAAAATCCCTTTACGGTACATCGTGTTGAATGGGCTTAGTGCCGTAATGTCTGAGCCTCCTATGAGTGTGAATACTGTTTCAAAGTCGAAGAATCGGCTATTAGCATAAAACCTGAAAATCCTCTCAACCAAAACACCAGGATAAGAGCCACTCATAGAAATTTCAACCATTAAAGACCCATTTACCTTAATCGATAGGGCTAAGTTCTCCATATCTTTAATGCCTAGCCATGTGTTGTTTACCATTACGCATGGGGATGCGAAGCTCCATGAATATGGGGTTAAAGATTCATTTAAACCTGAGGAGAGATCGTAGAGAGCATAAAGACCTAGGGTTGGATTTACTCTGAATACTGCTTTTAAATAGCTGTTTTCAACCACTATGTCTTTTGTTCCATTTTTAAATTTGATTTCACGTAAAATTAAATCGGATGCTTGCGTGTAGTCTGGTGGGGTGGTGGTTTTAGGGGAGCATTTGAGTGTGTAGCTTCTATTCATACTGCTTGAGACGTCTGTTAAGATTAGGATTTTAGCGTAACTGTAATATTGCGTGTTCGGATAGTACTGTGCTTCAAGTATTTGATAGGGTATTTCCACATCTCTCTCATCGAAAAGCCTCAGAGAGCCTAAAGCAGCCTCACCATAGGAGAAATTAGCGGAGAAAACAACAGGCTCAGAAACATACCTAGTATCCTTAGGAGCAGATACCATTATTTTCATCGGCCATGCGTTAAACACAGTTTTATACGAATACTCATCGCTTTGAATGCTCACAGTTGTGTTTTCAACTAATTCATCTCTCCAGAAAACTTCCAATACGTATGATCCATTAAATACATCGTTGAATCTCGCTATACCACTTGAGTTTGAGGAAGCTCTATACTTGGAACCATCTAGACCATTTAAAGGTTTCAGAACGGCTAAAGCCCCTATGGCCGGTTCACCATCTTCACCTAACGCTATTACGTTGAAATCGTACAACCATGTTTTCAAGGTTATGTTTTCAGGGTGAAAAACGTCCACATAATTGCATCCTATTAACCGCTCAGCTTTGTAAAGGAGGATTCTATAGCGACTCATTTGAAGAGCTGTGGTTACATTCCCATACATGTCCACGTACAGTTTTTTAATGGAGCGATTAACGCTGTCAAATATGTTAAGGACGACATCCCCCAATATTGTTTCACCGTCGAAGTCAGTGACTCTAAACGTAACGTTAACTGGAGGAGTTAAAATGGGCAGAACAACTCCAACTGGATAGTTGACGACGAACGTTTCATTCCATGTTGATAGTGTGAATTCTATGTTGTATGTGCCTTCAGCTTTAGCTCGGAATAGCCAGCGAGTAGTCCAAATACTACGAGCTGGTAGAGAACTACGGTAGACAGCTTTAGAAAAACACTCCAAACCAGAGCCATAAGAAGCATTTAAAATTATGTGTTGAAGCTCGGTTTGAATCGCGACTTTGAGCGTTATAGTAAACTCATCATATATATCGACTTGCGTAGGACCTTCTACATTGAAGAGAACCTTCGGTAATAAAACCTTAACGATCAGTGGCGTAGCATACTTAGTATATTCACCATCTAGCGTTTTTACATCAGGGGAACCCTTGAAGATGATGACCCTTGTTTTAAAAGCTAAACCGACACTTGAAGATATCTTAAATGGATCTACAAGGTATATCACCATATCATTGCCAGGGACTTCTGTTCCAATAATTAAACGACCGAGGAGATCCGTCGGAAGCAATGTTACGAAGATACCCTTATCAAAACCTGCTAAAGCAGACCAATTTCCCGGGTTGAAAGACGAGAATCCCTTCACCGAGGAGAGGTCTACAGAGGAGCCGTTCGATAAGATAAGTGTCTGGAAAATCCCTTTACGGTACATCGTGTTGAATGGGCTTAGTGCCGTAATGTCTGAGCCTCCTATGAGTGTGAATACTGTTTCAAAGTCGAAGAATCGGCTATTAGCATAAAACCTGAAAATCCTCTCAACCAAAACACCAGGATAAGAGCCACTCATAGAAATTTCAACCATTAAAGACCCATTTACCTTAATCGATAGGGCTAAGTTCTCCATATCTTTAATGCCTAGCCATGTGTTGTTTACCATTACGCATGGGGATGCGAAGCTCCATGAATATGGGGTTAAAGATTCATTTAAACCTGAGGAGAGATCGTAGAGAGCATAAAGACCTAGGGTTGGATTTACTCTGAATACTGCTTTTAAATAGCTGTTTTCAACCACTATGTCTTTTGTTCCATTTTTAAATTTGATTTCACGTAAAATTAAATCGGATGCTTGCGTGTAGTCTGGTGGGGTGGTGGTTTTAGGGGAGCATTTGAGTGTGTAGCTTCTATTCATACTGCTTGAGACGTCTGTTAAGATTAGGATTTTAGCGTAACTGTAATATTGCGTGTTCGGATAGTACTGTGCTTCAAGTATTTGATAGGGTATTTCCACATCTCTCTCATCGAAAAGCCTCAGAGAGCCTAAAGCAGCCTCACCATAGGAGAAATTAGCGGAGAAAACAACAGGCTCAGAAACATACTTGATTTTCAACGGAGTCTCTACGTATATTCGTACTGGATTAACTTTAGATTCTGCTTCAACCAAGTTAGGACTAGAAATTAGAGATGAAAGCACTGATAGCAGTAAGATCCCTATTAGAGTACTAACTAGTTTCCTCAACTTCCTCAGCCCCTATTACACTTGTTAACTCGATTATCCGTTCATCAATTGTATCCAACCTGCTTCTGAGCTCTGTAATACGCGTATTCATAGAGGATAGTTCTTCTTCTAGCCTAGACCTTTTGACGTCGTATTCGCTTCTATCGTACTCACCAACCATGAATCTAACCCAGAGTTCTTTAAGCTGTTCTCTAAGACTATTAGACTCTTTCTCGAGATCAGATAGCTCCGATTCTAAATCTGCTTTATCTACAAGCCAACTTTCAATTATTGAATCGACAAATCTACGGTATACGAGCTTCTTCTCCTTTAAAGCATTCTGATTTACATCTGGGCTTTTAAGATATTGAGTATATTGAGATGCTATGAAAAGTTTAGAATCCATATCTAGACCTTCTAAAGCATCATCTATCCGTATCGTAAGCTCTTCAAGCCTTGATATCATATCTGAAGAGCCTGCTGCACCAATATCGACTCTAGCTCTTTCCATTTCAACTACACATCTAATTCTTAAGTCTTCCAGCTCTGCTCTAAGCTTGAAAAACCTATCTAGAAGCCCTATGAGCTGAGACATGTATTCTCTTCTAATAGACCCGGCTGTTTGAGAACTGACTTCACCACTTGAAATCAACTGGTTAAGCTTTTCAAGTTTAATACGCATGTCCCTCAACATATTGGAAGTTTCATTAAATTCTCGGATAGTTGAGGAGACGGTGTCAGATATGCTAGGAGCACCACGATCCAACAGACTCTACCAGAAAATTAGAAATTTACAACACAATATAAATGTTATCTACCTAGGTCATTACTATAACGTCTTTAACGGGAAAGTGGGGCCGGCCGGATTTGAACCGGCGATCACGTGGGCCCGAGCCACGTAGCCTAGACCAAACTAGCCGACGGCCCCTTTCCAATTCAGATATTAGAAGTGGGCTATAAAAAGTTGTCTTCATAGGAGAAGGTAGGAGAAATTAAATTTAAATGTAGTTGTAGGTGTTTTCTTTAAATTGGTTTGCCAATTGATAGAAGACGCCCTTAAAAGTGAATTTGAAGAACTATGTAGAATGATTGATGGATTAGGGATTTTCAAAACTGGAATAACTATAGAAGATAGGAAGATAATAGATGCTAAAAACCGTGAGCTTAAAAAAATTAAGCTAATAATTGATTCAATAAGGATTAGAAATAATGCATTATATTGCGTGGCCGATGTATGCAATACTGAAAAGATGTTCTACGTAGCGAAAAACGAGGTGGAACCTCCTACTATTTTTAAGGAGAACATTATATGTAAAATTGATAGTTATACGATATCCATGGTAGACCTTAGCGCTGGTAACCTGAGAAGACTCTTAAGAGAGAGGCCCGAATTCGGCCCAAAAAACCTAAGTAAAACGACTAGACTAGGATTAGGCGTTAGAATGCTGTTTACCCTCGACCATCTCTTAAATGCCTTGAAAGAGTTGAATATTCCAGCAGATTTTCAGCTATCTGCAGGCAGAGAGTTTTCTCTTAAAGACGTCGTAAATGCGCCGCCGGGGGTGTATCCAGAGTGGCTTGGCCACTCTGGACTCGATGCTGAAACTCTATACAACAGTATAGCTTTGGAGTGCTTTAAAACAGGTTTTGATAATTACGGTACTGAAATCGACCATTTAATCATTGTTAGACAGCCTGGTAAAGTTTTAACCAGAATACTTTCACGCAATGAGCAGACAGGTGAGTACGTATTGGAAGGATTGGAGGCGTCTATGGATTACAATAGAAGGATAATAGATGAGGCGGTTGAAACGGGTTTTGTAAGAGGTATAACAGTAGACGCTTCAGATTTAATTAGATATGAGTT
The DNA here is from genome assembly GCA_018396755.1 of Candidatus Bathyarchaeota archaeon. Taxonomy (GTDB): domain Archaea; phylum Thermoproteota; class CALKCG01; order B24; family B24; genus DTBU01. Next base: position 58,544 of record JAGTQM010000003.1, on the reverse strand, counting down.
TACAGATCCGTCAAAGTGGCCTATCGGAGACGTTAGAGTGGAGTTTTGGATGGAGTTCGGCGAGGCGGCGGAAGAAGTGCTTCGCAGTATTCAACCCCATCATCGCTATGTGTTAGACTGCATTGAAATATCCTTTACTGAGGAAGAAATTATGAGGTTTGCCTTAAAATACCGATTATGTCTACTCAAGTCTAGAGAACTGTATGAGTATTTTAAATGTAAGACTAACGGGGATTTCAGTTACGAGCTTTCACTTGATGAAACACCTGAGCTTACAGACCCAAAGGAACTATTCTACTGTCTCTCTGAGTGTAGGAGAATGGGTATGGCTGTTGATCTAGTAGCTCCGAATGTGGGATTTAGTAAGAGGGAGGACTATAAAGGTTCATTGGATGAGCTTAAAAGAAGAGTTGAAGTTCTATCAGCCGTAGCCGGGTATTTCAACGCTATTCTAGATTTCCACTCCGGCAGTGATAAAAGCGTTGAAGTATACCGGACTATTGCAAAGGCATGTAAGGGTAGATTAAAGCTTAAAATGTCTGCAATATATCAGCTTAAGTTTTTTGAAGTGCTCGCCGATTTTCCCGAGGGAAGCGAAGAAAGACGGGTTTTTGAAGAAATTTGGGATTATACTTTAGAGTATGCTAGAAGAAGGGCTTTAGAAGGCGATAAAGTCGCTGATCAACAGCTTAGAGAAATTGCTACATATATGGATAAAACTGGTTTTACGAAAAACCCTAAAGACGATTTCTTCAGATACTACTCCTTCATAGTGGTTAATGCTAAAGACTTGAACGGTAGGAGGATCTTCATGGACAGACTCTACAGACTTTCACGTAAAAAAGATGTTTATGAGAAGTACGCTGTAAAGGTTTTTAATACTACTAAGACTGTTGCCGATGCGTTAGACTTAATTAGAGCAGGCCCAGAATAATCTAATGCTTCGCATACTAGTTGAACGTGGATTTCAATACCTCTACTCAACAGGTGGTTGAATTGGTGACTTACGAAGCCCCAAGTTGGGATGAGATCTATGAGATGTGCTTAGACTTAGCGTCGATGATTAAAGCTTCAGGTTTTAAACCCGATTTAATCGTGGGCATAGCTAGAGGAGGATGGATTCCAGCCAGACTTTTATCAGATTTCCTAAACAATCCAAATATTACGAGTATAAAGGTTGAGTTTTACTTAGATATTGGAAAGACGAAAGACGAGCCTACTATAACACAAGACATACAGGTTCCTGTAAATGAGAAGAAAGTCCTATTGGTTGATGATGTAGCCGATACAGGTAAAAGTTTAATGCTTGTTAAAAACCACATTAAGGATATGGGTGCTTTAGAGACTAGGATAGCGTGTCTTTATTTTAAGCCTTGGTCTATTGTGAAGCCCGATTATTACGTTAGGGAAACGGAGGCTTGGATAATATTTCCACATGAGATTAGAGAGTCTGCTACAAAAATCTGGTTGAGGATTAAGGCTGAAGGGGGGAGTTTTAGAGACGTTAAGAGGATTCTAGTGGAGGCTGGCGTTAAACGGAAAATAGTCAATAGGATAGTGAAGGAGTTTCTCCATGATGGTGGAACTTAAAGGATATGGATTTTATCTTGGGGTTTTAACGGTTAGAGAAGTCTACGTGGAAGACCCTGAGCTACTGGTTAGAAAAGTCCGTAAAGACTTCGGCAGTTTGAATGTTCAGGTTTTGAATGCTGAGAATGTAGCCGGCTTTAAACATGTACTTATCTCTGTTTTAACGGCTTTAGAGGCTTTCAACTGTAAACTGAATCTTGCTAAGAGCCTACCCATGGAGATTTTAGTTAGGGCGTCTACTCAACGTCAGATAAACGAAGCTCTCGGTATTTTAGGCGTTAAAAGGGGCTTATGCGATGTGGTTTTCATAATTATCGGTGAGGAGAGGGATAGGGTTAAAGAGGCGTTGAACGATCTTATGGAACGCTATCGTAACCATGTGGATATGCATCTAATTGAAGAAGATAAATCCGATAGGATCATGGAGATTTATGGAATTTCAGAGGAAAACGTTGAAAGTGAAGTCGAGTATTCGAAGTGTAGATGGGAGGCTGTTAAAAATCTAGTCGCTGAAAAAGTGGCTCTAACTTTGACGTTTTGATTCTTCAGTGGATTCTACTGATTGGGAGATTGGAGATGGAAACTCTGATGAAGTGTTAAAAATGATGCTTTTTAGTTAAAGTTTATTTTCTCAGCTTTTGAACAATTTTTAAATCCTATCGTCGGGTAATATCTATGGGGGGAGAATGGGGTATTTAAAGGGTCCTCTATATGTTCATTCGGAGAATCCGAGGTATTTTACCGACGACGGTGGACGAGCGGTCTATTTAACCGGGTCGCATACGTGGAGTAATCTACAGGATATGGGGCCAGTAGACCCGCCTCCTCAGTTTGACTTTTCAGCCTATTTGGACTTTCTCCAGAAGTACGGCCATAATTTTATCCGATTATGGCGTTGGGAAATGCCGAAATACCGCTATAGTCTTGATAAGCCTTTTTCATTTTGTCAGCCGCATCCTTGGAGGCGTACTGGGCCTGGGCTTGCGAGGGATGGGAAGCCTAAATTCAACCTGCATGTGTTTGACGAGTCTTATTTTCAACGTTTGCGCTGTAGGGTGAGGATGGCTGCTGAGAGAGGTATCTATGTGTCGATCATGCTTTTTGAGGGGCATTGTGCTCAATTTGCCGTTCAAGGTTGGGAGTTCCACCCGTTTCATCCGGATAACAATGTGAATGGGGTTGATGGTGGACGGTTGGACTATTATACTCTCAAGAATAGGGGTGTTTTAAGTTTGCAGGAAGAATATGTCCGTAAAGTGGTGGATATTGTGGACGAGTTTGACAACGTCCTCTATGAGATATGTAATGAAGCTGGCAACTATTCGACGGAATGGCAGTACTACTTTATACGCTTCGTCAAATCTTACGAGGCTGAGAAGTCTAAGCAACACCCGGTAGGGATGACTTTTCAGTATGGTGGTGAACGAAGTGGAACCAATGCTAATCTTTTCAACAGTCCTGCGGATTGGATATCTCCCAATCCGGAGGGAGGATTTCGCGAAGATCCGCCAGTAAGTGATGGGAGGAAGGTTGTTTTAAATGATACGGATCATCTATGGGGTGAGGGAGGAAATGCACAGTGGGTTTGGAAGAGTTTTATTAGGGGGTATAATCTACTTTTCATGGATCGGATTGTCGATTTAACGGGTCGGATTGTTACGTGGGCAGGTTTAACGTCTGCGGATGATATTCCACATGCTGAGGAGATACGTAGAGCCATGGGGAATACTGCTAAAATAGCGAAACGTTTCAACCTAGCTGGAATGCTCCCCCTGCCAGACTTAGCTTCGACCCGCTACTGCTTAGCAAAGCCCGGCGAAGTCTACGTCATCTACTTACCTTCAGGTGGGGAGGTTGAAGTAGACTTGCGAAATGTAAGCGGAGAATTGAAAGTAGAATGGATGCACCCAGTCGACGGCAACACTGTATCGACGGGTACGATATGGGGAGGGCGATGGCGAACTTTAAAAACACCATTTGCGGGGGATTCTGTGCTTCTACTGTATAGATGATGGGGGAATCTAACATCTACAGATTATTGTATTGAAGTATATCGGTCTCAGTTTATTGGTTGCTTTCAAGTTTTATGAGGGAAGGATACTTGCAAATTATATATCGATGCCATCCAAATATGTGTAATAACAGAATGAGGGGCCTTCGGAATGAAAGACCTACCTCTTAGGCGATAAAATCACCGTTAAAATAAGTCAATAAATAAGCATATTTTCTAAGTATTTTCACCTACCCCCTCCCCTCCGGTTTTTACCATAATATATAACGCTGCTATATCTGCAACACCTCGCTTTTTAAATACTCTAAATGCGTAATTGAAAATGGAAGGGTTAAAATAGGAAAAACATGGAGAAAATGTTTAGATGTGGTGAATGCATATATTTAAAAAGGTTGGCTCTAACGGAAGGTTCTAGCACTACGAGGACTTTCCAAGGTTAGGTGTGATCTCTAGAAAAAAAGGGGAATTGTACGACTGTTCATTTTTCTAGAAGAAATTAGAAGATGCCTAGAAGCGAGAAAATGACTAAGTCCAGATGTTTTAATCATTTCTGAAACTCTTAAGAAAAAGTTAGAGCTTGTTGCTAAAAGAGATGATATTTAAGTCGGTGAACCAGCTTTTAGAAGCATGGCTTGGAGTATACCCCGCTTCTGGAGAAGAAAGAAGACGTTTTCAACCTAATGGCGGAAGTATGGTGAGAGTGGACCGGGCGGGATTTGAACCCGCGACCACCCGGGTGCAAACCGGGTATTCATACCAGGCTGAACTACCGGCCCACGGCTACTAATATCATATTTTTCTCATTGTTTCAATTTGGATTGAGGCTTAGTTTACGGAGAAATTTCTATATGCTTTGTTTATTAAAGTTTTAGGTTGGTTTCTATTTTACTATGACATCAGACGTTAGCAGTCTTCTCATGGAACTGGGTTTTCAAATATTCGATAAATGAAATGTAAGCTGTGTAAATCGGCCTTATCTACTCTTACATGATCTACAGAGAAAACGGAAAAAATCAAAGACCGCATAGGATAGGAGATAGGACATATAATAGTTAGTCTATGTCTTTTAAGCGGTAAAATCTTCACTATGGTTTTATAAAGTGCTCCCATCCTTTGGCTTCGATTTTCTCACCGTCAACAGTATAGACCCCACTACCCTCTTCTACGACGCCTATCTTGTAGAGCATGCCACCTACGTTTTTCACGGTTTTTACGGCTTCAGCCCACATATCTGGCTTGACGGCTAAGAGTAGTTCATATTCTTCACCTCCCCCGTATAAGATGAGCTGTTCAACGTCTAATCCATGCATCTTCGAAAACTCTTCAGCTTCAGACGTTACTGGAATGTCTTCTACAACTATCTTTACACCGTTGACTTCGGCGAGCTGGTTTAGACTTAGGGCTAAACCGTCGCTTATATCCATAGAGGCTGCTACGGCTCCAGAACCTGCTAAAGCTAAGCCCTCTCTAAGCCTAGCCACAGGCTTATACAGCGATTCAACAGCCTTACTCTTTATATCCTCTGGAGCTTCAAACCCCTCCAAGAGTATTTTGAAGCCTACAGATGTAAGACCTAGATTCCCCGTCGTAGCGACCATATCTCCCGGTTTAGCCCCTCTTCGGGAAAGTAGCTTACCACGATGCGTTAAACCTACTATGAAACCCGCCAAGGTAACTTCACAGCTCTCACTTAAATCTCCACCGAGCAGGTAAGTACCATATTCCGTGATGGCATCTCCAAGACCTCTGACAAGCTCTCTAAACGACTCTAGAGGAAAAACCGATGGCAAACCTATGCTGAATAAAACGCCCAAAGGCCTAGCACCCTTAGAAGCTATATCTGAAATATTGGCTACTACAGCCTTCCTACCAGCTGAATACCAGCTCATACCCGGCAGTAGGTCTGACTTTTCAACCCAAACGTCTGTATGTGCAACTAAGACAAGGCCTTCGCCGATCTCCTTGGCGACTGCGTCGTCTAAACCTGCACCTAGAAGCTCCTCAGGGTCTACTCTGACAAGTTCCCATATCTGCTTGATAAGTAGTCTTTCACCTAAATCGGAAACCGTCAAAAACACGGCAGCCTCCTAGTAGCTACTCTAAGACACGCTTCATGTAGAAGTCTAGGAAAGCGTCGCCCTTCACGTCGACACATACGTTTGCATTAGGCGCTCCATCTACTGGGACTGTAAACCCTCTAGTGTATTCTCCTCGGACTTCCATGGATATACGCATAGGCTTAACCGTGACAAAGCTCTCTGTAAAACTCACGGCTACCGCTAGAGGGTCGTGGAGTATTGGATTTCTAGACTTAGTGCAGTGCATCCAAGCATCCATCATCTTAGATACAAACCGTACTTCTTGAAGCTTCGAAGACTTAAACGCTTCAACCTGTTTATCGTTCATTATACACTTCAGCGTCACGTCTAACCCGACCATTGTCAATGGAATACCGGATTCAAACACTATTCCAGCTGCTTCAGGATCTCTACGAATATTGTACTCAGCCACCTGCCTAGAGAAGCATCCACCCATCATGACAAGTCTAGCCTTATCGACTATCCAAGGGTTTGAGGCTAAAGCTAAAGCTATATTGGTTAAAGGACCTACGCTTACAATCACAGTTTCCCCCTTAGACTCTTCAATGAATGATGTTATGAAATCTGCTACGCTCATTCCATAACTCCGCCATCTATCTAAAAGCCTACTCTCCCAACCTTCAAGTGCAACAGCCTGATTGGGCTTATCAGTCGGTCTACTCTCAAGTAGAGGCTTAGAAACACCAGGCTTCACAGGGATATCTCGCACACCCATCTCCTCCATTATCCGGAGAGTCAGCATAGCCCTCGTCTCCACATCTCCACAGACCGTTGAAACGGCTTTAACATTAATCTCTGGAGATTTCAAAGCGAGTAGAAGAGCCAATGCATCATCGATATCGTCACCTATATCCGTGTCGAAAATAACATTCAACATACTACTTCAAAAGTAAGATTGGAAGAATATAACTTTAGCTGTTTAGCCATTATAAATAGCCAATTAGTTAAGACTTGGCTGACGACGAACTTTTGAAAGGGCTAGAGTAGGTGGTGGAAAATATTTTTAATGGAGACGACTTAACTGTTTCTGATGTACATACTAGGGTTGGATGTCGGTACGACTGGGTGTAAAGCCGTCTTGTTTAACGTGGATGGGCGTTTAATTGCTCAATCGTATAGAGAGTACCTCCTGTACCATCCAAAGCCCAGTTGGTCTGAAGAAGAGCCTCTAGAAGTATGGCGTGGAGTTGTTGAAACCATAAAAGAGGCTGTAGCTAAATCCGAGGTTAAAGTAGATGAAATAGAAGTGTTGAGTGTTTCAGCTCAAGGAGAGGCTTTCACACCTTTAGATAGGGAGCTTAATCCGCTATACCGTTGTATAACCACGTGGGACGATAGGGCCGTTAAACAGCATGACGAATTTCTTAAGCTCATAGATAGAGCCGAGCTCTTCGAAATAACTGGACACCCTTCTTCACCAGTCTACACACTGTTTAAACTCATGTGGTTTAAAGAGAATAAGCCTGAAATCTACGAGAAGACTTGGAAGTTCCTCCTATGGGAAGACTTCATAAACATGCTTCTCTGTGGAGTACCAGCCATAGACTATTCACTTGCGTCTAGAACTATGATTTTCGACATTAGACGGCTCAACTGGAGCCGTGAAATACTTGAACCCTCAGGCTTAGACGAAGATAAGCTTCCAGAGCCACATCCATCTGGTAAAGTCGTGGGGGAAGTATCTCGAAAAGCCTCAGATGAAACTGGGCTCGACGAAGGTACACTAGTAGTTACAGGTGGACATGACCAGGCGTGTGGAACATTAGGCGTAGGCGCTATAAACCCTGGAGCCACATACGTAGCAACCGGTACAGTTGAAAGCATAGTAGCACCCCTGCATAAGCCTCTACTCCGCAGAGAGATGATACCGATGGGTTTTGCAAGCTACTGCCATGTAGCTCCAAACCGCTACCTAATACTCGGAGCAAATCCGACGGCTGGAATACTCTTAAGATGGTTTAGAGATAAGTTTGGAGAAAAATACGTTGAAGAGGCTTCAAAGAGGGGGGTTAGCGTCTACGATCTTATGATGGAAGATTCGTCTAAAGCACCAGTAGGTTCGCAGGGTCTCCTAATCGCTCCATATTTCATGGGTGCTGGAACACCGAACTGGGATACGTATGCTAGAGGATTGATCATAGGTTTAACTGTAGCACACGGTAAACCAGAGCTTATAAGAGCTATCGTTGAAGGCATAACATATGAGCTTAGACTGAATATTGAAACGCTGGAGAAGCTCGGCGTTGAAATAGAAGAGATTAGGACTGTTGGAGGAGGTGCAAGGTCGAAGTTTTGGCTTCAGCTCAAAGCAGATATAACGGGTAAGCGTGTTGTACTGCCAGATATAACAGAAGCTTCATCTGCAGGAGCCGCTATGCTGGCTGGATTAGGAGCTGGATTATATAAAGACGTCGACGACGCAATATCTAAGTTCTACAGGGAATTCAAAGTCTACCAGCCGAATTTAAACGTTAAAAAAACATACGATAGATTCTACAGAGTATACGTTAAACTGTACCCTGCGGTTAAGAATACCTATAGAGAAGCCTTCCAAGTGTTAGAGGCGGCGGGTAGAGAGCAGTAGGAGACAATCATACCAGCTTTAAACGAGCTCAATACTCACGCTGATGGGAAATCTATTAAACCGTAGCTGTCTAGCAGATTGTCAGACATGTACGGCTTAGTCTACACTTTTATATTGTTATGAGAAGACTTAATCTGATGGTATGAAGATTCTACCTCTAAGTTCAGACTCAATGGGTGCTAGAAGCATGGCTACTTTCGTGGAAACTAGAGATTTGAAGATTTTGATAGATCCGGGTGTTGCCCTCGGACCTTATAGATACGGCTTGCCGCCACACCCCCTAGAGTGGAAGAAGTTGGAGGAAGATTGGAAGATCATCGTCGACTATGCTCTTAAAGCAGACATCATCGTTGTTACACACTACCACTATGACCACCATAATCCCTGGGAAAATCTCGAGATTTACGAGGGGAAGCTGGTGATCATTAAAAACCCTAAAGACAATATAAACTACAGCCAAAGGGAAAGAGCACGGTTTTTCCTAAAACAGATAGAAGGCCTACCAAAGAAAATAGAGATAGCTGAAGGGTTTAAATTGAAGGTTGGAGAAACTAGACTCGAATTTTCCAAGCCCGTATTCCACGGTACAGACTCTAAACTCGGATATGTAGTTGAAGTTTACGTACATGAAGGTGATGAAAGCTTCCTATACTCAAGCGACGTCGAAGGACCGAGTTTAAACGACCAAGTGGCATTTATACTCGAGAATAAGCCTAAAGTAGTTATGATTGATGGGCCTATGACGTACATGCTGGGCTATAGATACTCTGTAAATAGTTTGAAAGCGTCTATAGCCAATCTCCACAGGATTTTAGAGCCGGGTGTCGAACAGATGATTCTAGACCACCATTTGCTACGGGATTTAGAGTGGAGAGAAAGAATATCTGAACTCATCGTAGAAGCTGAGAGAAGAGGTGTGAAAATTTTAACTTCCGCCGAATACGCTGGGAAAGAGTTAAATATGCTTGAGGCTAGGAGGAAAGAACTCTACCAGCTGAAACCAGTAGACCGTTTTGAGATTAAACATTGGAAGAGTGGAGAGTAAATAGACATGTCGGCTCTTTAATAGACTCAAGAGGTTTTTATAGCGCTTCAAGGCTTAGCTATTTGATAAAAATATGCCTATAAAGCTCATAGTGAAGAACCAAGACCGATGTATGAACTGCGCCACATGCGTCTTCGTATGCTCTAGAGAGTTAAGAGGTGTCTTATCGGTTAAGCATTCAGCCATAAGGATTTCAAGGAGTGGAGTTGGGTTTAAAGTAACAGTATGCTCTGGATGTGAAGAGCCGGACTGTGCTTCAGCATGTCCATATGAGGCTTTAAAGCCGAGGAGTGGTGGAGGAGTAGAGCTTCTAAACCCTGAAAAGTGTGAGAAGTGTGAAAACAGACCGTGCTTAAATGCATGTTCGTTGAAAGCCCTACAGTGGGACGACGAGCGTAAGAGACCGATAATATGCATAGAGTGCGGAGTTTGTGCAAAGTTCTGTCCACACGAGGTCCTATATTACGGTGAGGATGTTTAAAATGAATGGAGATATACTCTTCATAAACTTGACCGATGGCTTAAGCTGGGTTGAAAATAGACGAGAACTTGTCGATAAGTGCATAGGAGGCTCCGGACTGGCAATAAACCTGCTGAATGAGCTGTGCCCAGACGGCGTAGACCCTTTTGCACCTGAAAATCCAATCATACTGGCGTCGGGGTCGTTCATAGGTCTTTACCCTGCATGTTCAAAGACAATCGCCATGTTCAAATCGCCGTTAACTGGAAACCTAGGTGAAAGCCATGCCGGTGGAAAACTCGGGGCAGCAATAAGGCTGGCCGGGTACGAAGCCGTTGTTATCATAGGGGCTTCTTCAAAACTGGTGTGGATTGATATTAGAGATAATGGGGGAGTTAAAGTCAACGGTGCATCTTCTCTAAAGAAGATGGGCGGTTTAAACACGATCATGGCATTGAGTGAGTCAAGCTCATGTGGCTTACAGTCGATTGTAGCTATAGGACCTGCTGGAGAAAACTTCGTCTACTATGCTAACGTTCTCGTAGACGGATATAACTTCTTCGGAAGGACGGGCTTGGGTGCAGTAATGGGTGCTAAAAACCTTAAAGCCGTACGCATCACAGGAGGCGGTGAAATATCTGTTAAAAACCTAGATGCGTATAAGAGGGTATTCGAGAAAATCTATGAGGAGGTTGTTAAAAGCGGTAAGATGCGTAAATACCACGACCTTGGAACACCTCAGAACGTTCTAACTCTAAACCAGATTAAAGCACTTCCAACGATGAACTTTAAACTTGGATATTTCGACTATGCTGAGCAGATTTCAGGAGAATATTTTGCAGACAACCTCCTAACTAGGAAGAATACCTGCCCCCTATGTCCAATAGGGTGTAAACACGTAGTCATATTGAGAAGCTTCTTCGCGGATGAGCATGAAGTCGAGTCTATAGAAGTCGGATACGACTATGAGCCGATATACGCGTTGGGCTCAAACCTAGGCGTTGGAAACCCTATGGACGTACTTAAACTTAGAGCCGTCTGCGATAGATACGGGTTAGACGCTATGATGACTGGAACTATGCTCGCATGGGCTACTGAAGCATATGAAAAAGGATTAATAGGCTTAGATGAGACGATGGTTGAACCCAAGTGGGGAAACGCGGAGAAATACATTGAAATGATTAAGCATATTATGACTATGCCGAACGAGTTCTACTTGTCTATGGCCCAAGGGAAACCATACAAAAACCTTGGCGAAGAGTTTTTAGTCGCAATTGGAGGGAATGGTTTAGCAGGCTACCATACTGGACTGGCTTTCATAATAGGTACGGCTATAGGAGCGAGACACAGCCATTTAAGTAACGCCGGATACAGTTTAGATCAGAAACTGCTAGGGTCGACCATAAACCCTGTTAACGCGGTGGAAGCACTCTTAAAGGAAGAGACGTGGAGATGCGTATTGGAATGCTGCGGCGTATGCCTATTCGCAAGAGATGTATACGATAAGCATATGGTATTAGAAGCTTTGAATACGATAGGTTTTAACTACGACGGCGAAAGTCTTGAAAAAATTGGAAGGGTAGCTTATGGTTTGAAGTATAAGTTTAAGTTCAAAGAGGGTTTTAAATTTCAAAACCTTAAAATCCCAAAGAGAATCTTCGAAACGGCCACTGCAAACGGTATAATAAGCCCTGAAGACGTTAAAAAGGCTTTAACGGTCGCGGAAGCAAAGATAAAAGAAATCGTTAAAGAGGCTACTGCTCAATAAGATTATGTTTTCTGAGAAAGTCTGCTATATCCTTCGAGTTAAATGGGCCTATTAAAACCCTCCAGCCGGTTATATCTTCAATTTCTCCAGCAAGTTTAGCCGCTCTACCTGGGATCACAAGCATTTTATGGCCTACCTTAGCTTCTAAGCCCGTCTCTTCAACCATTTGCTTAACAGAGTCTGGTTTGAGCTTATTGCCAGCTATAGAACAGGCTACTGAGAGACCCCCCGTATCTACGACTAAGAGATAACAGTTCACATTTTGATTTTTCAAGTCACTTCTCAATATGTGGAATGTTAAAGCGTAATTGGTTGTCAATAGTACTGGACTGTTTTCACTAGGCTCACCTATCGTATACAGGCCTGGCTTAATGGATATCGGAGCCCTCGGATCCATCATTATCGACTGTCTGAGAAGCATCACTGGACGTATAAGCGGCAAGACTTCAGGTTTAACTACGATTATACTCGCATATCGAACCAGTAATGCTGAGACCGTCAAATGTTCTGGAACATTGGATTTAACATCGCTCGAGAAGACTATAGTGGGATATCCGAGTTTAGTGAATTTCTTGTCGACGGCAAGTCTACGTATAATCGTCAAATTCTCCATGAGCTGTTTAAGTGTATCGCCGGGAGGTTGTAAGACTATTTCCGAGAAGCCTAACCCCTTAAGCCTATCAACACAGGATAAAAACTCCCCCCAGTCAGACGCTTTTATAGAAATGGGACAGTTGAACCTCTTAGCCAGCATAGCCATCATAGTGATATTTCTCAGAGATGCACCATGTAAGAGAGGATGTTCATCCCTGATGATGTCTAAAGCCCTACCAGCCAACGTGGGGTTTTCAGTGGAGATTATTAACGGATACTCCACGCCTCTAACGGTCTCCACCAGCCTTATGAAAGCATCATTCTCACTTGAGAGGTTTCTAAGTGCCAACATGTTTATCTTTAAAGTTTGACCCATTCTTTCAACTTCATACCTTCTCAGTGTCTTCAGAGTTGTCTTAACGGCGTCTGCATCTGTAAGGTCGTTTAATTCCACAGCTATAGCCGGCTCATTGTAAAATTTATCCTCATGTCTGAAGGATACACGCTCTCCACCTACTTTAACCTCTCTACTTCTACGACCTATAGCAACTACAGCTATAGGGGGAGCTGTTAAACCTATTAGAGCACGTTTAGCTTCATCTGTAAGGAATGGGCATTTATCGACTGCTACAGCTCCTTGGGCCAGTTTAAAAGCAAAAGCCATACATGTCGGCGATCCACATTTTCCACAGTTTGTCTTAGGCAGGAGCTTATATAGATCCATTGGGCTAAGCTTTTTCTCTGAGATTTCAACCGCCTCCCCAAGGAAATTCACTTAAAAGCGATCTAACCATGTGTAAACTTTCTACGTAGAATAGCGACACCAAGTCTGCTCCAGACATTAAACCTGCAACGGCAGCCGCAGTCTCATAGATTGAGAGATTTAGAGGAGGTTCTCTAAACTCCGATATGAAGACGTTTTCAGAAACGAAGAATATCATGGGGCTTCCAGCCATTCTATCCCCTTGTAAAGCCCTAAGTCTAAGCCTCTCCATCGTGGAGAGTGTATATTCAATCCCATAGCCTAATGCCCCAGTCGTAACATCTACGACGATACGGTCGGTTGAAACGCCTTTAGCCGAGAGAAGCTCGTTTAGCCTAATGGCCTGGTTAACATCCATATTTGACTTGGCCAGTAGATTGTGACCATTTGTTAAAGCAGCTTCAGCAACAGTCTCATAAGCTTCAACTGTTACAGGACCTATGAGAAGCCTTTCGCCTTTAAAACATTCAGCGGCCTGCTTTAAAAACTCAGTGTTTCTAGATATGTCTTCCGTGTGAATTGGGTCCATTATACCCGTAATCATCAGAGGACGGCCAGTTGCCTGTAAAACTTCCTCCAATAGATGCATAGCATCTTTAACGCTCCTATTTAGAGTCAAGGGAGAAATGGATCTTACATTTAAATTTATAATGTCCGGGTTGAACCTATCCACAACCCTAATCCACTCGACTGGATCCATTATTACGTCGCCGAAAGCCTCCATAACGCCGACTGGAGGACTGACTAAATGGTCGTAAACTTCAAGTGCCAGTACAGGTGGAGGGTTTAAACCCTCAAATGTGTAGAAGGGTAGTGTCCTAGCTCCGCCGACTGTAGTAGAGTAGCTTCTTGAACCCCCTTCGGATTTTGTAGCGCCTATTTTTACTTTTGCAATAACACCTCTATAGGATTCTATTGGAAGAGGGAGGGACAGTGTAAAAAGCCTCCTAATTAAATTAACCTGACCTTGCGGCATATGTTTTTAACGGCTTCATAGGAGGGTGAATTATCAGGTATGTTTAGAAGAGACAAACCCTTCACGCTGAAATTTAGTATTTCTGGATCTGGAGGGACTATTCCAATAAGCTGTAGATCGAATTCTCCGACTTTACTAGCGTAGCTCTCAAATTCTCCATGTGGGATCTTATTGCCGATGATGTAGAGTCTCCTTATTTCAACATGTACTTCCGGTATTAGCTCTTTAATCCTCTTAGCCGTTTCAAGGCTCATCCTAGAGGGGTCTGTTACAACAAACATAATGTCTACGTCTCTCTCTGTCCTACGGCTTATATGCTCTAAACCAGCCTCCATATCCATTATAACTACATCATAGTTACTAGCCAGCTTGTCTAATATTGACGTTAAAACAGAGTTGACGTAGCAGTAGCATCCTTCTCCTTCACCTCGACCCATGGCTAACAAGTCGAATCTAGGAGATTCCATCAGAACTTCCATAACCCATTTCTCAACTATCCTACTCTTGTCGACGCCAAGCTCCGTAGTATCTAAGACCGTTTTTCTGAACTCCTCTACTACTTCGCCAACCGTCTTCTTAATCGGTATGTTTAGAACAACTGGAGCATTCGTAGACGGATCTGCGTCTACGAAGAGGATTGTCTTACTCGTCTCCTCGATCAGAGTTTTTAAGATTAAAACTGCTATAGTGGTTTTACCTGTCCCACCTTTACCCGCTACTGAAATTATCACTCTATCTTCCAGCCTCCCAAAGCTTCTTCCCATACCAGTTTTCACTTAAGAATTTAGAGATTTCCGAAGAGTCTAGTGGTCCTACTAGAACCTTCCAATTAGTAGCCTCTTCGATTTCACCGCTTAGTTTTGAAGCTCTACCTGGAATTATAAGATACCTGTGTTTAACTAGGTTTTCAATACCCGACTCTTTAACAGCATCAGCAACTTTATCAGCCGTGAGTTTTCTCCCGGCTACAGCTGAGGTTACTGAAAGCCCCTCAGTATCGACAACTATGAGGTATGCATCTACTTTAGCCGCCTGTATATCTGAAGAGACCGTATAGTACGTCAATGCGAAGTTCGATGTGAACATAACAGGGCTACTTTCATTCGGTGTACCTATCTTGTAAAGCCCAGGTTTAACCGAAACAG
The DNA here is from genome assembly GCA_018396755.1 of Candidatus Bathyarchaeota archaeon. Classification (GTDB taxonomy): domain Archaea; phylum Thermoproteota; class CALKCG01; order B24; family B24; genus DTBU01. The sequence goes on along the minus strand of JAGTQM010000003.1, from coordinate 43,509 downwards.
GCTTCCTAGGGTCTGTATATATGTTGTCTCTAAGTATCAGCAATGGCAGGATAACCCAACCATCTAAACTATGTATGATGAGGACATCCGCAAACCTAACTATAAGCATACCCGCCAAGTAGCACTCTTCCCACTTCCTATCTAAAGCCCTACCATTCTCAAGCCAGACTGATATTGGAGCCCCCAGAAGAGGGAAACCCAAGAGGGAATCGTTCGCCCTGAAGACAGCCTTACGGAGCATAGTGAAGTTAACAATCGTATCGTAGAGGCCTTCCCCACCCATACAACCAGGATCTAAAACCAAGTCTTCTAAACCGCATTCGAGCAAAGTTTTAACTAGACTTTTAAGTGTAACGGGATTATTTGGAGCCGAGACGACAAGCGGACAATCGTATGCTAAGGCTAATTCAACCATCTGACTCCAGTTGTCTACAGTAGCAGCATATATGAGTGGCTTATCACCTGGCATTTCAGAAAGACCAGCCTTTAAAACGTCTGGGTTTAACGAGCAGAGCACAATGGGGAGGCTTGAACTGCCCAATACTACTCTAACAGCTTTACGGAAACTCTCAGGATCACCAGTAACAGACCTGACGGCTATTAAGTCTAGCTTAAGCTCTTTACCGATATACGGGTAGGATAGCGATTCTATCTGCTTAACGCGGTCGATTATAGACTCGGGCGTCATATTGTCAGATACGTCTATGGCTATGGCTGTTGGACGCCTATAGGTGAACTCATGCCGATAGAGGACGTATTCTCCACCTATTCTAACGGCTTTCCCTCCTCTGGTTATCAACACTTCTCTGATTAGAGGCTTCAAGAGGTCTTTGAGTTTAAAGTAGTTCTCCCGATATTTCACCTCTTCAACCAAGGGAGGACATTTTTCAATTTCAACTTCGAGGTTTACAAGCCTCGTTGCAAAACTCAGACAGTTAGCTTCACCACATTTCCCGCAGTTTGTCTTAGGTAGGAGATTGTAAACCTCCAATGGGCTTAAACTTCTAGCCAACTTATACACCTCCACTTTTAAATGTCCAACGACGCCCAGCTCAAATATCTAGGTGAATTGAACACCCCTCCATAGGTAAACCTCTCAATCACCCGCTTTGTCGTTTTAACAGCCAAAGGATGCATCATCATGAAGTAGTCTACACCAGCTAGTAAAAGCGTAAGAGCTGTTACAACCTCCCAGATTGGCCCCCTCAGCTCTCTAGGTCCCCATTTAGATTCATCGAGCTTTATCCAAGCTTCTCTGGCAGCCCAAGCATTAGTCGTACCTGAAGATAGTGGATGTTGAAGTTCAACGTCGCCCATTAAAGCAGCCAACCTCGTCCTCTCCATAACTGTGAAAGCATAGTCTAACCCGTAGCCTAAGGCTGCAGTCGTAGTATCGATAACTATGCTTTCCCTAGGAAGCACTTCATACAGTTTCCTATTGAGTTCTCTAGCCATATCCATATCCATAGATGTGAACGCTATGATGGCATGACCATGCTTCTTAACAGCTTCTGCAAGTCTTTTATAATCCATGTCTAAAGTCACAGAGTTTATCAGTATACGTTCACCCTCTGCAACTTCACACACTTTCTCAAAAACCTTCAAGTCTTTCAAAGGATCACCACAACCACCGACGCATATTGGAACGTCAACAACCTGTAAGACGTTTTCAACGGTCTTAGCCGCTTCAGCCGGCGAAGTATCGTTGAGGAGAGGATCTATACTTACTAAGTGTAAATTGACAATTTCTGCTTCAAACTTATGAACTGCCTTCTTAGCCCATTCAACCGGGTCGTTTAAAACGTCTTCAACTTCTGTTTTAACGGCTTTAGCCAGAGGTATTCTAGTATCAAATATGTCGATCGATACAACAGGAGGGTGGGGGTTTAAACCGTCAAATACGTATAAAGCCGGAGTGACTTCACCGCCGAGGATAACACTTTTGCTTCTAGTACCACCTTCACTCTTAGTAGCTCCTATTTTAACCTCCACCACATGGCCCGGGTATTCGCTCGTGGGAGGAGTGAATTCAGCTTCTAAAAGCTTCTCTGGAAGACGCTTAACAGCGGGTTTTTCAGCTATTTTAGCCGCGGGTATTTGTGCTAAAACCGCTCTAACCACAGGCTCTAATTCTATTTCATCCGCCTCAATGCTAATGTTCTGAAGCTCTATTTCTGCATCTTTAAGATTCTGAAAAAGCTGAGATAGAGCTTCAAACACCACCGTCTCAAACATCTTCTTAGGAGCTTTAGTAGAGTCCATAACTACACCCCCTAGCTTGTTGAACCGCTACGTCTAATTATAACCTTGTCGATGTTTATCTTAGCACCTTTCAAAGTTATCTTAAATCCCACAGATGTTGTAGGAACGCCAGAAACAGATACGCCCTCCAAAACTGCAGCTTGCGCCTGCTGAGGCAATGCTACTCCAGTAGCCCCTTCAGCCTTAACTTCAATTGGTTTAACTTCAGCCTCTACTGGCTTCCACCGATCGACTACTGGATGCCCCTTAGCCTTCAAAAATTCCCTAAGTTCATCTACGGTTTTAACATCTTCATCTGTAGCTACCTTATCTCTGAATTTTTCAGGTATGAAGTCTTTAACTCTTTCATATACTGCTTTTGGAGTCCAGACGACCCGCTCCCATCCGCCATCCGCCATCAGAAACTTAGGGGAACGCATATATTCTATGGATATTCCGTGGAAGCCGTCTACCTGTCTACCTCCACCAGTCGTATCAGCCATCGTTGAAAACTTCAACCCATTTACCGCCACGCCCTTAAAATCTCTATGTACTACCCCGAACCCATCAACTTCCGGTATGTAGAAGACTATAGCTTCAAAACATCCGCAGCTGGTATGTGGATAGCCGAAAGCAGTGTATAGATGAACGCGTTTAATTGCTCCAAGGGATTTCTCTTGTACAACCTTATTGACCCCAGAGTACTCTCCTCTCATTGGATCTACACATTCACCTTTAGGTATTCTAAATATTGGACCCTTGGGGTCTACTTTCGACGCAGCCCTGCCGTCAAACCAACTTATGGCTCCACAGTTTGAATACCGTTGGGGGGTAATTACACATACGTGTGTTGGAGCGAAAGATTGACAGAGAGTACACCCGTAAAACTCGTCGACGCCTTCGTCTTTAAGACCTCTAGCTTTCGCATCCCTAGCCTCATATATTTTAAGAGCTTCATAATACATTCGTTCAACTTCCTTAGGGTCCGTTATGAAAGTTACCTGAATTTTCTCAATTATTGGGAAATCCGCCTTGTAGAGTCTAATCAAGACTTTCCCCAGGTGGATGAGGCTGTTAAATCCTTTCTTAAAAGCCTCCTTACTAAGCCTACACCATATGTCGTAACGTTGATTTAAATGCATAAACCCATGCACATAATTGGTGAACTCGTGAATATGACGCTCTATAATGCCTTCAAGCTCTTCTTCAAGTTGGCTACCTGCAACTTCAACAAGCATACCTAACGGTACACTACTGCCCTCTGGAATATCTTTAATATCTGGACCAATAATTATTATCCCGCCATCTTTAACCTCTTCAGGTCTTCTAACTCTCGCAAGTTCAAATTTAAATTTGATGTCTGGTCCACCGAACTCAACATACATTTCAGCTCTTCTAATCCGCTCCCCCTCGTAGGCAATACCTACGTCAACTGGTATATCTTGAAACATAGACAATTCTTCTAACCTCCTACGTGAGGATAAGTGATATTTAGAAGAAGATAAAGTTTTATTGAAGATTGAAAATACTTGAAGTGTTTCTCGATAAAAAAGGTGAGTTTAGTGAGTAAGAAAGACCTCTACATTAAATTAAAAGAAGCTACTACTACGCTTGGAGTGCTTCGAGATGTTGAAATATCCATCGACCGTATAATCTATGAAGAATTTGAAGAACCCATAGGTCCAACCCCCATGCCTTCAATAAAAGACCTCAGAAGTTGGGATTACACTCTCCTCAAACGCTATAGACCGTTTTATATGCCTTTTTGCGAATTATGTTGTCTATGCACATTTGGAAAGTGCGACTTATCCATGGGCAAGCGTGGAGCATGCGGCTTAGATATGGCTGCCCAACAATCCAGAATAGTGCTACTAGCCTGCTGTATAGGAGCAGCAACCCATACAAGCCATGCTAAACATCTAGTTGAATATCTCATCGAGAGGTATGGAAGAGATATTCCGTTAGACTTGGGTGAGGGGGTCGGTGTTGAAGCACCCATAGTTAGGCTTGTTACAGGTATAAAGCCTAGAACTCTGAGGGATCTTGAAGACGTGTTAAGCTACGTGGATAATCAGCTAATACATTTACTTGCCTCTACGCATACTGGTCAAGAGGGCGATGCTTTAGACTTTGAATCTAAAGTACTTCACGTCGGTATGATGGACCATTTAGCCATGGAAGTAGCCGATATAGCGCAAATATCTGTTATGGGTTTTCCGAAGTCCGACCCCGATGCCCCATTAATCGACTCAGGATTTGGCATCGTTGATAAATCTAAACCAGTTATAATGGTTGTGGGACATAATGTTCCATCTGCAGCTGGTATAATCGACTATCTTATTGAAAACGGTTTACTAGGTCAAGTTGAAGTTACAGGTTTATGTTGCACTGCCCATGATGCTGCAAGATACAATCCTAGAACGAAGATAATCGGACCCATCTCATGGCAGGTTCGCTATATAAGGTCGGGACTGCCGGACGTTGTCGTTGTCGATGAACAGTGTATAAAGACGAATTTAATAGATGAAGCTAGGAAAGTGGACGCCGTCTTCATAGCTACGAGTGAGAAGAATTGTCAAGGTCTGAGAGACCGTACAGAAGACCCTGTAGATGAAGTCGTGAAAGACTTGGTTGAAAGGAGAGAAGATGGAGTTTTAATTTTCGACGCAGAGAAGGTTGGAGAAGTGGCTGTTAAAGCTGCTATTGCTTTAGCTCCGAAGAGAAGGCAGTATAAGGAGAAGCCTATTTCCAGAGAAGCCATAATAGAGTACGCTAAACGATGCATCAAATGTATGGAGTGTGTGAGGACGTGTCCCAACAACCTCCCCATAATGGATGCTATGGGTGCCGCGGCTAAAGGAGACCTATCAATATTGAGCGGCCTGTATGAACAGTGTATTGGATGCGTGAAGTGTGAAGGCGTGTGTAGGGCGAAGCTTCCAATACACAGTATGATAGTCTGGGCTGACGATGTGTTCGAGAAGGAGACGTTTAAAGTAAGAGCTGGAAGAGGAGCTATAAAAGACACTGAGATAAGAGCTGTAGGCGGACCGATAGTTTTCGGTGAAATACCGGGTGTCATAGCTTTCGTAGGGTGTTCAAATTACGCATATGGTGGAAGAGACGTTTACGAGATGTCTGAAGAGTTCGCCAAGAGACGCTACATAATACTCGCATCTGGATGCGCCGCTATGACACTAGGCATGTATAAGGACGAAGAGGGGAAGACACTTTACGAGAGATTTCCAGGGAGCTTTGACGCCGGAGGGGTTGTAAACGTAGGCTCATGTGTATCAAATGCGCATATAGCGGGCGCCGCCATCAAAATAGCGAATATATTTGCGAGGAGACCCTTGAGGGCTAATTACGAGGAAATAGCAGATTACGTGTTGAATAGGGTTGGAGCTGTCGGTGTCGCTTGGGGTGCTATGAGCCAGAAGGCAGCATCAATAGCCTCAGGATTTTGGAGGCTTGGAGTTCCAGTCATAGTTGGACCGCACGGTTCTAAGTATAGGAGAGCACTGTTAGGTCGTAGCGATAGAGAAGAAGACTGGGTTATCTACAACGCTAGAACAGGTGAGAAAGTCTACTGTGAACCAGCTCCTGAACACCTATTCTACATGGCTGAGACGAAGGAAGAGGCCATTGTTATGATAGCGAAGCTATGTATGAGGCCGAACGACACTACTAAAGGTAGAGCCATAAAGCTTTCACACTACGCAGACTTATACAAGAAGTTTTACAACGCCCTCCCAGAAGACATACACCTCTTCGTTAGAACACCCGCCGACATACCCATAACAATGAAAGATGAAATACTAGCCCTTCTAAAGGAGAAAGATTGGAAAGAGAAGACGATACCAGACCCGACTTTACTACCTAGGCTTATAAGGAGGAGGGAATAGTCTTGTGGCGTAGCGAGCCTTGGATGAAAGCGGAAGTCCCAGGCACTAGGAGAGCAACAATAATTGAGAAGCCTGAGCTCGCCGCAGAGCTCCTCAAACAGGGTGGGAGAATACTAGTAGTATGTGGCAATGGCGTTTCAACAGTCCTTTCTAAACGTTCGCTTCTAGACTACATAGTAGACGTGGCTGAAGCTGTAGATGCACATATCGCTACTTCTTCTATGGCTTACGCTAAAATTAAGAGTAGACTGACAAATGCCACTTGGATTTCGCCGATGGAGGTAGCGCATAGAGTACCAGACCCGGAGTGGATGGGTTTAGACGGAAAAGGTGCCTATAAAACAATGGTATTTATAGGTCTCCCGTATTATATGACGTGGCTGATCTTGACAGGGCTTAAAAACTTCGCTCAATCCGTTAAAACTATAAGCCTAGACAGGTTCTACCAGCCAAATGCTTCTTGGAGCCTCAGAAATATGAATATTGGCGAGTGGGAGCAGTTCCTAGAAGCCCTGGTAAATAAGCTTAAAGCCTAAGTCCAATTACTCCTTCAAATGGCTGAAAGCCTACTATAGATTTTCCTAAGCGCCTCAAGGGCTTTGGATTCCGCTCTATAATCTATCAGAGCCCACCCCTTTTCATCCGCTTCTACTATCAACTCGTCGAAGGGTATAATGCCTAATACTTCAAAGCCAATCTCTTCTAGTGTAGCTATGGGGGCTTCTGAGGGATTGGTAACCTTGTTTATGATGGCTGTTATTCCTTTAACGTTTAAATCCTTGGAAAGGCGGAAGACCCGCTCAGCGGTATTTATAGATTTGAGAGATTGGTCTGTAACGACTACTACGACATCTACGTGTTTTGCAACGCCTCTTCCAAAAGGTTCCGGACCGGCTTGCAAGTCTACTAGAACAACTTCCCGCCTCCTAGCCACTATGTAGGCTAGGAGTGTTTTCAGGAAAGCGGTTTCAGGGCAGAAGCATCCAGCACCGCCGTAGTCGATGGAGCCGACTACGAGAAGTTTAACACCGTCTGGACCTTTTATCGAAAATCTATCAACTATGTCTCTAACGTCGGGGGCAATATTAAATATCACACCCCATCCAGACCCTGGGGCTGTGCCCGTCCGCTCCTCTATCAATCTTGAGTCGCGCAGCAGGGGAGTTATCTTAAAAGCATCTGAAGCCGGTATCCCTATTGACACCGCCAAGTTTGGATTTGGATCTGCATCAACAGCTAAAACCTCAAAACCATCTCTAGCATAAAGCCTAGCAAGCGTACCTGCGACCAACGTTTTACCTACGCCTCCTTTACCAGCTACGCAAATCTTCATGGACATTCCTCAACAAGCTAGACGAAAAACCAACATTTAACTTTATGTATGAGTTTTTAAGTTGGAGAGAGAAGGCTCATTGAAGTAAGTTCGATTGCATGGAGGTGTTTAATGGAGGTTGGAAGTTAAAGCCGAGTGTATACCGTGTCTCGTAGACGTTAGATGTCGTGAAGTTATGAAGGTGTTGAATGATAGTTCTGAAGCATGCAAGGTATGTATAGAGGTCATTCAAAGGTTTTCCGAACTTATTAAGGAGACAAGGCATACGACTAAAATAGCTACAGAACTCTATAGGCTTGTACGTAGAAGACTAGGCGTAGATCCATACAGAGGCGAAAAGAAGGAGGCGAATAAATGGGCTTTAGAAATACTATCTAAAGCTTTGGAAGTGATCAATAAATCTAGTGATCCTTTTGAAAGATTTAATATCGCTGTAAGACTCAGTTTGATCGGTAATGCTATAGACTTAGGGGTTTCAGGGTACACATTTAACTTAAGCGGATTAAACAGCGCTTTTCAGAGTATTAAGCTCGATATAGATAACGTTGCTACTGCGTATGAGCTTGTTAAAGAAGCATCAACCGTACTTTACATGTGCGACAATGCTGGGGAAATAGTTTTAGATAGACTTTTGATTAGAGAGTTTAAAAAACTAGGGGCTAAGGTTACAGTAGCGGTTAGAAGCGAACCATATCAGAATGATGCAACTATGGAGGAGGCTGAAGAATCAGGGATAACGAATGATGCTGATGAAGTAATAGCTGTTGGAGATTGTACTTACATAGATCCAGAGGTCTTATCAAAAGAGACTATAGAGATGTTTAAAAATACGGAGCTCATCGTATTGAAGGGTATGGCAAACTATGAGAATTTAGAGAACCTGCAGAGGATAAGGGAAAAAGGATATTTCCTCCTTCTAAGAGCGAAGTGCAACCCTATAGCTAAAAGCCTTAAAGTCGACAAGGGAGGATATGTGGCTAAGTTAGTGTAGCTTTAGAAGACAGAATACTTTAAATGGTTTAGAAACGTATTATTTTTCAGCTTGGCTAAGGAATTTAAAGACATCTTCGCTTCTACAGCCGGTCTCAACGTAGATGAGAAAATTAGAGTTCTTAGGAAGACTTTAGGTTTAAGATTGGATGAGGCTCTTAAGATCGTCCAACAAGATAAGGTTAGAAAGTATCTGTTCAAACCAAGTGGGAAAACTGTGTGGATCGTTGAAGGAAAGGAAGGCATTTATGAGGTTTTACCAGAAGCGCCATATTGTAGCTGCGACGATTTCTACTTTAGAGTTTTAAATGGGAAAACGCAGCTATGTTATCATCTTATAGCACAGGGTTTAGCTGAAGCAACAGATAGATATCTGACTGTAGAAAGAGACGATAGTGATTACGATGAATTTATAAGCATTTTCAGAAGGTCTAGAAGGCTTGGAAAGCCCAGGATCTATGTGAAGTATAGGGAAGATGTTAGAAACTTTGTAGAATCCATAATTGCAAGTAGGCCTATGCGTATCAGAGAAATATACCGTGAAATATTAACCGCTGGTTTTGAAATACCAAATCCTAAGAGCCTAGCTAATTTCTTAGCAAACGACCCGAAGGGAAGGTTTATCTGTGAAAAAGGATTATGGAAACTTAGAGCCTGAACACATACGTTATTAAAATCACTCAGGGATATATCTATGAGGCATCATGGCAGATTTCCTTAGGAAGCCTAGGATTTCTTCAAAAGTCAACAATTCAATTCCTCTTCTTGTAGCGTATGCATACGCCGATATGCTGAAACCGTTGGCTATGAGGAGGGGTTTTCCAAGCCCTACGTCTTCAGAAGCTCTATCAAGCATTAGTACGACGTTTACACCTACCGTTCTCTTCCAGTTTCTAATCCAAACCCCTCTTAATAAACCAAAGTCATCTTCAAGCAGTAGGTCAAACTTCCATCTTATGTTCCATCTACCTTGAAGCTCTACATCTCTCCTAACGTCATAGCCTACAGCTTTAAAGTATTCAACGGTGAGCTCTATTAAGCTCAATCTCCCACTCACCAATATATAGCGTATGATTCAACTAAAGGTGTTGTTTAGGAGAAGCTAGAACGTTTTTAGAAATAACTAAAAAACAGTAAGGCTTAGATTTGATTTGTAACAACGAGGTTCATGACACGGTTAGAGTGATTTAACTAATACTAGGAAGGGTATACGGATGTTTATCAAGGAGTATGTTAAAAAATTGTTCATAGAGTCCAGAGAGCTAAAGGGGGAAATTCTTTAAAAACTATTAGAGGTTATATGTAATAGGTGTTCACATGAGTTTTAATAGTATTCTAGACGGTCTTTCAGAAGATGTGAAGAGCCAGCTTTTCGAAAGGCTTCTGGAAATACTGTTTAAATCTAAAAACGTAGATAAAGCCGACCCGACGCATATCACGAAGTTTCTCCATTTGGCTAAAGAGGGGTTTCTGAAGAGCAGTGAATGTCTGAAGACTATGCTATACATCGCTGTAAGTATGGAAAAAGAGGAAACACTAAGCATCCTATCGGAAAAAGCAGAGTTCAGTAGATTACATGACGCCATATTGAGTTAGGAGGTGATCGTATATGGTTAAATTTGGAATAGAGTTTGTACCGAGAGACGCATATTGGAGAATTGTATACTATACGATAGAATCTGAGAAATCCGGATTTGACCACGTTTGGATAACCGACCACTATAACAATAGGAATGTCTACGTAATGTTAACATTGATATCGAATTACACTAACAGTATAAAGCTTGGAACTGGTGTAACAAACCCATATGTATGTAATCCGGTCTTCACGGCGACTGCTATCGCCAGTCTAGCTGAAGTAGCCCCCAATAGGGTTGTATGCGGTATAGGAGCTGGGGATTATGTAACTCTATCAGCCATTGGTTTAAAGTTTGAGAAGCCATTAGCATATGTTAAAGAAGCTGTGGAAATAATCAGAACTTTAACATCTGGCGAAACTGTAAATTTAGATGGAGATGTATTTAAAATTAGAGGCGCTAGATTAAATTATAAATCTCCGTCTAAAATCCCTGTGTACATAGGTGCTCAAGGCCCAGCAATGCTTAGACTTGCGGGAGAAATAGGCGATGGCGTTTTAATTAACGCATCCCATCCTAAAGATTTGAAGGAAGCAGTTGCTAGAATAAGAGAGGGTGTTTCTAAGGCGAATAGAAGAGTTGAAGATCTAGACATAGCTGCGTATACAAGCTTCTCCATAGCGGAGGAGGAGGCTAAAGCTATTGAAGCGGCTATACCAGTTGTGGCTTTCATAGTAGGAGGAAGCCCAAACGTGGTTTTAGAGAAGCATGGGATAGATATTGAGAAAGCTCAAGCTATAAAAGATGCGTTGGTACAGGGTAAGTTCGGTAGAGCATTTAAGAACGTTACAAGTGACATGATCGAGGCTTTCTCAATAGCGGGTACTCCAAAACAATGCATAGATAAGATAGAGCAAGTGTTAGAGACGGGTGTAACCCAGTTTGTAGTTGGTTCACCAATAGGTTTAGACGTCATCAAATCCATAAGAATGATAGGAGAAAAGATAATACCAGTATTTTAACCAATATATTTTATCCCAAACCTTGAAGGACAATCGTTAAATTAAACCTATTAAGATTAAGTTTTTGGGATTTATCATGGAGGAATATATGTTAGCCGTTGTCTGTCACGGTCCCGAAGACTATAGACTTGAGAAAGTGCCCAAGCCTGAGCCCAGGAAAGGGGAGGTTTTAGTTAAAATTCTAGCCGCGGGAATATGTGCAAGCGACATTAAATGTTATAGGGGGTCTCCTAGATATTGGGGTCCTCCAAAGCCCTACGTTAAAACCCCTGTAATACCTGGTCATGAGTTTATAAGTAGAGTCATCGATGCAGACCCTGAAGTTGCAGAGAAGTATGGATTTAAAATAGGAGATAAGACTATTGCCGAGCAGATAATACCCTGCCGGAAGTGTAGGTTCTGTCTTAGAGGAGAGTATTGGATGTGTGAGCAGCAGATGGTTTTCGGCTTTCATGGCGGTATAGATGACGGCGCTTGGGCTGAATACATGCTCTATCCAAAGGGTTCAATAATACATAAAGTTCCAGAGCAAATCCCAGATAAATGGGCTGTTCTTATAGAGCCTCTTGCATGTGCAATACATGCCGTTGAAAGAGCCGATATAAAGCTTGGAGACTACGTAGTCATATCTGGAATGGGTCCACTCGGACTATGTATGCTTCAAGTGGCGAGACTTAAAGGCCCAAGTAAACTCGTAGCTTTAGATGTAAGGGACAGTAGAGTTGAGAAAGCCCTTAAGCTTGGAGCAGATGAAGCTTTAAACCCAGCTAAAACCGACGCAGTTGAGCATATTAAACGTGAAACTGGAGGATATGGCTGTGATGTGTATATAGAGGCTGCTGGCCATCCGAGTTCAGTGATTCAAGGCCTACATATGATTAGAAGATTGGGTAGATTTGTTGAATTCGGTGTATTTAAAGACCCCGTTACAGTCGATTGGAGTGATATAGGAGATGGAAAAGAGCTTACAATCTACGGGTCTCATTTAGGCCCCTACTGCTATCCACTGGCAATAGAGTATATTAGAACAAATAAAATTAACGCAGAAAGCATAGTTACACATGTCTTTAAACTTGAAAACTTTAAGACAGCCATGGAGTATTCTGAGAGATCTTTAGAAAACGCCGTGAAAGTCATCTTAGCTCCACCTGGAACTGAACTTTGGAGTAACGCTGTATGAAAATCGTTAAAGTTTCAGAAATTGGATTTACGAAAGCTGTTGAAGAAGCTGTGAGGACACTTATAGACGGGGGAATTGTAGTTTATCCGACAGAAACCTGCTACGGATTAGCAGCGGCGATCGACGACATTGAAGCCGTTAGAAGAATATATTTAGTTAAACGTAGACCCTTCAATAGACCACTCACAATACTGGTGGCCAGTGTTGACATGTGGCGTGAATACGCCTATTTATCCTATGAAGCTATGAAGCTTATAAAGCGGTTTCTACCTGGACCTTTAACAATAGTTCTCTGGAAAAAAGCAACAGTGCCAGATGTTGTAAATCCGATGCGGATTGGAGCTAGAATCTCAAGTCATACATTGGCTCAAGCTATAGTTGAAAGACTTGAAAAACCCATAACAGCTACCAGTGCAAACATTCATGGCGATAAGGAGCCTTATAACGCTAACGATGTTGTTAGAGATGTTGATCTGATTCTGGATTTTGGTGAACTACCCAAACACCCACCTTCAACCATAGTTGATTTAACAGTTGAACCACCTGTTATTCAGAGGACGTATCCTAACGGTCCGTTTACGGAAGAAGAGATATTGAAGGCGATTACAGAAGACTAAATTCAACGAATGTTTAAATCCTGAAAAACTTAAATTTCTACAAGGTTAAATGAAACGTTTACTATGTCTCGGCATAGAAGGTACTGCCCATACGTTTGGGGCAGGTATAGTCTCCTCAGATGGAGAAATAATTGCCGAGTCTAAATCATCGTATATACCACCATCAGGTAGAGGGATCCACCCTAGGGAGGCATCGCAACACCATAGTAGGGTTGCAGATGAAGTTTTAAGGGAAGCATTTAATAAAAGCGGTGTAAGACCGAGGGAAATAGATTTAATAGCCTTTTCTCAAGGGCCTGGACTTGGACCATGCTTAAGAAACACTGCTACAATAGCAAGAGCACTATCAGTTTATCTGAATAAACCACTTGTAGGAGTAAATCATTTAGTGGCTCATATAGAAATTGGAAAGCTTACGAGTAAGACTAGAGACCCTTTAATACTCATCCTGAGCGGGGGGACCACGCAATTATTGGGTTATGAAGATGGCAGGTACAGGGTTTTCGGTGAAACTTTAGACATAACTTTGGCGAATTGCATAGATACTTTTGCTAGAGAAACCGGGATAGTTGATGCTGGGAATCCTTGGCCAGGTCCAGCCTTTGATAAAATCGCTAGCGAGGGGAGAAGCTATATACCTCTACCCTACACGGTTAAAGGGATGGATCTTCAGTTCTCTGGACTTCTAACAGCAGCTCTTAAAATGTTTAGAGAGAAGAGCGCATCTTTAGAAGACCTCTGCTTCAGTCTTCAAGAGACCGCCCTATCTATGGTAGTTGAAGTTGTTGAGAGGGCTTTAGCTCAAACAGGCAAGAAAGAGGTTCTTTTAACAGGTGGATTTGCGAGGAACCAACGTATTAGAGATATGATTCGTGAAATGGTTAAACTTCACAACGCTACTTTCCACGTAGTTCCATCTGAGTATGCTACCGATAATGGAGTCATGATCGCTTGGACAGGTATTCTAGCGTATCAGAGTGGATTAAAATTGAATGTAGAAAACAGCTTAGTTAAACCCAAATGGAGAATAGAAGACACCCAAATAGTTTGGATGATGAAAAACAGCTAGATTGTTATAATGTGGCAGCACCTCACGCAAACCCTCCTCTTTTTGCTTGTGGGCTCGTCTTTATATTTTGAAGTTTGAGGGGGGCGCCGCTAAAACTGTCAAAGGGCTTTTATTCGCGTAAAAACGCCTCTACTTAGAGATCTTATGGTCGAAGATGCTTTTTATTTGGAGGGGTAACATGTGCGTAAGCTTAATCGCACTCCAGGAAATGAACTTTCTGATGAAGGACAAGCCCTTAACGTCTCTTTGAGATACCTAATGCTATGACCTTTAAAAAATTGAGTTAGATTTTTGTTAATTTTAGGACAAACTAGTACTCGCTTTTAATAATAAACTAGCTTTGTAAAATCCATTTTTATTTTGCGTTTCTTATTATGGATTTTAATAGTTCAAGGGCTGCAGTTAATGCGCCGAGTTCTGCTGCTCGCTTTTCTCTAGCAGTTCCTATTATTATTACGTCATTTTCCGATGGCTTGAGCGTAGAGATTAACGTGTCATATATTGGCTGGACATTCTGGAGAACATCCTCGTTGACTCCCGGCACAATCAGCCTGTTTTTAGTAAAGATAAGCGTTGTCGCTCCCAAGGCGCCGGCTTTAATTGCGGCGTCACGTTGTTCGACTCCATATCTTATGGAGGTGGCTGCATTGCGAACGAGGACTGCTACGTTAATGGGGCCTACTGTGAGGGGGCTTTTAGGAATTTCTATTCTTCCACTTATTCTAGAGCTCAGGTTGACGAATATCTTCTGTCCAAAATTGGAGAGAGTGATCCCCGCTTTTGAAATTTCAACAAGCCCTTCATTTTTCAGACGTTTGACAAAGGTTCGGGTTGTGCCTTCACCAAGACCTAGAGCCTCTGACAACCTCTTTCTGCCAACACCTTTTTCTACGCTTATAATCTCCAGAGCTTTAATTATGTGGACTTCGGTGAAAAATGGAGGGGGTCCTGGCGCGATCTTACTTGCGACTTTTCCTATAACTCTTAAGGCTTCCATTATTTATTCCCTCTCACCCTTGCAGGTTTTGCTTCTCTTAGAGCGCGTGTATACATGTTTGACGACGCACCAGCAATTAGTCCTCCAATAGCATCGTTGGAAATTGGTCCAAGCTTCTTCAAAATTCCAGGCTTGGCTTGATCGAATCTTATAAACTCAAAAATTCCTTTTACTCCAGCGATGTAGCATGCGATAGCCATTCCTAATAGTTCGTCAGCTACTAGACCCGGGCGCCCCATAAATCTTTCCTTTGTTAAACCTGGAACCAAACCTGCTTTTGCATCTTCTTCCGCGCGAAAACATGCAACGATCAGACAGGAAACATTTACATCCGATAATGCATCGATGAGCTCTTCTTCAAGGATTTCGGCGGCTCTCTCTTTAGTTTCCACACCAGGATGGGGGACAAAGAGCTCTAGAGCCGTATTTATGAGGTCCTCTAAGGACACCCCCCTTTCTTTTAGATATTCCAATAAGGACACTTTGTTAACCTCCGCTTACTGAACACACTCCATCTACATATTTATTTGGATGTCGTCAACTTAAGGTTTTGTTAGAGTCTACCTCTACATTAGACTGGCTGTCGGCCTTGGCTTTCTTGCGAAGGATAGGACTCCATTGCCTGTCGTGGCTTACACGTTGTATCCTTACCTCTCCGGCTTGAGCCTTAGGAGGGGTTTGTAACATAAGTTCAGCTATTCTTATATCTTGGATGGTGTTGACGTTTACAGCGACTTTTACATCATCTATAACGAGGATTTCCTCATCTAACTCTTTTTCTCTTATACTTTTTCCATCAACTACATTTACGCCTATTGGAACCAGGGCTTTCCCCCTAACATTGAAAATATAGTCCGCACTTAGTCCGAACTTCCTATAAATTTCTAATGGAGCCATGACTGTTAATGCAGGTTTTTTGCATTGTTCGTAATGTGTTATAGCTTTGTCTATGAATTCGCTTGTGATTAGGGGGAGGTCTGCACATATTGTTAAAGTGGTTCCTAGCTTTAATTTTTCAATGGCGTATTTTGCATCTAAGCAGAAGCCCCTTCCAGGAGTTTGCAAGACCTTTAGAGAGTGTTTTCTCGCAAATATAGCTGTTTTTGGAGTATGCTTGCTTACAGCTACAATTATGCTATCCAGTTTTCTAGAGCTTTTTAAAGCCTCTAGGACCCGTTCAATCATGGGTTTGCCGCCTACTTTTATCAAAGGCTTTTCTCCTAGAGCCTTAAGCCTTGAGCCTCTACCACCAGCCATTAATAAAGCAGTTACACCCATCTGCTCGCCACCAATATTGTCAGGAGGGAAAATAGTCTGGCAAGCTCATTTCCAGCTCCGAAAACGTCGCCTGTTACTCCTTTGAAATGCCTGTTTGAAATTCCAATGAGTACTAAAGTCGAAACTATGCTTGAGATCACGACGACGCAGCCTAATATTTCCAGAAGGGGCCATGCTACGCCAAACGTAATGGATAATGCGGCCATTAGGCGAATGTTTCGATACCGACCATGCATGGCGTTTACAAAATACATGTTCATTCCTTCATGTGCAGATTTTCCGAGCCAAGCCATAACCACCATGGCAAGTTTAGCAGAAGTCTCGCACACAACTAAGCTTTGAACAACAGAGTTTTGATTAAGTTTTGCTATGCAGAAAGCTGTTGCTAAAAACGTGACTAAGCCAAGCGCAAAACCGCCTACACCGGTCTGTTGGTCATGCATTATTTTGATTTTTTCCTCAGGAGGCCCCTGATACATTAAACCGTCCCCAAAGTCCAGTAGCCCATCTGCATGATGAAGACCAGTAATTAGTGAAATGAAGCCTACGGTTAAAATTCCGACTATTAAAACATCAAGAAAATTGAGAAGTAACCAGGCGAGTGTGCCTGCTAATAGCCCCATCAATGCGCCTATCAAAGGAAATAGGTACATGCAGTTGGCTGCGTCGGTTAGGTAGTCTTGGCTCATGCCGACTGGAATCGCTGTGAGGAAGGCGATCACATTCCTAATTTCCTTGAACACATCATCACCTTAAAGCTAACAATTGCTCATAATTTCTCTCTATTTCCTTAAGCAGAGTAGTTTTTGATATTAAGCCCTTCGACTTTACCATAGCAGCTATGGCTGATCCACCAGCGCCAACTCCCTCTTTAACGATGCCCGAATCATACGCCTTTAATCCATCGAATCTAGATTGACTGAAATCAAGATCGGCAGCTAATATCGGGACATCTGCGATTTGAGTGATTATCCCTTTCAAGTCAGCCGTTTTATCAGCTATAATCCATCGAGTGGTTCCAATGGCCACATTAGTTAAAACATCTTGATTTAATGCTTTAATGACGGCTAACACGGCGCCCATCTGTGTTCCACCAGCCATCAAAACTGGAACCTTGCTGGCAGCACCCAAGACTAGCCCTGCGAAGGCAGGTACCATAGGGTCTCCAACGCATGAAACCGCCTTTACGGGATCATCCGCCAAAGCACCAAACTCTACACCTGATGCCTTTAACCCTGCTTCAACGGTTTTGATTTTAAGCTCATGGGGATTGCTCGGCATGCTACTACTAACCTTTCCTCTCGCATCTATTCCCATGGCTAGGAGAATCCCGAGGGCCGTTGTTGTGCCACCCGGAATGCTCTCGCCGATTACAAGATAGCCCGTTGTTTTAGCCAAGTTTTCTCCCGCAATCCTTGCCCTCTCCATGACTTCTTTAACATGGTCTACAGCCTTACCTGTTCTTATGTCTCTTCCAGGGCCTCCTCCCAAGTCTAAAAATGGAACATGAGGGTTTATCTTCAGACCACCGCTGACCACTAGGGCTGGCGTATCCGTCAGCCTAAGGGCCGACATGGTAATTAGGGCAGGCGTCGGTATTCCTTCAGGTGTCACTGGGACCTCTCGGATACATTTGCACTTTCCTAGCAGAAGGAGTTCAACATCTGCTGGCGGAGTGTAATCAGTCAGCTCCGGGTATTTTCCAGCAGCAGATATCCTTGGGATTTTCGCTGTTTCCGTGGTTCCTATTACACAGATGAATAGCGGTTTCTTCCCTTCTAACCGCGTTAGGAACGCTTCACCTTTAGCTTCTTCGTGGAACAGTATTATGTCATAGATTTTCCTCATGCTCCCTCACCTTACGATAGTTGGTCGCTTCCACTCAATCTCATACTCGAAGACGTCTAGGAGTCGGTATTTCCAATATCCCTCCCTCAACACCTTTCTGCTACCTAAAATCTTTATGTGACCCTTGAATATAGGACCATCTACGACGAACGTATGGTACTCGCCTAATTCGCCGCAAATATGAATGTTGCGCTTGCTCTGAAGCTTCCGTAAATCCTCTAGAAAACACTTGTCAACCCTCCTCCTTAACCATTCTTCTCCAAACAGATCGGCTTTGACGTTAACTACGATTGCCTTAAAACCCGCATTTATGAAATCGGTTATTACTTGCTCAGGGTCAATGCCCCAAAGAGGTTCTATGGGTATGATGCCTACGCTACTGCATATGCGATCCACCCAGTCCTTGTGTTCCTGTACATCGATGTCACCGAAAACGGCTCCTTTTATGTCCTCCCTTTTTAATTCCATTAAAGTTTCTTTAAAAACCTCTTCATAGGTTTCCCACGTCGCCTCCCTTTGAATTATGGGTATTCCGATGACCTCCGATTGTGCAACCATTAACTTAGGGTTCAATCCATGGGACATAACCCTATTCTCTTTGGATACGATATTCAGAAGATATGAAATCTTGAAACCCTTTAAGATGGCCTTATAACATGCAAGGCAGCTATCTTTCCCACCACTCCATGATACAGCAACTCTTGGCATGATGACCGCCCGGCTAAATGGGATAGGCACCGCAGGTTCGGCAGTATGTTGCCTTTTCATCTACGTTTGAATTACACTGGGGGCATAGTCTTCCCCGTGGATTAAGAGGGTGGGGAACGCCTATGATCGATCTATAGACTTCGTAGTAGAATAGCTGCTCTTTGTCCCGAATTGTCACCTTGTCCTCGTCAAGATACCTCTTTCTTTTTTCCTCAAATTCTCCGTCAGGGATATTCCGATTAAACAGGCTTGGCAAGATGGTAGTTCCAGAGCCTTGCTCAATAGGTGTCTTAACCCTCCACACGATTTCACTAGGCAAAATTCCCTCAAAAGCCTTACGTAGAATCCACTTTCCCCACATCTGTCCCTTTTCGCTCCGAACCTTGTATTGAGTGCCAAGCTTCATTGCAAAGTTTTTCAGAGGTGAGTCAAGGTATGGAAGCTTCACTTGAATATTAATGGCTTCCGCTAATCGGATGGAGGAGAATGACATCACAGTCCATAACTTCTCAAGCTCAAGCTTCAGTTTTTCTCCCTTCAAATTGAACAAGAAATCATATCCGGCGAACAGTTCATCGCATCCATCACCTGTCATGACCGTAGTTAAGCCCTCCTCCTTAGCCATTCTTAAAGCTACATATATCGCCACGCTGTTACGTATTTCCATTGGGTCAAAGGATTTTACAGTTTTCACGACCGCGCAAATGACGTCATATAATTCGCCCTCATCAAAGTAGCAAATAAGATGTTTAAGCCCTAGGTTTTTAGCCAATAACAACGCATATCCAACATCAGGTGCTGGAACACCTTTAAAGGCAGCTGTAAAAGCCCTTAAAGAAATAAACCTTGAAGCTATTAGCGCCAGAATACTCGTGTCTAAGCCCCCGGAAAGCAGAATACCATCGGCCAAGTTTCTTTTTACGGAATCTTCCAATAGACGACGTAACTTAAAACATATTTCATCTGTGAGATCTGACATAATGTATCACCACAATAAACTAGTGCACTCGCACGCTTGCCTCTTTTTGTTTTAATTTTTCCCTCAGCTTACAAAGTAAGGATAGTAATTGGCTTTGACTTCGGACATAGACTGCGCCTTTGCCCTCTAATTCTGATAAGAATTTTTCCGCCTTACCCATCGTAAAATCCCTTTGCTTAATAGGTACATCATCTATGATAAATGTTGGAATTCCAAGCTCTAAAGCCTCCTTTGCTGCTTCTAAGTTCCGCAGGTTACTGTAACCAAAGGGAACAGCAGTTAATACAACAGCTCTCGCCTTGCTTATCATCTCCAAGTTGGCCCTATAGTTTTCCTCTGTAATTGGGGAGAATGGGGCCTCACTTATGACAGGTAGCTTCAATAGTTGGGCTGTTTCATAATCTGTGTCTAAAACATGAATGACGCCCGCTGTAACATCGTATCCTTCTTCAATTAAAGTCTTCATCAATTGTGTTCCTGTTCCAGCTCCGCATATTACGTGAACACGAAACTTTTTGTTTATTGAGGTCTCTGCCCGTTTCTGTGAGATGGGGATAACATAAAGAGAGCCTGTGAGTGTATGTTTCTTCACAACCGCATCAACATGAAAAACCTTTCTGATATTCTCACTCGTTAATACCTCATCTAAATTCCCAACAGAGACTATTTTCCCATTATTTAGTAGGATTACAGAGTCACAGTAACGTGATGCTAAATTGAAGTCGTGAAAAACAGCTAGTACTATCAGCCCCTTTTCCGAACATAATCCTTTTAACATATCCATTATTTCCAATTGATTGTTAATGTCTAAGTGCGTAGTTGGCTCATCCAACAATAAGACTTTTGGCTGCTGGGCTAACGCTCGGGCAATTATGACACGCTGCCTCTCTCCACCGCTCAGCTCGTTTATATGCCTTTCAGCTAGATGCCACGTATTTGTTAGCTCCATTGCACTTCTAGCTATGGCTAAGTCTTTTTCGCTTTCAAATTTGAATCGGCTTATGTGGGGATGCCGTCCCATGAGGACGACATCCAAAGCTGTAAAGTCAAAATCCGTGCCCGTATTTTGGGGCACAACCGCTATATTTTTGGCAACTTCTCGGCTTTTCATGCCATAAATCTCTGCCTCATCTAGATACACAGCTCCAACTTTTGGCTTTAGAGTTCCACTGATGGTTTTCAGTAGGGTGGTCTTACCGGAGCCATTTGGTCCCAATAAACCCACAAGCTCGCCTGAGCCAATTGAAAAACTAACATTTTCCAATACTTTAACGGACCCGTAGTAGCATTCAACCCCATAAATCCTCAAAGTTACCATTCTATTCGCCTCTACACCGTGATCTTTCTACTCTTCATTAACAAGTAAATGAAGAAGGGGGCGCCTAGCATGGCAGTCACTATCCCCGTCGGAAGCACTATTGGCCTCAAAATCGTCCTAGCGGCAGCGTCGCAGAGCACTAGAAGAGATGCCCCAGCCAAAGCAGAGGAGGGAATTAGTATGCGGTGATCAGGTCCTATGAGAATCCTCATCATATGAGGTACTATTAATCCTACGAAGCCGACGATGCCGCTCATTGAAACTGCAACAGCCGTTATTAACGAACTTAATATTAACAAGCGTTTCTTCATGGTTTCAACTTCAACGCCAAGCTGTTCAGCCTGTTCCTCGCCGAGCAACATGACGTTTAAGTCTCTAGCAAACGCGTATATTGCTACTAAGCATAAAAGAATTATTGGCGCTGCCACATTAACATATTCCCATCTGTTCACCGGAAACCCTCCGAAGAGCCAATTAAACGCAACGTGCATGCCCTCTCCAGCCATAGCTATCATGAGGGAGATTATGGATGAAAAGAAGCTGCTTACAGCTATTCCAGCCAACAACAACCTCAAAATAGGAATGCCAGAATTAGTCCTCGCTATGGTATAAACAAGGAGCAACGTGAATATAGCGCCTATAAATGCCATAAACGGTATAGCATAAAATAAGCCTAAGGATGAAAAGCCGACGCCGAAAAGTATTACCAGCAAGGCGCCAAATCCTGCCCCTGACGCAACACCAAGTACATAGGGATCAGCCATCGGATTTCTAAATATACCTTGGAAAACAACACCAGCAGTAGATAATGCAACACCCGCTAGGGCGGCTGAAAGGACTCTTGGAAATCTCAGCTGCACAATAACATTTTCTTCTAATGGAGTCCATTGTCCACTAACCAAGTTGCCCAAAATTGGAACTTGATGCACTATAATGCCCAAGGCATTTTCCACGCTTACTGGCATTGGGCCGACTGCGGAGGCTAAAGTCATGGAAAATAGCAAACAAACGGATAGGAAAAAAATAATGGATGCCCATTTAACAAATCGCTTGAAATACCTGGTTTCAACATCGCTTTTTTGGCTGTACATTATTAGGCACGCTCACTCCTTTTACGGGCTACATGAACCCCTATACTGGCTATCGCTGCTACAAATATCAATGAAGTTATAAAGAGCCAAAACGGGATAGGGTGCTCCCAAAGTGAGGGTGTAGGTTCTCCCATCAGTGCGAAGTATCCCAGACGTGTAACAGTTGCCTCAACGTAATTCTCCCCTTCATTTACGGCGCTGTTCAGTGCCATCCACTTCGCTTCTTCTTCGTCCCACGTGTAGATTTTAAGTGAACTTTCGCTTACATCCAACGTTTTAAGCTGATCTTCGGTATAATGTATCCTTAAGGTAACTGCCAGGCCCATTGGAATGCTGCAGTCGACGTCGAGGAAAATTCCAACTAATTTTTTGCTGGCTGGCACTTCTGGTCCAACCTTTAATAAGGTTGCTGTTAAAATGCAATTGGCCGCGGCCTTAATAGTGAGGATGTCAACTGTCATTAGTCCAGAAACGCTAAAGGTTTGAGTGCTCAATCTTAATACAGTTGCGTTCACTAGGAATGTGAACACATTTGCTTCACCGAAAAGCTCGGGATGTAGAATCCTAGCTAATGTCTCCAAGCCGTCAACTATTCGTGGGCCTGGTCTAACGAATAGATTCTCGTCAACTAAATAAACAGCACCATTAACGACGGCCGATATTCTATCCCATCCAGGGCGACGTTTCACATCTTCAAGTGAGGCGTAGTGCATAGTGCCACAAAGGCTAATGATGACGTCTGGGTTTCTAGTTATAACCTCCTCATCAGTCGTTTGAACCCATTCTACTGCGGCATCACCAAAACTGTTTGTGCCTCCAGCTAACTCAATTAACTGATGTACCCAGGTATTAGGACCGAAAGTCCAAGGTGGAGGATACCAATATTCAATGTAAACTTTTGGCCTCATAGTAACTATGCTGGTCTTATCCCTAATTCCACTGATTCTTCGACTCAAAGCGGATGCTAAAACCTCCGCTTCTTGAGACTTACTAGTTGCACTCCCTATTACCCTAATATCTCTGAGGATATCGTCCAAAGTTTTTGGAGCGAGTGCTATAATCGTTAAGCCTAAATCTGAAAGCGTCTCTACAGTAGGATCCCAAGGTCCCCAGTGATAGTACACTACTAAATCTGGATTTAACGCTGCAACCTCCTCGGGATCAGGCATACAAGCCTTACTAATCCTCTGCTTAGCGACAGCCTCCGGTGGATAGTCAGAATACTTATCGACAGCTATCACTCTGTCACTTAAACCTAAAGCATATAGAATTTCAGTGCAAGACGGGCCAATTGATACAATTCTCTCCGAACTCGTTATTGCTACGACTCTACCAAGGTCATCTACAACAGTTATTGAAGGAAGAGCGTCGGTAACATTTACCATTCCCACGGTAACTATCAGAATTAGTAGACCAATCATAATTACGTTCTTCATTCGTTAACCTCTTTGGATGGATTATCCAACCAACTTAAAGTTTTACCAAAACTAACTTATAAATCTTTAGCCTCAAATAAGGGATGTTGTTTAGAGAGGGAAATAGAAATTAAAGCTCTTCAGCTAAAATTTTTAATCGGAGAATAACATATTTTGAAGTCGGTATCCATGTCTAGTTTATTCTATGGCATTAGAGAGAAATTGGCTGAGATACCTGTAGTTGACATTCACACGCACATAAACCCTGAAAAACCACATGCCGGGAAGCCAGAAGACGTCATTCTCTACCATTACATCGCGACAGAACTTGCCACGGCCGGAGTTTCAAGAGACATTTTAGAAAAAGCAGATATGATCGAAGTTCTTAAAAGAATGTGGCTTATTAAAAATACGTCAACATATTGGTGTCTACTTAAAATCATGAATGATCTATACGGATTAAGTGAGGAGAAGCTTAAATCAGAAGAGTGGAGCGAGGTTAGGAGAATTATTGAGTCGACTTCTAAGAGCCAGGGATGGGTTGAGAGAATCATGTACGGAAAAGTTAAAACAAAAAAGGTTTTCATAACTTTAGACTATGCATCGCCAATACCTAATTACGACTCAACGTTATTCGTAGGGGGCCTTAGAATAGATCCACTTATAAGCCGATTGTCAAAGGAGAATCTGGATAAACTTGGAAAAGCAGTAGGTATTCAAATAACTACGCTTAGAGATTTAGATGAGAGTTTAAATAAAATTTTCAAAGTCTTTAGTAAACACGTTAAAACTGTAACGGTTAGTCTACAACCTGAGGATGAATTTAAACCTGTGAATAATGAGGAGGCGGGGGATTCTCTAAAACGGATGGTTGAAGGGCTTCCACTGCGAGAGCAACAATTTAGAAGACTTTCATCATATGTGATTTATAAAGTTGCAAGCTTATGCCAAGAGCATAATATTGTATTTCAAATAATGCTCGGTGTAAGACGCCCTGTACCAGGTGCATCACCACCAGACTATGCAATAGTGGCTTTTAATCCAAACGCTCTAACAAACTATTGTAAGGTTTTATTCAGCAGGTTTAAGGACGTTAAATTTGATTTGATTTTAGCCAATAGTATTCAGTCCCATGAAGTCGCTATCGTAGCTAAAAACTATTCCAACGTATACTTTTCCGGGTTCTGGTGGTATAGTTTCTATCCCTATATTATGAGAAG
The DNA here is from genome assembly GCA_018396755.1 of Candidatus Bathyarchaeota archaeon. Lineage (GTDB taxonomy): Archaea > Thermoproteota > CALKCG01 > B24 > B24 > DTBU01. Next base: position 18,721 of record JAGTQM010000003.1, on the reverse strand, counting down.
AGGCCTTCTCGAAAGAATTCAAATACTTCCTAGGAATAAGGTTAATGCGTTCTTCAGCGACGCATACGTGGTTGAGTGGATCTATGGGAAGGTCTGTCTTCTGAAAGAGCAGTTAGCTTATGCATTAGCAGACATGGTTGAACATGGATATTACGATAAAGCTTTTTCGTTAGAAATTGCTGAAGACCTTCTATATAAAAACCCGGTTACGATATATCAGCTCTAGATCTTCAACCCCTCTAAATGATTGCGCTTTTTTATAATTAATGTTTTATTTCGTAATCGGTATATCCACATCCCCCACAGGACCATCTACTTACGGGAGTTGAATGATGCGCCATAAATTTCCCGCAGCGTAGGCATCTCCTGCCTTTGAAAGTTACACGCATATTTTTATAATCAGCTTCGTAAAGTTTCCAGAGTTCTTTAGCATTTTTACCCATGTCTACTTTTCCTCCCTAAGTTTTGCTCTCTCCTCAGGCGGAAGATTCTTTAGAAGAATATGTTTAGGAACAAGATATTTAATGTTTTCCAGGTTGTCATATATGTGACATATTCCTTCTGACGTGTTTAATCCAGTTTTAGAAGATAGTCGAACAACTATGAGCCTATCCAGGTCTACGTTAAATTTCTCTTTAAGAGCCTGCCTAACTCTAAATCTTTCAGGAGTGGCTTCTCTAGGATGTTTCACAAGAAATTTGACCTCCCGCCGCTCTAATAAAGGATTGTAAAAATCTCCTATAATCTCTATATCCATCCCCAAGCTTTAAAGAAAAAGCGAGAGCAAGTATTTTAACTTTTACCTTATTCATTAAAAATACTGTTTTCGCTCAGCAACGCCACCCCAGGCTACGAACGTCACTCTTCTACTGAGTTCTCTTGGAACATACATTCTTCTAAAAGGCATACCAGCACATTTGGAGGTAACTTCTCTAATGAGGTCTTCTAAAGACATCTCCTCAATATGGTCTTCCTTTAAGGTAGATTTATATCTCATGACAACGGGAAGCTTACCTGTCTTAAGCTCCTTATCGCCTACAACCACTATAAACGGAACCCATCTAGTTTTCGCATCTCTAACTTTCCTAGCTACCGATAGCTCTCTCTCATCAACGCCAACCCGTATATTCGCCTTCTCCAGCATATCGGCCATTTCGTTGCATTTCACTATATGCCTCTCAGCGACAGGGATAAGTCTAACTTGTTCAGGTGAAAGCCATACCGGTAGCATTGGAGGTTTACCTTCTTCTTCCATTTTAGCGGCAACTTCGAGAAGAGCGTAGAGAGTACGCTCTATGCTTCCGAATGACGATGCGTGGATAATTATGCATGGATGTCTCTCGCTGTCTTCACCCGTATACATTATCTGAAATCTTTCACCATTTTTAATATCGTACTGGACCGTCGCTATTTGCACATTAGCCTCATCAGCTCCGATAACTTGATATTCGTTTTTAATGGCGTAATAGTGGCTCATCTCGGAGCTAAGTTTGAAGAGTGCAGGTACACCTATTTCAACTGTTAAATCTCTAAGCCACTCTTTATTTTTCTCGTAGAACCATTCTACGCCTTCCCATCCCATGATCCACGAATCTGGAGCTATCATATTCATAAGCTCTTTAAACAGTATACACAATTTTCTAAACTCATCCTTAGCCTGTGCTTCATCGCGGCAAAAACAATGTTGATCCGTCATTGTAAAACTCCTAAGCCTACGTAAACCAACAACTTCACCGCTCTTTTCCCGACGAAAACATTGAACCTCCTCATATATCTTAACAGGTAGGTGTTTATAGCTGAAGATTGTTTTCTGCATAAATGGGAAGGCTCCCGGGTCTGAAGCAAATCTTAAAACAAAGTTCTCTCCACCATAGTTCATCCTGTAATCCCTTTCATGGAATTCTCCCATAAGCTCACGGATTTCCTTAACACTTTCACGGTATATTAGGGGATTCTGTATCTTCATAGCACCCCATGGAAGAGCCACCTTAAAAAGCGCATAGTCTTTTATGAGGTCGGCTATTAAAATCCCATTAGAGTAGAATTTCATGTTCCCAACGTCGCTTTCGGGACAGTAGTCTACTAGTTCTAAACGGCGCATATACTCTATATGTTTGGGTTTCTTCTTAGGCGGGTTTCCTTCAATTTCATTCCTGATGAAAATCTCTAAGAGATTGTAGATTTTCCCTTCTTTTTTAAATATAGGGCAGTTTTTCCAATCATCAGCTGTAACCTCATATACAGATCCGTCGACGTCTATTATTATAAACCTATGAAATTCCTTCAACTTGGACAGAGGGCCTTCAACTTTCTCAGATTCCCCAGCTTCCACTGTAGCTGTTATCGTCCTTGAAAGCTCAGCTAAGGGATGGCCTTTACAACTAAGTGAAAAACTCTTATACCATCCAAAGGGACTTCTGTAAACGGCGAAGCCTTCCTCCCTCAGGGATTCTTCAAACGATTTGAGAACTGTTAAAGCTTCTCTCGGGTCTGCCAAGTTGCTACTTAAGTGTGCATAGGGGTATATTAAAATCGATTTAGCACCTATTTTACCAGCTATATCCCTCACACTTGAAACAGCTGTCTTTATAATTTGAGAGGCACTATCACCATTCTCAACCGCCGTAAAGACTACCAGAAGCTCTTTGAAAGAGCCTTGTTTCATTTGTTCCGATATTGGCTCAGCCATATCTATTGCTTTACTGGTAACTCTATACTTAAAATTGTCGGCATGCACTAGGAGAAGTTTCAAATACGCATTCCTCCCTAGCGATGTAGCAACATATCACACTCTCAACTTAAATATTATATTTACTAATGCCTCGGATATAGAATTTACTCTAGAGATTGTAGAAGGTAAAATGGATAAAAATATAACCTGTTAAATTTCTTCCATACCTACTACTACGTCAACCCTCTTCTCAATTCTATCTACTTTACCGTCACGTATCCAAACAATTCTGTCAGAGACGTCTATCATCTTTAAGTCGTGGGTAGCTGTAAAAATCGTTACACCTTTCTCAACATTGAGCTGTCTAAGCATGTTTATAATTTCTAGTCCAGTGTGAAGATCGAGGTTTCCAGTCGGCTCATCTGCTAACACTATGACCGGGTCATTAGCTAATGCTCTTGCAATTGCAACCCTCTGCTGCTGTCCTCCAGATAATTCAGCCGGCTTATGGTGTAATCGATCCCCTAATCCAACCCTATTGAGGATTTCTACAGCTCTTCTCATTCTTTCTTCTCTAGGAACACCTGCAAATATCATTGGAAGTGTAACGTTTTCAAGCGCTGTCAAAACTGGGATTAAGTTGAAGGTTTGGAATATGTAGCCTATTTTACGGCATCTAAGCCAGGCGAGCTCATAAGCATCAAGCTTAGATATATCAACTTCATCTATGTAGACTCTCCCCCTTGTAGGCCTATCTAGACCACCAATCATATTGAAAAGCGTAGTTTTACCGCTTCCCGAAGGACCCATAATAGATAGATACTCGCCACGTCTAATTCTTAAATCGATACCGTCTAAAGCTTTAACAACTACTTCGCCTAACTGGTAATACTTGGCTAGATCTTCTGTTTCAACTGTATACTCATACCGCAAGTTTTTTCCACCTTATTCTTATCACTAAAAATGTTAATAAAAGGTTTTCCTTTCTCTCTGAAGTTTAAAGTTCAAATCTTAATGCGTCTGCAGGATCCATACTGGCGGCATGGTATGCTGGATATATCGTGGCTCCAACGCTTAAAATCATAGCTATTAGGATGCCTTCACCCATCCTCATAATGTAACTCGTCATTAGCGCGGAGGAGAATATTACGTTCATGTATTCTCCAATATATATGAGGACGCCGGCAAGCCATCCGACTACAGCTCCTATAAATCCTCCAATAACACCTACCAGTATAGCTTCAAACATAAATATCATTAGTATGTGTCCATCCATAGCTCCAAGACACTTCATAGTACCTATCTCTTTAGTCCTCTCTGTAACAGCCATCAACATAGAGTTTAATATTCCAACTGCACAGACGATTAGAGATATTATAGCCATCCAGAGCTGGTAGCTTCTGGCTGCCTCAGAAGTCCCGTATATAGAGAGCATTATGTCTGACATTGTTCTAAGACCTACGTAGAAGGCTATCCCTAGAATTATTGACACAGCAGTTATCAGAGCTCTTACAAAGCGTCTCTTTATACTTTCAATACTAAATCTGAAGGCTTCACTTGGCGGAAATTTAACCTCCCTCGATTCTACAGTACTTTTGCTCATGACAGGATCAAGAATTATAAGCAATTGTTGTTTTTAAATTTTATGAAAAAAAGGTTGTAGTAACATTAAAAAGCAGGTAAGAGACGAAGATAAAAATGATGGAGACGCTTCTGACGAATATGCCTACGATCACTTGGATACTTGTAACCTTAGTTGCGATAATATACCTAGTGGTTGTCTTTACATTCGGAGAGGAGGATTAGTAGCTGAATGCCATTTGAAGAATTATCAAAGCGATTATTAGAGGCTCTCAAAGACATAGGTTTAGAAGAGCCTACATCGATACAGAAGAAAGCAATACCACTTATCCTCTCAGGTAGGAATACGCTCATAGTTGCACCCACTGGCTACGGTAAAACTGAAGCAGCCCTAATACCAGTATTTGAAGCATACCTTAGACTTAAAGATAAGCCTAAAGGTACAGTCATACTCTATGTAACTCCTTTAAGAGCTTTAAACAGAGACCTTTTAAGGAGAATTAAGGTATTATGTGAAAAATTAGGTCTGGAGGTGGATGTTAGACACGGCGATACGGATGATAGAACTAGGAGAAGGCAAGCGTTGAAACCCCCTAAAATGCTGATAACAACGCCTGAAACACTTCAAGCTATTCTCCCGGGTAGAATTATGAGGGGACATTTTAAGGGCTTAAAATGGGTTATTGTCGACGAAGTCCATGAATTACTCAGCAGTAAACGTGGAGTGCAGCTGGCTGTAGCATTAGAGAGGCTTAAAGCTATTAAAAATGGGGATTTCCAATTAATTGGAATATCTGCCACTTTAGCTGAGCCGAAACTTGCAGCAGAATTTATAAGCGGATCAAAACCGATGAGTTTAGCAATTACCGAGGAGCTTAAAAACGCTGAAGTAATCGTTGATAACCCTCAGCATTCAGACGTTGACTTTGAAAAATCTACAGAACTTGCTTTACCAGCAGATGCCGTAGCAAGGATTAAGGCTTTAAAGGAGTATGTAAAAGGTAACTATTCCCTCGTATTTACAAATACGAGGGAACATTCTGAGGTTTTAGCTTCAAGGTTAAAGGCTTTAGCACCAGAAGTTAAAGTTGGAGTGCACCACGGCTCATTATCTAAAGATGTTAGACGGGAAGCTGAAGAGGGGATTAGAGAGGGTGAACTTAATGCTTTGATCTGCACAAGTAGTATGGAGCTTGGTATAGATATTGGAAGACTCGACATGATTATCCAGTATATGTCTCCTAGGCAAGTCATTAGATTCGTACATAGAATTGGTAGAAGTGGGCACGGCGTGGGCAAAGTAAGTAGGGGATTAGTCATAACGGTATCTCCTGAAGACTCTCTTGAAGCAGCAGTAATAGTTAGGAGAATGTCCTCAAGACTTCTTGAGAAGAGTAGAGTGCATGAGTTGGCACTTGACGTTTTAGCTCATCAAATAGCTGGCTTAACGCTTGATTTTAAACGCATAAAAGCAGATGCGGCTTATGAAATCATTAAACGTGCGTATCCCTATAGAAGACTTACACTGGATGATTTCATCGAAATTCTCAATCTCTTGAACAGCATTGGAATAGTGAGATATTTAAATGGCGAGCTACGGTCTACCCGTAAAACCTACAGTTACTACTTTGAAAATCTTTCAACAATTCCAGACGTTGAACAGTACGCTGTTAAAAATGCTTTAGATGGGGGAATAATCGGCGTTTTAGATCAAGAGTTCGTAGGAGAGAGGGGGGAGGCGGGGCTTATTTTTATAATGAGGGGGCAGACTTGGAGAATTTTAAGTATTGATCACGAGAAGAAGATAGTTAACGTTGAACCTACAAGAGAGATTATAGGTGCCGTACCTTCATGGGAGGGGGAGCTTATCCCAGTATCGAGGGAGGTGGCATCTGAAGTTTATGAAATCATCAGTAAAATTTACGATGAAATCAAACGTAGCGGTGACCCTTTTAAACCTCTACAAAACTATAAGTTGACAAAATCGGCTAAGTCTAAAATTGTAGAGTACGTAGAAGAACAGAGTAAAGCATGCACCCTGATCTCTAGCCCTAGAAGAATATTGGTTGAGGGTTTCAGAGAAACAGCAGTCATACATATACCTTTTGGAGATTTGATAAACAGAACACTAGCATTAACGTTAACAGCCGTGCTCAGTAATAGGTCAGGCTATTCAATTGGTTTCCAGGTAGATCCGTACAGGATTTGTCTTCTAGGTTTATTGAATTTATCGATTCAAAATGTCGTTGAAGAAATTAAAAGGCTTAAACCGGAAGAGCTTGTCCAACTGCTTGAGGCAATTTTACCGGAGACAAGTCTTTTCAAGTGGAGATTCTGGCATGTAGCGAAGAGAATTGGTGTGGTCAGCAGGGATGCTGATTATAATTCCTTGAAAATTAAAGCGCTTATCGAGGCTTATAGGGGAACCCCGGTTTTCCATGAAACTTTTAGAGAAATATTGACAGATAAGCTGGATTTAAAAGGAACGATGGACGTTTTAGACGGTATTGCTAGAGGGGAGATAAGCGTAGATGTTTTACCTTCCGGTTTAAATCCATCACCCATTGCTATGCCCATACTTGAAAGAGCTTTACCGCAAGATGTCCTTAGACCAGTATGCTCAGACAGTGATACTTTGAAATTGCTTAAACTTAGACTTATGAATACTCGTGTGAAGCTCATATGCATCTACAACAATGATTGGGAAACTATACGTAAAGTTGCAGATGTACCTGAGAAGATTAGATGCCCACGATGTAAATCGACGCTAATAGCTGTCACTAAGCCGGGAGAGCAAGATTCTAGGAAGATTATTAAAAACTGGCTTGAACAGAGAAAGATGGGTGAGGATACGAAGAATATGTGGATGAGGTTGTGGCAAAGCGCTAGTCTAGTTCAAAGCTTAGGTAGACTTGCAGTCATGGTTATGGCTGGAAGAGGAATAGGACCTACTACAGCTTCGAGAATATTAAGTAAACCCTTCATAAATGAAGAACAGCTTCTCAAGGAGATTCATAAAGCCGAAATAGAGTATATTAGAACGCGTCCATTCTGGGACTAGGTTTGGCTAAGTACTTCTTCAACTTTGACTGGTGTTTTTCTTCGCCAAGACTCTACAGCAGTTAAAGTTACGGCCAAAGTTCTCAAACCTTCTTCTATTGGGATTTCTGTGTCAGTATTTTCAACTATACTTTTGAGAAACTTTTTATCCTCTTCAAAGTATGGATTTACAGAGTGTCTGATTTCAGTAGATTCCATACCTTTATATATTTTTGCAGATTGAGAGCTTATTTCCAATTGAAGGTTCTTAGTAACAACCTTCAATCCTACGGTTCCACCTATGGGCTGAGCCGCAGACGTATTCGATATTACTCCTACAGCACCATTGACAAATCTGAGCGTGAAAACTCCAACATCCTCTATAGTAAAACCAGGTATGTCTACGTGTAGAATCGTATCCATTTCTGTGTAGACTGTTCCAATTTCACCGCATAAGAACCTGGCTAAGTCGAATATATGGGTAGTTTGTTCTACAACTTGACCACCGCTCATGTCTCTTTTAATCCACCATCCTCCGATTGTCGATGGTATCCAACCCCACCAGTACCCTTCAATTAAACCTATTCTACCGCCTTCTCTCATGAGAGCCGTACGTGCTCTCTGAACACCATCATATTGTCTCCAATGATAGCCAACCCAACTTTTAACTTTATATTTACGAATGGCATTAACCATAGATTTACCGGTAGCTATATCAAGCGCTATGGGCTTTTCTATGAAAACGTTAACGTTTTTCTCGGCAGCTATGACCACTTCATCTTTATGAGCAAAAGGTGGGATACATATCCAAACGGCATCCAAACGTTCTTTTTCAAACATATCATGGTAATCTGTGTAAACAGAGCCTGCTCCAACTCTTTGAGCGAATGATGATGCTCTAGACCTATCTATATCGCAGAAAGCTATCGGTTTAACGCTGAGGCTTATAAGCTGGTTTAAGTGATGGGCAGCTATGCCTCCACATCCTATGAAGCCTATTTTGAGGTCTGTCATGCCCATGACTAATCACCACGTTAAGATTGGCGTATATGACTATATTCGTTAAACGACTATTGGTTTGATCCCTAGGAACTTACATGCGTCTTTTATTTCATTCGTATAATCTCCATGAATCATGCTGGCGTGATGTACAAATCCTTCTTCTACGAGAACTCTATAGAGTCTATCTAAGTCTTCAACTTCAACCCAGCTGTAGGCGCCTCTTGTATAGAGCGACGTTTCTACGATCTTACCTCGCGTTATAAGCATCTTAAATTCTCCCTTATGCTCCGTAAGTCTGTTTATGGTTACGACGCCTGGCTTAAGCTTGAACTCAGCAGTCCCATAAGATTTCTCTACGCCTACACTTCTAAAGAGAATACTATGGTATCTAAGGTTAATTGGGCACTCGGGACATGCGAGAGATACAGGCGCATTACCGCAATGCCACATTAGAACAAGGTTGTCTTTCTCCGGATGCCTTATAGTCCAATCTACGAAATGTGGCGGAGTCGTTTCAAGCGATGCCAAGTACTGGATCAACATTGTTAAAGAGCCGTATACGTCAGACTCGCAGGCGCATAGCATCCCTGAGTCTGTTAATCTTCCCAAGATGTGGCAGACAGCTATACCATATATGTGTTGAAATTCAATCCAACATCTAACACCTGCAGCAAAGAGCTGTTTATCCCTGAATAGCCTTCTTAAGACAGTTTCAACTTTAGCTATGAGCTTAAGCTTTTCAGGTGGAACTTCCGAAGTAGTAACGTATTTATTGACCTCTTTCACTATCTTCACAACATCAGGGTCATCGTCACTAAGAGCATTAACCGCTAAGACTATTTGAGATAAGTCTACGGGTACAACTTTCTGACTGAAGTGTCTTAACATTTCAGCTTCGTTAAACGTACATGTTTCAAAACGTTCAGGTCTAGGACCGATGAGACCTATGTTTGCCCATTTAAACCCGCTTACTATGGCACATGTTCTTACAAATGCATCGATGCTTTTAAGGAATACTTCATCCTCCGGGAAGACTATCCCTAGAAACTTAAACGGTAATTCTCTACGGTATAGGGCTGATGTTAGAGATAAAGTGCCGCAGAAGCTGTCGGATTTTCTGAAACCTTCGGGGCTTATAGTGGGTTCTTTGGTTGCGAAAACCATCACTGGAACCCTTAAACTATCTGCTATTCTAGCGCCTGCCACTTCATCTCCAAAAGTCATAGTGCCCAGGAGCAAACCTTCAACGTTTTCAGCTTTAAAAAGCCGTATGACTTTATCAGCATCCTCATCGTTTCTGACAAGACCGTTTTTAGTTAAATTCTCAGATGGATATACGAGCGTTATACTCTCAACTTCGGATAAGGTTTTGATGAAACGTTTTCTAAGCTCTACTGCCCAATCTTCGTCGAAGGGCTCTCTATGCAGAGGAACGAACCCTATTTTAACCTTTCTCAACACACCACCCCCGGTTTTAACTTAAAAACTCTTTCAAGAAACGGACACCATTCACTATTTCATATTCTAGTGCGAGGAAGTCTATAAGCTTATGCTTTATGTATCTTGGCGAACAGACCTCATATGAGACGTACCTGTTGTAGCCGATGCTTTTTAAAGTCTCTGCGAATGGCTTAACTATACGTTTAAACACGCCAGTCCCCATGGGAACCCTCTCAATTCTCAAAGCCCTCAGTATAGAGCCGCCTCCACCAGGGGCAATTATAAATTTACCAGCCCTTTCAATCGAATCTCCAACATGCACATGGACCAGCAGCTTTCCAACTCTCCCATAAATTGTTTTAAACCTCTCCAAGGCGTCTTCACCGTAGGGGTCTACATCTCTAACCCAGATTAAAAGCTCGGGGTCTATACATGTCTTCAACGCCTCCGAGCCGACCTCCTCCACCATATCTAATACGTCTTCGTAACTTTCTATAATCGGAGGGTGGTTTTGTAAAGCTAAAGTTACACCATAATCTTCAGCAAACCTTGAAACTTCTTTGAGGACTTCAACGCATAAACGCCAATGTTCATGGTATGGGATGGAGGGGTCTACATCAGTCATACCAGCTGCGAAAACACGTACAATATCAGTTTCAAGGTCTCTTGCAAGTTTTATGAGCTCTTTAACATATAGGATGTTGAGCTCCCTCTTAAAAGCATCAGAACCTGAAAAATCGTTGTAGCCAGCTATGGCAGCTATGTCGAGTCCACTTGATGAGGCCAATTCTCTAAGGTTTCTTCTAGATTCCGCAGATAGATCTACAGGGTTTGCATGAGGTCTCTTGCCCATCAGCTCAACTCCATCAAAGCCATATTGTTTAACCTTCGGTATAAGCTCCTCAAGATGTACAGGTTTTCCTCTGTAGAAGAAACCGGATAGACTTACACTATGTAAGGAGAGCTTCAAAACCTCAACCCCTCAATTGAGAATAGATTTCTAGTAATGTTTAAGTTTAATCGATCTTATAGGCGATTACAGCCAACGCCTCCGGGGCCTTCTTAACCGTAAAGCCAGCTTTCTCAAGCCTATTCTTAACGCCAGCCATTATATTTTTTCCACTTTTATGACCGGGCTGACCAGTATAGTGTACGAGTATGCCTTTAGGTTTAAGAACTCTATAGAGCTCACGATAGAACTCTAATCCATACAATTCTCCGGCTAATGAAAGCCTAGGGGGATCGTGCATGATCCTATCAAAGGATTCATCTACCAAATGTTTAACAACTTTTAAAGAATCTTCAACTATTATAGTAATTCTATTATCTTCAAGCCATCTACTCCACGGGTTGAAACAAGCAATCTCGAGTACGTTAACGTCCTTCTCTACACTCAATACTTCACCAGCCCCCATTTTTAAAGCCCATATAGCTGTATAGCCTAGTCCAGTACAGGTGTCTAGAACTCTACAGCCCCTTCTAATAGATAATAATTTAACTTTGATCTTTGAGTCTTCCCAAGGAGTAATATTTGAGATGCGGTGCATATGGACACCGTTTATTTCTATTGTAGGAGCCGTGTTCGGAGCTACTGGTTTAAGCTTATAGTAATGTTCTCCACATGTTTTAGCAATTTTAACGAGAGAGTCGTCTAAAATAGCATAGACAGCCTCTTCCTCCAACACTCTTTTAAACTCTTCAATGTCGATTTTCGAGTTACGTATTATAACGTAATCTTTGCCTACGTAAACCTTCTCTTTTGAAAAACCCATATCTAGGGAAGTATAGATTTCTCCAGCTTGAGCAGAGTGAAAAATTTCTTCAACTATCCAAGGTGTTAAAATTGGGACATTCTTAAAATGGTACTTGAATATTTTGAAAGACTGGAGCAACACTCTTTCAATATAATTATATAGAGTTAAATAATTTAATTTTAGGAAGCCACACCTCTAAACGGCGAATGAAGTTAGGTTAAATTAAAACATAGAATACTTTAGAGAAAATATCTAGGGAAGGAGAAGCTCAGAAGATAAAAAATAAATGCTCAAGTTTAATTTAAACTAGACCATAAATCTGAAAAATATAAACCATTTAATAGAATAAGAGTGGTAATTAATGAAGATTTACATCATAACAGACATGGAGGGGATTAGCGGTATTTGGCGTCCTGAGCAGGTGCAAAAGGGGCATCCAGAGTATGAAAAGGCTCGTAGGCTACTTTGCGAGGATGTTAATTCTGCTATTGCTGGAGCTTTTGACGGGGGAGCTACAGATATTGTTGTATTAGATGGGCATGGTGGTGGCGATAACTTTATACTGGAAATGTTGGATGAACGGGCGACGTATGAAACTGTGAAAAACTCGCTGGAAGTTATGCCGAGTCTCGACGGATCTTTCAACGGGTTAATGCAGGTTGGTTGCCATGCGATGGCTGGGACATTAAATGGATTTCTAGATCATACCCAATCATCGACTTCATGGTTTAACTTTTACGTTAACGGGAGAAAGTTCGGTGAAATCGGTCAAGCGGGAGCGTATGCCGGTGTTTTCGGTGTACCGGTCATTATGATTACGGGGGATAAAGCTGCATGCGAAGAAGCCCGTAGCTTCTTCGGAAATATCGAATTAGTTTCTGTTAAAGAGGGGCTTGGCAGGAATAGAGCTAAGTGTATTTCTCCTAAGCTCGCCCATAAGATGATACATGATGCAGCTATGAAGGCTGTTCAACACATTAAAACTGGAGCGTTTAAGCCTTTTATTCTTAAACCACCGATTGAAATGAAATTGGAACTTTGCAGAAGCGATTACGCTGATGAATATGCTACAAGACCGGGGGTACAACGTTTAGACGCACGAACTGTACGTAAGATGATTGAAAACCCTAGAGAGATATACTGTTGGTGACTCTACGTAGGTGGCGTATAGTATAAGACATTATGACGCCCATCTTGTGAGAAGACTGTGGAAATTGTTGAGCCAGCTATTGAACAGCCTTTAGATTTTAGAAAGAACGCTACAGTTATTCTACTAGTGGTATTCACTATTTTATCAGATGAAGCTCATTTTCTCTAGAAGTAAAATGAATTTACGGCATCTTTAACACGCATTTTTATGGTCCCCAGTAGTTTCTACTTTCCATCTGCTCTCCGCATCTTCCTACTACTTCGACATGGTAGTTGCAGTTGCTGTAGTGTGCGTTACTATTGTATGTTATGGTGTATCCTAGGTTGGATAGTTCGTTTTTGAAGGCTTCTTCCCTAGATAGAGCGGTTTGAGACTTAGGGGAGCTTAGCCCAAGTATCTGAAATTCTACTATTTCAATGGGTGCTTCCACCCACTTGTACCAGATTGTGAGGAACCCGTATTCATCTGAATCCTTCCTATACTCTTTTCCTCCTACTCTATATGTGATTCGCCATTTCTCAGGGCTCCAGATAGACTTCTCCTCTGCAACCTCCTCCCTCGAACATCTACATATGAATAGCCTGTTCTGCCAAGAAATTTTAAGCGAGAGCTCAAGGCTTATGAGCCATAAATCCCAAGGTTTAACGGCATTAACCACTTTCTGTTCCAACATGTCCTGTGCTTCAGAAGCCTCTAGTACTATTCTCCTATCTTCAGATTTTAGAGATCCCAGGAATTCTCCATACAATCTTTTAGCCTCCTCCCTTTTCTTAACTAAATTTATCCTAGTTTGAAAGCCCTTAAACCCCACAATCTTATAGGCCTCACGCCATATTTCGGAAAGCCTTTTATCGTAGTCTTCTAAGTTAAGAATTCTACGCATATCCTCTCTCGTTATAATAACTCTGCCAAAGTATGGAGAAACCATAGACCTACGGGCATCTTCAAGATGAAACTGGAGAAAAAACCCACCCATTTTATCGCCCATGTCTACATACTAAACTTGTACTTAAAGCAAAAACTATTTAAGCTTTTCCGAGCGAAGGGTTTGATATGGAGCTCCATGGCTTGGTGATGGTGAGTGGAAGCTCATTAGGCCTCTACTTCCACTTAGGGCTAGGACTGGTAGACCTAGCTTAATACAAGTAGCATGTATCATAATGTACTTGAGGGTTTTGCAATGAGTTCAAAGTTTATCTCCCCACGTATTTTCCGTGACTATAGATATAAATTTTCCTACTCTCTAACGTTTGAAAAATGGATCTTCATATGTGTAAGACTTTGCTTAATATTCTTATAGAAGTTAATTGCAGGAACAAGAGGCTGATATACGGCCTCTACTATCCTATGTCAAATAGAGAAATCGGAGTGAATATAGCTACAAAAATTGATTAGTCAAATTTCTCCGACCAAAAATCTAGGAAGCGGGCCCGGTGGGATTTGAACCCACGACCCCCGGCTTAGAGGGCCGATGCGCTGTCCTGCTTGCACACCCCACCTATACTAGATGAAACATAGGTGAGGTTCTGCGCCACGGGCCCATATTCTCTAAATAGTCTGTACTCCTTAAATATATTAGCCTTTCTCAGTTAGAGAATTATGATACTCCATCTTGTTACAACGTTGAGGTTTTGAAAAGAATTACGTCCATAGGGATAGGAAACTCTAAATTTGACAGTTCAACTAAGCTGTCTCCACTAACCGCTGGCATACCTCGTAGATCACTGGTTTGACGCTGCGGATTCTGCGTAAAGAAGCTAGGAAAGGTTTTGATGAGTCACACTTAAACAGGGGGTTGTGTGGTTTCACTATCAGTCCTGACAACCCTAATGTCAAACCAGTCCTCAATTTTGAAATCTATACGATGACAAGGGAGATCTGAAGACTGAGGAATGATATTCAAAGAAATCTTAGAATGTGTGCAGAAGTACGAATCGCCAAGCATCTGAGCTCTGAATATGATTTTTCATGAAATGAGACATCGCAATATCTATCTTTGTTTGAGTCATGTCTCATATGAAGGGGAAGCCTAAGAATTTTGCTAGACTTCACCGAAAAGTTTTTAAACTTTTAAAAAACTTAAACAGGGGGTTTAAAGATGAGGGGCTCAACCTCACCTGTTTTGAGGCTTATGTGACCGGTGTGGCGCTAGCATCTGCAGTGGCGAGGGGGGGATATTCAGGCTGCCTATATATGCCTTGGGCCAGCTCTGTTATTGTATTCGCGCGGCGTTCCTATAAAAATCGTTGCGGGAACGCATCTTTATGGTTATGCAATAGTGGCGAAGCCTGAGATAAAGAGCCTAGCAGACCTAGAGGGCAAAATAGTAGGATGCGTCGCAGAGGGCTCACAAGCGGACCTACTACTAAACCTCGTGATCGAACGATATAACCTAAAGAATTTAGATGTACGGCGCATGAATCCTCCGATGGCTGTAATCAGTTTAATCGCCGGAAAAATTGATGCGGCATTTGTTCCCGAGTTTTTCGCCACGTTAGCTGAGGTCCAAGGATTTCATATTGTTGCGATGAGTCAAGATTTATGGCCAAATATGCAAGGTAGCGTCCTAGTCGTTAAGGAAGACTTGATAAAGGATCATCCAGAAGTCGTAAGAAAGCTGGTCAAAGTCACAATGAAAGCAACAAAATACATAAATGAGCACCCCGATTTGGCGGCAGAAATCCTTACAAATGAGTTGAAAAGGGCACCCGTCTTAGGTATAAATCCGGAAGTTCTAGAAGTCTTAAGCGGAGAGATGGAGCTTGTAACGACTGATATCATCAAGAAGTCCATGGAAAACCTGAACTACACCTGTGAGATTGACATAAAGGCTGTTCAAGACTGTATAGATCTTATGGTTAGGTTATATCGAGCGGTTTGATGCTAAAGACGTTTTGGACTTAAGATTTCTTGAAGAAGAGGGAGGTTAATGGGAAAGTTTAGGAAATGGACATTGATGATACCCATACTGTTGCTCCTAGTTGTCTGGGAGACGGTGGCGAGAACTAATGTGATGCCTAGCTACCTCTTCCCACCCTTCTCACGGGTGATTGTCACAGCATATCTCTTGATAGCTAATGGTGTCTTATTGACTCATTTCCTCAGTAGCTTAATCAGGGTTTTGGTAGGCTTTTTCCTGGGGTCCTTGACAGGCATCACAGTAGGCATTCTTATGGGTTGCCATGATGCTTTAAATGAAGCATTGCAGCCGATTCTCAGCCTCTTAATGCCTATTCCAGCCTTAGACTGGCTCCCGCTCCTCATGTTGTGGATTGGCATAGGCGAAGCCTTGCCGATAACCATAATATTCATATGCTCATTCTTTCCTGTGCTATATAACACCGCGACAGGTATTAGAGGAGTACCCAAAGAGTACATCAGAGTGGCGAGGACACTGGGGGCATCGAGAGAAGAAGTCCTGAAAACAATCTTACTACCTCTTGCTCTGCCGAGCATCCTTACAGGGCTGAGGCTGGAGGCTGGAATGGCTTGGAGGGTAATCATAGCCGCGGAAATGATAGCCATTCCCATCGGAATAGGTGCCCTACTTATGGCCTCTGAAAGCCTCTTGAGGGTCGACATCATTATGGTATGCTTAATGGTTTTAGCCGTGATGTGTTTTCTCTTTGAGAAAGTATTTCTCCTTCTAGAGCGAAGATACACCAAGTGGAGATGATCCCCTTGCCAAGCATCAAACTTAGAAGCGTATCAAACTTCATCCTGCGGAACGTAAATTTGGAAATAATGGATGGTGAGTTGTTCGTCTTACTAGGTCCGACAGGCTCCGGGAAAACGACTTTGTTAAATGTCATAGCGGGACTAGTCGAGTACAAAGGAAACGTTTTCTTCGATGATAAACCCATAGACATGATCCCACCTGAAGATAGGGGGGTAGGCTACGTACCACAAGACCTAGTCCTATTCCCTCATCTAGATGTGGCATCGAACGTCGGCTATAGCCTGAGGCTGAGGAAAAAGCCGAAAACCTATATCGAGGAAAGAGTGGATGAGCTACTAAGGATGATGGGTATATTACATCTAAAACATCGTTATATCAAGAACCTAAGCGGAGGGGAGAAGCAACGCGTAGCGATTGCTCGTGCGCTTGCGAGCGCCCCTAAGGTCTTACTTCTAGATGAACCTTTTAACAACCTAGACCCTAATACCGCGAGTTACCTTAGGATTAAGCTACGTCGGCTTCAAAGGAAGCTAGGCATAACAACAATATTTGTTACGCATGATATGCATGAAGCTGAAGAGATGAGCGATAGAGTGGTGGTCCTTTATCAAGGAGAGCTTCAACAAGTCTCAACATTCGATGAGTTGATTTTCTCACCAAGAAATTCAAACGTCTCTAACTTTATCGGAACTCTGAACATTCTAACATGCGAGTATAAGGGGACTTTAGGTGGTCTGGCTATATGCGACTGCCAAGGCATTCCGATCCTTGTTCCTTTCGAGGGCGGGTTTATAAGGAGAATCGCAATAGATCCTAAAGAAATATTCGTCGTGGCTGAACACGCAGACATTCCACCCCCCATATTAACGTCTTTAAAGGAACTATCACAAAAATCTCAGAAATATCAAATTCGATGATGGAGGCCAGAATAGGAATCAAAAACGATATGTCAATTACTTCGGTGATGCCAAAAGAGGACTCTCACGCTTTAGTTGAGGGAAAAGAGGTCTTCATAAAAATACCACTTAAGGCTATAAGGAGAACATGTTAGACTACTGGGGGAAAGCGAAGTGTATGACGAGCTATATGAAGAGTTTTACAGGATCGTGAGGACTAATAACCTTCTATCAGCCAAGGTAAAATGTATAGTCCCAGGAGGTGAAGTTTTGAGGCTTCCCTCAGGCGAGTACCTTGCGGCCAGGGGTAAGGAGGTCATAGTACACTGCGAGGTTGAGGGGGGTTTTGGACAAGCCTTCACAAGCTTCCCTAAGGAGTTTGAAGGAAGAGTTAAGGATGTACTAGGGTTTATCTACGGAGATGACTGGAAAAGGGCTATATTCTTCGCCACACTTAACGCCGTACTCCATAAGTTAAACCTAATTAGGGGGGCGGTCCACTGTAGGGAATCCGAACCCGAATCCTGTGGTGAAGAGTTGGTCTCCTATACCCTGTCAAGGTTCGGAAGAGTTAAAGTGGTCCACATAGGCTACCAGCCCGGCCATGTAAAAGCCTTGGCCAGATCCTTAGGCCCCGAGAGGCTTTATGTGACGGACCTAGACCCGATGAATGTAGGTCAGATAAAATTCGGGGTTAAGATACTGGATGGAGCTTTAAACCGTGAAGTTCTGGGCAAAGTGGATGTAGCCTACATAACCGGAAGCACTGCGGTTAATGGGACCCTCCCGGAGCTACTTGAGCTATGCGAACTTTACGGCGTTAAGCCTGTGATTTATGGAGTTACTGGAAAGGGTTTGGCTAAGCTGTTAAAGCTGGAAGCTTTCTGTCCTTATGGTCATGACTCTCTACATTCTTAGGCTTTATCAACTCTAACACAGTACCAGAGAATTAGACTGTAATGGGAGAGTACTGGTAGCCTACATCCAGGCATCGATTCTAGCCATCTTCAGCTTCTTTTTCATAGTAATTCTCATGGATGCCTTAAGAATATACGTTAAGGCTGTTTGTAGGAAGATCTGTCTTACCTACATCACGAGCACGATGGCCTTTTTAATCGATGAAAAGCCGTAGAAAAATGGGGGAATTTATACTCAGTGAATTCTATAGTTCCGTAGATAGTGGTCGTACTATGCGAGAGATGTCTTTGAGGCTTAGAGAAGCATTTTTGAGATCTTTACAGCTTCTTCCCTCGAAGCTCCTTTTTCATAAGTTGTCTTTTGAAGCTTCAGATAGCTCTCTATCTTCACCATTCGGCCCTGGGGAGTAGCAATAAAAATTAAGGCTCATAAGCAATATTCTAAAGGATTTTAAGGATAAAACCCAATTAGTGCTTCGGTATGATCCAGCCGAATTTCTCGTAAATGTTTTTACTTTCTTCGGTCTTCAGAAAATCTATGAAGGCGCGTGTCAATTTCTCATCCCTGGTGGACTTCAATACAGCAACGTTT
>JAGTQM010000037.1 GCA_018396755.1 Candidatus Bathyarchaeota archaeon | reverse complement strand
AATATGGGTATACGAGCCATCCTGGAGATACTACTATGTGGTTAGGAACTCGACGGTGCTACTTGTGGAAAGAGGACTCGATGTAAAAACCTATATAGAGCAATTAACCGCCCTTTGCCATATTAGCATAGAAGTTTACCAATATGGAATGTGGTGAAAACCTCTCGTAAAGTCTCTTAACGAGGAGTCAGATCGGATTTAAAACTCGTCGATTTAATCTATCGTCATGAGTTTTCGGTGAAAGCCCTATACTGCCGGGATTGAGAAAACCAAGTTTTCTGAATAGACCATGAGTCGTACCTAATACTACTGCCTTAAGGGTTTTTGAAATGCCATCTACAAAAAGCGATGGTACAGCAAAGGCGATTAATTGCTCTATATAGGTTTTTACATCGAGTCCTCTTTCCACAAGTAGCACCGTCGAGTTCCTAACCACATAGTAGTATCTCCAGGATGGCTCGTATACCCATATTCTGCGTTTATATGGTCTGCGTAGAGATGGAAGTAATACTTTCACACCTATCTCATGGTCTATAAGCTTCTCTCCATACACCACTGTTAGGAAGCCGAGTCTTCTTACTTGATTATAGAAATCGTAGTCGGCTTGGTCTAGGAAGAATTCTTCTCTTACTTTCAATCCCCTTTTAATGAGTTCCGCTTTTATCAGAGAACCTGAGAATATGCCGCGGCTCCAAAACACAATAAGCTTCCCCCTCCAATTGGGTGGAACATAATGAGAAACCATTTGTACGACGCCGATAATTTTACATAAATTGACGTCCTCTAACGCTCTACTACACGTTTGAACGGCATTGGGGTGGATTGCGGCATCGTCGTCAAGTAGTAGAATGAAGCTCGGCTTAAATTTCTCGACGGCATACTCCATACCGACATTTAACGCGTGAACCCCTGAGTTAAATCCAAGCTCGATTAATACTACGTTTTTAAAGGTATAGCAAGCGCTTTTAACATCGGAGATGTTGCCTGATCCATTATCTACTATAACAACTTGATCGACTTGATTACAGATTGATTCTAAGACTTTCATAAACCGCTTGATATATGGGTTGAAAGTCCATATAACGGCACAAACACGTCTAGGATAGTCTTCACACACGATTTAGCCCTCCCCTTCACAGATCAATATTCTTACAACAATGTAATGGAGAATAATTCCATATATATGTTATCGTCTGCCAGCTCTTTAAAAGAATTCTCTTGATTAAAAGCCTTAGAATTGTGCAAGACGGTCTATTCTACACTTCTCCTTAATGAGCAATTTCTATCGGTAGGCTCAACGTGGATAATCTCACAATTAATGGCACGATCGTTGAAGCTGGAAAGTGGGAGGTAATGGATAACGGATATACGCTTAGGGGTTTAGGATCTCTGTAGTCATTATGGTAAAATCCTTACACTTAAGCGTTGCTACAGTTCTGGAGGTGGTAGCAAGAAACCATTTGAGATTATGGGCGGATAGATTGTTAAGCCAATGTCTGGGTAGTCGGTAAGCAAATAACTGAAGCTCATCTAAACTGGAGGCCAAGTATAAACCGATTGCTCAGTCAACAAATATTCGAAACATTCTCTTAGGAAGGGCAAAAACCTTTATTATTTTTCTATAGTATTTTCTACTTATGAAAAGCCGTAAGGTTGACTTTTATGAAACTTGACTTAGTTATGTGGGCTAAGAATGGTGCAAAATATTTGCCTTTAACTCTGAAGAGGATTGAGGAGATTATTCCACATGAGGTTATTGGCGATAAGATTTTTGTCGACGACCACTCAGTTGATAACTCATCAGAGATTGCTAAGGATTTTGGTTGGAAGGTTTTTATTAATGAAAAAGGTGGGATTGGTGAAGGGGCTGCTCTCGCTTTTAGTAAAGTTAAAACTGAGTTTTTTTGCTCTTTTGAACAAGATCTGCTACTTACCGATTGTTGGTTTGAGAGAATCTTCAAGTATTTTGAGCAACCTAATGTTGCCGTTGCTCAGGGTTGGAGGCTATCAACCCACCCCACGCTTAGAAAATTTGAGGAGTTCGGTTTAAGGTGGTTTGGCGGTGAAAAACTCTGTAGTATAGATAACAATATTTATCGGACTGAAGTTATAAGGAGGCTTTGCGGCTTTCCTAGGAATATCCGGTATCATGTTGATGCTGTTTTAAAATCTAGGGTCTTGAAAGCTGGATATGAATGGATAACAGACACGAGCGTAATCTCGGAACATTTGAAACCTATGACGATTTTTGAATATGCTAAAAGGCATTACTATGAGTTTTCTAAGGAAGTTCCTATGCTGATTGAAGATGGAGTTCTAGATGAAAGTGAAATTAGAAAACTCGAACCGTTTTCCCAGATAGTGAAGTTAGCGTTTAGTCCGGCAATAGGCTTGGGTTTAACGCTATGGAAAAGAGAACCAACACTCCTAGTATACTACCCGCTCATAAGAATGATGAAATGGAAAGGATATATAGAAGGGAAGAAGATGATTGGTAAAAGAGCAAATATACTCAGCCAACCATCTGACTAATGAGATGTCGTATTGACGTCTAAAGAAATCTTTAACTACGTATGTGTTTGTGCTTAATTTAATGGAGGTTTCATATTTTGGATTTTGAAGCATAGGGATCTTCTATGTGTAATCTGGCTCTTCAGATTATCCACAGTATAAAAAGGTAATTCAAAAATTGCTAAGCGTTTTATCGAAGCGTCTTATAAAAGACGTGTAAAGGATATGGAGAAAATAGACATAGTGATGTAGACCGAAAACGGAGCGTTAACTCTTAGTTTTAGCTACCTACTAGTTGGAGTAGGTATCCTCCTTCAGGTCCCACTACCTCAAGCTTGCCGGTGATCGGATTCGGCTTCAGACCTAAGGTTTCGAGGACATATATCCCAAGTATAGGCGTTGGCACATTTAACTTCGCAACGAAGACGCCCCCTCCTACCTTCGGCCTCCACCTCAGCCAGATAAAGCCTAGCCTTAACCCTCCTCTTATCCGCAAGCGTCGACTCCACTTCGAAGGGCGTTTCATGAAGGCCAACTTCGGAAATGGTCTTAGGATCCAAAACCACATAAGCAGAGCCAGTATTCACTAAAGCTCTAATGCTTTTGGAAATCCTTCCTCTGACTACTAAATCCGCGTATATGTAGCCCACGTCCAACCGTCGACCCTAACCTAAAAATGCGGGTTGCAACTTATATCTTTAGCTCTAATCGGCAACTACTCCATTTAAAGGCCGCGTTCTAGAACCCTGGGCATTAAAAGGTGTTGGGTCGATCGCGCATGTCTATCGTGGCACCGCTTACACCTCCTCGTCACACTTAAGTATTACCAATTGTAGAGTACGTCTTATAAATTAGACTACACTGCACTAAAGCTTCTACGAAAACACCATGACGCTTGAAGCCGTAAAAGCAAGCGCACCAAGCTTATCCGCAAGCCTTTTGGAGATAACGCTTTTGCTGGCACCGGCGTCCACAAGAACCTTAAGCTCAATAAAATTATCCTCATACCTCAGCTTAACATCCGCAGTAGCCTACTCAGGCTTTATGATATTCCCCTCGCATGGACCATAAGCCGTGAATATTCTTGTAATTCCAACATCAAGGTTGCGTGCTTCACAGGGGAAGCCCCGTCTCTGCGCGCGTTTCAGCTTTTCCTAAATTCTCTGCGGTCGCTCAACATGCCAACGAATATGGGAATCCCTTTATCAACAGCCCCTTGATATATTGGGTTAACTTCAGCTTCTTTCCAAGTAGCCAAGTGTATTTGAAACGGGTGGTAGAGCGGTAAGTTGGCTGCCTCCTCTATCTTGGCTATTAATTCTCCCCTTGCTCTAAAATTCCCAGGTAAACTATTAGCAACTATCAGCACATCTACATCGCTTCCACCTGTTGCACGTCCCTCTGCGACGCTTCCAAACACATAAACATTACAGGAGCCTAAAACCTCATAGGCGGCTTTTGCTATAGCCTCAGACCAAAAACGCCATTGACGGGCAATCTGACCAATTTTAACCCTGGCCTTTAACAGACTTAACAAACTCTATCACCTTCTCGGCGAAAACCAAGAGTTCTTCAGCCTCCTCTCTATCATACTTCCTAGGCATATAACGTGAACTTATGTAGGCTTCCTCAAGCCTGATAAGCAAACTCCTGTTTTCTCGAACGAAATCGTCGAAAAGGTTCGGGTTCCCTAGCAGATCCTTTAGGATAACCATCAGCTGCCTAACAGCGTGGACTCGAGGCACCTCACCAGTCAACTCAAATATCACCGACTTTAGGTATAGTTGAACAGCCTGATCAGCCATGAAGGCAGCAATATCGTAGTCTCCTTCAGCTAAGCTTCTCTTACTTGATCCAAGCATTCTTAACGCCCTGTCTCTAAGTAAAGCAACTTCACTATAGCTCAAAGCCTACACCTTCAACAACATGCATTAAACTATTTAAGGTTTTCAAAAACATAGCCTTCATGCTTAGAAACCAGTAATGAAAAATTTTAAACTCTTTTGACATGCTTCAATGTTCATCTAGCCGTTCACCTTATGACTTCTTCATAAGCAGGAATCTGACGAACATCGCTATCGCCGCCAGCAGAATGTTGAAGCGGGCGGCTAGAGTAATGTAGGGTATGATGGGCACGGTCACCAGCTTGCCGAGCACCTCCACGGCGTCGCTGAGGGTTCCTCCTCTAGAGCAAGCCTACTCTTCAAGCTTCTAACTAAATCCTCCCTCAGCGGGAGCGTAACCTTAACCTTCCTAACCATTCCCACCATCCAGAAACATATACGCCTACACGTATATAAAAACCTCGTAGAACACCACCGTAGCAGAGAGCGTTTTAAAGGCTTTAATGTAGTTAAAGAGAGGTACTTCTAAGGAAACCTTTAAAATGTACTTGTCCACTGTCTAATCTGTATGGAGGTTTTACATTTTGGATTATAGGGTTCTCGGTGGGACTGGTTTTAAGGCTTCCGTGGTAGCACTTGGCGGTTGCGGTGTTGGCTGGGTTGATCAGGAGACTGCCGATAGGGCTATTGAGTACGTTTTAAGTCGTGGCGTTAATGTTGTAGACGCTGCTCCTACCTATGGTGAGGCTGAGGTTAGGCTTAGAAATTGGATTGTAAAGCTTAGAACCAGGCTGTTTTTGGCTGAGAAGACTCAGAAGAGGGATAGGGATGGTGCTTGGAGTGAGCTTAAAGCCAGTATGGATAGGCTTGGTGTTGAAAGCTTTGATCTTTATCAGATGCATGCCGTCTCGGATTTTGAAGACTTAAACAAGGCTTTAAGTAGAGATGGCGCTATAGAGGCTTTTAAAGAGGCTAGAGAAGTTGGCCTTATAAGGTTTATAGGTTTAACTACGCATGATGTTAGAATAGCCCTTAAAGCATTAGAGCTTTTCGAATTCGACACTATAATGATACCTGTAGGCTTATTCAGCCTTGTAAATCCTACGCCTAGAAGCGATTTTAGACAACTCCTCAGAGTTACTAGAGACAAGAATATAGGCGTTATCGCTATTAAGGCTATAGCTAGAAGACCTTGGAAAGGCGAGCATAAGTACAATACTTGGTATGAGCCTTTAGAAGACCAGGATATGATAGATCTAGCAGTCTGGTTTACACTGTCTCAAGAAGGCGTTGCAACATATTCACTGCCATGCGATATTAGGCTTTGGCCTAAGGTTTTAAACACAGCTGAAAGATTCAGAGTACTCACGGCTGAAGAACAGGAGGAGGCTTTGGAGAAGGCACGCCTAGAAATGTTCGAATACATATATTAAAAGCATTACCAGCCTCTAGTAGAATAAGGCGTCTTCAGAATATTCAATTGGACTAGTAAACTGGATCATAAATAGCTTTAAGTCCAAGCTAATGCCTAAAAAATCATCTGTTATTTGGCCGGAAGGTATTATTGATAAGCCTTCGGATGAAAAATGGTTAAGAAAAACATTAGAAAAATAGGGTTTAACCGTGCTTAAGCAATACGGAGCGGACAACCACGTTCCTTGGTGTAAAAGCGGAAAGAATAAGTTTTGGCGTTGGTTTACCGATCGATTTATTAATACTCGAAAATTCGGGCATTGCACGGTTGTAATTTGCACTAAGTAAGAGAGACTTCTGCAGGTACATATTGGGTTCGTGTCTCCCTTCCAGTTGTAATTTGCACTAAGTAAGAGAGTGAACTAGACAGTTGACTGCTCAATTTATGAAGATTTTATTTCTTACTTCAGTTAATCATCCTCAAATTAGGTTAGAAGCTGAAGCTTTGAGTAAATTTTTCAAGGTCGATTATGTCCCTATCGAATTTAAGCGTTCACAATTAAAAAAGCATATACTTTCTTACTTGAGAACTTTCCAATGTTTTTCTAGCCCTATTAAGGCAAGAAAGATTCCTCTTTTTTAATCACATAGTTATGTCCGAGGTATTAGAGCACGTCTACGATAAGATAATAGCTCTAAAAGGATGCTAACAGAGCGCTCAAGCTGGAGTATCATTATCTACTCCTAGAATAGGGTGGGATTGAGATTTTAAGAACAAAAAGGAATTATAACTGATAATGACCAAATCATATGAGAAGATGATGTCTGTTGCAGTAATATCTGGGCCAGTAGGTAAAACCCCTGAGGATATTACATGTCCCTTTGTCTTTGATGAAGCCCTAGCCACTCTAGTCTAGTGCAGGTTGGCGAAACCTTCTTGATCCTAGGCGGGAATGCAACAGCCCTAACAGGAAAGGTTTAAACTCTGTGCTTTTAGCTGAACTTTCTTTTTAATGGGGTTCTGTTGAAGTCTTCGTCATTGGATATTATTTCTTTCGCCTTACTTCTCAACGCAGTGGTCAAGTGTATTGCATCCTCGTAGTCTAGGCTGTATTCTTTCATAAGTTTAGCTGCTTGGGTTATGTCTTCCACCGTTAGGGGTATTATTCTCAAGCCGGGTAGGCTTTCTATCGAGTTCACCACCTCTTCGATTAATTCTTGATCCTTTAGGTTTTTTCCAGTTAAGCCGGCTATTATTACCATTATTTGGTACAGTGTCAAAGCTGATGTTACATATTTTCCTCGCGGCGCTCCCTCGATTTTCTTTATCCACTCGTAGGATGCCCCGCCAAAGGTAGGGTGATTGCCGAGCCAGTACACGAAAACGTTCACGTCTATGTAGGCTTCCGGCTCCACCATTTCCTTACAACCTCGATTATAAATTCGTCGAGGTCTTCAGGCCATTTCATTATCTTGAAGGCACCAAAGTATTTGTCAGCTATAGACTTAAGAGGTTCTATCATAATGCCCTTCTCGTCCACCCTTATTTTGACGTAGCTTCCCTCTTTCACTCCAGCCTTTTCCCTCATGTTTTTAGGAATGATAATCCTGCCTTTTCCATCTACTCTTACGGTTTCCATAAAACTTCATCCCACTAAAATGTCTTAATTCCCACATATTTAAATATTCCCACCGCTACGTAGAGCGGGAACTTCCAAGCAGTTTTCACAATTCGGAAAAGTTTTAGTTTAAACGTTGTTGGAAAATTCGGCGCTACAACAACACAAAAGCAAAAAGCTTTTTCTCATTCGCTATTTTCATAACCGACACTGAACAAAATGCTCAAACTCATGATAGAGGTATCTTAAATTAATAGTATCAAAAGACCAGCAGCAAAATCTTCAGGTAAGAGCATGGGAAAAAATAGGGGGTTGCGGGAGACGTCGTCACGTTAAAATCCATCCATCTTGTTTGCTTCTTCAGACATCTCCCTGTCGTAGCTTCTCAGACCCACCTCGACATGTCCAACGGATATTCCAATTTTCACGATCTCTGGTCTCGTCTACTAGAGTGCTCAGAAGAACCTTGGGCTTTGAAAACATCTTGAAACTGCATTGGAGTTTAAACAAGTTGACTTCAACGTACTTAGGCGGTCTGCTGCTCAACCCACTACACATGGCTCTAGCGTTAATAGGTATTCTAAGCCTACTCAGACTGAAAAGCGAATACTCAAAGCTCACTTTAACTTGGCTGGCGGTGGCGTCAACACTATTCATATTTGCGAATACGGCACTGCAGTCACGTCTAATACTAACTATGTCATTTCCAATACTAACGGCTGAGGGGTTGTGGAATGCATCAAGCTTTCTCAGGAGGCTCGACTCCAAACTCCCAAAAGCCCTTCAAGCGTTCTTTCTCACATTAAGCCTCACGTACGCAGTAAGAGCTCTATGCAACCCCATGTGACTTTGAGCGTAGCAATCCATTTATGTCGCGTCATTTAGAAGCGTGAGGAAAGGATTTCCAGTAAATCTAAAGCCTCATTACGCTTCTAATCTTCTTTCGAAGGAATGTAGTAGTATTCTCCTATAGACTTTTGATACCTGTCCAGTCTAGATCCATACTTGTTAACTCTTGGTCTGCCAGTATCTGGGTCTCTTCTGAAAGTCACCTCAAGCTGGGATAGAAATCTGTTCATTCCGTCTCTCAGAGGCATGGGTGTGGCTGCAACACCCTCTACACCTGGTTTACCCGTAAATACTATAAGCTTGTCTGCTACGAAGTCTGCCACTGATAGGTCATGCTCCACTATGAATGCGGCTTTCCTAAGGTTTTCCACGATCCTCCTTATGATTCTAGTGATTATGAACCGTTCTTCAACGTCTAAGTAGGCACTCGGCTCGTCTAAAAGGTAGAGGTCTGCATCTCTAGATAGGCATAAGGCTACGGCGATTTTTTGAAGCTCACCGCCGCTTAGATTTGACACATCCCTCTCAAACAGCTTGTAAATCCCCATGGGCTGAAGAAGCTCTTCATCTAGAAAGCTCGACCCAAATCTATCTCCTAAAGCTTTCCTAAAAAGTTCTTCAACAGTACCGCTGTAGTTTTCAGCCGATAGATACTGGGGTTTATAACTTATCTTTAGAGATTCTGGTGGAGGATTCCCCTCATCGGGTTTGAAAATGCCTGCGAGGATTTTAACAAACGTCGTCTTACCTATACCGTTTGGACCAAGTATTCCTATAACCTCTCCCAAACGTACTTCACCCGGCTCAACTTTTAAAGTGAATTCTCCAAGCTTCTTAGTAAGGCTGCTCCACTTGATCATGATAGGTGTATCTGAAACATATCTATCCATGGGGGGTTTAACGTGGAACTTTATCTCACCTTCTCTGAACCGTATGTTTTCATCCGGTATATACCCTTTAAGAAATATATTTATCCCATCCCTAACCGAGTGAGGATGTGAAACAATACCGTAAACACCAGGCTCACCGTATATAACGCAAACTTGGTCTGAAAGATAGTCTAAAACAGCTAAATCATGCTCACTCACGATCACAGTCTTACCGGACTCACATAGCCTCCTTATAAGCCTGGCTACGGAAAGCCTCTGCTTTACATCTAAGTAGCTTGAAGGCTCATCGAAAATGTATACATCTAAGTCTTTAAGACAGCAGGCAGCTATAGCTACTCTCTGAAGCTCGCCGCCGCTTAAAACAGACAGCTCTCTATCTAAGACTTCGTTAAGCTCAAGCTCTTCGCATATAGGCTTCATAAGCCCTCTATCATCTACTCTAGATAGAAGCTCTCCTACAATCCCTTTATGAACCGTAGGTATCTTATCGACGTACTGGGGCTTATAGGCAACTCTAAGAGAACCTGAGCTTAAACCTTTAAAGTACTCTTGAAGCGGAGACCCTCCATAATAGCTGATTATTTCATCCCAATCAGGTTGATCGGTAAACCTACCTAGATTGGGTCTTATAACTCCAGCCAGTATCATTAGGGAAGTGGATTTGCCAACACCGTTTTTACCTACAAGCCCCGTAACCCTACCGGGTAGAGGGGTTGGAAGCCTATAAAGTTTGAAAGCATTTACACCAAATCTGTGCGAACAATTTTCCTCCAACTCTTCAGGAAGATTTACTATGGATAATGCTTTAAAAGGGCATTTCCTAACACATAAGCCGCATCCTACACATAGCTTCTCATTCACAATCGGATAACCATTTCCATTCATCTTAATGGCATCAAGCTCATTCCTAACAGGGGGGCAGAACCGTATACAAACCAAACCGCAATCTTTAGGTTTACACCTATCTTTATCCAAGACAGCCACTCTAACCATTAAACCACCCTGAAAATCTAGCTGTAACCTAATCTACAACCGAGATACACGTTTTCCTCATAAAGGCTTGTAAAAATAAAGGGGAGCGTTAAATTCGGGGAGCTACCA
>JAGTQM010000013.1 GCA_018396755.1 Candidatus Bathyarchaeota archaeon | reverse complement strand
CGCGCTGGAGTCTAGGTACACAATACTTAACTTCTTGAATCCCTCAGTTCTCTAATAGCTTCACCAGCATTAGTAGGCTTCAAGGGTTTTATAGACTTAAACTTTCCCATAAGACCCATATCACTAAGAGCCCGTACAACAAGCTGACCTAGTACTTCATCTTCAAGCAATTCTTCAATAGCCTGGCTTAACTCCCTAATCCCCCTTTCCTCGCTCACCTTCAATTTAAATTCCTCCCACAACTTCTTATCAATCACTATGGTTGTTTTCACCTTATTACCATACAAGAGGCTTACCATACAGAAGTATAACCTAGAAACTCATAAATTTTTAGCCCAAAACACCCAGACTCTTAAATCAAAGAATACAGAGGAAACCTAAACCAATCGAGAATAGTGAAAATTGGAGAAAACGCTCGGCATTTTCACTCACGCATCTTACTGGATGCTGAGCTCTTCCAACTTTTAAATCTAGCCTTTTAAAAGACTTCCATTTTCATTCTCACGACTTTTTCAAATCTTCATAGCCTAAAGGAGAAAGCTGTCTCAAGCAATCATTTTTAGAATCTTCACTACGTCTTCATCCGTAAGGTCGTACCAGTACTTGTAGGCGTCTGCTACTGCGAAAACAGGTCCTGTTCGAACGTTTAGGCAGACGATTTCATCTACCCATGGCTCTAATAGCTTAATGGCGCTTTCAGATCCCGTTGGAACAGCAACGACTATCTTCTTAGGCTTCCTCCTCTCAACCGATTTTACGGCTGAAAGCATTGTATACCCTGAGGCAATACCATCGTCGACAAGAATAGTTGTTCTGCCTGCGACATCAGGGAAAGGCTTACCTCCTCTAATAAGCTTCACTCTTCTCTCAATGGTACTTCTTTCAACCTCAATGCATCTATCGACTTCTTCTTTAGTTAAACCCAATATGCGAAGCAAGCGTTCATTAAATATGATGATTCCGTCGAAGGTTATGGCGCCAAAACCCGCCTCTTGATTCCACGGAATATGGATCTTCCTCACGACGATCACGTCAAGCGGCAATTCTAATCTCTTAGAGATAACATAGCCAACGGGAACGCCTCCGGCTGGAATCGCTAAGACATATGTATCCGTACCCCTATACTCTTTGAGTTTTCCCGCAAGCAACTCTCCCGCATGGTATCGGTCTTTAAATACGTAAAACTTATTCCTAAATGCGACTTCTTCTACAAGCTTCATAGCATCTGTATTGTAACAGTAGGGGAAAGTAAATCTTAACAATTCTCCTTGAGAAAGTTAGTGGATTTTAAAGCACATAAATGCAAACATAATCGTGAATCATCAAACGATTTCTTTTAATACTTTACAGCAAAAACAGTTGAACGTTCTTTGAAATAAACTTTAAAATGTTCTAATCTTTAGATTTATATCATGTTCCCCGTAAAACCTATATAGTGTTTATGAACTGGAAGACTCTAGGGCTGTCGGCTCTATTGCTTTCCATCTCACTATTAACTCAGCCAACTCTATGCGATAGAGGTGTTATTCCAGTAGAACCTGCCGTGGTCTATCAAAGTGGTCAGCTTGCGACAATTGCGTGGAAAGATGGTGAAGAAATCTTAATAATTTCAACAAGCCTTTATGTAAGACCTACGTTGACGGAAACGCCTCTTATACTACCACAGAAACCCCTATATGCATTAGAATTTATACCACTACCATCCATACCTGAGGTGGAAGAAGGAGATTTAAACGTTTTCAGACTCTTAGAGAGTATTATCCGCACCACTACTCAAACTGTTTTCTATGAGCCTAATCTTCGTGAAGCAAGTAGCAAAACTGTTGAAGTTATTTATCATGAGATTATAGGTGTCCATGAAATCAACATTTTAAAAGCCGATAGTGGAAAATCTACTGCGGAATGGGTTTTGAGATTCCTATCCAATAAAAGCTTTCCCAAGCCTCTAATGCTTGAAGAACTAAGTAGTATTGTAGATGCTTATCTGATTGAAGGCTACAGCTACTTGGTCTTCGACCTGATCTCGCTTTCAACAACTCTTAAAACGGTTAAACCTTTAGTGTACAAGTTTAGAAGCGAGAAAATATACTACCCTCTAAAAGCCTCTAGCATAATCAATGGCTATTCATCCATAACGCTCTACCTTCTAACTGCTGATAGGGTTAAACCTGAATCCGTAGAACCGTCAGGTTTGAAAATTGCATTTGAAGCTAAAATCTCTAGAAGTAACGTTGAAAAGGCGGATAAGAGGCTCGCAGACTTCTTCTCAGAAGACGTTATTTGGCTTACCGTTTTGACTTGGAACGGCTACTTATCCGAGCTTACAGGTGATTTGAAGGCTGAAGTAGGCTTTTCAATCATACATTTAAAGAATGAGCTTGCCTTCTCGGCACCCATTTCAACAGCTCTGATTTTAACAGCTCTAGTATACGTGTATGAATTTAGAAATGTTTTAAAGAGAATTCTCAGGAGGACAGCATCAAATTGAACAAGTATTACTCGGTAACAATCGCATTAACGACGTCTATTTCAATTCTAATGGTAATAGCTGTTGCGGCAATAATACACGTATCACAAACTGGTCAAACACTACCTCTTGAACTATGGCTAACCACAGGCTTTTACTCAGCTTCATCCATAACGGGATTCGCATCAACACCCCTACTCTTAAAGGGTAGAAGGCTTGGAAACGTTCTATCATTCTCTTCCGCTGTCTTCGGCCTCATAGGATTCTCCATAATATTCACATCAACTTTTCTTAAAACGCCTGGAACAAGAAGTGAAGTATTAATGCTCGCCGTGGGAGGTTTAAGCTTCATATTTCTAATGATCATAATTGCAACATCTACAATAGGTCTAATAAAGCCTAAGCAGAACAATAGCTTAAGAAATGGAAGCGTTGGAAAATAAAGTTCCAAGTTGTGAGATTAAATCTATTCTTACGATAAAGATATGGATTTAAATTTGACTTGATACTATTACAAATGTTGTAGACTTGTTCCTCTACGTACGTGTATTGGTTAATGGTGTAGAATTAGGCGAAGCATTGATAGAAGACTTTTTTAGTAAATATGGGAATCGCGATGGACACAATATAGTCGGATTGGTGGCTGAGGCATACTTCGTAAGGGAGTTGTGGAAAGCAGACTATGACGTGAAGTTTGTTTTTAGTCATAATATTGAAGTAAGAGAGATAAGAAAAAACAATTTTGTTTACGAGTGTGTTAGAGATTACGGTGAAGTCGTCAAGAATATGCCTGATGAACTGAAGAAAATAATTGAGAAATTCTGCGAAAGAAACATCCACATAGCAGTAGAAGATGATGGAAACGTACCCGTATTTCTCGAGAGGAAACCGTTCTTTAAAACTAGTGTTAAAAAGATACTGAAACGTGTTATCACTAATTCTGAAAGGTTATTCTTTCCATCTCTAGCCATTTTCGACCCAGAATTTGAACCCCTACTACTCGCACTAGGATACGAGATACATGTTATTTTTCGCAAGTGACATCGACATATTGGAGGGAGGGCTTTACTTAAGAAGAATAAGGACCTCCCCCGACGGAACTAAGGAGTTTAAATATTTTAAAATAAAGAACTGCGATGAAATACTCGACAGAATTGAAGAAATCTTTGAAAAGAATACAATACATCTTGAACGGGATTGGTGGACAGGTCTTAAAATATCGAATACGAATGATCTTGAAGAGGCATTGAAACTCTTAAATCCCATAATACAAGTTTAAACGTGAAAGCCACCAATTTGACGGACAATATTTCAATGTTCTATCAAAACATCATTCTATTTTTGAGGTTTTAACTTCTCCACCAAATCTATGAAGGTCTTTCGTAAGAGTCGCCTTCCTTGAAGAAGGTTACCATTATAAAGTCACTACGTAATCTAATATGGTAGACTTAAATGCAATCTAAATATTTATTAGAGTGATTTTAACCCTCCTAATGTAGGACTCTCTCTTCTTTCGGAGGGAGACCGACAGATGCTCCCTTAGGAGGTGTTACAATGGGTGAAGAAGGGTATTCTGGCGAAACCTCTCATGAGGTTCCACTACAGAAGATAAACGAATACATGTGGCGTATCCCAGAGACTTTCAAACCAGGTATGTCTGTTCCAGGCTTAGTGCTTGCCGATGAAAAACTCTTGGAGAAAATGCGTTCTGATAGAACGCTCATCCAATGTGCAAATGTAGCCACACTACCCGGCATCTACAAGTACAGCATTACTCTACCAGATGGCCACGAAGGATACGGCTTCCCAATAGGAGGAGTAGGGGCCTTTGACGCTGAAACTGGAGTTGTAAGCCCAGGAGGGGTAGGCTATGATATCAATTGTCTTGCTCCTAATTCACTAGTTTTGACGGAGTACGGATACTGGTTAAGGATAGAGGAAATCGCGGAAAAAAACTATAATCAAAGTCTTAAAGTCTATGATGTAAAGGAAGGACACAATGACTCCTCTAATATCGCTTTCATCGCTGAGAGAAGCGTTGAACCTGGAGAATTTGCAATTCGTATAATGACCGAAGCTGGTCGGATGATCGAAGGAAGCAGAGACCACCCAATCCTTACACCTGAAGGATATAAAAACCTGGAGGAGATTAAAGAAGGTGATCATGTTATTGTATATCCTTTTGAAGGCGTAGAATATAGCGTAGATTATCGTGTACTACTGGATGACGGAGATTTTAGAGAATACGATCGCCAGATACTTGATTATCTTAAAAAGAAGGGTCTTATTCCATTAAGATTCAACGATCCTAAAGTTGGTTTGCTCGCTAGACTTCTTGGATATGCCTTGGGAGATGGCTCTCTATACTTAGAAGGAGGTAAGAGACTAGTTTTAAGTTTCCACGGAGAAGCTGAGGAGCTTAAAGAGATCGTGAAATACTTCGAAAAGCTTGGAGTTAAACCGTCGAAGATATATACAAGAAAAAGGAGGGTTCGTATAAAAACTGCGTGGAAAAACTTGTATGAGAGTTGCTGTACAGATTCTACAGTTAAAGTTACATCTAGAGCCTTCTCAATCCTCATGCATAAACTTGGAATGCCTATTGGAAAGAAGGCAAAGCAAGTTTACCATATCCCTGAGTGGATTAAGAATGCTCAACTCTGGATTAAGAGAAACTTTTTAGCCGGGCTCTTCGGAGCAGATGGAAGTACTGTTTACTTCAATGATTATACACCACTACCAATAAGTTTCACTCAATCTAAGAAGATAGAGCTTGAGGGCAACCTAATACTCTTCCTCGAAGAAGTTTCAAAAATTCTTCGCGAATTTAACGTTAAAAGTATAATCTATAAGGTTAAATCTCTCGAAGGACGCGTAACATATAGGCTTTCAATAGTAGATGAAGACTCTATAAGAAACTTCCTCGGCTACATTAGTTACGAATGCTCACCTAAGAAAAAGGCTCAGGCATCCATTGCTTACGAATACCTGAAGAGGAAGAATGCGGTTAAAAAGATGCGTGAGGAAGCGGTTGAAAAGGCGATGAAAGTCTATGCAAGTACGAAAAGCATTAGTAAAGCATATGAAGCAGTTGCTGGGAAACATGTAAATAAAAGACTCGTCGAAAGAAACATATATGGGGCATCATCTGACATCAGAGTAGCCCAAGACTTTCCAACATTCGAAGAATTCACATTAAAATTCTGCCATAAAGGCGGCTTTGTCTCAGACAAAGTTATAAAAGTTGAACGTATCAAGCCTAACTACGCGAAATTCTACGATATAGGGGTTTACCATGATGTGCACAATTTCATAGCTAATGGAATAGTTGTTCATAACTGTGGGGTACGACTTGTTAAAACGAATCTTACGGTGAAGGATATTAAGCCAGTTTTAAAACAGCTTACGGTTACGCTTTTTAGAAATGTTCCTAGCGGTCTTGGAAGCCGTAGAAGAGACCTCAGGGTTACGAGTAGGGATTTAGATGAGCTTATGGTTGAAGGTGCTGGATGGGCTGTTAAGCATGGCCTAGGCTGGGATGAGGATTTAGAGTACTGTGAAGAACATGGTAGCATATACGGTGCTGATCCAAGTAAGGTTTCAAATACTGCTAGAAGTCGCGGAGAGCCTCAGATAGGTACCTTGGGCTCTGGAAACCACTTCCTAGAAATAGACGTCGTAGATCGGATAGAGGATCTGGAGATTGCGAAGGTCTTCGGTATTGAACGGGAAGGACAGATTATGGTGCTTATTCATACGGGTTCTAGAGGTTTCGGTCATCAGATATGTTCAGACTACCTTAGACTCATGGAGAGGGCTATGCATAGATATGGAATTCGCACTCCGGATAGGGAACTAGCATGTGTACCAGCGTCAAGCCGGGAAGGTGAAGACTACGTGAAAGCTATGAAATGTGGCGTAAACTACGCATTTGCAAATAGACAGGTCATAATGTACTGGGTTAGAGGAAGCTTCAGCAGTGTCTTCAAGATGGATCCAGAGGATTTAGACATGCACTTAGTCTATGACGTAGCACATAACATAGCTAAGCTTGAAGAGCACGTAGTCGACAATAAGGGGACTAAGAGGAAGGTCTATGTTCATAGGAAGGGCGCTACTAGAGCGTTTCCAGCAGGTAAACCTGAAATTCCAGCCAAATATAGAAACGTAGGTCAACCCGTATTAATTCCAGGATCTATGGCTGATTCAAGCTGGGTCTTAGTTGGCACGCCTAAATCGATGGAGCTTACATTCGGCTCTACAGCCCACGGAGCTGGAAGATTACTATCAAGAGCCAAAGCCAAAGAACGTTGGAGGGGAGAAGTAATCAAGCGTGAAATGGAGCGTCAAGGCATAGTGGTTGAAGCGGCAAGCTTAAGTGTTTTAAGCGAAGAAGCCTCTGGAGCCTATAAACCGTGCGATCTAGTGGCTGAAGTAAGCCATAGAGTAGGTATAGCTACAAAAGTCGCCAGACTAATTCCAATAGCCGTTGTTAAAGGATAATCTTCTAGGAAGCTAACACGCTTAAGCGTTGGTAGCTCACTTACGTTCATCAGTTAAATTATTTCATCAGCGGCAATTTAATGGTTATTCTTCCATTACTGCCTTCATAGACGGCTTCCACCAATTCCTGGGCTTTAACAGCCCCCATCAACCATTATGAAAGCTTCCCCCTCACTTACCTAAATTGTCCCCCTTAAATAGTTCCAAAGTTAAAATGTTAAACTTTAATATATCACATATGCTACTCTAGCTTAAACTAGCGGTCTGCTATGAAGCATGCCTCCGAATTAAAAAACATCTACGTCAGCATCTTACTTCTCGGAATCGTAAGCTTAATGGGCGATATCGTCTATGAAGGTTCACGCGGTCTAATACCGGGCTATCTTAAGTTTTTAGGTGCTACTGCTTTCATTGTGGGGCTTATCAGTGGACTTGGAGAGTTTCTAGGATACGCTGTGAGATTACTCAGCGGTTTTCTAGCTGATACTACTCGTGCTTATTGGGTTTTCATGTTCCTAGGCTACGGGTTAATCGTTTCAATACCGCTTCTAGGGTTTACAAACGGCTGGGAAATAGCTGCAATCCTAGTCTTACTTGAAAGATTGGGAAAGGCGTGTAGATCCCCATCTAGGGATACGATTTTATCGATCGTAAGCGGAGGCGTTGGAGCTGGTAAAGCATTTGGAATACATGAATTTCTAGATCAAGTCGGCGCAGTCATGGGACCGCTCATAGTAGCTACTCTAATGCTGTATAGTAGTAACAACTACAGGTGGACTTTTAACTTTCTCATAATACCATTTACAATGCTTCTTACAGCTTTAGTCTTCACATACTGGAAAATAGGTTCTAGAATAGCGGTTGAGCCGAAGACGGCAATTGTAAAGGGTAGAATTCTCGGAAGACTTTTCTACATTTACACATTAGCGGTTGTATTGAACACTATCGGGCTTGTCCCAGCGTCATTAATATTGTACAAAGTCTCGATGATTCTCCAACCGGAGCAGCAACAGTGGATGGTTCCTCTAATCTATCTTTTAATCCAAGGGATTGATGCGCCAGCCGCTCTGCTCTCAGGATACTTGTACGACAAGTTTGGTATTAAAATTCTAGTGCTACCTTTCATACTTTCAGTATTTCCACCTCTATTTACCATGGTTAACTCTGATTTAACGGCTTTAATAGTCGCCTCCGTATTCTTCGGAATAGTTCTTGGAGTACAGGAATCGACGTACCGTGCAGCGGTTTCAGAATTCACACCCCTTTCCTCGAGGGGAACCGCTTATGGGGTTTTTAACGCAACCTATGGGTTTGGCTTCTTAATAAGCGGTGGAATTTACGGTTTAATAATAGACCTTAACATTTCTCTAATTGCAACATCGCTCTTCGTAGTTTCAACTCAGACTACAGCATTAGCCGTTCTATTAAAGGCGTATCAAAAACCGCATGAAGTAAAACGTAGCTCAGCCCTGATTGGATCGACGTGAGTAGCAGTAGAACACTAAAAATATATTCCTTCATGAGGTATCATATTGGTTTAAAGAAATAGCCCCCACTCTACGTTTAAGTTTAACCTAATCGTTGTATAGTCTGTGTATAAATTTAGACTTGTTGCGATAGGCGGTACGTTTGATATAATTCATAAAGGTCATAGGGAGCTTTTACGTAGTGCTTTCGAACTTGGAGATAAAGTCCTCATAGGTCTCACGACGGATACGTTCATAAGAAGCATGAGTAAGCCTCACAGAGTTAAACCTTACGTTGAAAGGTTAGAAAGTTTGAAAAAACTATTGGTTGATATGCAGGTGGTCTCTAGAGCGATAATTACGCCTATAGAAGACCCCTATGGTCCAACGATATCTGATCCAGCTATAGAGGCAATAGTCGTTAGCGATGAAACCTGCAATAGGGCATTTGAAATAAATAGAATTAGAGAGATTAAAGGTTTAAAAGCTCTTAAAGTCGTAAAAATCCCCATGGTTTTAGCTGAGGATGGGAAGCCTATATCCTCTACTAGGATAAGGCTTGGAGAAATAGATGAGAATGGTAGATTGTTGAGATAAAGATAAATTTGCCTGAAAAGCATAACATAATCACATGGAGCCCTCCTACGACCTAGTGGTAGTAGGTGCTGGGACAGGCGGATGTCTAGCCGCGAAAACAGCTGCGGAAAATGGCTTAAACGTCTGCCTCATAGAATCTAAATCTGCCGAAAACATTGGGCTTAAAGCTTGCGGAGATGCCGTTGGCATGCATCATTTTGACAATATAAGATTAGCATATCCTACTGGTTCAGAGCTCTGCTGGGAGCTTGAAGGTGTTAAAATATTCTCACCAGACTTTGAAACATCTCTTAGAATAATGGGTTTAGGCGCTAAAGCCTTCATGGTTAATAGACGCGAATTCGGAAGAAGACTTATTAAAGAGGCTTTAGACGCTGGCGTAGAGTTTATGGATAAAACCACGGTTTTGAAGCCGATAATTGAAAACAACCATGTAGTGGCTGTTAGAGTTAAAGGCAGTGTTTTCAGTGGAGTTTTAAAGGGGAGGGTTTTCATAGATGCTTCTGGTGTATCTGCAGTCCTCAGGAGGAATGCTCCCGAGGTTCCAGGGTTTGAAAGAACGGTGGGTAGAGAAGACCTTGAAATAGCTTATAGAGAGATTAGAGTTTTCGAGAGTGAAATTAACGATAAAACGTTCGGTTGCATATACTTGAGTCAGAAGTATGCCCCGGGAGGATACTTCTGGTTATTCCCTAAAGGTTTAAACGTAGTCAACATAGGTTTGGGCGTTCAATTCTCAAGGGCAAAAATG
Source organism: Candidatus Bathyarchaeota archaeon (assembly GCA_018396755.1). Classification (GTDB taxonomy): domain Archaea; phylum Thermoproteota; class CALKCG01; order B24; family B24; genus DTBU01. The sequence continues at coordinate 37,879 of JAGTQM010000013.1, read as the reverse complement.
GAGATTAAAAACTACTTCACACGGTTTATAAACGAGAAGCTTCCATGGCTCAATAAGGCTAAGACTTTAGATGGAAGGGGAGCATTCGTTCCAACTAGGAGACCGCTAGACAACATGGTTTCAAACGGTTTACTAGTCGTAGGTGATGCCGCCTGCCAAGTCAATCCAATTCACGGCGGAGGAATAGGCCCATCCATGACAGCTGGCAAGCTTGCTGGTGAAACTGCTGTGAAGGCTTTAGAGAAGGCTGATTTAAGCTATAGAGGGCTTTGGAATTATAACGTAGCATACATGAGAGTCTACGGTGCTAAACAAGCGTCTCTAGACGTTTTCAGAGTCTTCCTCCAAAATGTTTCGGATGATGAGTTAAACTACGGTATGAGTCGAAAGTTGATAGCTGAAGAAGATGTTTTAAAAGCCAGCCTATATGGTGAAGTTAAACTTACGATAACAGATAAGACCTTAAGATTTCTACGCTCAATAGGTAAGCTTAATTTCCTTTCAAGACTTAGAAAAATATCTGAATTAATGGAAACCGTTAAAGTGCATTATCAGAGTTTTCCGGAGAACCCTGACGGTTTTCCGAAGTGGTTGGTGGCGGTGAGAAAGTTAGTAGATGAGTATAAGATGGTTGGTATGGGAAACGTTTAACAATTCGCGTGAACTGTTAAATACAGTGGAAACATGTCTTCTGAGGAATTTAAAATAGAAAAAGAGAGGCTTATAGAAATATACGTTAGAGAAGGTATTCTGAAGACAAAATCGGTTATAGAGGCGTTTAGAAGGGTTCCAAGAGAGAACTTCATACCTGAATACTTGAGAGCATATGCTTATGTCGATACCCCCCTACCTATAGGGTACGGTCAAACGATATCCGCACCACACTTCTAGCCATTTAGCTAGAAGGGTGAAACATGGTTTGCATAATGAATGAGGCGCTTGAACTCGAAGTAGGTTTAAAAGTATTAGAGGTTGGAGCCGGCTCGGGGTATCATGCGTGTACAATAGCTGAAATAGTCGCTCCATCAGATGTGCCTAGAGAGGAATGGGGTCATGTCTGGACGATTGAAATAGTGTTCGAGCTTTATAAAATGGCTGAAGAAAATGTACGTAGAAACGGCTATTCAGATAAGGTTACGGTTATACATGGAGATGGGTCTCTAGGCTATTCTGAAAACGCTCCATACGACCGTATTCTAGTTACAGCCGCCGCTCCAGAAATTCCAGACACACTCATCGAACAGCTTAAAATAGGCGGACTTATAGTTACACCCATTGGAGCACCAGGCGGATTTCAAGAGCTAGTTAAAGCATACAAGCGAAGCAACGGATCTATTGAAACAGTGCGTTTAGGGGGCGTAGCCTTCGTACCTTTAAGAGGTAGAAAAGGCTGGAAAGGATGGTGGTAGAATCTCCCACGTTAGAGAGTTCATAGTGGCTAGAGGTCATCCAAGCATAACGGCTAAACATAAAACTACCTTTGAAATTACTAAAGACCCGTATTTGACGCTTAGAGGGGATTGCATAATAGCTGTTTCAGCGTCGAAAGCAGCTTACGATTTAAGCTGGGAATTTAAACAGTTCCTTAAAAGCGAAGCTACACTTATAACTTTTAAACTTGAAGTAGGACCGTTTACGTGGATGGTTAAAGGATATGGGTCTGAGAAGATGATTTTAACAGATGTAAAGTCTATGGTCTTTAGGAGAAGTCAGTACATATGTCCTAGAACAGTCATGATTAAGGCGGATTCGTCGGCATCAAGTCTACCTAGGGAAATTCTACCGTTTTTAAAAAACCCAGATACCGTTGTGCACATAGCTCTTGAAGCGTTTAGAGAATGATATGCTTCAATAATTGAAGCGGCAAAGTTCTACTGGATTGTAGCGTCAACAACTACATGGTATATCCTAGGTGCGACCTCTCTAACCACTCGCATTTTAGCGGATTTTACAGATCTTCTAAGCATTTCTACGTTTCCATGAAATTCCTCTAAAACCTTATTTTTCAAGTCACTTTCTGGACGGAACTCGTAGTAGTGCACCACTCCACCTGTTCGCTTAAGCGCATCGCATGCTGTTCGGAGAAACATCTTAGCATGAGAAGGATTATCCATTATAACTCTATCGAACATCCCCCTTAAACTAGACTCTACGATTTCAGCGACATCCCCCTCAATCGGTACGACTCTACTTTGAACCCTATTCTCCTCGATGTTATGCTTGAGGTATTTAACAGCATTAGGGTTTAAATCGACAGCGTAGACCTTACACTCTTTAACTTTTTTGGCGATTAAAATCGCATAACATCCTACTCCCGTAAACATGTCTAGTACCGTCTCACCTGGTTTAACCATTGACGCCACCCTTAAACGTTCGTAACCCAACCTTGGACTTACATAAACTTTAACCGGGTCCACCAAGTACCTACATCCATGCTCCTTGTAAACGGTCTCCGTTTCACCAGAGCCTACTACAACCTCATATCCTCCAACCCTGAAAACTCCAGATATTAGACACCTCTTCACTAGAACTGTTTTAATACGCGGATAGATTTTAAGAACAGCTTCTCCAATCATTTTTAGAAAAGGCTTCAGCTCATCTTGAACCTGTATAATAGCGACTTCACCTATTAAATCCATTGAAGATGGCACTAGGTTTAACATTTCATCAGGGATCAGGCCTTTTAAAGCATCTTTAACACTGGAAATTCTAACCCTAGGCGCAAATATATCTACGTGTAAAGTAGGCTTAACAGGATTAAGTTTTTCAAGTTCTTCAGCCGTCGGTTTTCTTAAAAGTGGAACTATTATAAAATCATCAGTCCGCTTGATCTTCAAATCCTCATCTAAAAGCTTCAGATTTCTAAGGAGTTTAATCAACTCGTTAGATTTACGTTTATCAACTTTTAAAGCATTTTTTTCAGACATTTAAATTTTAAAATAAAAATAGGGTGAATTTTTACTTTTCTATACCAGCCATTCTACGTATACTTCTACCAACTACTTCAAGAGGATGCTGTTCAATCCTCATGAGAAGACGCTTAAAATTGGGTCTACCCGCGGCATCTTCCTTAATCCACTCTTCAGCATATTTTCCACTTATGACTTCTTCAGCCACTTTACGCATATTCTCTTTAACTCTCTCATCTAAAACCCTCGACCCCCTAGTCAAACCTCCATGTTTAGCCGTATCTGAAACCGCTTGAAGCATACCGGTTATCCCCCTCTCATATATAAGATCCATTATGAGCTTAGCCTCATTACACGCTTCAAAGTATGCGAGCTCAGGCGGGTATCCAAGTTCTACGAGAACTTCGAAACCCTTCATAATCAGCTCAATTAATCCACCTACTAGTACGCACTGTTCACCTATCAAATCGCTTTCAGTTTCATCTTTGAAAGTAGTTTCTATAACCCCTGCCTTAGTGCAACCTAAAGCCTTAGCCATGGCTAGAGCGATCTCCCCAGCCTTTCCACTATAATCTTGGTATACTGCTATAAGCGCTGGAACCCCAAACCCCTCCAAATACATACGCCTTAAAAGGTGGCCTGGACTTTTTGGAGCAACCATTATGACGTCTACATTTGAAGGTGGAATTATCCGTTTAAAGTGTATGTTAAAACCGTGGCTGAAGCCTAAAGCCTTTCCCTTTGAAATGTTTGAAGCAATATGCTTCTCATATACTTCTGGTTGGGCAGTGTCCGGTATTAGTATATGGATAATGTCGCCGAGTTTAGATGCCTCGGCTATTTCATATACCTCGAAGCCTTCTTCAGATGCAAGCTTCCAAGACTTTCCATCTCGCCGAACACCTATAATCACATCTAAGCCAGAATCTCTGAAATTTAAGGCTTGATTTCTCCCTTGGCTTCCATAACCTATGACCGCTAGGATTCTACCTTTAAGAGGCTCTAGAGAGGCATCTTCATCATGGAAAACTTTAACCATAGGCAACACTCCCATTACTCTTCTACTTTCAAAGATTTAAGTCCTCTTGACATAGCTACAACACCGGTTCTGGCAAACTCTTTAATGCCGTATGATTTTACTAGTTCAACGAACGCGTCGATTTTAGTAGGCGACCCCGTTATTTCGATTATCATGGAGTCTCTAGATACATCAACTATTCTACCTCTGAATATGGTTGCATAGTTTACAACATCACTTTTAGCTTTAGAATCAGCCGTGTAAACTTTAACGAGGGCGAGTTCTCTAACGACGCTTCTACTCGGTTCAAGTCTACTAACTTTTATAACGTCTACGAGCTTTTGAAGCTGTTTCACGACTTGTTCAACTGTAGCTTCATCGCCTTGAACGGTTATAGTCATTCTTGCAATGTCTCCAGTTTCACATGCACCCACAGTTATACTCTCTATGTTGAAATTCCTCTTCCTAAACATGTTTGAAACCTTATGTAGGACTCCAGGCTTATGTTCAACGATGGCTGCTAAAATATATTCTCCCATAACTACCACCTTTCAACAAATCATATCTTTCAAACTCTTACCTGGGGGGACAATCGGTAGAACATCCTCCTCCCTAGGTATTGGAACATCTATTACAACGGTCACATCCGATTTCACGGCTTCACGTAAAACCTGCTCAAGCTCGTTTAGAGAATTAACTCTAACGCCTCTAGCTCCAAAAGCTTCAGCAAGCTTAGCAAAATCAGGTACACCCTTTAAATCCGTGTGGGAGTATCTTCTTCCGAAGAAAAACCTCTGCCATTGAGCAACCATACCTAAGCTTGAATTGTTAAGAATCATAACTATAACTGGTATATCTTCAACCACGCTTGTAGCTAAATCCTGCTCAGTCATTAGAAAACTCCCGTCACCAGCAATATCTACGACAGGCACATCTGGCATTGCAACCTTAGCGCCCAAGGATGCTGGAAAACCAAACCCCATAGTTCCCAAGCCGCCAGAGGATATAAAGGTTCCAGTTTTCAAAACTCTAAAGTGTAGTGAAGCCCACATTTGATTCTGTCCAACCTCCGTAGCTACTATGGCATTTTCAGGTAAAACTTTACGTAGAAGCTTGATAGCGTTTACCGCTGTGATCTCTTTGCTTGGCTCTGAATCCTCACATTCCTTCTTAAGCATTTCAATACGTTTAATCCATTCAGACTTTTCCCTCTTAAAGCCTCTATGAATCATCTCATCTATTATGGCTTTAAGAGCGATCTTTGCATCTGCAACTATGGGCAGGTGTACTGGAACGTTCTTCCTGATTTCAGAGGGATCTATATCTATATGTATTATCTTAGCATCATGACAAAATTCGTCAACCTTACCAGTACTCCTATCCGAGAATCTAACACCTACGGCTAGAATAGCGTCAGCAGCCATTATAGACTTATTAGCTTCGATTCTACCGTGCATTCCTATACAGCCTAACGCCAACGGATGGTTTTCAGGTATTACACCTTTACCCATGAAAGTCGTAGCCACAGGCGCCATTAGTAGCTCAGCTAAAGTCAACAGTTCTCCATAGGCTTTAGACCAGTGCACCCCTCCACCAGCAAGTATTATTGGGCGCTCACTACTTACCAATATGTCCACAGCCTTCTTAACCTGAAGAGGATGAGGCTCAATATTAGGCTTATAACCTCTTATATCGATCTTAACGTTAAAATCTACATCAGCTACACTAGTCTGCATATCTCTAGGTACATCTATCAATACTGGTCCAGGTCTACCTGTTGACGCTATGTAGAACGCCTCTTTAACGATTCTAGGTATGTCTTCCACTCTTCTAACTTGGTAGTTGTACTTGGTTATAGGAGTTGTTATACCTATTATGTCTGTTTCCTGGAAAGCATCCCTACCTATCAAATGCGTAGCAACTTGACCAGTTATCGCTATGACTGGGCTTGAATCCATATACGCATTGGCAATACCGGTAACGAGGTTTGTAGCTCCAGGTCCGGAAGTAGCCATACAGACGCCAGGACCACGTACAGCTCTTGCGTATCCATCGGCAGCGTGTGCGGCGCATTGCTCATGACGCATGAGAATATGCCTTATCTCTTTCTCATCATATAATACGTCATATACAGGCATTATAGCTCCTCCGGGTATTCCGAAGATTACTTTAACGCCCTCTTTCTTCAGAGATTCTATTAACGCTCGACTTCCGCTCATCTTCAACCTCTACTTCCCCCTAATTTTCTCATAATCTACTAGAAGGTTGTTCATACCGTTTAAAACGGCTTCTACGCTCGCCATAACTATGTCCCCTCTAGCACCCATAGCTGTAACAACTCTAGCACCCTTCCTAAGCCTCACCAAGACTTCAACAACGGCGTCGGTTCCCCCTGTTATAGCTTTCACGTGATACTCTTCAAGTTGAATAGGCTCTACTGCTGAAACGGCTTTCCTGATAGCATTTATAGCAGCGTCCACTGGGCCTACACCTGTAGCCGACTCCGTTATCGTCTTACCGTTTAAAGTAAGCTTAACGGAAGCAGTTGGCGTAATCCTATTACCAGTTACAACCGTAAGTTCTCTCAACCGTATAGGTCTGACCCTAGGTAGACCTAGAACGGCTTCAGCTATGGCTTGAAGATCGGTATCTGTGACCTGTTTCCCTTTATCACCTAGGCTTTTAACCCTCCTGAGGATTTCTGAAAGCTGTTCTTTCGTCACAGTTAAACCCATACTTTTAAGCACTGCTTCAATGCCATGTGAACCTGCATGCTTACCTACGGCTATACGTCTAGACGCCCCTACCAGCTCCGGTGAAATGGGCTCATACGTCGCTGGATTCGATAAAACGCCGTGGGTATGTATTCCAGATTCATGGGTGAACGCATTATCGCCTACTATGGCCTTATTTGGCTGAAGAAATATACCCGTGAGCCTTGAAACGAGTCTAGACGTTTCATATATAAGCCCCATGCGGATATCGAGCTTACAACCGTATAGGACGTTTAAAGCCACAGCCAGTTCTTCTAAAGCCGCATTCCCTGCCCGTTCCCCCAGCCCATTAACTGTAACATGGATTTCTTGAGCTCCACTTTTAAGAGCAGCTATAGAATTTGAAACGGCCAGTCCGAAGTCATTGTGACAGTGAATGGCTAGTGGAACTTTCAAATTCGTTGAAAGTCTACGGACGATTTCACTCGTTTTTTCAACTGTCAACACGCCTACAGTATCGCATAGACATACCCTATCTGCTCCACATTCTACAGCTTTGGTGAAGACTTCCTCGAGAAAATCCACGTCGCTTCTGCTTCCATCTTCTGCGAGGAATTCTACGGTTAATCCCCTATTCTTAGCATATGCTACGGATTCCTCGGTACTTTTTAAAATGTAATCCCTATCCTTCTTAAGCTTGTAAGTTATATGTAGGTCTGAAGTCGGTAAGGTTAAAGTTACACCGTCAACACCAGCGTCTGCAGCAGAATCTATATCTGATTTAACACCTCTACTGAAACTGTAGACTTTGGCTTTTAATCCTTGAGAAGATACGAGTTTCACCGCTTCAAACTCTCCTTGAGATGCAGCGGCGAAACCAGTCTCTATAAAGTCTACTCCCAGCTCGTCAAGTTTAACAGCTATTCTGAGTTTTTTCTCAGGGGTAAGAGATACGCCAGGTGTCTGCTCTCCATCTCTTAATGTAGTATCTAAGATAAGTATTTTTGAAGGGAAGCCGCTACAGTTTGACGATAAAGTACCACCCCATTGCAACACCTCTAAAGGAGCACAAAACCTATTAAATGTAGGCTTCCAATATTTAAGCTTTTGCATTGAAAACCAGTTTATGTTAAAGCTTATAGGTTCTTCCGCACATTGAACTATTGCGTGGTTTTAAATTGAACGTGTTGAGAAGCTGTGAAGTTAAAACTGGTTTGAATAGGGCTCATCATAGAGGATTATTATATGCTTTAGGAGTAGATGTAGAAGATTTGGGAAAACCATTCGTAGGCATTGCAAACAGTTATACTGACATAGTTCCAGGGCATATGAATCTTAGACGCTTGGTGGAGGTTGTTAAAGAGGGGGTTTGGAGAGGTGGAGGGGTGCCATTTGAATTCAACACTATAGCCGTATGCGATGGGTTGGCAATGGGCCACTCAGGTATGAAATACTCCCTCCCCTCTAGAGAACTCATAGCCAACAGCATTGAAGCTATGGTTGAAGCCCATAGACTGGATGGACTTGTACTTTTAACAAACTGTGATAAAATAACTCCTGGAATGCTGATGGCTGTTGCCAGACTCAACATACCGAGTATAATTTTAACTGGTGGGCCTATGGGTTCTGGAAGATGGAGAGGTAGGAAGACGGGAATACTCACAGTCGTTGAGGCCGTTGGTGAAGTATTGGGGAAGCGTTTAACTGAAGAAGAGCTTAGAGAGCTTGAGAAGATGGCGTGTCCTACGTGCGGCTCCTGCAATGGACTGTTTACAGCAAACACTATGGCGTGTTTATCTGAAGCATTGGGCATGGCTCTACCATATACCGCTACTATTCCAGCATACTATTCGAGTAGGATCTCACTGGCTAGGAAAGCCGGTGAACAGATCGTTAAATTGATTCACAAGGGTTTAATACCATCTAAGATAATGACTTTAGAAGCATTTGAAAACGCTATAATAGTGGATATGGCTTTAGGCGGCTCAACTAATACAGTGCTTCACCTCCCAGCTATCGCTGGGGAACTTGGCATAGATATATCTCTAGATGTATTCGATGAGATAAGCCGTAGAGTTCCCCATTTAGCTAATCTAATAGGTTCCGGTGGAGAGATGGATATGGAGGATTTCCATAGAGCTGGAGGCGTTCCAGCACTTATGAGCGAATTGAAAGCACTACTACACTTAGACACTTTGACTGTTACATTTAAAACGCTTAGAGAAAATCTAGCGGATATCAAGGTTTTAGACCATAATGTTATAAAGCCTATAAGTAGCCCCTTAAAGGGTGAAGGCGGTATAGCGGTACTTAAAGGATCGCTTGCTCCTCAGGGTGCTGTTGTTAAAGCTTCAGCTGTCTCTGAGAAGGCGAAGGTGTTCATAGGGTCTGCCGTAGTATTTGATGGACAGGATGAAGCTTTAAAAGCCATAGAAGACGGTAAAGTAGAGAGGGGCTCTGTCATAGTGATAAGATATGAGGGAATGATAGGGGGTCCAGGTATGCAGGAAATGCTCATACCGACTGCTTTAATATACGGTATGGGCTTATCGGATGATATTGCCCTTGTAACAGATGGCCGTTTCTCAGGAGCGACTAGGGGACCGTGCGTGGGACACGTATCGCCTGAAGCCTATGAAGGGGGGCCTATTGCTTTCGTTGAGAACGGGGATGAAATCGAGATAAACATACCTAAGAGAACTCTTAATTTAAATATTGATGGAGATGTTCTTGAAGAGCGTAAGTGTAGGTGGAGGAGGCCGGAGAAAAAGCTGAGAGGTTTCCTAGCCGAGTATGTAGCTGTTAAAAGGGCTAAAAGTCGGATAAAAGATTGAGCTTAGCCTCAAATCATAAACTAGTTAAAGCCCACTGAATGGCGCTCTTTAAGTATTTCTCTACGTTAGCCGGTAGCTCTGACAACCCAGATTCTAGGAAACCTCCGATGATTAAAGATACGGCTTCTTCCCTGGTAAACCCTCTAGTTTGCAAATAGAATATCTCCTCCTCCGATATCTTACCTATGGCGGCTTCATGTGTAAGCTCAATGTTTTTAGCTTTAGCCTCCAGTTCTGGAATAGCTGTTATTGAAGCGTTATCTGAGACTATTATACCGTTACACTCTGTATGTCCTCTAACGTTGTCGATCACAGCTGTTATTCTACTCCTAGCTACGGTTTCAGAAGATCCTCCTCCAACAACTCTAGATAAGATTCTGCAGTTTGACCCCTCAGACTCCAAACTGACGCTTGAACCTACGTCTATACTTGCATTTCCAGACCCTAATATTACGGATGTGGATATTGCTGAAGCATTTTCTCCAATTAATCTAATAGATGGATACATCTGTATAGAAGTTGCGGGTTTGAGAACCACGTAATTGCTTATAAAACGACCTCCATCTTCCACTAAAACCGCGGTTCTAGGTCTAACATGTGAAGCTTTACTCCAACTATGTATCATGGTGAATGTCACGGTTGCATTTCTTCCTATGTAAAACTCTGAAATTCCAACGTGAAGACCGAAGCTTTCAGGAGCAGTAGTACATCCGGTGATCACATGCAGATTCGTTTCTTCCTCAGCAATTATTATGTTATGTGGAGTTTGAAGACTTCTAGGGCTTCTAATCAGTAGACATGCCTGGGTCGGTTTATCGGATTTAAACCCTTTTTCTACGACGATTACATACCCGCTTTCCTCATAGAGAGCTGCTAAAGCTGTAAACTTATCCAAGTCTACTGGAATAAGTCTCCAATAGAAATTTCTCAAGAAGTCTAATCGTTTAAGCGCCTCTTTAAGATTTAAAATGGTCAACCCCCTTCTACGGCTTTGACTGTAGACGGCTGTCTGATCGATTTGAATATAGCTTCCTAGAGTATTCTTCTCATCTACGTTTAAACCCACGGATTCTATACTGCTACTGAGTTCATCCTCTAATATTTCAAGGTGTCTACTGTTTAAATTCGCATGCTTTGGCATATATTCGGACACGTCTAGGTCTATGCCATAGGCAGACCTCTTACTCAAAGCTTCTTCAGCTCTCTTTTTTAACGCTTCAGTCGCCATCAGATAGTTTATCCTCCTCTAAACTTCTCATAGCATGATTTACATTTTTCAAACCCATCTTTAAAAACCCTTTTAATAACGTCTTCACCCTTTCCATAGCAGACGATTTCACCATTCAACATGATATATGCTCGCGACGGGTTAATGTACTTAGCTAAAGCGCCAGTATGAGTTACTATTAGTATGGATTTCCTTGTGCTTAGAAGATCGTCATCTTCATGGAGAAATTCATCTAAAGTCTTACCTATTACGGCTAAATTTTCAACGTCTACTCCAGAGTCCGGCTCATCTAGGAGGAGGAGTTTAGGCTTCTGAAGAAGCGCTAATAGGATTTCAAACCTCTTCGCTTCCCCTCCACTAAAACCTACGTAGAGCTCTCTATTCATGAACTCCTCAAGTTTAAGAATTGAAATAAGATTCTCCATGTAGCTTCTATGAACGTTAAATCTCTTAGAAACTTCCTCCAGAAGCCTACCAGCTTTAAGACCCTTTATCTTAGGAGGTATTTGGAACGATGCAGCTATACCGATCTTAGCTCTATCCTCTGGTTTAAGTGTAGTTATCTCGAAGCCCTGTGATATGATACTGCCTTTCAAGACTTTATAGGCTGGGTTTCCCAGAATAGACTGGATGAAGGAGGTTTTACCTGAACCATTCGGTCCGAGTAGGAATACAGTTTCGCCAAATCCTATGGATAGGCTTACATCTTTTAAAACAAGTTTACCGGAGATTTCAACATTTAAATCCTTTACCTCTAAGATCATGTCTTCAAGTCTACTGAAGATTGTTTAACGTATTTAACCTTACTGTCTCCAACATCGGAGTAGACAGTTAAATACTTATTTAAAGGAAACGTGTTTTAAGTTGTATATGGGTAAACTCGCCATTAACGGTGGAGAACCGGTTAGGAGAAAACCATTCCCAAGGTGGCCTGTGTTCGATGAAAGAGAGTATGAAGCTTTGAAAGAGGTTCTCGAAAGTGGGGTTTGGGGTATAGGGGGGTCGAAGAAGCCTAAGTTTGAAAAGGCTTTTGCAGAGTATCAGCACGCTAAGTATGGTATAGCCGTTACGAATGGTACAGCCGCACTGGTGATCTCCCTTAAAGCATGTGGAATTGGATGCGGAGATGAAGTTATAGTGCCACCTTACACTTTCATGGCAACTATTACCGCCGTTTTAGACGTTAATGCGATACCTGTCTTCGCCGATATTGAGCTTGATACTTACACACTGGATCCAAATGATGTTGAAGAACATATTTCTGAGCGAACTAAAGCCATAATACCGGTCCACATCGGTGGGAGGCCAGCTAATATGGATGATTTGTCTCGTATAGCTAGAAAATACGACCTTAGAATCATTGAGGATGCTTGTCAAGCATGGGGATCTGAATGGCGTAATAGAAGAATCGGCTCCATAGGAGATTTAGGAGCATTCAGCTTCCAATCTAGTAAGAATGTAACTAGTGGTGAAGGAGGTATGATCGTTACAAATGATAGAGACCTATACGTCAAAGCTTGGAGTCTCCACAACTGCGGTAGATTGCCCAGTGGAGAATGGTATGCGCATTATCTACCTGGTGGGAACCATAGGATGACGGAGTTTCAAGCAGCCATACTGCTTGTACAACTTTCCAGGTATGATGAGCACGTTAAGCTTAGGATGGAGAATGCCTCCTACCTAGATGGTAAGCTTTCAAAAATCGATGGTTTAAAAACCATGAGGAGAGATGAGAGAGTTACTAGGAATGCATACCACCTATACATTTTAAGATATGACCCTGAAGTCTTCAACGGTTTACCTAAGGCGAGGTTCGCTGAAGTTTTGAGGGCTGAAGGCATACCTTTAAGTCCAGGCTATAGTAGGCCTCTGTATAAGGAACCTTACCTAAACTACTACGTTAAATGTCCCCTCTCATGTCCATTCTACGGGAAAAGCCTAGATTATTCGAAGATTCATTTACCTAAAGCTGAAAAAGCCTGCTATATTGAAGGTGTATGGCTTCCCCAATACGTCTTATTAGGTTCGAGGGAAGACATGGATGATATAGTAGCGGCTTTTGAAAAAGTCAGAGAAAATATCGATGAATTGAAACATTTTTAAGGTGCTAGGAAATTTAATATTGCTAATACTGCGTAGAGGGCTTCTTCAGTTCTAACGGTTACAGAACCTTGATGTGGGATGAAGTTTACGGTTAAATCTACATGCTCTTGAAGATTCAACCCTTCTCTAAGCAGTATTTCCGCCAGTCCCTCCCTAGGAGAGCCGAATAAGACTAAGGTGTTCATACTATTTGCGAGACGTATATTCAAGTCTTTATAGACCTCTGTTATAGGCAGTCCATATTTTGAAGTGGCAATTTTAAAAGCACTTCTATACATGTTGAGAATGCCTCCGAGGGAACGATTGATGTTTAAAACTCTATATCCCCAGTAGACTGGGGCATCCTTTTTAGAGGCTAATTCGCCGATCAGTTCATTAGCTCTCTTGAAGACTTTAATCGTAACTCTTAAACCCGGTTTAAGTCTACTAGGGACCTTAACCAGTTTATCCAGCCCCACATCTACGAAGCTTAAAGTGCCGTCACAGGATGCTACTAAGCCTTCTCTAAATTCACCGTCTGCAACTTCTTCCGTCTTTGCAACGGTGGGGTGGTGTGGTGTTCTTAAAGGTGGAAGTAGTCCAGCATATAGTAGATTCTTCTCTATGGGGAAGATTTTGACGCGTAAATACTGAGGAGCCTCCATGTATGATAGTAAGGATGATATGAGGGATGCTTCTCCCTCTTGATCTTTTAAACCGTAGAGGTCTCTGTAAACTATGACTTCTTCAACTCTGAATACTGCTAGAGCTCTACCTATAAACCCGGCTTTAATAGTCTTATCTCTTAGATTTCTGGCTTCATTGATTATTGACGCTGGTAGGGCTATGGAGAGTTTAAACCTTCTCTTTAAAGGAATAGTTATAGACATGGATCCAAGTAAACCTAAGAACTCTTACAACTTAACTATTCTCCTTAATAGGGTTTAAATTTTTCAGATTTAGGCATAATCATGTATCCTTCAGATGGGTCTCCGAGAGCTGAGTATTCACCTATACAGTAGAGATAGCCTACGTAGGCCGCAGTAGCTGCATCAAGCTCATGTATCGATAAACTATCCTTCAATCCTTTCAAACCAAGTCTAATAAGGCCGTTTTTCAACCCATCTAAGTTGTATTTCCCCCTCGATATTCCAAGAACATCTTGTGCTCCACCAGGATACACTTCAATAGCTTCTAAGCCGGCAGCATCAAGCCTATTCTTAAGCGATATCCCCCTAGATGTGAGCTTCCTCATAGGGCCTAATGTTATTGGGAAAAACCTTATGCCACTATTCAGCAGGATCCTATCACATTTTCTCAAGTGTGGACCACTTCGATCTTCTAACGAGGCTCGGCCTTTTGGAAGAAACAACGGTGCATCTATAGCAGTTACAGAGGGTTTATATGTTAAAATAAGCTTCATTATTTCTTCATCCGTATATATAAGTCCGGTTTCAACCGTTAAATCATCCTGTAACATGCAGAAGCCAGTCGGTCTACTTTCAACGCCAGCTAAATCTAAGCCTAGTACAACCACGCTTGTTTAAAATACGATTAAAAATAAAAATTTTCAGGGTTTTACTAGTAGCGATTCTTCCCAAGACTTTTCACTGGTTATGATTAGTACGTCTATACCGTCTCCGCTTGTAGCATCTCTAGCCATAGCCGCCCGCATGCTTTTAACAACTAGGTTTTTAGAATCGTCAAGTAGCATATCTGGTCTATACTCAGCCTCTAAAACACCTAGAGATATCTCAGCTCCAGACCCCACAACTGCATATTCATCTTTTATTACTGAGCCTAGCGGGTCTAAAATGTAGAGACTTGCCCCCTCTTCATCTACACCAGCGACTAAAGTCTGCGTTAAAAGTGGGAAGAGCCTCCTGTAGAATAGAATTTGAGATGTGAGTTTTGCAAGAGCTCTAACAGTACATGGTCTACCAGTATCCAGCTCATGAAGCTTCATATTAGCCATTATAAGCTGAACTATAGATTGCATATCTGAAACCAATCCTGCACATGCTACACCAATTCTATCGGATACTTTAAAGACCTTCTTAACGGCTTTACTTAAAACGTAACGGCCGTACGTGTAGCGTTTTTCAGAAGCTAAGATAACTCCGTCTTTAAACACCAAACCGACGGTTGTAGCGCCGGGTATAAGCAACTCCGTAGACATATGGAATCGCAAGTATAGAGTAGACAAGAATATTAATAAACGTTTCACTAGTTTAAATCATAGTTTTGGTCGACGTATCTCCAACCAATGTTTATTCACCGACTATTTTAAACGGTTTCATTCAAAAGTTTTAATTATTCTAACGATTACATATATTACGTGGTAAATTGGGTGAAAGCTTCTACGTAGGAGAGGCTTTAATAGGTTCAGGTTATGAAATTGCACACGTAGACGTAGTAGTTGGGGAGAAGAATGGACCGGCTGGTTTAGCATTTGTAAACGCTTTATCCAATCCTTCTGTCGGCCACACGGCTATGTTTGCCGTATTGAGGCCTAATCTACTAGTTAAGCCTAGTACTCTAATAGTGCCCAAGGTCACTGTTAAAAGTATGGAGGATTCTGAGAAGGTTTTCGGCCCAGCTCAGGCGGCTGTTGCTAAAGCTATAGCTGATGCCGTTGAGGAGGGGGTTATTCCAAGAGATAAATGTGAAGATTGGGTAGTGGTAGTTTCAGTCTTCGTACATCCTAGAGCTAGAGACTATAGGAGAATCTATCAGTTTAATTATGCTGCTACGAAGCTTGCCGTTAGAAGAGCGTTGAAAGAGTATCCAACTGTTGAGAAGGTTCTTAAAGAGAAGGATAGAGTAGTCCACCCGATTATGGGCTTTAGGGTTAAAAGGCTTTGGAGTCCACCATACTTACAAGTCGCATTGGACTTAAGTAACCTCGAGAAGGCTTTAGAAATAGTTAAACAGTTGCCTAAAAGTGAAAGAGTGATTATTGAGGCTGGTACACCGCTCATAAAAGCCTATGGTGTTGGAGTTGTTGGAAAAATAAGAGAGATCTGGAGAGACTCATTTATAGTTGCAGATTTAAAAACTATGGATGTTGGTAGAGTTGAAGTTAAAGAAGCTGCTGATGCTACTGCCGACGCGGTCTGCATACTTGCCGCTGCGTCTAAGGCTACGATCGATAAAGCCATACTTGAAGCTCGGAAGCAGGGAGTTTACTCGATCTTAGATACAATAGAGGTTTCAAACTCAATAGCTAAAATCGAAACATTAGCGTATAAACCTGACATAGTGCTTCTGCATGTAAGTGCTGATGTTGAAAGAACAATGGTAGAGTCTGGTAAACCAGTTGAATTCAAATGGAGCGAAATATCTGAGATCAAAAGCCGTTTTAAGACTCTCGTGGCAGTTGCAGGAGGAATAACGCCGATTTCCGCCATTGACGCCTTGAAAAACGGAGCAGACATAATAGTGGTTGGAAGATATATAGTTGGAAGTGGAGAACCGAGGCGAACCGCTGAGCAGTTTCTAAACCTGATGCCGCCGGAGCCAGATGTCATGAGGCTTGCGCTGGATGAAGATGAATCCGTCGGTGAAATTTGACGATTTAAACAGAGCTGAGAATATTCCTTACGTAGTTTAAATCTTTCCTAGCTTGCTCTATTATCTCTCTAAGAGATATCTCCTCGTATTCGCAATGTATCGATACTGGACCTTTAAAATCTATACGCTTAAGTATTTCAAATACCTTCCTCCACGGAACCAATCCTTCGCCCAACGGGACTACTTCAGCCTTCCATGAGTTACCTCTCTTAATCCAGGCGAAGTCTTTCACAGCAACCATGCGTATTCTATTGTTTAACATGTCCATACCCATAAGCCATCCGGCCAGCCCGCCTTCAACAACCATGTGACCTGGGTCTATATAAGCTCCTACGAAATCTGGATTGAAGTCTCTGAGGATTTCTAGAACAACCGCCGGCTCGGCTGTTAGGAACATCCCTGAGTGTGTATGTATGGCTGCGTTGATACAGTACTTTCGACTGAGCTTTTCAATTTCTCTTAAACTTTTACGGATATTCTCTATTTGAGCCTTCAATTTTCCGAAGCCTTCATAAAGCCAATATCCTAGCTTCAAGTACTTTACACCGCACTCTGACGCCGTTTTAAAAGTTTCCTCAGCGTAAGGCTCATTCGCGTCTACTATTGATGTGGTTATTATTGGAATAGACAAGCCTTTAGATTTCACTATGTCAATAGCTTCTGGAAGCTTCTCTTCAACTTCTTCAGGAGCTATGTAGCCTCCAGGTCTAACAGTTAAATCTACACCTTCAAAACCGATATCAGCCATAATACTGGCGAACTCTGGTAGTGGAAGCTTCTGAAACATCTTAGCGAAGACTACTATATTCATAGCGACTCCTCTTATTTGGAAGAGTTTATACGCTCTACAAGCTTCATAGTTTTAATGGCGTCTTTAAAGTTTGTCTCAGGAATCTCATCTTTTCTAATGCAATCTATGAAGTGTCTATTCTCTTGAAGATAGCCGTATACTACGTGGAAGTCTCTACATCCTTCTACTAATTCTAAGTTTCTTAAAACCTCTGCTTCACCATACGATCTTCCACTTCTAAGTATCAACGCTTCCTGCTTTTCAGGTTCAAATGGTAGGTTGACGAATGCGTATAAGGCTTTAGAATGCATTTCAAAATAGTGTACACGTCCACCTGAAGAGTAGTTTGAGCATAGGTGACCTACGCATCCATTCTTAAACCTTATAAGGGCATTGAAACTATTCATGTAGTCTACGTAGAAGCTGTAAATGTAAGCCGTGACTTCCTCCGCCTCTCCGCTCATAAATCTTAAAGCGTCAATGGCATGTATCACATCAGCCACCAGATAGCTTACACGACCCCAGGGTTCTGGTTGACCTATCATATTTTTATGGAATACTGCTATACAATGTGTTATGGGGCCGTTTTCTTCAACCATGCGTTTAGCTTCTCTAAAAACAGGTATAAACCTCCTGTTGAAGCCAACCATTGTCTTACAGCCGTATTTCTCAGCTGTATCAGCCATTTTCCTCGTCTCTTCAAAAGATACTCCAGGAGGCTTCTCTATGAAGACATGCAATCCACGTTTAAGACAGTTGATAACGACACTGGTTAAAGGTTCTGCATTTACGTAGTGGTCAGTCGGTATTGGAGCCATAATAGCGTAAACAGCGTCTAGAGGCACTTTTTCAAGCATAAGCCTGTAGTTTTTAAACCGCTGTTCAACACCATACTGGTCAGCGGTCTTATTAAGCCTTGTCTCATCTAGATCACATATAGCGGCTATTTCAACGTCTTTAAAGCTGGCTAGCGATGGATAATGGACGCTATTAGCCATACTTCCGGCTCCTATAAATCCAACCCGTATTGGATCCATGCCATTTAAAATCTAGCATAGGAGGATATAAAATGTTCTCCTTAAAGTTTTTACGTGTTTCCTTTACTATTAAATAGTTGTGAAAACTTTGGATACGTATGAGGTTTTATCTTCAGTTAGACCTAAGGAGCTACAGCATCCCTGTGAAAGCTTAGATTATGCTGATCACGTCGTTAAAACCACAATGATGGGTTATCCTCAGCTGGCCGCTGATAGTCTGCTAAACCCGAATTTAATCGGTAGATTGGCTGATATTGTCGGCTCCATAGTTAGACAGTTGAACTTGGTGTTTATGGAGCCTATTTGGGTTGAAAAGGAGAAGGAGAGTATCATTATTCAAAGGGGACGGGCGTATGATGTCCTCCTTGAAATAGCGATAAACCTATTTGGTTTAGAGAGAGATTGGGTCGGCTTCACCGATAGAGACGTTGAAGATACGTTGAAGATCATAAGGAACACGTTATCCGTCTGGGAGTCTGTTGAGTGTGAAGAGTATGGAAATGCTGAAGTAGCTAAAGCAGTTGTGAGAATAAAGATTGAAGATATGAAGAAGGTTATGCGGGGGGATCCTAGAGGTAAAAAAAGTATGGTGGCTGTTATGGGTGAGAACGTTGAGAAAAAGCTTGAAGACCGTAAGATTACTCTGAGCTTTCTAGATGCTTTAAAAGAGGAGATTCAAAGCAACGTATACTACATCATGTCTAGAAAAGGCATGTGTAGGTTTGGAAACGACTATGCTTTAGGGCTTAGATGGCTTAGAAGATTAGGCTACGTTCAAGTTTCAACAAACCCTGTTTTGGCGGCTATAGCCTACAGAGACGATCCAAACTTATGGAGTAAACTCGAAGACTACCTTAGGAGAAACCCGGAGTATTTGAAGAATATAGATGATCGTCAGGATGAACTCGTTATGCTGGCTACAATGTTGGCGCTTTGGCCTAACATGGAGGTTTTCAGACCAGTTTTCTACCTGAAGGATTTTTCAGATGGAATGATAAGCTATCAGTTGAATCCGAACGTGGCCGATGATGTTGACAGAAGCATTGAAAACGCTTTAAAGATCTACAGGGCGACTCAAGAGTACTTTATGAAGTATGATGAATATCTCCTATGGGGTTGGTCGAGAGACGTTGAAAGAGGTAGACCGAATATCGTGTTTAAAGTCGCAGGTAGCAGCCCGGCGGCTATCGATATAACAAGTATTCTTGAAAGTCTTGGAATAGGTACGAATAATACTATAACGTTCACAGTTTCCCAAGAGGTTTCACTGATACTGGCTAAGATGCGTGGGAGAGCTAAGGCTGTTAAAATGGGTGTTAAAACAACCAAGGTCTATGAAACCAATATGGGTGGCAGGCTTGAAGGGCATATTAGAGAGGTTAAAGCCGCTCGACTGTTAATGGAGGCTTTAAAGAGGTTTGAAGACCCGGAGGCTAAACTCATAGAATTCTGTAAGAAGCTTAATGTACCAGTGGCCGGTAAGTCTGAAGTGTGGACTGGGGCTACTGGATGGGGATATAATTTCACGGCTAAAAGTTTAGAGGAGAAAGTTGTTTTAGCGTCGTTCAACCAGTACTTGAAAACTTTAGCCGATGAACATTTGGCTGGTCTTTTAGTTGAAGCGAAGTTGTTCAATTCTAAGGATGAGGCGTTAAATTACTTGGCGGATTGGGAGAAGGCTATAGGGTTCTCTGGGACTCTTGTAGCTCAGAGGGTTTGGTGGATCTTCTTCAGCTCTGAAAATAAGGCTAAGTGGATCAGCTACTTAATTTCCGAGCATGGTTTGACTAGGGAAGAGGCTGAAAATGTCTTAAACGGTATAGATGTGTTACCGGCTTCCAAGAGAAAACCCATGGATACTTTCCTTACGTTGGCCAGGTGGAATATGACAAATACTGAGTTTCCGGATCATCAACTCAACGTTTTAAATGAATCTAAGAGTTTAAACTTTGATCTTTCAAATTACGATAATGCTATAACGATGAAATACAATTCTAAAATCATCGAAATTCTCAATCAACTAGACGATTTTGTAAAAGCCTATGAATTGACGCCGGATTTATCGGAATTATTAGTAAAAGTTGGTGTAGAAGTTAAAGATATGGGAAATAGAGGGCTACCGTATGATGAGTGGGGGCTTTTCGGGTCTACTGTGAAAACGATGAAAGGTTTTACTGAAGCATATAATAATTTCAGAAGTAGAGTTGTTGAGATAGCTAAAAAAGTAGCTAAAATATTCAGCGTTTAATTATTATGATCTTTTTTATTCCTGAATAGATTTAATAGTCAGATTTTCCCTTAAATTCTTAGAAAGAGATGTCTTCATTAACGCTTAAAGATAAGCGTGTTGTCTTCCCATTTACTGCTTTTGTCGACCAGGAAGATTTGAAGCTTTCCCTCATACTTAACGCTATAAACCCTCAGATAGGTGGTGTTTTAATAAGAGGTGAGAAAGGTTCAGGTAAGAGCACTATAGTGCGGGCTTTAGCCGATCTACTCCCGGAAATAAAGGTTGTAGATGGTTGTGTTTTCAACTGTGATCCGGATAATCCATCTGAGATGTGTGAAGAATGTTTTAAAAAGTGGAAGGAAGGCCGTATTAAATACGCCTTCAGGAAGATGAGAGTTATAACGGTTCCTCTAGGCGTCACAGAAGATAGGCTTATTGGGACTTTAGACATAGAGAGAACGCTTCGGGATGGTGTTAGAACCTTCCAACCTGGTTTACTGGCTGAAGCCAATAGAAACATCGTATACATAGATGAGGTAAACCTCCTCCCAGACCATATAGTAGACGATATTTTAGATGCAGCGGCCTCAGGATGGAACATCGTTGAGAGGGAGACAATATCTGTAGCTCACCCCTCGAGGTTCCTACTAGTTGGTACGATGAATCCTGAAGAGGGGGAACTTCGACCACAACTTTTAGATAGGTTTCCACTATCAGCTATGTCCACGTCTGTTAGAAATGAGGAGTTGAGAGCTGAAATCGTTAAAAGAAATCTGGAGTTTGAAGCTGATCCTGAAGGATTTAGAGCGAAGTATGAGCCTATGCAGGAGGAGCTTAGAAGGAGAATGATTGAAGCGTGGAGTATACTTTCAAAGGTTTTGATACCAGACTCCATAGTTAGACTTGTAGTGAGACTTTGCATAACATTAGATGTTGATGGACATAGACCTGACATAGTTATTCTTAAAACTGCAAAAACCTTGGCTGCTTTTGAAAATAAACTGATAGTTGAAGCTTCTCACGTTAGAAGATCAGCTCTCTTAGTGTTGATGCATAGGACGCGTAGTGGTGGATTTAAAGAACCAGCTTCTCGTGATGAGATTCTCAAGACGTTTGAACAGTTGTACAATTCTCTCTCTTGGGAAATAGTACGGGAAATTTCTCAAATCGCTAATACTCAGGAGTCTAGCGTAAAGGATAGTTTATCTGATTTAAACTCTAAGCTTAAGAGTAGTGGTTTAGAAGAATCTAAATTTCCCAGTGGTAGAGAAGGAGGAAAGACCACCCGTCCATACTCTCGCGATTTGGAAAAACATGAGATACATAGTGAAAGAAAGAATTTTGGTCGATTTCCAGGTATGTTTGGAGTTTTCAGCGGTGGCAAAGGGTCTGGGAGAAGAGGCATCAGCCGGTTTTTTCGGCTGAGTAAGTCTCCGCCTAAAAACGGGGTTAGAGTAAAAACGAAGTTTCCGGAGGGTTTCCGATCTGAAGATTTGAAGAGTGATTCTGAGGAGCTTATTACAGTTCTCGAAGAAACGTCTACGGGTGGAGGGGTTTTCAGAGAGCGTACATATGAAAGTGTTGGAGAGGTTAAAGCCTTAGCATTACCGTCAACTCCTACAAAGCATGCTAGAAGGAGGACGTTCTATCTTTCAGGTAGGAGGGCTCAGACTCTAACGTATGCCACGGTGGGTAGATATGCTGGCTATGAAAGCTATAGACGGAATGCTTCTGCAAACTTGGCTCTGATTCCTACCATTCAGACAGCTGTAGCGAATAAACATGTATCTATCGGGCAGACTGGTCAGTTAACCATAAATGTTAAGCCTGAAGATTTGAAAGTTAAACTCTTATCTTCAAGGTCTATTTTGACAGTAATCTTCCTCTTAGATTTAAGCGATTCTATGGCTGACTACCTGCCCATCGTATCGAAGGTTATACTTGGGCTTCATAGAGAAGCCTACACTAAACGTGATAAAGTCGGCGTTGTAGCGTTTCAAGGGTTTAATACTAAGGTTATCTCCCATCCGACTAGAAACCTCTTGGTTGTTGCTAGAAAAGTTAGACGTTTGAAAGCGAGCGGATATACCCCACTTGCTAGAGGACTTCAATCCTCTCTAGAGCTCATAAAGGCTGAGAAGAGGAGGAATAGGAATGTCCTCCCCGTTGTAATTCTCATAAGCGATGGAGCGGCAAATGTTCCCTTAAGTACGACTTCTGTAAGCCCGTTCTACTTAGACAGTTTGAGGAGAGCGTATGAGGATTCTATATCTGTTGCTAAAAGCCTAGCGACGATGTGTGTGCCTGTGATCGCTATAGCCCCAGTTGGAGAGTCGCCTCACTATGGGTTGGATAGGTCTGGAGTTAGACTTCTTAGAACAATTGCAGGTATAACTGGTGGATGCTTCTACGTAGTTTCAATGCCTAAGCCTAAAGAGCTTGTAGAGCTTGTTAAGAAGAACGTTTTCCCCAATTATATAACTGATGATGAGGTTAGAACGATGTCTAGAGTTGTTAAAGACGCTGTTACATTGTTTAGGAGGATGAACGTTAAGGAGAGTCTAATCTATTAAACTGGAATTGTTAAGTTCTATTGGAAAATGTTTTAACAAAGTTTGTTAAAGTATTTTTCTGATTGTCTATGGAGTATGGTGTAGCTGTAGATTTGGGTGCAACAAACACGAGGATTGCTGCTGGCACTGCGAAGGGTGAGTTTATAGCGAGGTTTTCAGCATATACGAATCTATTTGAAGGTGCTGAAGCTATCAGTCTCCAAATAGTGTCGATGATACGGAGGCTTCAAGATGAAGCTGGACTTAACCCTAGGGATATGGTCGGTATAGGTGTTGGTGCTTTCGGTCCTCAAGATCCTGTGAGAGGTGGGATTGTAAGACCGGCTAATGCACCTTACGAGTTTATACCTGTTAGAAAACCTTTAGAGGAGGCTTTCAAGATTCCAGTAGAGGTTTACAACGACTGCGTCATATCTGTTATGGGAGAGAAGTTTTACGGTTTAGGGAGAAACGTAGATAATATTGTCTATATAACTATAAGTACGGGGATAGGGGCTGGCGTTTACGTAGATCGTCGTCTACTTCTAGGTAAAGATGGAAATGCTCATGAAATAGGGCACATAGTTGTAGATTGCGAGAGGAGGCTTGTCTGCGGATGTGGTAAGCGTGGCCATTGGGAGGCTTATTGCTCTGGACGTAACATACCGAACTTTGTAAAACTTATAATTGAAGCTCAAAACAGATTTGAAGATTTTAAGAGTAGCTACTTATGGAAGGCTTCAAACGGTAGTTTAAGTGGTATAACTGCTAAATCGGTTTATGATGGGGCTAAAATGGGTGACAAACTTTGTATGGACATTGTAGAGAGTATCGGTGTTTTAAACGCTATGGGTGTAGCTTCAGCTATAAACGTTTACGACCCAGATCTGGTGACCTTGGGTGGAGCAGTTACACTTAACAATGTTAAACAGGTTTTAAACCCTATAAAGCAACACTTCAAAGAATACATAGTTAACAGGGAGGCGGAGATAGCTGTAACACCCTTAAGTGATGATATAGGACTTTACGGTGCATTAGCTGCAGCCTTCAGACTTCATAAGAATGAGGTTTAAACTTTGAATTTCGCCAATAGTTCGCAGGCTTTACATAGGTCCCCTGTAGCTGGGCTTCCGCAGACGCTGCATTTTCTAACCTTTGGGGATTCTACACTCTGTTTAAGATTGTTGGCTATTTCTTCAAAACTCTTCAGAAGGGTGAACATTATGCTTGGATGTTTACTCTCCAACCTGTTGATTAAAACTCTAACGTCAGATCTAAGAGATGAACCAGTATAAGGGCATTGTGTAGGTTGAAATTTAAAGCCCATGAGGGCGGCGTAAAGCGATACTTCTCTTTCAGGTATTAAAACCATTGGTTTAACTCGCGTAGGGACTCCCGTAAACTTGCTTTCCGTCACAGGGCCTGAAGTTATAAACCTATAAATGTCTCCATGGGCTAGATTCAACATATATGTTTGAACAACGTCATCAAGGTTGTGGGCTGTGGCTATTTTACTAAGTTTGAGTTCTTCAGAAGCTATATTCAATGCTTTCCGCCGTAAAATACCGCAATAAATGCATGGTCTAGGTTTAAGCCCTATTTCAAATGCTATTCTAACGAGTTCATCAAGCGTTAAACCGAAGAGTTTTTTAAAACCGTAGATGTGGTGTGGAATTTTAAGTTTCTCGCATGCTTCAGATGCTATTCTTAAAGCCGCTCTTCTATAGCCTTTTATACCTTCATCTACCGTGATTGCTATGAGTTTGGCTTCTGGGAAAGCTCTCTCTATCTTAGATAGAATATATAGTAGCGTTAAACTGTCTTTCCCACCTGAAAGGGCTAATCCTATTCTATCGTCTGGACTGAACATTTTATAGCGTTTTATCGCAAGGCGTACTCTATCATCTATGGATTTTAAGAAGTGTCTACGGCATAAGGCTTCACCGGAGTATATTCTCTTGTAAACTGCTTCTTCACCACACCTCTGACATTTAAGCAATAGCTTTCACCATTCCATGTCAACTTAAAATTCTAAACCTTAGAAATGTTAAACCCATGTTCAATATTAGGAGGCTGAGTGCAAACGCATTTAAGCATATTGTTACGGTTTTACGTAGTGTATGGTTTTTTATCTTAGATAGGAATACGTCTGCAAATCCATAACCATCTAAGGGATATACGGGTAGCATGTTGAATATTGCGAATGCGACGTTTATGTTGCACATATACATTAAGATTAGATAGCCTGTGAACGTTACAGGTCTAGGTATTAGGTCTCCAAAGATTGATGGGCTGTAAGGGTATACGTAGAACCTCACATTTAAGCTTCTATTGAATTCAACTAGGGAAATATTGAAAACACCTTTATCGGTTTTAACGATAACGTTATCTGTTATGTTTAATCTGTTTAGCTCTTTTAGCGGGTTCTGGTAGGGTGTTATAAACGGTATTGAAGGTTTTGTTAATCCTAGTTTAACACCGTTTATCTCGCTGACTATGCTCCAACTATCTAAGCCCAACTTATACAATGGGCTATCCGGGCTGACGCTGTAGACTAAAAGGCCTTGAGGCTGTTGGAAAAGCACGTTTAAAAGTATGAGTGTTATAAATGCTACTGTAAGGTTTGCTGAAGGTCCAGACGATAGTATTCTAAACTTAGATATGGATTCGGATTTCCTGAAGGCTTCTTCATTCGGTTCGACAAACCCTCCAAATATGAGGAAAGCTACGAGGATTCCCGAGGATTCAATTGGTATGTTTTCAAGCTTAGCTACGACTCCATGCATTATTTCATGTGTAGTGAGACCTATGAGGATAGCTGGTAGAATGTAGAGTAGAGGTTCAAAGCCTATGGTTACACCCGGTAGTATGGGTACCAGTCCTACAGCCTCCTCAGACTTTACAAGTAATTTAAATATATTTCCTGTGAGTGTGTACGTTGAGAATAGTAATAGTCCAAACGCTAAGAAAACGCTGAGCGTTGAATAGTATCTCCAGGATTCTTTATACTTACTGGACATGTTTTCGAGGAGTTTGTTGAATTTAGCGGTCTTATATATAATTATGAAAGGTTTAACGTATAGGTTCTTTTTATCCAACTTTAAGGTTTTAGCGATTATGTAAACTGCAAGCCAGAATAGTGAGATGAATGCTAAGTACACTCCAACACGTGTATATACGTCTAGATTCAAAACCTCAGCCTCCTCCTAGCTGGAGGGTTTTTAGAGACTATCTTTTCCAAAACGCTTTCAAAATTCTCTCCTTCTGTTAAAAGCCTTTTAATAAATAGGCCTGTTCTACCGTATTTATCTCTCTTTTTTAAAACCCTCACGCGTTCTTTTACGACGTCTACGCTTACGCCGAGTTCTCTAGCCACTTCAGATTCAAAACCTTCAATCGGGTATTCGAGATGTCCATTAGCTGTGGGTTTGATAAACGTAAGCCTTTTAGTGCATCCGGGTGCTCTTAGGTTTCCCCTTAACTCTTCAATACCCATTATACCGCCGAATCTGTAAAATTCAAGCTCCCTAGTTCTAAAGTTTAGAAGTGGAAAGGTTACAGATGTCTTCTCTTTAGGGCCTAGATATATGTGGGCTTTAGGAGTATTGCTTGGAGTTGCTTGTGTTAAAATCCTGCTGAAAATATTGAAACCTTTCATAAGTAGACATGTTTCTACAACATGGCTTGGAATAGGTTGGAGAATCACAACGTCAATATCGCTATTTTCATCGACATCCCCTCTGGCTACACTTCCGTGGATAAACCCTCTAATATTGAAGCCTTCTAAAGCTTCAAGCAGTTTAACAGCGTCTACCCTAAGTTTTTTAAGAATCTCCCATCTTTCGGTTGAATATACGACTTCTAAGACTTCCCGTAGTCTAAGAGGTTTTTCAGCCATTCCTAAAATTAAGTGAGATCATTCTCCTAATAAGGTTAGCTTCCTCCCCATGTTTCTACAATGGCTTTTCAAAGCATTTTGATTTGAAAAACCGTCCCATTACCACTACGATATGTTATTAAGAGGGCCGCTTGAATTTGAATGCTACGTCCTACATGGAATAGGAGGTAAAGGTATAAAGCTTTGAGTTTTCTCTTTTAGATAAGGAGTGTTAAGGGCTATGAGTGTTTTCAGAGTGAGGATTCCGATTAGTAGGATTGGTGTTTTGATAGGTGCTAAGGGCGAGGTTAAACGTGCTATTGAGGATAAATGCCATGTTAAACTCAACATAGATGGTTCATCTGGTGATATTGAGATGTCGTCTGTCGACAATGGAGATGTTTTAAGCCCGCTGGTGGCTAAAAACGTGGTTTTAGCCATAGGTCGTGGCTTCAGCCCTGAGAGGGCCCTCAGGCTTTTAGAGGAGGATACGATGTTTGAGATTATAGACCTTCGGGACGATCTCGGTTTAAATGAAAACGCTGTTAGGCGGATTCAGGGTAGAATTATAGGGCGTGAGGGGAAGGCTAGGAAGATGATAGAGGAGCTTACAGGTGTATACGTATCTGTTTACGGTAACACTGTTTCTCTGATCGGTAAAAGCCCTTGGTTTGAAGTTGCTAGGGAGGCGATTCAAATGCTTATAGACGGTCGGCAACACAGTACTGTTTACAAATACCTTACCAGAGAGCGTAAGCGGATTAAGAGACTGGAAATGGATATCTGGAAGAAGCCTGATGAAGCTTCAAAAATCTAGATTTTCAATATTCTAAGTATGTTCTTCCCTAAGATGTTCTCTTCATCTGTCGGATTCAATTTTAAACTTTTTATTTTTTCAAGTTCTTTCTTCGCAAAACTTACGGTGTCAGGTTCTTCATGCGGGCCATCTGTACCGAATACTATATGGTTTGAACCTATTCTCTGAATGGCTTCCCTTATCTTATGAGTTAATACGACTCCGCTTGTGTCGAGGTATACATTTTCATGGGTAGATGCTAGGTTTATGAACTGATCTATGAGTTTTTCATCTGCGGATAAATATTTTCCAAAATGTGCAACTACTATTTTGGCTTTTGGAAACTTTTCAGCCATACGTTTAACGTCTGAAATTCTCCCTACGCAGTCTATTAAACAGGGTACTTCAAATTTCTCAGCCAATTCTACAACTGGGTCTACGACGTATTCAGCTATCGTATACTCCCCAGCATGGATTTTAACCCCTTTAAACCCAAGCCTTACCACAGCCTCTTTAATCTCTTCATTGACAGGCCTTTCAAAACTTGGGATAGCATAAACGTAGGGTATTAGCCTATCCGGAGACCTTCTATAGGCTTCAAGAGCCATCTCTATTGAACGTCTAGTTGAAGTGCTCATGGCGAAAACCACGGAAACATCTATACCCACAGCGTCCATAGTGTAAACTATTGTTTCAGCACTGTACTCAGTCCTATTGGCATCGCCATGCTTCAAATGAACGTGAGAATCTATGATCAAGATAATCGCCTCAAGCATAAATAGGTGTGCTACTTAAAAATAACCTTAACCATAAGCCGGAGAATTAGGATTAAAGCAGATCAGAAGCTTAATAAACCATCAGTTTGGTGGGGGGGTCTTGGAAAATTCCTACTCTTCTCCCGTTTCTCGTATATCTTCAATCTACAGGCTTTAATGAAACTATTTGCGGATTGAAGGTAAACTTATCGGGTATCTCCTTCCTTCATGGTTATATGTAGTACTCGGCTAGCCCTTTCAAAATTATTCCCATTCCCCATCTTTATTAGGTATATTTTTCCCTTCTTAAGATGTATTCTAATCCTGTTTTTGAGTTTCAGGTAGTTTCGTGCAGAAGAAAGTAGAGGAGTTATCTGTCTAGGGTCCAACTCCACTCCTTCTATTTTCAATTCGACAAATGTCTCTTCTGAGTTTAAAAAATCGATTAAGACTTTTTTCCAGAACCCTCTGGGAACATTTCTTTTCATAAACGACTTTTCTAGTATTTGCTTTGTCTCCACGTCTACTGGTACAAACTTATAGTATGGTTTCAGATGTTTCCTCTGCTCTTCCTCATTTTTTGGTTTCATATTCTCACCCTTCATCTATCTTAAATTTAATCGACATATTTTTCAATCGCAACTTCAATCTGAGTGATAAGACCTTTTACACAATAGTCCTCTTTAAATATAGATGAGCTTTTTCGCAATATGTATCCTATGCATATAGGTGTAAAAGCTTTCATAAAAGCTTTCTAAGGAATTTTCACAATTTTTTTTAGTTAAGATTGGAAAAAGTCTAAAATTTACATATAATTCTGTAGCTTCCTGCTCACCATATTTGGATTAAACAACAACTGTTTATTAAGTTAGGTTTAAATCTAAGCAAAGCCTTCAGAGAAACAATTAAACTAGCTAAGAGTTAAAATAACTTTCTTCGACGCGTCCACCCTCAAATCGCTAAAAGCAAAGACTACTACTCACCGAAGATGAAGAGCTTCTAGAGAAATCAGAGCATGTAAACGTCAAAGTCATAACAGTAGGCTAACTTCTAAAAGAATAAATGTTTAATTGAATCGCTCGCATTAAATCCTCCCAGTAAAAATTTCAAAGAGATAACGCAATTGACGTCTTAATCCTCTATGTATATGTATCCAGTTTCAGTTCTAAGCAGTCTCATATAGCCTGTTGTAAAACCCCAGTGCATATAGTTCGCTTTACTATATACTGTCCAGTAGTTTATGTAAATCCCTCTTATACCATTCTCAAGCACCACGACGACCGTGTAGGTTTTCCCAATTCTAACACCTGTAAATACGGCTTGAGAATGCCATTGATTCAGAGCAATTGGAACTTCCACTAAAGTCTCATTCAACCCAAGCTCCCAGATAATTACAAACCCTTTTGGAGCAAGAGTAGGCCTGTCATAGAATGCTAAATCTATAACTAGGTAGCCTGCCTCTCCAGATGTTGGGGCTTCTATAAAGACTGCTGTGATGTTCGCATCTCCTTCAAGTGCTAAAGTCGTGAAGGGTGAAGAACTATAGTTTATAAAGTTTATCTGCCAATGGTCAAACTCAAAGCCGCTATGGACATCGGCAACCTGAAGAGTTATTACTGTTCCCCTTTTTACACTGTAAACACCTGGAGGAGGGAACGTAAAACCGCTCTCCCAAGGAGTAACTGTGATCGTGAGAGTTACATATTCTTCAGAAGTGGAGCTGAACCATGGGACGAATGTTTCCTCTTCTCCAAAACAGGTGGCAGCAACCATTAAGCCTAATGTTACTACGATTAGAAGCCTAGTTTCGAATTTTAAATTCATAGCTACAGTTTATTAATGTAATCTTCCTAATATATACTTTAACATTCTCTAAAATGGATGGTGTACAACATATTACTACTATATTTTAAAGAGGGAAATACCACTATTTCAATAGTGATACGTATCATGTTAAAAGATTTATCTAGCAGCATGTACTGTTGTTATACAATCCCAACTAAACCATAAACGACTTCTACGGAGGATTGAAAGGAGGCTTTAATATGGTTGAATTCCAAGAGATAAGTCCAGCAGACTTCTTCTACAGGAATAGAGATATCGCTGGTTTCACAAACCCGGCTAGAGCCTTATACAGCACTGTGAGAGAATTGGTTGAAAATTCCTTGGACGCATGTGAATCTGTGGGGATTCTACCGAACATATACGTGAGGCTTACCCATGTAAGCGGTCCTCTAGACAGAGTAGCGGTCTTTAAAATCAGAGTTTTAGATAATGGATCCGGCGTTCCAGAGCATAATATCCCCTTAGCGTTTGGTAAAGTGCTCTACGGTTCAAAATATAGGCTTAAACAGACACGTGGAGCATTTGGCTTGGGGGGGAAAATGGCGATACTCTATGGTCAGATAACCACTAATAAACCTGTCAGAATAGTCTCAAGCACGGGTAGCTCACACGTATACGAGTACGTGCTCACCGTAGATATTCGGAAGAATGAACCCAAGATATTGGGTAAAAAGAACTATGAAAACGTGAACAATTGGAGGGGTGTTCTCGTAGAATTCTACACGGAGGGGGATTACTATAGGTCTTCATCTAGAATATTGGATTATCTCAAGCAGACAGCTATGGTAAACCCATACGCGGAGATTATCTTCGTCGACCCCAGAGGCTACTTACATATATTCGAGAGAGGCGTCGATGAAATGCCTCCAGCACCTAAAGAGACGCTTCCCCACCCATACGGCGTTGATGTTGAAGCATTGAAGAGAATTATAGCGGATACCAAGGTCAAGTCTCTAATGGAATTTATGACTACCCATTTCCACAGGGTTGGAAAAGCTACAGCGTACAAGTTCCTCAGCGAGGCTGGTTTAAACCCAGACATGAACCCTAAAAAACTGAGTCAAGAAGATATAGTTAAACTCGTAAACCACATGAAAAACTTTAAAGGCTTCCTTCCGCCAGATGCATCATGCCTTTCACCTCTAGGTGAAAAACTACTTAAAGCTGGTATAGAGAAAGAGCTTAAACCTGAGTTTGTAGCGGTTACTCAGAGAAAGCCCTCCTCGTATTCAGGATATCCGTTTATAGTTGAAGTCGGCATAGCTTACGGTGGAAGTATACTTAAACCAGGCATAACTCTATACAGGTTTAGCAATAAGATACCTCTGCTCTACGATGAAACTAGCGACGTCAGCTGGAAAGTCTTAAATGAGATGATAGATTGGAGTAGGTATAAAGTTGAGGTAACAATAGATCCCGTAGCTGTCATAGTCCACATATGTTCAACGAAAATCCCCTATAAGACGGTTGGCAAGGAGTTTATAGCTGATAGGCCTGAAATTGAACATGAAATAATCAACGGCGTTAGAATAGTAGCTCGGCAGCTCATGCTTCACTTATCTAGGAAGAAGCGTGTCCAAATGGAGCGGGCACGTTTAGAAGTTTTCAGTAAATACTTAGATAAACTCACATTATTCAGTACTAGGCTGGCCGGTAGGAAGAAGCCTCCAGATTTAAAGCCTTTACTAGCAAAGATCGCTAGACTCAACTTAGTGAAAGAGGAGCAAAACATTGAGGAGGAACAATTTGAAGAGCCTCCCATTATAAAGGTGAAGGGCTATGAGAAAAAGTAAAACCATGAAAGGCTCTCTTTCAGATTTCAAAGCCAAGTCTAAAGTTGTAAAGAAAAAGCTTAAACCCCCTAGGGGGGAAGAGAGGAAGAAAATAGTCCTTGAAAAGTTTCGGAAGCTGGGTGAAGACATTTACTATAAGCTTGAAGCTGGAGAGTTTCCATATCTTAAAATCCCGAGTCGTTCAACTAAAAACATAATATATGATCCTAAGCTTAGACAATTCGTACTGGGGGAACGCTTCTTTGTAAGAAGTGCTAAAAACATTAGACACTTAAGACCGTTAACTCAACTGGTGTGGGTTGCCTACACGGCCAACATGCTCTGCAATATGGATAAGACCTCAACACTTAGAGACATATACTATATGGCTCAGGCAGACAACATAGACTTCAACGATCAACAGGAAAGCGATGAAGTCATTACAGAGCTTGAAACGGTTTTAGGTGTAGCCAGAGAAGAATTCAATATTTTCCCCGAGGAGAGATCTGCAATATTCGGCGATTTAACCATAGAGTATACGGTTAGAGACTATAAGGGGATTAAAGTAAACCTCACGATGCATCCGGATGGATTAGTCATAGGTCCAACCCTTACGCGCGCAGACTTCATCCAATGTGAAGCAGATAAAGTCATAGTTATTGAGAAGGGGGCTATGTTTACAAGATTCATAGAAGAGAAAGTGCATAAGAAGTTTAAGGCAATACTCATCCATACGGCTGGTCAACCTCCTAGAGCAACAAGACGTTTAATTAGAAGATTGAATTTAGAGCTTAATCTGCCAGTGTACGTTTTCGTCGATGGCGATCCCTGGGGGATGCATATTGCCCAGGTCATACTCTCAGGCTCCGCTAGAGCTGGGCACATACCAGAACTTGCCACACCGGATGCATTATGGGCGGGAGTATACGCAAGCGTAACAGAAGATGAACCCATTCTCATATTGAAAAATGGACTCATAAGACACGAGAAAATATCTAAGGTCATCAATCCAATACTAGAAAATAAAGATCTTTTAAATCATACAGACATTAAAGCATTATCCTGTTCTGAAAATGGGGAAGTGCGTTTACAAAAAGTTAAAGCGGTTATGAGACATGTTTACGATAAGCCTATTTATGAAATTGTGACAAAAGGAGGATATAGAGTTAAAGTTACTGGAGAGCACAGCATTGAAATATTTAACAAAGATGCGTATAAGTTTGAGTGCAAGCCAGCCAGGTTCCTTAAACCAGGAGACCTTGTAGCCTCATGTTTTAAAGTACCGAATATTGCCTCCATAAATGTAATAAATCTAGCTTCGCTTATCTTAAGCGAAGATAAGGATCTTGGGGAGAAGATATTTGTAGAAGGTCCTAGTGCAAATGACCTTATGGCTTTAATCCTCAAAAAATACCCTAAGAATGTTATCAGAAGGGAATATTCAGAAGTAAGAAGACGCAAGGTGAAACTCTCATACTTCTTTAAAGAGGGGTTAATTCCTGATGAAGGATTCATCAGATTGAAGTATAGCAATGTTAATAGACTCCCCCTGAAAATTCCTGTAACTGGAGAGTTTGGTAGACTTCTGGGCTATCATGTTGCAGAGGGAAATCTTAATCCTAACTACTGCGAACTAACGTTTGGTCTAAACGAAAGAGAATATGTAGAAGATGCTGTGAAATGTATAAGGGAAGTCTTCGGTTTAACTCCTAAATTATATAGGAGGCCTCATAAATTAACCATCATATATGGAGGAAGACTCTTAAGAGAAATTTTTGAAAGGGTTTTTCAGATTGGGAATAGCGCCGAAAATAAACAGGTACCGTTTATAATGTTTAATGTCAACGATTACGTTAAGAAGGAATTCATTAAAGGTTGCTTTAGAGGCGATAAGATGATCAATTATCATACTAATACTAGGCTGACGCTTAAAACCGTTAGTAGGAAGCTCGCCTCCGATTTGATAATATTATTACGTCAACTTGGTTGCGTGGCTTATTGCTGGGAGGTTGGAGATTACCAAATAGTCGGTGTTTCCGAAACGGGTAACATTCTAGATATTGTCCATGAGTTGTGCAATAGGTCTTTAAATGCAAAATCTAGGCTTTTAAGTATACCGGCTGAGTTAGTCTACAACTTAAGACACGAAATGAGGAAAGCAGTGCCATATGGGGAGAGGACTAAGTTACACAAACTACTGTTTACAAATGGTGGAAGGGGTAGAGTAGGATATGAAAGACTGAAAATGGCGTTCCAACTGATGAAGGAATCGGTAATAAATGAGAAACTAAGGAGCTTAAAGACTTTAGTAGAGAATGGCGTGGTTTTGCTTCCCATCGTTAAGGTGAAGACCATCGACAATACTAAAACAATCGTCTATGACGTTGAAGTTGGAGAGCCTCATACTTTTACCGGAGGATTAGGAGCACTAATTCTCCATAACTCAGATATAGTAAAATATAAGCTTCCGAGTGATCCTTTGACGAAGGTAGACCTTAAACGTCTTGAAGAGCTTAAAAGAGACCCCCGATATAAGGATGAGTTATGGCAGAAGGAGATAGCTACATTTCAGAGGATTAAGAGGAAATCTGAACAGGAAGCCTTCAGTAGATACGGGTTAACGTTTATAGTTAGCAATTACCTGCCTCAGAGGCTTAAAGAATTAAACCGTAGGTAATCCTTCGCTTATAATCTATGGTAAACAGGGTTTAAGCCTTTATACTTCTAAACTGATACTTCTTAATGGTGCTTTAAGTGGATAAACGGGTTTTCAGGAACCCGGGTAAAGAGTTTAGAGGAGCTCCATTCTGGTCTTTAAATGATAAACTTGAAGATTCAGAGCTTTCCAGACAGATAGGTTTAATGGATGATGGGTGGTTTGGAGGCTTCTTCCTCCACGCTAGAGAAGGACTAGTAACTCCCTATATGAGTGAAGAATGGCTTGATAGAATTGAAACTTGTCTGAGAGAAGCTGAGAAAAGAGGCATGTATGTCTGGCTTTACGATGAAGATAAGTGGCCTAGCGGTTTTGCCGGAGGCGTTGTCCCAGCTTCAAATCGAGAATATAGAATTAAAGCATTAGCCATGACGATTAGCGGGGTAATCGTAAGATCTCCTGAACTTCTGAAAGTTTTTGAATGTGATTTTACAAATGGCAAACCAACAAACTTAAGAACCGTAGAAGCGGGTGAAGAACCTAGAACCGGTAAAAACTACATACACTTCTACGTTTGGTCCGCTCCGATTGGAAGTAAGTGGTTCGACGGCTTCTCCTACATAGATACGTTAAACTCGGAAGCTGTTAGGAGATTCATAGAATCCACCTATGAAAGATATTATCAGCGTTTTAAAGGATGGATCGGCAAGACAATACCAGGCATATTCACAGATGAACCCAACTATCTATCTGGACACGAATCTTTAAACTATCCGGCAGTACCTTGGACAAATAAGTTTCCGGAATTCTTCAAATCCAAATGCGGATACGATATTACCGATCATCTGTCAAGCCTGTTCTTCAACGTAGGTGATTACCATAAGATTAGATACGACTTCTGGAGGACTTTAACAGAGCTATTCGTTGAAAGCTACAGTAAACAGATTTACAAGTGGTGTGACAAGCATGGTTTAAAGTATACTGGACACTACCTCTCCGAGGAATCTATTCCAAGTCAAATAAGAGTCGCCGGAGCCGTTATGCCCCATTACGAGTACATGCATATACCCGGCGTAGACCACTTATGTAGAAACATAGATGAAGTTTTAACCGTTAAGCAGGTTGCCAGCGTGGCTAATCAGCTTGGCAAGGAAAGGGTTCTCTCGGAGACCTATGGATGTAGCGGTCAAAACCTGTCTTTTGAAGATAGAAAGTGGATAGGCGATTGGGAATACGTATTAGGTGTTAACTTCTTAAACCACCACTTATCGCTGTACTCTATGAGGGGTAGACGTAAAAGAGACTATCCACCTAATATATTCTACCAGCAACCTTGGTGGAGGCTTAACAGCCTCATAGAATCCTACTTTACAAGGCTCAGTTATGCGCTATCGAGAGGAGAGAGGATTACAGACGTACTGATACTGCATCCAATTGGAAGCGGCTGGGCTATGTTCACTCCTCTGAACACATCTGAAGTTGAAAAGTTGAATAGAGATTTTGAGAGAACCGTTAGAGTTTTTCTTGAAAAACACTGGGATTTTGAGCTTGGGGATGAAATGATAATAGCTAAATACGGTAGAGTTGATGGCGAGTTTTTCATCGTTGGAAGATGCCGTTATAAAGCCATCGTCATACCACCCAGTTTAACGCTTGCAAAATCAACAGTTGAATTGCTGGGGAATTATGTAGCTAATAGTGGTCTTCTCATAGCTATTGAGCCGACGCCTAGAATGGTTGATGGTAAACCGTCCGATAGGATCGAGTCCATTCTAAACATGTCTGTTAAAGTTAAAGACGCTTCTGAAGCCGTTAACATTCTAAATGAGAGGGTTAAAAGAAGAGTTTTAATCAACTGTTTGAAGAATGGTGCCTCCAACGTAGTGTACCATTTAAGGAGAGACGGCTCTCAACAGATCCTTTTCCTAGCTAATCTCAGTAGAACTCAAGATGTTGATCTTGAAGTTGGTCTGCTCGGCGATGGTAGACTTGAAGAGTACGATCTGTTTGCTGGAGAAGTAAAAATTGTAAATCAGAACACTAGAGGCGAATACATTTACACTAAGGTTGTACTTCCACCCGTAGGATCTAAACTACTGGTTTTAGATGAGACAGAGAAGCCTGAAACAACTGAATTTAAACCGTTAGAAGTCGTAGAGGAAACGACGGTCAGTAAGCCTTGGAAGTTTTCAAGAGGAACATTAAACGTATTAACTCTAGACTACTGTAGAGTGGAGATCGACGGTTCATGGACTGCTAAAATTCCAACTTGGAAGGTTCAAAGGATCGTAGAGAGGCTTGGCTATGGGAAACGCTTCACAGTAAAATATGAATTCATGGTTGAGTTAAATAACATTGAGAAAGACATCTGGCTGGTTTTAGAAAGTCCTGAGAAATTTAGGATTAAGGTTAATGGCTTTGAAGTTTCCTATAGGCCTGAATACGGCTGGTGGGTTGATACAAGTTTTAAGCGTATTCCACTTAGAGGACTTATCAAAAACGGGCTTAATACGGTTGAACTCGAAGGTGTGAAACTTTTAACAAAGTATATGGTTTCAGGTACAGATGCGCATGAACTTGAAACAGAAGTAGAGTCGATATACATAGTTGGAGAATTCGCAGTTGAAAATGTCGAAAATAGAGAGTTTAAAATAGTTGAAGAAAATCAGTCTTACGGAGGCGGGGATCTTTCAAGGCAAGGCTATCCATTCTATGCTGGAGATGTCTCAGTAGAGTGCAATTTTAAATTTGAAAGAGAGCCTAAGGGTAAAGTATTCCTAGTTTTGAGCGGGTTGAACGCCACGGTTGTAGAAGTTAAAGTAAACGGTTGCAACGCCGGCTACATATTCTTAAAGCCTCATGAAATCGAGATCACAGATTTCATTAAACTTGGACAGAATAAACTTGAAATTAGGCTCATAAATACTCTTAGAAACCTTCTAGGGCCACACCACCATAAAGCTGGAGAGCTCACAGCAGTAGGACCATACAGCTTTCAAGACGAATTAAACTGGATTGACAGCTACAATTTCGTACCGTACGGACTGGATGAAGTCAAAATCCAAGTGAGAACTTAGAAACATTAAAAAACCCCACACTATGTTTTTAATCTAGACTCCCTTAAAGCCGGGATGGCCGAGCGGACTAAGGCGCAGGCCTGGAGAGCCTGTGGGCCCTCCGGGCCCTCGTGGGTTCAAATCCCACTCCCGGC
>JAGTQM010000012.1:27081-48601 GCA_018396755.1 Candidatus Bathyarchaeota archaeon | reverse complement strand
ACGTTCTTCTACAGACTTCCAACGTTTCTTTAAACGTCCAAAGCCACTCAGCGTCTATATGGGCATGTCCTATTAAATGCCACCTAACCATAACCATTCACCAAAACATATCAACTATGTCTACACCATTCGTATAAAAGCTTATGTTTTCAGGGAAATAGCACCACTATCTCAAGAGCTTAACCTATTCAGATTCTACTGTAGATACAGACTTAAATAGATAGAGCAGTTAGCATGATCATCAACCTTAACGTCATTGACGACGTTTTCAAAATGAGTGAAATTAAATGATCAAGATGGGAGGAAACATACTATCGGTATATTTTCCAGAACCCGACGTTAATTTAACTCTTATATAGCTCCTTATAGCGTCTAACCTTTGACACTAGTCCTAATCTTCTGCTCTCCCCTAAACCTCCAGAGACCAACTTTAGGTGATAATATCTCTATTTCAAGCTCCTCTATGACGGCATCGGATAAGAGTATCTCCCTCTCATATGTCGAGATTATGGCATTGCAACGAATAGTCTTAGATGACCTATCTACTTCAGCGACGTTTAAATCCAAAATATTGGGAATAAAGTAGCTTAAAACTTCTCCACCAGCAGTATCTAGAGTCTCCAGAATGGCGTCGACTGGCGGAGGCCATAATTCCAAAGCCTCTGCCACTCTACATGGCAGATGTACATCCAAGCTTTCCGTGGTGAAGCCCGTGTTAAGCAGAGCCGGAGCCGTGAGTACAATACCCTTAATCACATTTTCTATTCTCACGCTCACTCTTACCGGCAACGGCTCCACCCTTCACGGGGACTATCCGCCCTAGCTTAATACCCCTTTTCATTCTGCCGAGCCTTTTCCTAGGTTTCAGCACAACGGGGCTTGTCATAAGACTATCACACAACCTATTGAGTGATTCAGCTAATTAAATTTTATTTTAACGTTAAAACCCTCTAATGTTTAGCATAATAGTGGAAAATCCCATACGCTTCAGCGGTGGGATAAATCACTGAATTTTGGCAACTCCTTCATATTTCCTAGTGGATACTGTAAGTAGATATGTTTAAGTCTCCTTGGTTAATATTATGGTGGTGGGTTTTTGAACGTTGAAGAGAGACTTTATTTAAAGGCTACGGATTTTCTAAAAACCTCTCGCGGTTTTAGGAGAAACAGATTAGACGACATCTTCACTAGAAGACTGTACATCGTTTCAGAACAGGATGTTTTGGTGGAAAACTACTTGAGGAAACGCCCTAAAATGGCGTTTAACCCTGGAGCACTATTGGAGAATAAAACTTTAACCGTCTTTCCGAGGCTTATCTTCGAATACTACACGTATACGTCTAGCATTGGGCTTTTTAAACTAAACGTAGAAGATTTAATAAATGGGAAAGCAGTTCTCCCTGTTCATACGAAGATCATACTATGGCCGAAGATGCTTTGGGAGTTTAAAGGTTGCGAAGATGCACGCGTATTCAAAAGAAATGATAGTGGTTTGATAATGCTATACACCGGGTATGGATATTTACCTGAAAACAATAAACTCAATACTGTGATCGTTCAAGCATATGGCAGATTCGATGAAGATTACAATTGTACGATGAGAAACTTCTTTAAAATCAGAACGCCTGATGGTGGAGTCTTCCTACCGAAGGTGAATAAGGACTCCGCATTTATAGATGTGAAGGCAGACGAAGCAATAATGTTGACTAGACCACTCGTGAAAAACCTTGAGATATGTTGGAGTAGCAGGGCAAACATACAGGAGGCAGTCATCTATGAAGAGGCTATGGAACCCATACTGCCATTTGAAGATTGGGAGTGGAAGGTAGGCTGGTCGACAAACACCGTTAAAATATCTTCAAATGAGTATTTAGTCGGATGGCATGGAATTCTTAGAGAAGACTATTCCTACAGGAATGGACTAGCGTTAGTTGATGGGGAAGGGCGATTGCTGGCTATAAGCGACTACTTACTAGCTCCGAAGGGTTTAAATGAAGAATACGGTGATAGACCGCTCGTAATATTTGGAAACGGTTTAGTAACGTATAAGGAAATTCTCATATGGGTTGGAGGGGTAAGCGATTACGCAATAGGGTGCTTCACAGCAGAACTAGATAAAGCATTAGAATCATTGAAGTGGATTAAAAGAATTTAGCGTCTTAAAATCGATACGTAAGTTTAGAAGGCTTTTAGCCTATGGATTCAAGCTCGCTTATAAGTTTCAATCTTATCGAGAGGAACTCTCTAGATGTTCTAACGTATTCTGTGATGTTTTTAACGGCCGTACTGCACAGTCCAATAGCTTCATCCAATCCCTTTTCCTCCACGAGCATTTTTAGCATTTCGTAGTCTTCAACACCATCTCTTAAAGCTTCAAATCTTATCGAGTCTAAAGGTCCCGACTTACCCGGGTAGACTATGAAAGCATCTCCTGGCGGTAGCGAGAATGGATGATGAGGCTCGTTTTCAACGTCTTCAAAAGGCTTCTCAGTCCAATAGTTGTAGCCCCAGTGTAAGTATCCTTCAAGTCCATACTTGAAGTTTATCCAGTGTAGTATTCTAACCTTTACAAGCGAATAGTCTATAAATCTATTTGGGTATCTTCCAGTTGGAGCTAAACATATGTAAAACCAGACTCCATTACCCTTCTTCTTACGTTCTTCATAGAAGTTCATGTTTCTATCGTAGTCGTCTAATAGTGGAACTAATACGTTGATATAGTCTACAAGCTGTTTACAGGTCGAAGCCTCTATGATCCTTATCTTAGGAGCGTATTTCCTAACTAGGTTTACTATAAGCTTATAACTTTCAGCATTACGATCTATAGGTTCATCCGCTATGTGTTGAAGATAATTATCCAACAATCCTATATCCTCTAAGTGGTTTTGAAGAGCTGGCATAAATTGGGATATAAACTCCTCGAAAATCGGACTGGATACTTTAACAGGCTCCTGCACGTATGCAAGACCACCATCCTTATTCAAAACGCGGTAGGATGCTGAGAGGAATTCCTGAACCGTCCACCAGCCTTCAACAGTTCTAGGAGGTCTACCCGCTAAGTATCCACCTTCTATTATCCCTATAACACCAGCTTCTCTGAATAAGTTGATCCAGCGGTCTAGAAGCTGAAAGTCAAATTCCAAACGGCCATTGCCCCTGTATATTCGAGTCAACTCCAAAATTGGAGTTATTATACTGCTCTGTCTATGTTCAGCCATATTCTGCGCATATGCTTTCAATATAGCCCAGTACTCTTCGCTCCAAAGCCTAGCGTTGTGAAACCTGCTTATATTGTATGGGCTTAGAAAGTTTGAGAGCTTTAAAGCCCTCTTACTTGGAAGGGTAACGTCATGAACTTTTAAATAGATCTTCACGGCTTCTTCGCCGAATCCTTCAAGTAGCAATTCTCCATAGTAGTTTCCAGCTGGCGCATCCTTAGGTATGTATACCGTCAACCAGATCGGCTGATTTTCATCCTTTCTCAGTTTAACCGTCTCTTCTTCAAGTAGTGGATCTGGGAACAGGTCGGGGGCTTTACGAACAAGCTCCTCCGGCGGGCTGTCAGGAGTGTTTCGTTTAACAGGTACGTATCCTACAAACCTCAGGTAGATTTTCGCAATCATATAATCATTAGACTCGTGTCTAAGGCCAGTAGCACATACTCTAAAAGTATCAATGTCTTCAAAAGGTCTCACTACTATTTGAACAGCCTCATACTCGTTACGAGCAGCGTTTATAGCGACTTCTCTAACGGCGTCTTCAGGCTTAGCAGAGTCTTTAAAAACCTTGGTAAGAGAATCTTGAACCCACACATTGAAAGAACCCATGTCCTACACACCATCTATAAGAGAGAAGTCCAGCTTAAATGTGTAACCGTAACATCTGGGTTTCAATCAACGGTTTACCTATTTCTTCTAATCGTCTCGATCATCGCAGTTATATTCTCCTTAGGCGTGCCGGGAACTACATAGTTTGAAACACCCACTATTATCCCTCTGCTACTCTTTGCTTCTCTTAGACAGGAGAGTGTCTCCAAGACTACTTCTTCCACAGCTCCAAAGTGTAAAGCGTAGGAGCTTATATTTCCGATGAGTATAAGTCGTGGAAAACGCTTTCTGAGTCTACGTAGATCCATTCCAGCCCTCCGATCTATCTCATAATAGCCGTCAACTCTAGATCTACCGGAAAGATCGTCAGCTACAGGCCACAAATTTCCATCACTACCGAAAAGATAGTAAATACCGTGCTTATGGCACTCCTCAGTAATTCTCCGTAACCTAGGTAATACAAGCTCACGGAAGAGCTTAGGAGGATAGCAAACACCCCTGTTTGAAGCGAAATCTCCCCCGCCGAAGAGCAACTTTACCCCGAGTTTAGCAAAACACCTTATCTGCCTTATCATAGCCATAAGCCATACAGGGTCTTCAGTAAGACCTATGCCTATGTTTCCTCCGTTTACTCGAATAGCATATTTCTTGCCGTAGTTTTCCATCAAATAGCGGATTTCGTCAAAGTCCTCTACTCTAGGGCTGTAATTTTCAAGCCATCCTTCCATTTCAGACAAGTATTTTTCGATTTGATTGAAACGGATGCTTATGGGAAGCCTATGCTTAGGAGGATACTCTTCAACTATATTGAAGAGTTCAGAGCTCGGTGTAAAGCGTCTAATATGCCACTCTCTTTCAGGGTTGCCATATAGGAAAGTATATTCATCTATTTTCCTCGTTGGTTTTAATAGCAGTCTCCAGTAGTGGAAACGTATTATGTCTTGATCCGTCGCTCTAGCTATTTCAAAGGCGTCTTCAATCGACCTTTTCAAGAATTCTCGATGGGCTTCTTCACCATCCCATAGTGCTTTAGCCTCCCTCCACTGTTGTATTCCACCTCCAACGTAGACTTCACGCCCTAAGATTTTTGAAGCCGCATCTCCAGAGAATCCTATGTGGTGTATGGGTACTTTATCAGTAGACTCATGTTCAAACGTTGCTAGAATCTCTCCCTAGATGTCATAAATCTTCCCAGGCCATTGTAAGCAATTGAAGCTCTAACTTCAGTTTAATTTTTAAGCTAGGAATCGCAACTTTTCATATTTCACTATGTTTAGCGGTTTTTCACCTGAGAAAAACCTTCTAAAATCTTCTACTATCGTGCCGAAAAGCATACTCTCCCTCTCATCAGATGGTCCTGCTATATGCGGCGTAAGGAGAACATTGTCAAGCTCGTAGAGAGGACTACTCGACGGTAAAGGTTCTTCTTCAAATCTGTCTAAGGCGGCTCCAGCTATCCATTTCTCTTTTAAAGCTTTGGCTAGAGCGTTTTCATCGATTAAAGGACCAGCAGTATTTATTAGGAAGGCTGTAGACTTCATAATTCTAAGCTGTTTCTCATCTAGCATACGGTGTGTTTCAGGCGTCGAAGCAGCATGTAGACTCACTATGTCTGAAGACGATAATAGCTCTTCTAGGCTGGATCTTTCAACCCCATACATCTCCAAATCTTCATCTGAAACATAGGGGTCGTATACGAGTATTCTAACGTTGAACGGTTTAAGGAGTTTAACGAGTTCACGGGCTACAGCTCCAAAACCTATTAAACCCACAGTTCTACTTCTAAGATCGTAGGTTTTACGCTTAGCCTCCAGCCTCCAGTTTTTCATACGCATAGCATCAATGTAATACGGTATGGCTCTAAGGCAATTAAGCATCATTGCAAGTGTAAACTCAGCTACAGATAACGCTATCGTGGAAGCCGCGTTTACAACAACGATACCCCTTCTGAAAACCCCTTCAGTCACATATGGTTTAACGCTTCCAGCAGCGTGTCCTATTATCTTAAGCCTATCCGCATTTGTTAAAACCTTCTCTGTGAACTTTGGAGAACCCCAACATGTTATACATCCATCTACGTCTTTCACAAGCTCAGCAAGCTCATCTTCAGTTAAATTCCTATCGTAAGGATTAAACAAAACATCGGCAAAACCCTTAAGCTTCAATTCATCTTCAACTCTAGAAACCTGCTTATACAAGCTCCGTGGTATGGTGACAAGTACTTTAACACTCTTACCGGATGAACTTGACATATTCATATAAAACATACCCATTAACCCCCTCTTAAAACTATTCAACGTAAACTCTACCGATGATAATGTTAAATCATGGTTTTCTAAATACAGTAGAACAGCCCACTCCAATATTGATTGCTAAACGGATAGCCCTCTTGTAGACGGTGGCTTTGCCTCATCAGGTGTGGTAATTTTTCCGAAAACTTTCTCATATTCCAATACGTGTTGGATCAGCCATTTGGCAAGGCTTTTAGCTTGAACAGGGTCTATAATCAATCTACATTGAAGTATTCGACGTACACGGATCTTAGAAGGTTCTGGTCTAAGCGTTGCTAATGTATCTTCTGCAATCATTTCTTCACTATATATGATGACTTCGAAGAACCCGGGTCTATGC
This sequence comes from Candidatus Bathyarchaeota archaeon, assembly GCA_018396755.1. Taxonomy (GTDB): domain Archaea; phylum Thermoproteota; class CALKCG01; order B24; family B24; genus DTBU01. The sequence continues at coordinate 42,143 of JAGTQM010000012.1, read as the reverse complement.
CCACCGATTACTCCATTTACAATAATAGTACGGTAGTTTGGATCCTTCACAATTTCAACCTTCGGCTCCTCCCGCTCTGACATTTAGGATCATTAAATTATTACACCATATTTGTTTAAATTATTGTCTGTCATTTGATGACCGTGTGGGATCGTTATTTGTTATAAAACTTTGAAGTAGACTGCTTTAAAAATTAGTCGAAAAGCTTATTAGCTAGTTTCCTAATTAAGTAATTGGGTGATTAAAATGTCTAGGAATAAAATCAAAGACTATGCTGGTTTAAGTAGGTATGGGATGTGGGGGTCTGGCGAGTTTGGAGATATCCCCGGGAGGCCTAACCCTTATACGGTGTTATCTGATGAAACGAGGCTTGCTATCACTGTGCTACTTTGTTTAAAGGGACCGTTGACGGCTAAGCAGATAGCTGATGAATTGGAGCTGGCTCCGAGTACTGTTTTAGACCATATTGATAAGTTAAAGGAGGCTGTGGTAATTAAAGAAGTTGAAGTTCCAGAGAAGAAGTATAAACGTGAAAAATACTATGATATAGACATAGTGCCATATTTTACAGATGAAAGAGAAGAAATCTATAAGAGAATAAGTAAATATGCTGATATACTTAAGCAGACAACGTTAATAGTTTTCGAGAAGTGTTTAAATGAAGTATCTGAGTTTCTTAACAATACTCTAATGGCGAAGCATGGAGTGACGATTGAGAAAGACGAAGTGAGGTTCCTTATCTTCTCTGAGCTTATGAAAATCGTACAGGATTACTTCTCTGAGAAAGGTGTCTTCAAGGATTCGCTTCAAACCGCCAAAAGATACTACCTCTACATACCTCTTCAAAGAATAAATATTCAAAAAGATGAGAAAGCTCTAAGAGATAAGCTACAGTAATCTTCAATAGAGCTGCTTCCCAATTTTTTTATCTCCATCTCTAAACAGTTAATCAGTAGCATGTTCACCATTAATAAGCTTTAAAATATCGTATCGGCGTTTATGTAGTAGTGGTAAATGCACTTTGGCTATTAAAGTGAGAAGGCTTGATGAAGAGCTTGTTGAGAGATTAGACTTCTATTTAAGGAGAGACCCTATTACCAATTTCTATCCACTTTACGATCTATATGATGATGAGGCTCGTAGGAAGACTTTATGGTATGTTGGTTTGAAAGATGAACGTGTAGTTGGCTTCCTCCTGATATATCGTGGAGGTAGAGTGGTTCCAGCATCTATAATTCTAGATGGAGATTTAGATGTTGTATTGCCTCTACTAGACTTAGTGGGTGAAGATAAGGCCATATTCCACGTAGACCCTAAGCTTAGCAATGTGGTGAAGAGTAAATTTCATATTGGAAACGAATACTCGACGGAGATTATGAAGCTTAAAAGAAGTGAGGAGAGGCTCTGCATTAGGCATAATGTAGAATTGTTGAATGAAGATCATGTCTTAGAGTTTCTTAGATTGAGACGTGAGTGGCGTCCTTCGCTTGGAAGTATGACAGATGAAGAAATGAGGTGGGCTAAAAACGAATTGGAAAGAGGACATGTCTATGGAGCCTTCACTGATGGGCAGCTTGTTTCAATAGCTCGATTAGGAGAACTATTATCTCATATACCTGAAGTATGTTGGATAGAAACGGTTTTCACGAGCCAGGTGTATAGGGGGAGAGGTTTTGCCACGTCTGTAGTTTCAAAAACCGTGGAGAACGCCTTTAAACGTTACGGCGTAAAATATATAGGATTAGGAGTACGTAGTGATAATACTCCTGCAAAACGCGTCTATGAAAAGGTAGGATTTAAGAAGCATAGGGATAGATGTTGGCTAAACTTGAATGTAGAGTTTACCCCATGACCTAAATTTCTTCTACGTAGGTTTTCAGTAGCGGCTCACCCTTTAAACTTCCCTTCAAACCTATCCTTAGCAAACTCCCGTAAAGTCGAGCAGTGAAACGTGGATTCTCGAATTTTAGAACAAGAATTGCTTCTGACACATCTTTATTCCTTCTAACGAGTACGCTAACCAGTTGTAGTGAGCAACCTATTCATCTTATCTGTATAGTGTCATGTTGATGAAGACTAATCGGAATAATCTACAAACAGCTTGTAAAACATGCTCTTAATCATGTCTATCAATGACAAATAGGAAATAGTTAGCGCCTCTCCATTCAAAGAATGCCTAAATGTCATAAGCCTAGAAACCTAAACTGCTGACAAAGGTAAGGACTGAGCAGAAGTATACATCAAGTGATTAGCCTGTAAAATGAAGCCGGTTAACTTAACAACATAGAATGTCTAGTAGGAATATTTATATATTTACTAGAATATCTATTTCCTAGATATAGCTATGGAGCACATTGTTAAGGTTACTAGAAATTATCAAGTAACTATTCCTGCACCGATTCGTGAGGCTATTGGGATACGTGAGGGAGATGTTGTTAAGTTCATTTATGATGAAGGGGAGAATTTGGTGAAGATAATACCTCCTCGAAGAAAGCGCACGACTGTGAGGATTGGCAGGAAGATAAGCGTTGAGGAGATGGAGGAGGTCGTAGAGGCGTATTTAGATGAGGCTACTCGTTGACACCAATGTACTGGTCTATGACACTGTGGAGGACTCGGAGCATCATAAAGAGGCTTCTGAGATCATAGATAGTGCTACTTTGCTATATATACCATCCATAGTTGTGCACGAGTACAGTTGGATCCTCCTACGATACCTCAATCTAAACCCAGTTTTCACGTTGACTAAGATGCTGGAGTACCTTGAGGATCCAAGAGCAGTGTACCAGCTGGAGTCCCTTGATACTCTTAAACTGGCTTTTGTAATGCTTAAAGAGGACGGGGGAGTGGTTAAGGAAATAAACGATTACATAGTACTAGCTTTCACTATAGTAAATAAGTTGAGTTTAGCTACATTTGATAGAGAACTGAGAAGAAAAGCGGGTAAGCGAGGGGTCAAAGTAATCCCAGAATAGGGAAATAGCCTCTTGCCGGCTCTTGAGGGTAAGTTTAAGGAAGAACTGCAGAATAAGTGGCAATAGCTGAAGAATAAGTTGCGGGCAGGACGAGCAGTTAGGCAAAATCTCCGTCTTCTAAAAAGATAGCAGGGAATATCGTAAGGGTCGAGCTCATTAATTAACACTCTTCAAGGCTTCATCATACCGAGTCCTGGGCTATGTCAGGCCAGCTTCCTGCTATGGGCTATACGCTCATAGCCCATTTGCTGGAACCTTTCCGCTTATCTTGTTCTGGGGTCTCATTCTAGCTTTTTGGACTGCTCAGACCGAATGCGGCAACGCGCTCAAAAAGTTTTCCAAAATTCCTAGTTTAAACTATCAGCGATTCATCCCACGCTTCTAAGCGTGGGTTTTTCCGTTGAAATCTCTGTAAGTTACCTCCTCAACATATTCAAGCACGTTAGAAACATTAAAGTAGAGCTTATGGAGAATTAAAAACCATGCGTATAACTTCTACGGAATCTATTAACGTAACATTTTACATAGCTCCATATGTTGAATGAAGATCTATATAATCATTTGACGTAAAATTTCGACATTAGAGCGTGTCAAGTTGTACTTCTACCCTACGATTTTAGATACGCCATTTATCTTCTCTACTTGATAAAGCGTATCTGCTACCTCCTCCAGCTCTCTATCGTGTGTAATTATCACCATCTGAGGCACTACAGCTCCCTCTCTGAAGAAGCTTTTAACAACCTCCACAAGTTCTTTCCTCCTCTCCTCGTCTAAATGGATCGTCGGCTCATCCATTATAATCGTTGAAAGAGTTTCTGCGAGAGCCTTAGCTATGGCTAATCTTAAAGCTATTGCAATTGCAACCTTCTCACCGCCACTGAGTAGTGAAAGAGGTGTAGTTTCTCCACCCCTCATAACAGTGACTTCCAAGTCTTCATCGACCATAATTCCCGTTATATCTAGATTGAAACGTTCAACGTATCTAGTGGCGAATTCAGATATGTAAGGGGTAAGCTTCTGCCTTAACATTCTCTGAACACCGTCTTTTGAAAAAGCCTCTCTAATTTTTTCGAGTTTAGATTTGAAATCTTCAATTTTATCGCATTTAGCTTTAAGCTTAGATATTTCACTTTCAAGCTGTCTGATTTCATTTCCAGAAGTAGCTATCTTTCTCTCTTCTTCATCGAGTCGAGTCTTTAAGTTTTCAAGCTTCGTTTTACCTTCTACCAGTTTATCTCTTAGGAGGTCAAACTCTCTCTTAATTTCTTCATGTCTTTTAGCATCATAACCTAAGCTGCTGATAAATTCTCTAAGCCTCCTCTCCCCCTCTTCAAGCTTAAGCTTTTTACCAATATTTTCCTCAAAATCCTTGGCTTTTTCTTCATATTTATTAGCTATCGGCTTAAGTCTATCATACTTCTCCTTCTTAATTCGGAGAGCTTTTAATTCATCCTCAGGATCATGCGGTTTATAGCCGAGAATTCCAACGAGTTTATCGAATTTCCCTTGAATTTGAGCTAGAGCCTCCTCTACCTTGGAAAGTCTTTCCCCCACTTCTTTCCGCAAATTGCCAACCCTATTCAGAATAGCGTTTAATTCATATGTTTTCTCCATTAAGCTCTTTTTACTGGCTTCCAAATCGCTGGATAATCTCTCGATGTTCTCTACGTCTACGGACAATTTGAGAAGCACTTCTCTATCTATCCTCGTATTTTCTCTCAAGTTTTCCAACTTCTTTCTCTCTTCAATGATGTAAGTGTGTTTCTTCTTCAGAGAATCCAATTCTTCCGATATTTCCAGTTTAGCCTGCTCTCTATGCTGAGGAGTCAATCTGGTCCTACAGAGAGGACATACATCAGACCTATCGAGACTGTTAAAGTCTTGAGTCAACTTCTCAATTCTGCTACTTATCCCACCAATTTCGCCATCCTTCTCTTTAATCGAATCTTCAATCTCCCTAATCTTCTTCTCCAATTCTGCTAGTTTTCCATTTAATACTTGCCTAGTCGGTTTAACTAGAAAACCTTCAACTTTCTTCGATAAAGCGGTTATTTCCTTCTCCTTCGTCTTCAATTGTTCAGCTAAATGTTCAACGTCTGAAACAGTTTTCGCTGCTCTAGTATTGAGACCTATAGGTTCATCCGGCAGATCGATCTTCGCTGAATCTGCCTCAATTTTAGATGCATAGTTAAATTCCACTATTTTCTTCAGACAGTCTTTTATCCAGTTTTCAGCTTCATCTAGCAACATTAGTTTTTCCCGTAGATTACGCTCCTCTCTATCATACTCTTGAAAATCTCTAACGATTTTTACGTAGTCTTCTAAAAGATCGATCTTCTCAATTTCAGATTCTAGCTTTCTAACTTCTTCTCTAGCTTTCACACTCTCTTCAAGTTCCCTTGCGATTTCTCCAAGTCTATCCTCTACATTGCTTAAATCTCGACGGATAATATCATAATCCTTCTTCAAGTTGTTGAAGATGCGCTCTTTTTCATCTAAAGATTGTCTCTCTCTACTGACTAATCCATACTTTTTCTCAAGCTGCTCAACCTCTTCCTTTAAAACTCCTATTTCCTCTTTCAACCCTCTTATTGTTCTTGCCCCCTCATCGTAGTTACGTTTTTTCTCTTTCAACCGCTCGCTTTTACCATGCATCTCCGTTTCAACGTTGCTTTTCAACTTCTCCACATGATTGACTATTTCACGCATGTCTTCCCATGTTTTTTCAAAAGCGTCGAGTCCAATCATCCTACCTATAAGTTTCTTCCTATCGGCCGGCGTGACTTCAACGAGGTTTGTAACTTCACCCTGGCGAATGAATATAGAATTTAGCAGCGTTCTACTATCGAGCTCAAGCAGTTTTAAAATCTCCTGTCTAACTTGTTTTGCAGAACGTGCGATATAGCCTAAGTCTTTTCTCTGAAGAGAAGCTTCTACGCGTCCGCCTCTCGTCCTAATCCATTGCACTAGGTAATCTCTATTATTGGCTTCAAAGAGTAGGCTAATTTCAGCTCCATTTGCCCCTCTTCTTATTAAATCGTCGACATTCTCCCCCCTTGTCTTTACGTCTCTCTCAAAGCCGAGAAAAGCGTGTATTACAGCGTCCATGATTGCCGTTTTCCCAGCCCCATTAGGACCTATTATTGCAGTTACACCTAGGGGGAAGTCTATCTCCGTATCTCCATGAGATAGGAAGTTTCTCAGTTTAAGTCTTTTCAATATAATCAAGATTCACCACCTAGTATAGACTCTTCAACCGCTCTTTTAGCTTGGTCTATTTCATCTTTCGATAGGTGTTCATAGAGCCTCCATGCTAACTCGATGTACTTCCGGTCATCTAACCCATGGGCATGTAAGTATTCGCTTATGAGCCTCCTCCTTAAGTCCGTGGTATCTTCCTCATGAGGCTTTAACATGGATGTTTTCTGAACCGTTGTTAAGTCTTTAAAAAATACGTTATACTTCAGCGTCTTATCTTTAAGTAGAACGTTGAGATTGTTAAGGATCAGCCTAGTATCCATATTTCTGCCACTCACGTATATGTGAAGTATAGGTGTTTTCCCCCGAGTCAGGTTTAAATGCTTCAATAATGGGGCTTGAAGGTCTTCTTTAGTTAAATCTACCTCAACTTCATACTGTGGTCTAATGTCAACGTCGATTTTATGCACTTTTATGCCGTCTCCATCAAGATCGGCTATGTAGAAACCTCTTCCATCCCTAGTCCAAGATTTCACTTCATCCCTTCTCATGACCTCTGTTGAGCCTGCGTAGGCAAAGCATCCTCTTCCAAACTTCGCTAAAGCTCTCGAATGTATGTGCCCAAAAGCGTAATAGGACGCTTTCTTAGGCAAATCGGCTTCTCTAAGCTCATATGCGCCTTCGAAGGGTAAGTATCTATCCACCCCCTGATGTACTACAAGTATCGACTTGGAGTATTTACTCGCCACTTGATCGAATTTTTGAAGTTCCGTTTTAAGCAATTCTATGCTTCTTCCGCGGAGGTTAGAAATCCCAGCAATTAACACCCCATCTACTTCTATCGATTCTAATTCCCCTATTCCTAAAACTTTAACTTCTTCGAATAGACTATGCGGCGGTAGACCCCGTCTCTTTGGGAAATCGTGGTCGCCAAGAACTGTAATGAACTTCACTCTGCCTTGAAGCTTCTCTAGATTCTCCTTGAAGTTTTTTAAAGCCTTTATCGGAGGATTGGGGGAATCGAAAAGGTCTCCGGAGTGTATGAGAACATCAACATGTTCTTCAAGAACTTTTTCCACTATTTCATTAAACGCATCGTATACGTCGTTTTCCCTCTCGTCCATGTTGTACTGTCTTATTCCAAGATGTGTATCAGATACGTGTGCAATCCTCAAGATTAAACACCTTCGACAATGCTTTTTATCAGTTTCTTCTCCTTCTCCAGTCTATCAACTATAGAAGCCTCCTTATCTTCCACTTCTTTAACCGCTTCCTTAAGCTTACTGATTATGTCGATGTCGGCACCGCCTTCTACGGTTTCTCTACTTCTGATCTTAACCATGACTGGTGCCTTGGTGGTCTCACCCACTACTATGGCCTCCCCCACATTAAGCCCAGGTAGATCTTTCAAAAGGTCTTCACTCATTCTCTCCGAGCTTCTCCTAACAGCGTCTTGGTCTTCAGGGTTTGTCATCCTGAGAATTATCTGACTATTGCATTGGCTTAAAACATCGGGATCTATCTTATGCGGTCTTTGAGTTATTACAACTAGAAAGAGCCCAAATTTCCTACCTTCCGCAGCAATCTTCTTTATGACGTTTTTTGATAAAGTCTTCTCTCTATACGGTATAAACCTATGTGCTTCTTCAATAAACAGGAAAACTGGATACCCGTACGTTTGAACTCTAATCGCTTCGAAAACGTCATTAAGAATTCTAAACGTTATATAGTCTGCAACCTCATCGTCGAGACCTGAGAGGTCGACTACTGATATGTGTTGAGGCCTGAGCAGTTTATTGATGTCCGTAGTTTCATTTCCGAAAACTCTAATCCTCTGCAACCTCTTCACGTATTTTAGAGCGGTAAGAGAATGCTGTTCTCCAGTCTTCTCAAGCCTACTTATGAGGTCATCTAGCCTATAGTCGTCCCCCTCCTTAAGTTTGTTAAGTGCTCTTCCAATGGCGTTAATTATGTTTGTCCACGACTCACTTATTCCACACACAGTTGCGATTTCATCTATCGATAGGTCTGAAAACTTTATTTCATATGTTTCTACATTACCTATTTGCTCTTCGCCATACCTCCCCGTGCTTTCACGGGTTTTAAACACTGTAACTCTGCTTGAAAACTTTCCACCTGTTCTCTTATGGGATATGAACACGTAATCTGCATGTGGGTCTAAAACTATGACAGTCGCGCCTTTCTTAAGCAACTCTTCAAGTAAAACACCAGCGGCGTAGCTCTTACCAGCTCCAGTTTGAGCAAGTATAGCCAAGTGTCTTCTAAACCCTTTCACCGTTATGCTTACTGGAACATCTGGTCTAGTTATCAAATAGCCTATATGCAGTCCCTCCTCAGACGGGTAAGAGTAGAATTCTCTTAAAAGAGTTGAAGAAGCTTTATACACTACATTACCTGGGTGTATTGCTCTCCTAGGCTGTAAAACTTCTCCTTTCAATGTAAACCCGAGGACTCTCGCTTTAGCTATAAGCCTCCTATCTACGAGTTGAGCTTTTATAAGCCTCTCAGCAGCCTCCAGATTAGGCTTATTTTCAAGGTTTAAAGCTAGGCTTAACGACGTTATCTCGTATACTTGCGCTATTATCGGAACTTCAACTTCAAACCCGTCAACAGCCTCCCTAGATTTTACAACTACATATTCCCATCTAGGTGGATGTTTATCTTCATCCGCTATGAAGTAGAATTGGGATGGGCTTGCCTCTCCAATCACGTAACCTAAACGCTCCAACTGCTCATGGGAATCTGACACGCCTATACCTCCTTGAAGTAGCAGTTCTACCGACTATCTCTTCAAACCTAGGAAGGTATATTTGCTCGAAGGTTTTTCTTCTAAGTTTTACCTTTCTATGAACGGCTGTCAACCATATATTGTAGTCCTCTAAGCCGACATAACCTGCCGATATTAGTCTCAAAATGTTGTCTACATTTACATCGATATCTTCGCTAGAATCGACGTCGGATATATTTTTCTCTATTCCTAAAACCCACGCTGGGACATCTATCCTCATAGGTGTGTCAAGACTTGACGGGAGAATGTAAAACGACACGATCGCCGGTAGCTTCAGCAGTCTTTCAATAACATGTGAGGCCCATTTAATGAAATCAGTATTCCTTGAAGATATTGGATGAGTTAACTGTAGATACTTCACAGGATCGGCTTTGATTAATCTAAAGGCTTTTTTAGCTCCATTGGGCGGGTTTAAAATTAAAGGCGTACTGTACCCCGGCTTCCTAGCGTAGTTCATTATGAGTAAGAAATCCGGTTTAAGAGTAGCGTATTCTATCATAAACTCTCTAATGGGGGTTGGCGTTTTCTCCAATATATTGCTGAACCCCCTCTTATTTAGAGCCCTACTCATAAGTGTGGCAACTTCTAACACGTTTAAATTAAATTCTTCAGTTAGCTTAAAGATGACCTTCCTCATTAAAAACTCTTTAAGAAATGAAGACCTGCTCTCTTTACTTAATCCAATTATTGGAATTTTTCCCTCCCTCGCAGTGTTGAAGAGTTTTATCACTGTCTCAAAGTATTTTACCATGAAATCTTTACTATACGTAGAGTTTACTTCAAGAGGAACGTGGGCTAAACGCCCGTAGATGGAGCCATCTATGAGAACGTAACCTTCAAAGCCCTTGTTAAGCACATCTAAAATAACTTCGTGCTCTAACCACTCCATCACTCTACCAATAACAGCTCTGTAATTTTCCTCAGATATGTAGTCGAAACCCGTATGTACACTCCTGAATTCGGCATTGGTATTCGACATAGCAAGTGCTCTTACGACGTAGAAGATACCACCATTAGGCATGATAACGTACTGCAAGCTGCCGTCTACTGCAAGGACTTTAAACTCGTCAGGTGAAGCTTTAGGAAACTCTTTAAACCTCCAGTAGTTTTCGAATTCCCTCCTAAGGTGGGCTGCAATAGGGGAGGGGGCTGGTTGAGAATAAGCATCATTTATCCACGTTTTCTTAGCCGTGAGATCTTGCACGTATAAGTCGAGGAATTCAGGCACAGCTAGTCACTGAGACTACTGTATTTTTCAGGGACTATAAACTGTTATGACTATTGAGAGTTTACTATGTACGCATACCTACGGCGAAGTGATAACTATATGTGTAAACCTGATCTGTTAAGTGGCTAAGTTAAGGTTTAGGATTTTGCTTTTCTAATTAAATGTTAGTTTGGCTTTGAAGCCCGTAATTAAACGTGTATTTTTCCAATAATTTTCTCTACCTGCTCTATCAATGAATTGAATAAGCGGATAGCCTCATCTACTCTTTTAATTCCCTCTGGTTTAGGTGGTTTTTCTATGCCGCAAAAGTATCTCCAGTACAAATATTGAGCCAATGTCGTCTTTCTCCTGAAAAGTTTATGGAGCATTATATCGACAGTTCCCATATACTTTCTACCTATGAAGCTTCCGGCAAACGCCATTCCAAGGAGATACCCGATTATAACAAATCCTATGTTCTGTAATAGGTCGATCATGTTATTTCAATTCTCAGTCTAGTACTACCTATTAATTAAAGATTTACTGACTTTGGAAATATGAGAGAAATCGAGGCTGTTATTTAAGATGAATGATCATATTCCACTTGGAAGCCTTTTATGATGGGATTAAGCGTTTCAGCTGTTTGTTTTAAAGCCTCCTTAAAGCTAGGTCTAGGTAGAGCTTCGAGGCTTAGGTATCCGTTGAATCCGACTCGGTAAAGATGATGAACTACATTCTTCCAGCCGATACTGCCTAATCCAGGGGGGAGTCTATTGTTTTCAGCTATGTGAACGTGTCCTATGTTGCGACCTGCTCTGAGTATAGCGTCACGTATATTTCTCTCTTCTATGTTCATGTGGAATGTGTCCAATAGAAGTTTGACGTAGTTGCCAGTTTGCTCAACTATCCGTAAAGCCTCTTCAACATTGTTAATGTAGTCGGTTTCATACCTGTTTAACGGCTCGATCAGGAGGAAAACGTTGTAGTTCAAACAATGGTCTTCCAGCATCTTGATAGAGCTTATTAATGATTCAGCGATTTCCTCAACGGCTCTATCGTTCCGTCTTCCTCTTATAAGCCCTACTACTACTCCAGAATTGTGAGCTGAAGCATGTTCAATATATTTCCTCATAAATTTGAGGGCTTTCTCTCTAATGGAGAAATCGGGATGCGTAATGGTCAAACCGTATTCTAAATAGGCTGAACCAGTCGATATAGCTGAAATTCTCAGTCCGTAGTCTTCCGTTAGCCTCAAAAGACGTTCAAAATCTACTTCAAACGGGTTTGGTATATTGTATTCAACACCTTTAAACCCAAATTCAGCGGCAAGATTCAATACTTCAGGTAGTTCGTCTTTAATTGCATATTTAAACTCGGTTTTAACAGGAAGCACATAGACAAATGAAAGCTTCACTGTAAACCCTCATGTATGCCTAAGGCTTATCGTACCGCAAATCTTTAGAATCAATCCAAGTTTTAGGTAATATCCCAGGCGGATATTCAAATTTAAGCCAGTTTAGAAACTCTATGAATCTCCCAATAACTGTATCTATAAGTACTTTACCTTTTCCTATATTCGCTTTTGAAGCGTCTCCAACAACACCTAGGCTATAGTAGTATACTTCAGGGGCGCTGCTTACATCATACCAGTTGAACGGCTTATCTGTGAAAACATTCCCAGCGGAATTTACCCATTTAGCATCTATAAACCTGACCATTTTCTCAACTTTAGCTGTTTTCAGAGCTTCGATGTCTACAAGGTCCGGAGCTACATACCATATGCAACTCGTCTCAACTTCGTCAGCATGGATAAATGGGGTTTCAAGCTTAATGTTGGGAGCCGATTCCTCGCCTGTCCCGGCTTTACGTAAGAGGTCTTGAACCCAGCTCCACCAACTGGTAACCATTATGAGGGCGTGAACACCTTCCTCAATTATAGCTTTATCCTTGACAATCGGCAGAACGTACTCCTGCCCATGGCTATTCCAAAGAATTATCTTTTTAAAACCAGAATGGCTTAACCATTTAACAACGCTCAACACGTATCCTATGAATGCGTCTTTTGATACCGGTATTGTTCCAAACATTCCATAGTGATGACTCGGATGGCTACCATAGAATATCGGAGGAGCAACCGTTACACCCGTTTCATACGCTACTCTTTCAGCTATGCTAACTCCTATTAACGTATCTTCGCCTAAAGGCGAGGGGGGACCGTGATTCTCCATAGAGCCTACTGGAACGAGTATTATATCGTTCTCCTCAACCCTCTTTTTAAGCTCGTTTACAGTCATCTGGTCTAGGTATATCTTCCCACCATACCTGTTTAAAACAGGTTTACACCATCTTTCACTTAAACTCAAACGACCACCTCCCGTTAAATTATTCGCCCTGATTATAATTTAAACTGAACCTTGGCTTGATCTTTTTCTTTCATTAAGAGATTGAATGCTTCCTCATATTTATCTAGTGGAAATCTAGCAGTCACCATCTTACTAGTATCCAGTTTACCTGAAGCCATAAGCCTTATAACGTTGTAGAATATCATGTGACCGCTATGACCTTGGCTTCCGTAGATTTGCGCCCTACGTGTTTGAAATCTTTCAATGAATATCGGCGCCGTCTTGTCAGCTCTACCTATCCATGCGATCTTACCTCCTACGGCTAGGCTTCTCTCCATCTCAGGTAGCGTTGCAGAGGGACTACCCGCTGCTTCAACCTGCATATCTGCACCGTAGCCGCCGGTTAATTCTAAAACCTTATCGCTAGGTCTTATATTCTCTTCATGCAGCTTTTTCACGTTGAAAGCATAATCTGCACCCATTTCCCTAGCAACTTTAAGTCTATTTTCAACTAAATCGAAAACTATGGTTAAAGAAGCCCCCGCGGCTTTAGCAAGTGCAATAGCAGCTAGTCCTATTGGTCCAGCCCCGTAAATGACTACATATGAACCGGGTGGAAAACCGCCGGCTCTAACAAACATGGCATTGTATGATACTCCTACGGGTTCGATTGTAGCACCTAACACGTACATCTTATCTTCGCTTTTAACGTAGTCTAGGATACGGCTTATATTCCATACGTATTTTTCAGGTACGAGGATGTAGTCGGTATGCGAACCGTCAACGCTAAACCCCATCTCTTCAAGGTTTTCACAGTGGTTAGGCATACCAGCCCTGCAGTATAAGCATTCACCGCACCACCACATTTCCTCGGCAGTGACTGGATCTCCAGGTTTAAACATAGAGACTTCGCCTCCAACTTCTTCAACAACCCCTGAGAATTCATGGCCTATTACAACTGGTAGCCTCGTCAACCCGGGGTACAACATATATCCTTTCTCATCACGTTCATACATGTGAACGTCAGAGCCGCATATGCCTGAAGCTCTGACTTTGATTAAAAGCTGCTTCCCCTTCGGTTTAGGCTTAGGCTTCTCTACAAGCCTTAGTCTAGGGTTACGCCACACACGGCTACCCATATGTGTTTTACGCGTCTCCTCCTCTTTGCATGTGGGTTTGTAATCTTCTCTTGGAGACCAGTCAGCCTCAAGTAGGAGAGCTCTCAACTCACACACCAAAAAGCAAATACCTGGTGAGAAGTATTTAAGATGTGTTTAATGGGGTTGAAAATAAACATGAGCAATTAGAACTTTCTAAGCGAATGTAACTACTCTACCGCTGTGCTCTAGTGATTGATAGCAGGATTCGACTAGTTTAACAGAATCATAGGCGTCTATAACTGTAACGGCTGGTTTTAATCCTTTAGCTACGGCTTCTATGAAGAGGTCGTCTTCTTCTTTAAACCCCCAAGCCACATGCTCCGGAAGCTTAGTAAACTGGTAGACTTCAACATTGGGGATGTCTCCCTTCCCGTGTGAAAACGTGAGTTTAAAATTTTCCTCGGTTATAGCTGAAGAATGGTCGCCATAGACTTCAACCCGCTCAAACGGGTAAACCCATGAAGCATGTCCAACGGAAGTTATAGATTCTATTGTCTTCTCCTCGTTGAGGAATTCAATCAACGCTACGAACCCATCGAAGTGCGGATATACGTTCTTCCTAGCTACGCATCTAATGGTTTCAGGTTTACCTAAAATCCACTTGGATAAATCCAATATGTGAATCATACTATCGTATAGAAAGCCTCCGGAAACCTCGCTCAGTTTAGTCCACGGAGGTCTTTCCATCTCCCCTCTAACCATTTTAATATCAACCACATACGATTTAAGTTTCCCGGTTTCAACTAAACTTTTAAGCTTCTTATAGACTGGCCAAAACCTTCTGTTGAATCCAATCTGATATATTAGCCCAGTCTTCTCAACGACCTCAGCCAGCTTCTCCATCTCTTTCAAACTTATCGCAGGAGGCTTTTCGGAGAAAACGTGTTTACCATGTTGTAAAGCGGCTATCGCTTGAGAAGCATGAAACTTGGGAGGAGACATTATATAGACGGCTTCAACATCTGGGTCTTCAAAAAGTTTCCCAGTATCTTCATAAAACTTCGGAATTCCATACCTCTTAGCGAAAGCCATACCTTCGCTCTTAGAAACATCAGCCAAAGCAACCAGTTCGACGTTTACATTTTCCAAGAGGCACCTTGCATGCATACTTGCAGCCCATCCAGAACCTACAATACCTACTTTCACAACCATACAATACCGTTAATGATGAGAATGTTCATAAGTTTTCTTTAACAGTTATAAAACATGGAAAGCGCCCTTCTACAAGCAATGCATCCATCGGCAGGTATGCTAAACCCAAATGAATAGTCAATCTCTCATAATCTCTAACAAGTTCTAAAGTTTAAGATAAGCTGTAGAGAGTGATTTAGAAGATATATGTTTTCAAGATATAGATAGCTATTCTACCGG
>JAGTQM010000012.1:0-26242 GCA_018396755.1 Candidatus Bathyarchaeota archaeon | reverse complement strand
CCCCTTAACCTCAACGGGGTATCCATTGATCTTATCGATTTTACCACCTATGGAAGTCTTAACATCGCCTCCTAGACCAGCCTCTCTACATAAGCGTACAGCATCTGGATCGTATATTCCAGCTACAACAGCATCTTCAACTTTGAAAGCTAACAGGCGTTCTATGAAGATTGGCACGTCTCCTGGAGCCCCCGCAGTAACATTATCCCCGGAGTCTGAAATAAACACAGGCTTTTTCATTGAGGCTTTAGCAACTCTTATCAAATCATCTACTTCACCGGCTTCAACTTCAAGTTTAAACTCCCCCCTCTTATCCCAGTAAGCTTCAGCAAGTCTGCAAGCCATTTCATATGCTCTACTCTCACGTCTTCCATCTGAAACAACTACGGCACTAGCACTTGCATGGAGTGTATCGGCCCAAGCCATACCGACGAGCATGGACGAGTCTACTACACCGAGCCTTCTATCGATTTCCTCAAGACTGCGGTATATGCTGGCAGCTGGTTTAATCGACGTAACAACGTATTCTCCAGGTAGTAGAACTGGAGGCTTAACAATAGTGGAAGTCGGTTTGATACCGGTTTTTATAGAGCGTATGAGAAGCCTGGCAGCTTTCAACCTAGTCTCGAAAACGTCTACGTGTGGAGTCGTCCTGTAAGCCGTTAATATGTCCGCATACTCGACAATTTGCGGGTTTAAATTACCATGAAGATCCAAAGCAACGGACACCGTAACCCTCCAGCCTACGACTTCCCTAATACGCTTAAGAAGATTCGTCTCCCCATCGCCGATTCCTTCGACTTCCATAGCTCCATGGAGGAAGAGACATACGCCATCAACCTTGCCAGAATCTTCAAGGGCTTTAAGCAGTTCATCCTCCAACCGTAGAAAAGCGCTTCTAGAAACAACACCCGATGGAAGAGCCCAAGCATAGACTGTTGGAACGACTTCAAC
The DNA here is from genome assembly GCA_018396755.1 of Candidatus Bathyarchaeota archaeon. GTDB lineage: Archaea > Thermoproteota > CALKCG01 > B24 > B24 > DTBU01. The sequence continues at coordinate 25,288 of JAGTQM010000012.1, read as the reverse complement.
CCCCTCACCAATGAGGTATTTAGCGACTTCATCCTCGAGGAGCTTACCGCCTTCGATGACGTTGAAATCCTCTATATTGGTAGGTAGGGGACTAAACGTGTTAGACTCGTGGCCCATACCGCCTAAAGCAATACGCATTAAAACACCCCTGATTAAATATGCGTGATCAACGTTATTTTACTTTCGATGCCTCGTGAATTCGCACGCCAATACTGCTTTTTTACTCTATGAAGTCACGTAAGTACAAGGAGAAAAATAAGGAGTCTTACTATGCAATAAATAACTCTTCTGAAAAGCGGTTTTATAGGAGGCTGGATTTTGAAGCTATGCGTTTAAAAGTGACAGGCGGTCCTATAGTTTTTACGCAAGGGTTTTCTCGGTAAGATCGCATTCTACAATGGGTTTTTCCTTTTCTAGGGGAATTCTCAGAGTTTCTATTGAAAGAATGCGTCGATGAAAGCTAACCCTCTTGGAACCCGTGGATTTTCACATAGTTTTAAAAAAAATAGTATGTGGTTCAGACATACAGGATCTATGGGGCGGAATCATTACAGTATCTTCTCAGTAGTAGGGTAGTGTAATCACTCTATCTCTATCGGCTCGCCTTTAGGTGCTTCAACTTTCTTCTTTGGAAGTCTAACCTCTAATACACCGTTCTTGTACGTAGATTTAGCCTTCTTCGGATCTACCTTCTCCGGTAGTTCGATTTCCTTGTAGTATTTACGCTTCTCCGTTTCAGCACTTATAGTCAGCGTTGTCTCAGTAGCGTGAAGCTTTATATCCTCCTTCTCAACGCCGGGCACTTCGGCTACGACGTTTATCTCACCGTCTGTGCTGATCACTTCAACAAGTGGCTCCCGTTCTTCCCTAACGGATACAGATGGTCTGCCGAATCTACGGCTAACACCTGGCTTTATGTTGCCGAATTCCCTCACTTGAGGTCTCCCATCTGGGCCGATCGTTATACTGTACCCGTAGATGAATGGCCCCCACTCATACACCTTTGTACCATCAGGTAGAACTTTTTCACGTACTAAATCCTTTGGAACTTCTCTAGTCAAATCCTCAAGCTCTCTTTCAAATGTACGTTCAATCTCTCTAAACATTTCATCCATTCTCTCGAAGAACGTTGAGAAAGGCCACATGCGTCTTCTAAACCATCTATCCCAAAATTCATCCCAGGGCTCGGGCATGGCGACACTAAAATATTCTGAGCCTCTCCTTTAAATTAACTTTTCCCCATCTATTCAGGGTTGGGTAGCAGTATTGATGAATGAGGTGGAGAGCAAAGCTTTTTTAACTTTAAAGTTATGAAAGCATGATAACCCATGTTTAAGTTTAAAGCCGACCAGAAGGTCTTTGAAATAGGCGGGGTTAAAATAGGAAGAGGGAGGGGGGATAACCCTCCGGTGTTGATAGGCTCCATATTCTACCATAAGCATAGGCTCGTCTCAGATGAGAAGAAAGGTGAGTTCGATAGAGATGCTGCGGAAAAACTGTTGAAGTGTCATGAGGAGATCGTCGATAAGACTAAGATTCCCGGTTTAATAGACGTGGTTATCCCGTCTCCGGAAGCCGTAGCAAAGTACATAGACTTCGTTTCTAAGTTGATCGATAAACCTTTTCTGATAGATGTGCCGACGTTGGAGGTGATGTCTACAGCCTTAAGTTACGTTAGGGATGTGGGGCTGTCCAGTAGAGTAGTATTCAATTCATTGACGCCTCGGTCTAAAGATGAAGAGTTAAGTATATTGCTGGAAAGCGGCGTCAAATCGGCAGTGCTTCTCCTATACACTAGTAGGATTATAGATGTTGATGCGCGTATAGAGGCTTTAAGAGAACTACTGTTTAAAGCTGAAAAAGCCGGTGTAACAGCCCCGCTTGTAGATACGTTTGTAATGGATGTACCCAGTCTATCCATAGCTTTAAGGGCGATACTAAGTGTAAAATCTATGTTCGGACTGCCATGTGGATGTGGAGCGCACAACGCGGTTTCACTGATGAAGAAGAGGCTTAGAGAGGTGTATGGAGTAGAGGGGGTTGAAGCAGCCGCTTTAGCGTCTAACATAGCTCCAATAGTCCTTTCAGCAGACTTCGTATTGTACGGACCTATAGAAGCGTATAAAGCTATATTTCCAGCAACATATATAATCACCACATCGTATAGATACTTAGCTAGGAGAGGCGAGTCTTTAATCGAACTATAGGACATTCGCAACTCTCTTTTTTATCAGGCGAGAACAATACCTTCACAGATTTAGCAGCACTTTAATCAAGGAAATTTTATCCCTCAAGTCTCTCCGACCTTCGTCGGGAGAACAAGCCGTAAACCCCTCTTTTCTACTTCCCCCCTTCAGTTTTAGACTTAGCTTTTGGATTTCAATTCGAGATGGTAGTTGAAGTTTTTCAATACTGATTTCAATAAGTAGAATTCTTTTCCTTCCCCGATTTGAAAGCCACTTCTTTGTTCAAGACCTTGCGGAGCTTGTTGTTTACTTCCCCCCTAGGTATTTTTTCTCCATTGTTTTCAAATCCAGACCATGGATTTTCTACAAACAGACGGCTTACATACAAATGTTTATCAACAATCCTATAGTCTTCACCATGATATATCAAGCTGTTATAGTTTCCCATTATAATTTGGGAAGCCTCATTTAGTGTAAGGAGGCTCAATTGGTGAGGGTCTACTTGCTGTATTTTTACGGTTCTGGACTCTTCTGGAGGCTTTGAGTTAAGTTTAGAGCGGAATACAGGGTTAGCTTAGACTCTAGTGGGAGCTTAAGCCCTATGATTTTAAGCGTAAAAGTATGGGCTATCATAATGGCTATAATATTGGTCGGGCTATTTTTCTACTGGAGCCGTTTATGAGAGTTCCAATTGCTCTTACTTCGTATCTCTCTTCCTTAACCATCTCTAAAACCTGCGAAAACGCCCTGAAGAGGCAATAAGACAGCTGAAAGGAGAGTATAGCCAGAATATTCTCAATTCTCAGCTGTTGGATATCTCTGAATCTGTGAAAAAAGTGGGGCCGCTGGGATTTAGCCCGGAACTGCCAGCGCCCCAAACTGATATCCTTCCAAGCAAGCCTAATCCCATTCTCCTCAAGGATTCTGGGCGAGTTTCAGTAGGATTATGTATCCGTCATATACTTTCGACGCTAAAACGTTGGGAGAGAAGATGTTTAGATGTAATCGGTTAACGTTTGTAATCGAATGCCGTGCGATATTTATGTTTCAAGCATAATAGCGTATCTAGATGCGATATCCCTTAATCTCCTATCTGCCGTATATAGTTTAGCACCTAATTTTCTCGTTGCAGCTATATATAAGGCGTCGTATACTGTTATGTTTAGGGATAGTGCTAGCTCTAAGACTTCTCGGTAGAGCATTTTAGATTCGAGGATGTTCAGCCTAGTGTAGATTTGTATCAGATCTTCGGATGCATTTAGAGCTTCACTTTCATCTAGATCTCCGCTTAACTTCGCATGTTTCCATAGAGCGTTTAAAGCTTCTAGTAGAGCTAAATCGACTGTGTATAGGTCGGAGCCGCCTTCTAAGAGAGCTTCTATATGTTTTCTCACTTCGTCCGAGCCTGGCTCGTTAGCGACGAGTTTAACAAGGATGTTAGAATCTAAGATTACGGTTTGCATTTCAACGCTTCCTATCCTCTCTAATCAAGTCTACAGAATCTATGTTAACCCTTCTCTTCTCAGCTCTAGTCCAAACACTTCTAACAGCTTCGGCGAGTTCAAACTGCCTAACCCTATTCTCGATGAAACGTCTAATTTCATCACTCCACTCGATAGGTGATCTACGCATCTGCTCTTTAAGCTCCCTAGGGATACGGATTGTAAATGTAGACGACATCGTATCCACCAACGTAATATATGCTGTAACACAAAGATATAAAGATTTTCGATTTGTAAACGCATCGAGTGGATGGAAGCTTTATCTAAGTTATGACTTCAACGGCCTTAAAGTCTTCAGAAAACGTAAGTAAGCCGGCGCGAGAATAGGGATGCTGGGTTTTAAAATGGGGCCGCTGGGATTTGAACCTAGAACAGTAATGCATGGAGAAATCCCTCGCAAAACCCTTATTTTTTTCTTCATCAGTTTTTTAAAGACTGGTAGATTGTAAAAGTTCCTTTCAATTTTCTCTTTAGATGCAACTTTTTTGTTGAAGGTTCGAGAAAAGCCGAAGACCTGCTGACGGAAATAGGATGTAGCTATCCGTGAACATTTACGCGGCTGACCCAATAGGTCTGAACTAGCATGTGAAAATTGTTACGTGTTAAATTTAGCACCCCCCTATGGAGGGAAACCGATTTACCATCTTCCATCCGAATTAAGGGAGTACATCCAAGTTCAAAGCTAAATAACAAGACCGCCTAGAGCAACAAGTTTTATTTTTAGCCGTATTGGTATCATTATGCCTAAGTGGTGACATAGCTTTAAATACTTAACGTGCCATTATAATATAAAAGGTGACTTAATGTACTTAAAGCAGTTCAGCTCAGCCTTAAGAGAGAAATGGAAGGGGAGCTTATTCACGGTTAGTGAAGCCAAGCAAGTCGAAGCCAGAGCAAAAGAATACTTGTATAGGTTAAGAAAATTGGGCGAGGTGGAGAGAGTCTATTGGGGCTGGTACTATATCCCTAAGAAGCAACAGGATGTGTGGGACTTCTTAGCCAACGACAAACGGTTTAAGGTGTTAATAAAGCAGACCGCGGCAAGCGTATGGAACTATGATTTTATCCACAGAAACGTTTACCGCTTAGCTGTTGAGGATGCATCATACAAAAGGGCATTGGAAAAGTTTGGCAAGGATAGAGGATGGATCTTTGAGGTTGAAGATCACGATAGGATACCTTACGAATACAAGGAGGTTGACCGCTTGTTCATCGAAACACCGGAATCTTGCTTAGTGAACTGTATAGCAGACTGGTCATTCTTAGATGCTTTCGCCGTCTTATATTTTAGAAAGGATGACATCTCCTTCGACAAAGTAAAGGAGTTAGCTAGATGGAAGAGGATCTCCAAAACTGATACAAGGGTTTGGAACGCTATAAAGTATGGCTGCAATTTATTCAACAGACAATTAGAGAGAAAGATGTTCGACGTGAAAACAACCAGATTAGAACAGGATGATGTCAGGGAATTGGTTGAAGAGGCTGTTAAAAGGGTGATCGAGTTTGCCTAGAGTTATAGAGATGATGAAGAAGAGAGAAGAAGAGCTGTTAAAGGCTATTCTTCACCTTTCTGAGAAGAGTTGCGGCTTTACTAATCCAAGACTTCTTTTAACTGGAGGGTATGCATTAAGGGCTTTCATTCCCTTTTCTAGGTTCACGAGGGACTGTGACTTTATCGTTAGAAAGAAAGATGGTTGGAATCTAGACGACTTAAAAGCCATTCTGCCAGAAGGATATAGCGTTGAAAAGGAAGAAAAGCATAAAGACTATGGTTTCATGAGGTGGACTAAATTCATACAGTACAATAAGGTTAAGGTAAGGGTATCCTTGGATTTCATGGAAGGAGAGATAAGGGGAAGAAAGGCAGAGGAAATAATTCTAATAGACGAAGCGATGGTTAAGAACAGTAACTTTGTACCCATATCCATAGCGGATGAGAGTATCAGCATTGCAGTTCCAAGCTACCTAGACTATTTTATCATGAAGGTTGTTTCTTCTAGAGCTTCTGATATAAGAGACATAGCTTCGCTAATCCACGAGAATGGCATTCCTCAAGGGCTGAAAGACAGACTAAAGGAGATATTGCCCCATCCGAGAGTGTTCGAGTTGAAAATCGAGCAGAGAATAATTCCTGAGTTAAGAAAAGCCACATTCTTAGATAGTTGGAAAGGTATATTTGCAACAACACAATATACAGAGAAAGATAAAGAAAAGGTTATTGAACAGCTGGAAAAATATTGTCGCGTAAAAAACTTCATCTAAGCTTAAAGTTACAAGATTGCCAAGAGCAATGAGTTTTATTTTTCGCTTATTGGTATCCTAAGCCGTTTTTTGTAAGACATAGGGGAAGCCATTTACTAATGCAATTTTAGATTTCCGAAGCTAAAATTTGACGTAGTATATCTTGAAAGAATATCTTTAACTTTTCCCTCTGTTCTGAAGTAAGCTTACGTCCATGTCGAATAGCATTTCTTATAGGTTCAAGCTCCTTAAACTTTGCTACGATGGAATACCACAGGACGCGAGACATATTGCACGTTATGCAGATGCTTGGACATAGAAACATAAAGAACACGTTAATATACACGCAGCTGATTCAGCATGAGGAAGACGACGAGTACGTTTGCAGGGCGGCGACGACCGTTGAACAAGCCTCAAAGCCGATAGAGGCTAGATTCGAATACGTTTGCGACATCAATGGAGTTAAGCTGTTTAAAAAAAAGGAAGTAAACGGAAACTGCTGGGGTTTTATCTAAACGATGGTGGGGCCGCTGGGATTTGAACCCAGGACCGCCAGCGCCCCAGGCTGGTATCCTAGCCATGCTAGACGACGGCCCCCTTCTTCAATCTATTAAGCTGGGTGCGGGGGGTTTATAAGAGTTATCTTTATTTTTAAGAGTTGTTGAAGGTAACTTTTATAAGCCGAGTGCATCTATTAGACTATTTAACGCTTCCTTAGAAGGTCTCTGCTTATATTGTTTAAGCCTATGCAATACTTCCTCTCTATTGGTAGATTCATATAGTTTTTGAAAAGTGTTTGGCATTACGCCTCTTATGAAGAGGTAGCTGACTAGTGATGTAACGTTTGAAGGTCTCCGGTTTATGCTTGAAGAGCCAAAATCTAGAACGACTGGTTCATTGTCGGATTTTATGAGTATGTGCTTTGAAGCTCTGCTCAATTCTCCATGGTCTAGTCCAACCATATCAAGCCTATACGCGTCCATTATCAGCTTAAACAGAACCCTCCTAACGACGTTTTCATCTGTCTGGGCATTTATCCACTCCAGTATCGGCTTCCCATATACAATCTCCATAAGTATCATATCGTCCGTGTAAGATATGAGCTTCGGACCTACGCGTACGCTATTGGCTATCTTCATATTTTCAGCCTCAACCCTAATGCTAGATGCCGAAGAGTCTAGCCGTCTAATTTTAAGAGCATACGTATAACCTGAAACCCAGGCTTTTACAACTATGTTTCTCGTACCTTTACCAAGTATATCCACATTGGAAACTTCCTTAGGCCCTGTAAATTCGATTAAGTCTACTCCAAGACTTTTAATAGCTTCAACTCTACGTTTTAAAATTTTAAGGTCTTTACTGGGATATGTCAGTATAAAGCCTTCTTCAAACGTCAGTAGACTGTCAGGCTTCAACATTACGGGTTTTATCAAATGTAGCCTCGGCCTCCTCCAACCACGTTTTCAACCACATGGGTAAACCATCTAAAAATTCGGAAATGAACAGATTAAGCTCGGCGTTTTCACTCATAATACTCCAGAGCTCCATATTCTTTAGCACTTTAAACCCCCTTCCAATGACTTCAGCAATCTTCTCTCTAACGCCTACTGAAATCCCTCCATCTGCCTTAAGGAAACATTCAAACAAGTCTTTCACGTCTCTAAACCTCCTATCGACTTCAACGACAAGCCTATCTCCCTCAACCCAGGGACCGGTTGAAGTCCTGTCTTTCCTAAGATGTTTACCTAGGAAGTTCCAAAACTCTTCTGAGAACACGGGTGGACCCGTATGGCGTTTTAAACGGCTTAAAATAGAGCTTTCAAGTTCAAAGAGAAAGATTGTTAACCCTCGTTCATCTGTCCAAGCTTTAGCCCTATACACTTTAAAATCCCAATTTTCAAGTAACGCCTTCATAGAGTCCAATGTTCTATATAATTGTCCCCATAGAACGTCTGGAACTGCTTCAACAGCTCCAAAACTGACGGCTACTAAGTCTAAACCTCGACTTTCAAGCTTCGCTTTGAAAGCACTCTCCGTAAGCTTTACCGGCTTTGAAGGGTAGAAGAAGGCTTTTGAGGGTTTTCTGAGGAAGCATTTTGAAGCCATTATAAAAGTGCATAAGGTTTCCAATCTAACAGCGGCTGCAACGTTTCTATTCGGGTCAACCGGGTCTACGACTACTAAAGGATGTTGAAACTTCTTCTTAACTTCCCCCAATCTACCACGGTAATATTTGTCAATATCTATGATCGTCCGCCTATCCCACTTTGAAGCGGCTTCAACGGTTTTAATGAAATCGCCGTAGCTGACTATTAGAAGCTCGCATAGATATCCGCTAAACCCTCCGGTTTTAATATCAGCTCCATAAACGCCAATGCCTTTAGCAAACTTCTTCAAAAGCCTAACTTGGTCTAAAGCTTCACCGCTCAATTTACTTTTAATGTATTGCGTATGGTGGGGTGTTCTATCTACAGCCGTCAGCCATTTACCGGGTTCGGCTCTATAGCATGGAACAACGTCTACTCTAACGCCGTCAACCCACCCTTCCACATACGGGTGGTCTGCATACCTTTCAATCCACCTGCCTTTAAGGCTTTCAAACACTCCCTTAGCGGATTTCAATCCATTTGATATCAATGTTTCTCTAGGTATGCTTCTATCCGCCATAAGGAAAACGTCTAAATCTACGTCTCCTCTAAGCCACGTCCCCTTAGCCACAGAGCCATATGTTTCAACGTCTACATTCAAACCTAATGCTTTAGTTTCAGATTTAAGAGCGTTCGTAATTTTCTCAGATATTTCCCTAACTTTAACTTCGTCTTCAGGGCTGGGTTTAATCTCTCTAAGAATGCTGTTTAAAAGCTCTTCAACAGTCACGGGCCCGCCTTAACCTCCATAATAGTGGTGTAAATAGGTCCTTTAGGAGTTAAAGCGCTCTTTTTAACTCTGACAGATGTTACATCCATATAGCCGAAGGAAACGTCACGGTATTCGTCTAAAAGCTTAGCCAAGCCGGGTCTATTTCTAATGGCTTTAACCCTAGCTAGGGTTAAATGGGGTGAGAATTCCTCCACTCCAAAACCAAGCCTCTTAAGAACCCCGTTAATTTGACTATGTAGGTTTTCAAGTTTATCTACACCTTCTCCAACGCCAACCCATACAACTCTTACGTAGCTAAGGTTTGGGAAAACACCTAAACCTTTAAACTCTATTTTAAACGGTTTAAAACTTAAACTCTTCAATCCATCCATTATCCGTTTAACCGCTGGCTGCGGCAATTCGCCTAGAAATCTTAACGTAAGATGCAGATTCTCCACTTCAACAGTTTTAACAATATTCTCTGTCTCTTCAATCCTCTTCTGAAGGTTTTGAATGATCTGTAGTATCCCACTATCTTCAACATCGACGGATATGAAGCATCTGATAACTTCTGTCAAGTCTCCAATCCTCTGAACCACTATGCTCAGTTTTATATTGAAGAGTTGAGATGCTTATTAGTGTTTACAGTTGAAAGTCGATAAAGTATGTATAGGGCTTACTGGTTATCCGGGTGCTGGTAAAACTCTTCTAGCTTCAGAAGCTGTGAAGAGAGGTATACCGGTTTTAAACATGGGAGATGTTGTTAGAGAAGAGGCTTTAAGAAGAGGGCTTCCACCGACTAGGGAAAACATGACTCTACTCATGTGGAAGCTTAGAAGTGAAGAAGGGCCTCTAGCAGTAGCTAAAAGGATTTTAGAGAAGAGTAGATGCTTCGAGCAAAATCTAATCGTGATTGATGGTCTTAGAACGGTTGATGAAATGTCGTTCTTCAGAGAAAACTTTAAAAAATTCATACTGGTGGTTGTCAACGCTTCGAGAGAAGAGAGGTTTAAACGTCTCTCTAAACGAGGAAGAGGCGACGACCCTAAGAGTATTAAAGACCTTGAAGATAGAGATAGAGCTGAGGAGGCTTTAGGATTAGCGGGACTTCTGGCGAAAGGAGATAGAGTAATACTGAATGAAGGCCCGCCTGAGAAAGCCTTAGAAGAATTTGAACAAGTCTTTAAAGACGCAATCAGGTTAGACTGTTAAGCTTAGGATAATGTTTTTCTGTAGGAACTACAGTGAAGATTCTGTTAGAAATGTATGAGAACGTTAAGATCAAGATTAGAGCTGAGCTTAACCCGACAGAAGATGCGGCTAAGGTGGAGAAAGCCATACGTAACATAGTTCCATCCGCCCGCGTAAGGATAGTTGAGGAGGCGGGATTCAAATACGTAGTTGGAGAAGCTGAAAGTTTAAAGGCTTTAGAGCATATGAAGGCTAAGCTTAAAGCGAGACGTATAAGAGATGCAGCTAGAGTAGTTATGCTGAAGTGGATGGAGCCAAATAGGGTCGTTATATTTCTCAATAAGCAGGTGTCATTCGCCGGGAGTATATCGTTCTCAGAACCCTATGGAGAATCTCCTCTAGGACCGATAAGGGTTGAAATTGAAACAGAGGACCCTAAGAGTGTGATAAACTGGTTAACGTCAAAAGAATCTACTTAGGTCTTTGAATAACAATCTCCATAAAATCTTCAGCTATAACCGTATTGTCAAAGATTTTCCTAGCCTGTTCCAGTAGAAGCGTTGTTTCACTGTATCTAGCAGATATGTGCGTCACAACGAGTTTAGATACGTTAGCTAATTTAGCTATTTCAGCGGCATCGACCACCGTACTGTGTCCTTCAACTCTAGCCTTGTCTTTAAACTCTCCATCGAAAGTAGCCTCGTGTATAAGTAGATCCGCATTCGCCGCAAGCTTTACAAGCTTCATAGATGGACGTGTATCACCACTATAAACTATTTTCAAACCTCTTCTAGGAGGTCCTAGTACACTTTCAGGAGCTATCACTCTTCCATCGTCAAGTGTTATAGACTGACCTCTCTGAAGCTTCTTCCATAGAGGCCCTTCGGGAATACCTAACGATAAAGCCTTCTCTCTGTAGAATCTACCCGGCCTAGGGTCTTCCACTATACTGTATGAGAAGTTTTGAACAGTATGATCCGTCTCAACGGCTTGAACACTGTAGTCTAAGCCTCTGCAAACCTCTCCTTCTAAGACGCTGTATACTTCTAACGGGTAATTGAGTTCACCGACAACTATTTCAATTACACGTTCTAGAAAGTCTTTAAGCGTTTGAGGACCATAGATTTGAAGCGGTTTAACCCTATCCATCATAGACATCGTTTGAAGAAGACCAGGTAGTCCTAGAATATGGTCGCTATGCATATGAGATATAAATATTTTCATCGGTCTTCCAAATCCCAATCCAGCTTTAATCATCTGCCTCTGCGTCCCCTCACCACAGTCGAACATCAAAAGCTCCCCCTCTCTTTGAACGACTAGAGAAGGCATACCTCTCCTAGTAGTAGGTATGCTTCCAGACGTCCCTAAGAAGACCACTCTAACGCTCAATTTTCAACCCTCGTTAAATTGTAATTGTTCTTCCTGTATTGGATGTGTAGGTTTTTAAATGTATCTACATTTCAACACTTTAAAAACTATAGTTGAACTATTTTTAAATTCCACTTATTTAGACTGTTATTTCGAAATCAATAATAGTAGGTCTCTGCTTTACTTATATGTAGGAGGGCTTGTCTACCTTTGAAGGAAGCTTACTTATACAGTTCTTTAAATGGTCAAGTTCAATGCCATCTATGCGGTAGGAGATGTATAATTCCAAACAGTGGAGTAGGCTTCTGCGGTGTCCGTAAAAACATAGACGGGAAGCTTTACAGTCTAGTCTACGGTAAAGCTGTAGCTGCAGCGGCAGACCCAATTATGAAGAAGCCGCTCTACCACTTCCATCCAGGCTCGTCTGTCATGAGCATAGCTACCGTAGGATGCAATTTCAGGTGTAAATACTGCGATAATTGGGTTATAAGTCAAGATAGAGAGGTTAAAGGTATGGACTTGCCGCCCAGTAAAGTCGTTCAACTGGCTTTAGAGTACGATTGTCAAGGCGTAAGCTATACTTACACGGAGCCTACGATATTTATGGAGTATGCCTATGATACTGCTAAACTCGCTAGAGAGAAGGGTCTGTTCAACACGTTTGTAACAAACGGATATATGACTCCGGAAGCCGTTGAATTCGTATCCCCCTTCCTCGACGCAGCTACTGTAGACTTCAAAGGCTCAGCCAACCCGGAGTTTTACAAAACCATGGCCGCCGTACCGGACGTAGAGCCTATCTACGAGTGTTTAAAGGCTTTGAAGAGTAGGAATATACATGTTGAAGTAACAGACCTCATAGTCACAAAATACGGAGATTCCATAGATGACGTCAAAGCGTTAACCAGCTGGATTAGAGACAACCTTGGACCGGATACAGTATTCCACATACTGAGGTTTCACCCGGATTATAAGCTTACCGATGTTCCGTCGACTCCTTTAAACACGCTTGAGAAGGCGTATGAGGCTGCTAGAGACGTGGGATTGCACTACGTCTATCTTGGGAACGTACCAGGACACAGGTATGAGCATACCTACTGTCCAAACTGCGGCGAACGTATTATTGAAAGATTCGGCTTCTACATCTCTAGGTGGCTTTTAACAAAGGACAAAAGGTGCCCAAGCTGTGGCTGGAGTATACCTATAAAAGGCGTTTACCATCCAGGAGATTTAGAATACCATATGCCAGTCATATAGACTCTCTAGGCTTCCTAAGCTCAGGCGGTGGAAGCCTAGTAAATTCATAGTGAGGCTCGTTCTGATACCAATAGGCTACGCTAGACCAATCGTCTCCTCTATCGTTAGCATGCCCATGCTCAATAGTGACTTTTATCGACTTCCTGAAGAATATGGGGTCTTCTATGTGGAACCTGTACATTGACGATGGTCCAGTCCAATCTGGATTACCCATGAGTGGGAAGCCGTGGAAGGGACCGTAGAATTCCCTGTTAAAGCCCCAAGCCGATCCAATATAGTCTTCAGTCCCTGTCCCATGTATTGAAGGGGGCCACTTCTCTCCATCTATGAATATCATTTCATCTCCCTCACCCCACCATCCCGGTTTCAATCCATAAATGCTTAAGATGCATCCAATGTATCTCCCATATCCGTATGCTTCAAGTATTAGATAGTTGCCTTCACCAGTTGTATTCTTCCCCTCTTCACCTGATGGGTAGTATTCAGCTTTAGTCGGATTTTCCCTTCTCCATTTAGCGTGAAACCTAAGCATATTTTCATCTAAAGCAGGCAGTTCTTCATAGTCTACGTGATAGTAGAAAGCGTTAATCATTTTATCGCTTTGATTTTCAACTTCTATTCTGGCGTTTCTGGAGAACGGCATGGGGAAGTAGCAGTTGAAGCCTCTATCACAGGTCATGGTTAGCGGTAGAGATATGAAGTGTTTGGCAACGCCATGGCCGATTCCGAAGAAGTCTCCTATAGGTGTTTCAACGCTTGGATTCGGCTCTCCATCCCAGTGCATTCTGAGGATTATGTTTCTCAAATAGTATTTGTCTTCAGAGGCTATTGTACACCATATGTGTCTGATTACGCCAGTACCGTCTATGTCCGCTAAAACTTTAGCCTCCCAAGGTTTTACCGTTATGAAGTCTTTATTGCCGCCAGTTCTATCGTAGCTTGAAACCCTCTTCGGATAGGATTCACGATAGTATGGTAATGTTGCTAAACCACCTAAAATATAGGGGGGAATACTCATAATCGATAATTAACGCATGTTTACTCTTTAAATCTTTCCTTAGATGGATTGCGAACACAGTTCCCCTTTTACAAAATTTTCAACTTGACTGAGTAGGCATTCTTCATCTACGGCTTTCCTCCCAGTTGAGTAAGCTTCATCTACGGCTTCAAGCACTACGTTTTTAACGTCTCTAGGCGTTATACTGTACTCATCCCTAATGCTTATGCTTCTCCTAGGGATGGAAGCCTCATATACGAGCCTTCTACGCTTAATAATAGACCATATCTTCTCAAACACTTCATCCTTCAACACTTTACCATTTTTAAGGCTTGGATCTAAAACTATTTTTGAAGCGTAGAAATCGAATAGCCGTTTAACAGACTCTCTAGTCTTGGGAGGTGGAACGTAGAGTATTTTCTTAACCCTATCTAGTAGAGCCGGGTCTATAACAGATGGGAAGTTTGTCGCAAATACCACAGCAGTATTCCTATTCGTTTCAAACCCCTCTCCCAACTCTATTAGAAGCTGGTTTAACATACCCTGTACATCTCTACCAGCATCCGTAGTCACGTCAACTCTAGACCTGCCTATAGCATCTACCTCATCTATAAACAGTATGCTTGGCGCTATTTCCCTAGCGAGTCTGAAAATCTCTTTAATGTTTCTAGCAGATTCGCCGAGCCACTTAGATACAACTTCATATCCATCGACTTTTATAAAGCTGGTTTTATAGCCGTATAGCGTACAGGTACCAGCTATAGCTTTAGCCATATAGGTTTTCCCAGTGCCTGGAGGACCATATAGAAGTACAGATCCACCCTCCTCTAAAAGCCTCTTGTCGAGAAGTAGGTTTTCCCTAAGCTCTCTACTAAACGGGTTTAGAATCCACTCTACAACTTTTCTAAGCTCATTAAGCTCATGTTCAAGCCCTACAACATCATCATAGTATACTCGTACTTCCCTTTCAACCTTATAGCTCCAAGCAGATCCATCTTTAAGATTTTCAACAATACCTATGATCGTTCCTCTATTGGGTGAAAGCGTTACATCCATACCTGGTGAAATCTTACCTATGTATTCAGGCGGGATGGATACTTCATACATCTGACCGCTGAATTTAACGTAAGCTCTATTATCCCTAACATCGACAGCCGTTCCAACAGGCTTCATACCCTGCTTAAGCTCTTCAATAGTCTGGTAGCACTTCCTTAACTCCATCTGTAAATACTCTATCTGTCGCTCTTTACGCATAAGCTCCCGCTCGAGCTCGTAGATTTCACTATACCTGTCCATTAACCCCCTCTCCAATACCGGAAAACATATAGTGAAAGCTTATATTTTAAGATATAGTTGGAAGATTGAAAATAATAGAGGTTATGCACCATATTTTTCGGCTAAATTCACTATATCTAGTAGAATACGTATTAAATCGAGCCCTCTTATACGGTTTAAACCGCCTTTAGCGGCTTTGACTTCATCGAAGCCTTCAATACAATCTCTTCTAACTTCTTCACCGCATATCATTACTGGCACTGGGTCGGCTGAATGGGTTTTTATAGAGCATGGTGTTGAATGGTCTGCAGTGACAACTATTAAAGTATCATCTAAGACTGTAAGCGGCTTTAAAGCTTCATCTATACGTTGTATCACTTCGATCTTTCTCTTATAATCTCCATCTTCACCTGCTAGGTCAGCTTGCTTAAAGTGGAGGAAGACGAAGTCAGTCTCTTTAAGAGCTTTCAGGGAAGCTTCAACTTTAGCCTTATAGTTGGTTTCATAAGTGCCTGTTGCTCCAGCTACGTTTAAAACATTCATCCCAGCAAACTTAGCCACACCCTTGTAGAGGGTTCCACCAGCTACACATGATGCTTTAAGCTTGTAACGTTCTTTAAATCCTTCAACCTTGGTTAGTATGCTTGCCCCTCTTGGAAGCACTACGTTAGCCGGAGGCACCCCCTGTTTAATTCTATCCCTGTTAACCCAATGATCCTTGAGAATCTTGTAGGATTCTTCGACAACCATATCGACTAGGCTGGCTGTTTTAAGTGCTTCAGGAGATGAATCTAACGGCTTACACTTTCCAACTCTTAAACCTGTTTTACCTGGATCCGTGTCTGAAACCTTCCAAGAAAGCCCCTCCCCCCTCATAATGAGAACTCCTCTATGTTCAACAGCTTCTTTAAATACCAATTCCACCCCTTGAATGGAAATATCATTTAACGCTTTAGCCAATTCTACTGTACGTTCACTTATCCTTCCAGCTCTCCTATCAACAACGACCATTTTATCGTCTACTGTCGCAAAATTAAACCTGAACACTATGTCTCCTTCTTTAAGCTCTAATCCTAAACCTAACGCTTCGAAAACTCCCCTACCCGTATAGTATTTCTCAGGGTCGTAGCCGAATATCGCTAGATGAGCTGGTGCGCTTCCAGGTCTTACACCGGGAGCTACCGTATCCATGATACCTTTAACTCCAATCAACGACAGTTTTTCGAGATTCGGTTTTTCAGCAGCGGCTAAAGGTGTTTTATAGTTTAATTCTTTAATAGGTCTATCTCCTAAACCGTCGCATACGACCAGCAGTATTTTCACTTCTCCCTCCTCCGCTTAGTGGTTTAAAGGACGCGTTTTTAACTTTCAACCTGGCAGTCTTCTCCCGCAACGTACGCAGAATTTTGCATCAGATGGATTTTTAAATTCACAATAGGGGCATATTTTCTCCAATCCGACACCTATAGGTGTCGGGGTTGGAACAGCTGGTGGCGCTACTAGAGTAGGAGCTGGGGTAGGCTTCTCATATTGAGATTTAAGGAGTACAACATCACCTATAGCTTGAATTTCAGCCCAAGGTATATTCAGCTCTCTGCCAGCGCTGTCTACGGATATGGCTAGCTCTACGCCTTCAGAAGTTATGGTGAATGATAAGTCTTTAACCGTGCCTATTACATAACCTCTTTTTTCAACGACCTGCTTACCGACGACTTCACCCCTTTTGATGAAGACTTTACTTTCAGGTTTTTCATCCAAGTTGCACACCACTTAACCATTCTAGGAACTTAACTAAAAACATTATGTAATTTACTCAGATGAAATATTGGAAACTTATACTACGGAAAAATGAAAAAGTTTAAATCTAGAAAATAGTAGATTTTTAGTGGCTGCGTATTTTGGGGTTGGCCTTGAAGGAGTTGAAGTACTGTTCTCCTGACTGTTCGTTCTTTAGATGTGGCAAGAAGTCCTTGAAGACTGGTAGAGGAGACGCATGGTGTACTTATACAAACGACTACTGTGTGGGATACAAGTGTAACTACGCTAGCTGTATTCGAAACAAACTGTTAAATGACGGTGTCTGCGGTTTAACAATTAAAAGGCGAGCTGAAGATTTAGAGCCTCCTGAAGAGTTAGATATCCAGGTTAAAATCAGAAGCAAACTAATGAAGAAGTTAGGTGAGAAAGAAATATTCTAAATTTCTACTCTCCCCTATTTCTTTCAAAGTTAAATGAGTAAAGAGTTGAAACTACTAGGCTTACAGACTATTCTCAGATCTGGCAGACCGTACATAAGTATTGTCTTACCCGGTAACTCTACCTCCCGACCTAATTTTTCAATGTAGGTTTTAAACGGGTAGTCTTCACTTTCAACTTCAATCCTTCCTCCTATGAGAAGCTCCTCCCTCTTCCAAGCATTCACCCTTATCTTTACGTTTAAGTCGACTACACCCTGAAGAGGTCTTCTACGGGATACGAGCGTTTGTATATCTCCATAGGCTGTCTTAGAAGGAGTTACATCTATCGTAAACTGTTCCAAGTCTCTTTCAAAGAAGAATTTTGCCCCAGGCTTCTCTGAAGGTATTGGCCCTATTATAGCGGTTGAAACAGCTTCATTTTTAAGCCTATATTTAAGCCAAAGGTCTACTAGACCCCTTCCACTCATCTCCTCCGGTTTTAAACACCACTCTATCACGGAGAAGTCTTCAACCGAGTTTTTTCCACCGCCATCTACTTTAAAGCAGACACCCCAGAGGAAGTTTGGGTTGCCTGTAAACTTAGGCTTCACATAATGCCATGATAGCTTAATTCCACCGCCATCTTCTTCCATGTACTCCGGCTCCCTCGGATAAAAATCTTTAAAAGAGCATTCTTTAAGCCCGCCGATTTCAATTATTATCTTGTCTTTCGGTGAGAAGCTGTATGTTTCCGGTTGAGATGTGTGTATAGCGAGGGATACGGATGATGGTTTAACCTCCTCCTGTGAAATGTAGAATTCAACCGTTTTGAAGACTTTAAACAATTTCCACCTAGAATGTTTATGTTACATGTGTTTATATAGGTTTACCTGTGATAAACTGTTGAAGTGTCAATGGGCTTCTTCAACTTGAAGAAGTGTAAGAAAATTCTTTAGGAAGTTAGCATATGGTTAGAATGAGTGAGTTGTCTGAGGGAGAAGCCATCGGGATAATAGAGGGCGATATATCGGTAACGAAGTTTAGGTTTAAAGCTTTAACTGAAGACGTGGGGTTAAACGATTACGTTGAATTACGTCATGAGGGGGAGAACTACGTAGCGTTAATTACAAACGTCCATAGGACTGTGGATAGTATTTTATGTGAGTGTAGTCTCATAGGTTTAGGTCCTAGAAAACCCCTACCTGTTGGAACGATGGTGTATAGGGTTTCAGAAGAAAACCTTAGGAAAAGCCTAGGTTTAACAACCGATGAAAAGAAGGGCATATACATAGGCCGTTTAATAGGTTACGATTGTAAAGTCTTCCTACCCATTAAGGGCATGGGTAGGATATTCATAGTTGGTAAACCAGGCTCTGGGAAAAGCTACACGGTCGGCGTTATAGTGGAGGAGTTTCTTAAGAAGGGTATTCCAGTCATCACAATAGACCCGCATGGAGAGTATTCCAGTTTGAAGATCCCAAATCCTTCATTTAACTCCGAGGTTGAAGCTAGATCATATGTAAATCAGGTTTTAGAGTTTGGAGATCCTCAGATAAACCCAGGCGTTGACGTTGGATTAGACTCTTTAAAGGTTGCTGAACCTGAAGACCTTGTCGTGCCTGGTCAGTGTACGATTATAAACCTCAGAGGTATTGTTGAAGAAGAACAAGTTGCATTAGTCAGTGAGGTTTTAGATAAGCTTTTCCAAGCCTCCATAACTAGGAGGGTTAAACCATTCTACTGCTTTATGGATGAGGCTCACAGGTTTGCCGGTAAGGAGAAGAGGTCTACTACTGAGTTCGTTAAGAGGTTTGCTCAAGAAGGTAGAAAATTTGGAGCAAACCTCGTAGTAGTTACCCAGAGGCCTCAGCTGTTAGATACAACTGTTAGAGGTCTTGTCGGCACTTGGATAATACATAGGGTGACAGATCCAAACGATATAAAGATAGTTTTAGAGAGTGGAGGTTTAGGGAAGAAGTGGGAGGAAATAATACAATGGCTTGATAAGGGTGAAGCCGTCGTTACAGGGGAGGTTGTTGAAAAGGTTCCAATACTCGTTAAGATTAGAGCTAGGGAAACGATGCATGGGGCTCCAGGTTTCAACCCTCTCGATTTCGCCGAGCCCGAGTTGAAGGATAAGATTTCACAGCGTATTAGAGATACTAAGCGTAGGCTTATCAGCAGGCAGAGGGATGAGCAGTACTGGGATACCCCTCCAAATATAACTCCAGACCTGCCTCAAGGTTTTCTACCGATGAAAGTCGACGTGAAGACGATTGTCGACGAGCTTTCAGGTAGATGTCCATATATATCTATAGAGCTTAGCGACTATAAGCTTGAATATAAGCCTTCACTTCAATACGAGGTTAGGGCTCAAGTTAATAGGCGGGAGCCTAATGTGAATTTCCAGTGTAACTTAGTCGGTTTTACACCGTTAGCTGAAGGCTTCAATTTAATGCGTACGGATGCATATGGGATATCTTTCGATGAATTATCCTCCATCGTTCTCTTAACTGAGCCGCCTCTTAAGGGACGTTATGTTCAACCCGGTGTAGATTTATCTGAGAGAGGTTTTAAGAGGCTTCTCAAAGGTTTAAAGGTAAACACCTCTATGAGGCTCGCTCGAGTAGTCTACTATCACTCCGACCTAGGTTATGCTTCTCAAACTTCAGATAAGAAGGCCTTTATCGAGGAGTGCCGTCAAGAAGCTAAACGTCTTGTAGAGGAGAAGATTAAGCAGGAGTTTGACAGTCTCCAGAAGATTTTGGAGAATGTAAGAGAGGATTATAAGCGTAAGAAGGAAATGATGATGAAGAGTGTAGATGAATTTGAAGAACTTACAAAAAGCGTTAAACGGCTTAAGAGCGGGCTTAGCGATGCCCGTAGATTAAGTAAGTCTGCTCGAAGAATTAAAATGATGGTCGAGGTGAGGGAGGAGAGGATTGAAAAACTAAAGAGGAGAATTGCTGCATTGGAGGAGGAGCTTAGAGAACTTAAAAAATATGAAGATGCTCTACTGCAGGATTGGAATGTTAAGATGGACTCTATAAGGAAGAGATATATGGATCTTGAGAAAACGGCTGTGAGAAACTACGTTATACAGCCTACCTCTAAAGAGCTTGAAATAGCCCTCCTACAGCTTGTATGGGTGCCTATGTTTAAAACGATTTTAACAGTTTCTTCTGGAGATGTTAAGACCACTATGGTTGTAACTTGGAACGCTGTGAATGGTAGGGGATTTTATGGAGAGTGCATAGAGTGCGGTAGAACCATAGATGCTCCAGATGAGTTTATACTATGCGGAGTCTGTCTTAAACCAATATGCGATGAACATAAGCATTTGTGTGAAAAATGCGGTAAACCAGTATGTTCAGTCCACTCTTGGAAGTGTAGTAGTTGTAATAGAACGCTGTGCGATAATGAGGAGAAGTATACATGCAGCTTATGTTCAAAACTCGTCTGCGGCGAATGTGCTAGAAAATGCGCAGAATGCGATGTATCTGTCGCATACTGTCCAGATGACATCGTCGAATGCCCTCACTGTGGTTTAAACCTGTGTAAGGAACACTTTAAAGAGCATTTAACTTGGTGTGACGTATGCGGTGAAGAAGTATGTATCAAATCTTCTAGTATCTGCTCAGTGTGCGGTAAAACCCTCTGCTCTTCATGCGTAGTCAAATGCGCTGAATGCGGTAAGTCTGTCTGCCCGGATCACGCATGGATCTGCAACGTCTGTGGCAGAAGCTTCTGCTTAAATGAAGAGAAGCATATTTGCGAAGTCTGCAGTAAGCCAGTGTGCAGCAACGATATTGTTAAATGCCAATCTTGCGGGGGTTTCATAGGGCGGACCCGCGTCGTTAAATGTCCCAATTGTAGTCGGGAAGTCTGTGAAAACTGCATAGTCGTTAAAAGGAAGGGTTTATTTAGAGACATCGGCTGCAAATTATGTCTTGGTGAATAAACTTTTTGGACGTTGTAAATGAGGGGGACTACATACTTCTGTATTTAGACGGTAGGAGAAGCTTCCTAGTTGAAGCTACCGATAGGGTTTTCCATACGCATAGGGGGTATTTAAAGCTTAAAGAGCTTATAGGTCAACCCTACGGCTCGCAGGTTAAAAGTAGTATAGGTGTAGAGTTTACACTGTTAAAACCAGCTCTTAGAGATTTCATACTTAAAAAGTTTAGAAGACCAACTCAAATAGTCTATCCTAAAGATGCAGGTTTAATTTTAACCTATACTGGTATAGGTCCTGGGTTTAGAATCGCCGAGGCTGGAGTTGGCTCTGGCGCTCTAACAGCTTTCCTCGCATACTACGTTAGACCAACTGGTAGAGTATACGGTTATGAGATTAGATCAGACCTTATTAAGATCGCTAAGAGAAACCTCTCTCAAACTGGTTTAATGGACTATATCGAGCTTAAGCTTAAAGATGTTAGAGAGGGATTTGATGAGAGGGATTTGGATGCCGTAGTCTTGGATCTTCCGACTCCTTGGGAGGTCATACCTAAAGCTTACGATGCTTTAAAAAACAGCGGTGTCTTCGTAAGCTTCAGCCCAACTATAAACCAGGTGGAAAAAACCGTTGAAACCGCTAGGGCATATGGCTTCGTCTCCATAGAGGCTGTTGAATGTTTAGAACGGCATTTTAAAGTTAAAGCTGGTGAAACAAGACCTGAAACAGTTATGATAGGTCACACAGGCTACTTGGTTTTCGCACGTAAATCGTTAAAATCGACCTAGTTTCAGTAGCATAGTAATAGAATATAACGGTTAATCCCAGGACTATGAGAATTGTTAGAAGTAGTTTCTTCACCTACTGATTTTTCAAGCGTATGCTTCCCGTTGTCCCTCTAATCTTGTATTACAGGAGGTTTAATACTGCTATGTTGCATGTCGTTTTAAGATTAAAGGTGCTAGGGATGTTATGATATT
Organism: Candidatus Bathyarchaeota archaeon; assembly: GCA_018396755.1. Classification (GTDB taxonomy): domain Archaea; phylum Thermoproteota; class CALKCG01; order B24; family B24; genus DTBU01. Next base: position 3,300 of record JAGTQM010000012.1, on the reverse strand, counting down.
GTTTAATATGATTATGTTTGTTACGATCAACGGATACATAGGTGCTATTGCTATTTGACGCATTGTCAATTCATTGTAGACCATTAAGCTTAATACAGCCTCAGCTAAACCAGTTCCACACATAAACGTCATAAACCCTCCATATTCATGAAGGTTACTCCTATACGTGGATAGGTCGACTGCGAGTTTACGGATCGCGAGGTTTATTCCAAGGATTGCACCAGCGTATATTACCCCTGCGATGTTTGGTGTGTAAATTAACCCTAGAAATAAAAAGAATATGGCTCTAACTAGAAATGTCAGCTCAGTCTGAAAGGATCGAAATTTCTCAATACTCTCCATTAGATCGTGCATATGTTGCAAATTTAAACGCTCTAGTAGCGTTCCGAAAGCTAAATCTAAAAATCTGAACCCCTCCTCAGTAGGGTTTAAGTACTGTAGTAGCATTCCAAGCATGGCTCCAAAGGCTAAAGCCGATAAGGCTCCGCTCCCGCCTAGGTATTCCGCCCCAGCATAGCACATAATCAATGTCGCTAGTGTGAGCATGTAAGTATATTCCTGCCTTCTAATTATTTCCAGTATTTTGATCCAGATTATCCCGACAATTGCTCCGAATACTATGCCAAGTATAAATTTCTCTATTAACTGTGAGAATATTATTCGAATATCGAATGATCCAATCAGATATATTTCTAAGAATACTGTGACTAAGATTATGTTAAGTACGTCTGTAAGCGTCGATTCTAGGGATAGAACTGCTTTAACTTCATCTGCAACGTTAAGTTTAGATACTAACGGTATCACTACGATTGAGCTTGTTCCAGTGGTCATAGGCCCTAACATTAATGCTTCAATCCAACGAAGCCCTAATGCGAAATGTCCAAAAAGCATTGTAAAGAATGTTGCAGAAAGCACGTACAAGGATGCTAATATTGTTGATCTTATGCCCTGTGATAGAACTGCATAGATGTTCACGTCTAAGCCTCCTTGAAAGAGGATCAACGCCAAGGTTAAAGCTGTAAAGACTGGCATTACTAACAGCAGGTCTTCCCGTGAAAATAGCCCTACTATGGGTCCGAATATTAAACCGATGAGTATCAGGAATAGCGTATCTGAGAAACCTGTCTTTTTAAAAATGAGGTTAGCTAGAAAACCTACGGTTATTATCGTAACAGCTACTGTGAAAACCGTTATTACGTCAGTCATACAATTCTTTAATAATATTGCAAGATCATATAACCTTTAGCCAGTATATAAGATTTTTATCTTCACCTTGCAAGAAGACCCCATCCGTTAGGGTGGGGATGAATTGCGAGTGAACTTAAATATTTCGAGGCAGTATTTAAAGTTGCTATGAGGCTGACTATCCAAGCTGGCGTTGTGGGGCTGACTCGAAGGAAAAAGGAGCTGTTGGATAGGGAATACGCTAACCTCCAGAAATTTCTGAGAGGAGACAAGATCGTTCCGTTATAGTCTGCGAACAAGCAACAAGCTCTCCGATACTACAGGAAAATCAAACTGAAAGAGTATCCGCTCAGTTTGAGAAACGATCTAATCAACCTTAAGAAGGCTAAAGCGTTCTGGTTTCTGAAGATTCCAGTGTATGGCGTTCGAGGGGGAATCAGGGTTCCAGTTAAGCCGCATAGGGAATTCCCAGACGGAAAGCTATGTGAAAGCAAGATTATAAGGAGAAATGGCAGATACATAGCCATGTTAACCTTCGAGTTTCCAGTCCCACCCATGCGCCAATGCTCCTCAATCCTCACCGTGGATTTAGGTGAACGCTTTGCTGCTACAACGGTGTTGTGGCGTCAAGGCGTGATGAAAGTCGAATTCCTAGGCAGGGAGATTAGAGGAGTTAGGCGCCACTATGCTTAGCTCCGCAGAAGGCTCTAAGAGAAAGGTTTAACCCAAGTCGTAAAAAGGATTGGTGGCAAGGAGAGAAGGGTGATTAACGCCATCCTTCACCGAGTCAGCAAAAGGATAGTCAGCCTTGCCCTTGTCTCCAACTCATACATAGCCTTGGGAGATCTCACGGGAATAAGGCGAAGAGTTAACGGTAGAGGTAAACGCCTCAACAGAATAGTCAATAACATGCCCTACTACCGTCTAACAAAGATGATTGAATACAAGGCTATGCTCGTAGGCATTCCCGTAATAACGACAAGCGAAGCCTACACAAGCCAAACATGCCACATCTGTGGATGTGAAGGAAAAAAGGAAGACTCAAGGCTTGTTCACCTGCCCCCACTCTGGAGAATACAACGCAGATTTAAATGGAGCCATAAACATAGCCAAAAGAGTAGAGAGGGCTTTAGGTTATATGCCTTTAGCCGAGGCTACATGTGAACTAGCCCTAAACCAGCCTATGCTGGAAGCCCCCTGCGAAAGCTGGGGGTAGCTCACTTTGGTGGATATTAATGCAAAAGATCGTGGAGAAATTATTCAGGGTTAAGTTAAGCTCAAAGGGGCGACTTGTTATTCCAAAGCATATTAGGGAAGCTTTAGACTTAAACGCGGAGGATGAACTTATCCTAGTCCCGACTGAAGATGGTATATTGATAAAGGTTCCAACTAAAGGAGATAGAGGTCTCCTCAAAGGGCTTGAAGTTGATACAGATGAGTGTGAAACCATATTAATGGAGGCAGGACGAAGTCTAGCTAAAATTACTCAGTAGAGATGTTTAACGGAGGAAAACGGGCGATTGATAATGTATGTATCTGACGCCGTAGCCTTCCTCTATTACTTACTCGATAAGCTTCCACCGGAAGCTGATAAAGCCTTCAGAGAGGCTGAAGAAGGACGTGCAATAGTTTACTTCCCAAGTATAGCCGCCGAACTATACTACCTCTTTGAAAAAGGGATGGATGGGACAATGGCGTAAATTGGAGGTGAAAATGAGGAAACATAGTACAATCACATATTACCCTTTCAATCAAGAGGTTCTTAGCATATTCAAAGAGACCAAAGCCAAAGAAATACACGATAAAATAATAGTATCAACCGCTAAGCTTGTCAGAGCAAAATCACTAATAACAAAGGATGAAGAAGCAGCTAATCTTGGCAAAGTAAACACCTTATGGTAGGATACACTAGATACAGGAAGCACTCGGTTCTAGAAGCTCCACTAACGATAAATCCTGAGCTAAACTGAATAAGAGGTGAAGAGGGTTAGAGCGATTATCCCAAAATGAGAAGAATATTGACGGATTTAAGCCTATGGAATAAACTTAATAATCTATTAATCTTTTGAAGCCGCTGGACTATTTCGACCTTCTGTTTTTGCCGACAGGTTACTA
>JAGTQM010000036.1 GCA_018396755.1 Candidatus Bathyarchaeota archaeon | reverse complement strand
TTCTGTCCGCCTGGTAAGCTGAACAACCTACGCCAATTATGGCGAGGTCTACAGCCGGAAGCTCTACCAGGCTGAGCTACCCCGGGGCATGTTTAATTAAACCTAGATCTTTTTATAAAGCTTACTCCAAGAAAATTCACGATCTCTTAAAAGATGGCAGAGGCGTTGGTAGTGGCTTCCTGCATAAAATACAACCTACCGTTCTCAACATTCATGGAGGACGAAGGGGTCTCCGACTTAGACGTGGAAAGAGCGGCGTTCTTCCTGGAGAAGCACCCGGATTGGATTCCAACAGTTGTCGAAGAGGAGGGCGAAAGGAGAAGCTTCATCTGGAACGCGGAGTTGATAGATAGAAAAATCCTCCATGCAATAAACTTTATCGGTGGAAGCGTAGCTATTTACGACTTGAAAAGGCTTTATCTTAGCTGGGGATCCGATGTAGGCAAAAAGCTGAGCCCTTTATCCGAGTCCAAAGAGAGACGAAAACCCATCGGCGTTTGCGAAATGTGTAAAGACAGAGCGGCTTTCAACGTTTTCAAATGAATGATGCTTTGCACTCTATGCGAAAGGAAAAAGCCTTTGAAGCGCTCTGAATTCGACTCAGACATTAGAAGATTTTAAATAGGCACTTCCACTATGGAACTCCAAGCCTCAACCCCCAACCTCCATCTGACATTTAGAGCCAATACATCCCCCTCAATTTCCACGCATTTTTCATTTTAAATTAGATCATCTAGACCGAACCTTAGAGCCGTTTGCGTTTAAAAGTGGGCTGAAAGAGTCTGAAACTCTCCTATGCCTTATCCACTCTTTTTTCTCACTGTTTTCCTCAATCCATCTATGGAGTCTTGGAGGCTGGATTCAACGCTTCTAAGCTTCATCTTTAAATTCTTAAAGAGCTTAGAGCACTCTATGGAAACCGGAAGCGTTAAACTTTCCACCATTGGAAATCGAAGGGGAACTGGCGAAACAAAGACAAGGAAAGGGAACAGACTTAACTTCCAGTTCAAATGAACTGCGTGGAGAAGCGTGGGATATTGTTGCTAAGGCTGCTGGGCTTTCTTACAAAACTGGGAGTTGAGGTTAGAGAAGGGAGGGTGTGGTCGTTTGAACTTACCCCCATGGTTCTATATATGGGTTCTTCCATGGAAGAGCTATATGGAGGTTGTATGGAAGTTTAAACCGCTCAGAATTTAATTTTTTACTCAATATATTAAGAATTTTTAATTAATATATTTTGTTTTTCGAGGCTTTATAGCAGCCTACCCCCTCCCCCTGGGTTGATTCATCATCTAGAGCCTGTGGATCCACATGGTGTCTTCAAACCTGCTAGATCGCTCTATAGATCATCTATGGATATCCAGGTTTCAAGTGAAGCTTTCAAGCTGAAGACGGTATTACTGTTTCAGCCTCCAAATGCTTAAGTAATTCCAGCAGGAAATTGACGCTCTAATAAACTCTGAAGACATACAAGCTCATGAAGTTCATGCTTAAGTTGGAGCGGAGCGATAGAGAAATGAGAAGATTCTATGAAGAGTTTAAAAATGCATCGGTTGATGTGAAAGTCAGAGCTTTTCCATCTCTTATGTTGATGGTTGCTTTCTCCACAGGATTAGCTGAAGCTAAAGCTCGTGAGTTGCCAGAGTTTACATTAGGTTTCATGAAGCTACAGAGAGAGTATGAGATCTGGCTGAAGACATACAAGAAGTTATAAGAAAGGGTGCCCAGAAAGCCTAGAACTTCAGTTCTGGGATGAATGGGTAATGGTTAAATAGAGGAATTCCCGCTTAAGAGTTTGGGATGTTTCCGATGACGCCTCACAACTGGGAGGAGAACGTACGAGTATAGCCTATGCCTTAAAGAGAGACATGGGATGGCGGAGCTGTGAACCCCGCGAACCAGCATATGAGGCAAGACCGCAACGGCGTAAAGCCATGCTGAACGCTGGAAGCCCCCGGCTTCAGCCGTGGAGTAGCTCACGGAGCCTTAGAGTTTACGTTACTTCATCGGTTTAACCGTCCTATTTTTATGGAGTCCTCATATGGAGATTTTAAACAAAAATTGTATGGAACCGTTAAACGAAAAATTACATGGAAAATTTAAGCAAAATTCAACCATAAAAACCGCTTTTAACAGAACCTACTCCTCCCTAGGGGATCTACGGATCATCTATGGATCCATGTGGATCCACATGCTCTTCTTCTTTAAAAATAATGAAGAAGACTGCTGAACTGCTCTGCTCTAGAGGAGCTTAGATCGATCTAGGGAATCCATACAACTGATGTGGAAAAAAATCTGAAGCCTCCATACAAAAATTCATACAAACCTCCATGGAGATCATCTAGAGGATCCATAGCATGCTGTTGGATTGTGGAGCTGCAGAAGCTCCATAATGGGTATGAGTTTCAGCTTTAAAGCACTTATATACCGCTTTAAAGCTAAAAATTCTTCAAATATTAAACTAAAAACTGTTCAAACAGGGGGTACCCCCTCCCTCTAGGTGCTCTAGAGCATGGATTTTCATAGAGAGGATTAGAGGTTGCCGGATGTCTTAACCTTGGCGTAGAAGCACTCCCTATTATGGCATTGCTCGACCCTAACCTTAACTGGAGCTAAAGTTATAGACCTTCGTTTGCGCCCACCATTATCATCCGTAAAGTTCCCGCATATGCCCGTATTAAGCTGAATCGTTATCAAAACAGACAACACTTCCATATAACTATAGTGTTCTCAAAGTAAAAAATAAGGGGGGTGTTTAAAACGGTATGAAGTACCTTATCGTAGCTAGTATCGATCCGGGTATTAGCACTAGCATGTGTCCTGCTACGTATCCTCCTGCTATAGGTGCACCCCACTCTTCATATGCTTTACTGCCACCAATTTTTAGAGTTATAGTTTTCAAAATCCATGCTATTAATGCGTAGCTCCAGAATCCCCATTCAAATCCAGCTCCCATGCCAAGTATGAATCCTACGGGTTCAAATGGGAACCATATGAATCTTGTATGGAGCAAACTTAGGAGTGTTACTATTATAAAGCCAATTGTGAAATGCGGTATCCATGGCTCGGTTCCAGGCCGATTATTCCAATTTTGAAGATTGGCAAACCTCTGCACTATGCTATTACAGCTATGCATACCCCATATTGCTGGCACTTTCGTAAGTCCAAATGTATAACACATCCATAAGAACGATAGCATCGTAGTTAATGAAAATATAACCACCGATGCTATACAAACTTTGAATACGCTTTTTGAGCTTACACCAGTAAGGGAGGCCATTTTATATCCTTGAAACGTTGTCAGAAAAACCCCGCCAATTGAGCACATCGTGTCTGGTGCGCAATCTCCAAACATATTATTGAAGTAGGCTGACAGTGCAAAATCTGTATTCAAAGATTCTGGAGCTTGAGGCCATACCAGTAGTCTATGTAGGGCGCATCCTTTATCAGCTCCTCGGTAGTATATTCCCACTAAACCGATGAACCTCATTGTAGCGAAGTACATGATGAACATATTTATGACATTTAATACGGCTGATAGTGGATTTATTCCACATACTAAGTATATTATGACAGCCACTATGGTTAACATAATTATCATCGACCATACTATTCTATAGCTTATAGGTTCTCCACGTTCAAATTCAGCCCTGTTGACTGGGCTCATTCTTCCTAGAGTAACGTTAATTGTATCTCTAATATATCTCCAGTTTGTAACAAGTACGAGAACCGTTAATGCAATTACTCCTCCGCTTAGTAGAGCAATGGATTTAAGAGGAGGCTGATACGTTGGGGAGACCGTTGCACACCAAATTCTGCCACAAGCAGGCGTATCTGGAAGCCCCGTATAATATCCGAGAAAATAGGATATCTGTATCAGAATCACTAAAATTAGCCACCAAAACCATACATTGAACAACACCTTAAGTGGAGCAAAGTAGGCTATAGCTACTCCTAGAGGTTCTCTACCGATTCTACTCACACCGGGTATGCTAGCTAAAGGCTCTCCAGGCCAAACATTATAAGATCCGTAAGCACATACATGTGCTTTTAATCCGAAAATATCCGGGAACCACGGTAAATGAGCTAAGAGCAATGTTGGAATCCAAACAAGTAACCCTAACATTAAACCTATCATAAATGGGGATCTAAGACTAACCACTTTCTTCTCACTCTTAGGAATCACTCTTATTAAGAGCTCATAAGCTACAAGTGTGTGTGGGAATGGAACCCGCTCAACATCTATCCAGTTTTTCCTGAAAAGTGTTGCAATAAACACTACTAAAAGACCGTTTATAACCATGAATATCCACCAGAATATTATCGTAGGCATAAGATCAATCCATGGTACATGCATATTACCATAAAGTGCTTTCATAGCAACATCTTTGGGAGGAGCCATAAACCATGGGATAAGTCTTGCCGTCTCTTCAGCAGGATTTAAAATTCTGTGGCCTAAGAATACACCGTAACTTGCACAGTATGACATACCCCCAGGGATTCCCATATAATATGAAAGACACAGTGTTATGATATATAGCCATGTCAGAGTCACTGGATTAACCCTTTTCTTAAAGAAATCAAGCCTTCCGAGGGCACCCGCGAAATAGAAGCTTATGAAAGGCAAAGCTGTTAGAGCAGAATAACATATAATTGTTAAAGCTATAGTAGCAGTATAGTGTGGCGGATTCATCCACTTACCCAATGGGTTTGTTGTATTATAGATTGGTGCAAGAAAGCCTAAAACAATCATGAAAAGTATTAGAAAATGCCACGGGATCTTTTCTTCTACGACTTCTTTCCCCATATTCACTCGATAATTTATTTCCTATGAAGGTATATATTTTTTCATGTTGATTTGCCGGTTGAATATTGAGTAGGGAAATGTCTAAACGCTCAAGTTGAAAACTTTCATTAGAAGAGGAAGATTACGGGTAGCTGCACTCTATTCCTGTAAGCAGGTCTTCTACGCGTTTCAGCTTCTCTCTAAGCCTGTTTTCAAGGTAGTTTCTGAACACTGTGTAGTCTTCCGACCTCTTATACTTCTCTATACTCGTCTGAATCCACTTGACTCCTAGAAAAGCGGTTAGAGAGTTTGGTCCTAGATTAGGCCAATACTGTGGAATAGCATCGCCTAGGAAAACCGTGTTTTCAAAATGGTATTCAAGACGTTTAAGAATATAATCTATGTTGATCCATTTATCTTCAAGCGTTTTAACATTTGGAATCTCCACGTACACCCGATGTTTCCTAGGGGCAGTTATATGGATTAAAGGTCTATCTAAAATCTCACACTCCCAGAACGCGTCGAAGCGTTGCTTTATAGTTTCAAAATCCACTTCTTGAAGTAGGATCTCAAGCTTACTACTTTTTCAGTATTTTTGACCCGTATTTGTATGCTTCGTCGTACATAGCTATTATGTTTTCTACTGGTGTTACTGGTTGTATGTTGTGACATGGTGCTACTATGTAGCCCGTTCCGTCTGATGCTAGTATGTCTATGCATCTTCTAACTTCTGCTCTAACCTGTTCTGGTGTTGCGAAGGATAGTATGCGCTGGTTGTCTATTGCTCCGTGGAAGCACAATTTATCTCCGAAAGCGCTCTTCAATTCTTCAAGCTTCATGCCTGGGCATGTCCACTGCACAGGGTTTAATATGTCTATGCCTATTTCCACAAGGTCTGGTATGAATATGCGTATGGCTCCGTCATCGTGGTGGAAGACTTTAATCCCGAAGCCGTGGGCTAAGTCTATAAACTTCTGCATGTACGGTCGGTAGAATTCGCGGAAAACCTTGAGGCTTATCATGGGGCCGTTCTGAGTGCCGAAGTCATCAGTCACCTCCGTGACGTCTATTAAACCGTCGCAAGCCTGAAACATGTGTAGATGTAGCTCATATAGAAACTCGAATATTCTATCCAGTAGATAGCGAGTAAACTCAGGCCTCATGAGAGGATCAAGCAACGCGTTTTTAAAGCCCCTAAGCAGGCAGTGCTGGTAGAATATGGCCATGTAGCCTGCTTTAACAACCCTATTCTGACGTAGTTTTCCAGCGGCTTCACGCATACTGGAGAAGTCGAACCAATCTACACTAGGCCAACGATACCCATCTAAATCCTCAATAGTTCTAGCCTCGGTAAGCGGATGTCCAACTGGCTCTTCATAAACGCCTAAACCATAATCAACCTTCTTATATCGGATACCCCAGTAGTCTACAGTCGCCTCACTGTTGGAGGGTAGCGGAGGACCTACGTATTTAGGTGCTACTCCGAAAATACCATCTATGTGTAAAGCCTCAAACACATCGACGCCTTCACCGAAATAGGCTTTAAGCTTATTCCAAACCTCAGAAGTAGCCCATATATCCGTGGGAATACGATCAGGGACCTCATGATCTATAACAGCCAACACCCGCTCCCTAGAATCCACTTAAACACCTCCAGCCTAAAAAATAAAGATGGAAAAGTGACGTTAAATTGGAGGTGGGAATAGAGCATAGCTTGTTAAAGCCGCTACAAAGATCTCTAGTGTAGTTCCAATAATGAAGCCCCCGACAAATGGTACAACTTGTTCTTCGTATAGCTTACTGCCACCTATCCTAAGAATGATATATTTCGCAACATACGCGACTAACGCTGGAAGCCATATACCGCATAGAGTAGTTACCCAATCCCATGCAACTATAGCCGCTAATGGATCTGGCAACCATAAAAATCTACTGTACAAGTATCTCATTACAACCATGAATATGAAACCTACCAATATCCATGGAATTGCTTCAACTATGGGAGATGGTCTTGGCCTACCCCAGAAACACCCCCATCTATCTACATCTATAGCGGTCGCCTTAATCGTTGGAAATGTAAACTTTGAAGCTCCAACTATACTTAGAAGAACCTCCTGAGCAATCTTCGTAACAAACATAGATATGAAAAGTGAAATAACCGTAATCTTTAGCAAGTTTCTCGGATTTACCTTTGCAAGGCTAGCCATCTTATAGGAGCCTAAAACCGCATATAATGAGCCACCCCATCCGGTGATTGATTGGTGACCTATCCAAGCCTCAGTGATATATGGAACTAATGCGAGATCTTGAGAGGTTATAGTTGGCCAGCTTAATGTTGGCCATAGTAGAAGTCTAGTGGGTCCTGGTGCAATCGTCTCGTCTGGAGAAACCATGAAGCCTAATCTACCCCATAGTTGAGCAAAAGTAAACCATGTTATGATACCCACAAGTGGCATAACTATTGAAGCCCATGGGCTGAAGCCGCTGGTTATGAAGAACATAGTTAGGAGTGCAAAAGAGATTAATAGAATCAACCATGAAGCTCTGTATGAGATAGGTTCTTCTTGAGTTTTGCTAGTTTTACCGAAGGCTGCTTTCAAAGTGTCTAAGATGTAACGTCTTTGCATTAATATTGTTATGACGAATAGACCGAGCATATTGCCAGTATTTACAGACCATAGGTTAAGCGGGGGATCGCTGAAGAAGTTTGGAAGACACCAGCTTCTACCACAGAATCCCTGTTGAAGCATACTTGTATAATATCCGAAAGCGTAGAAAGATGTGAAGACGGCTATTTCCATTACTAGAACGTAGAAAACAATGCTCCCCAATAAATGTAGAGGAATCAGCAACATAAATACGTAAAGCGGTATGTATTTTGGAATCGGTAGATGCCACGGTATATCTGGAAAAGTTAACTGATGAGCACCATGACCACACGTATTTGTGCGCCACATTAAGATATCTGGAAACCATGGAAACAACGTTACGGCACTCACTGGTGCAACCAGCAGAACACCAAAAAGCATTCCAATGAGGAAAGGCATCTTAGAAGACCAGTTCGGTTTTACACTACTCTCCACATTCACTAAACACGTATAAGCTAAGAGCACCTGCGGAAACGGCAACATTTCAACATCCATCCACTGGCGTCTAAATATACTTGCTAAACCTATACTCACTCCACCGAATAAAGCCATTAAGAGGAAATGCCAGATAATTTCTGGAATTAGCGTAGTCCATGGTACTACTCCTAAACCAACTCCACGGTAGAGCAGTAGCGCTACATCTCTCGAAGGGACAATAAATTCGGGAACATATTTCATCTGCTCCTCTGTACTGAAAATTCTCGTAAATATCAAACCAGCATGGTATCCCCATGGAAGCGACGTATTTGCAAAGTATGCAACTGCTAAAGTAGTAGCGTAGAGAATTGAGAGATTCGTCGTTGTTAGATGTTTCCTTAGCGTCCGAATCCTTATAAGACCCATAGAAAACAGAAACATCAAGAAAGGTATTCCCATCAGCTCTACACCAAATGCTGGAATCAAATTGCTGACGTTTTGGGTGCAGAAAGCTACGCGCGGTAGTAAAAGTGTAAAGGCATCCCAGAAAACCGTTAGAACAATGCTTAGGATCGCTGCCCACAGTAACGTTTTTACCGTAAGCTTCTCTTCAACAGGTTTTTCCGACATACTTCTCACTCAGCAGTCCGTTTTTCCCTGAAGATATATATATATCTTACTGTACATGTTTTCCTATTTTTCCATCTTATTATGTTGTCTGGGCTTTAAACATCTGGTGTACGTGGAAGGTTGAAACATGTCTTTAAGCATACCTATTCTGAGGTTTATATCGTCTGAGAGACGGCGGATATGCTTGCCGAGGCGTGCAAAGAGGAATGAGCCCCTGTTTACAGCCCATGAACTCTTCAAAAACTTCACCGTCTACATCCATCAGCTGGATTAAATGGAAAAAAATAGGGGATTTGCGGGAGACGTCACCACATTTAATAGCAACTTGGCAATTGTAATTACAGGATGCTAAATAAGATAAGGGCTATTGCTGAGAGATTTATAAGTATTTTAGCTGAACTATTGGCTAGAATCGGTTTTAAAGCCGAATACTTAAGCCTCATGGGCTTAATCGTAGCGATATTGGCGGCTTTAACTTATACTGTTCAAGGAGAATTAGGGCTCTACATCGCTTCAATTTTAGTAATACTCTCAGGCTTTTTCGATATGCTTGATGGTGCCGTAGCTAGGGCAACCGGTACTGCAAACCGTTTAGGGTCTTTCCTAGATTCTACAATAGATAGATTTTCAGACTCCACGATAATAGGAGGTTTGATCTTAAGCGGAAGAATACCAATAGAGCCTGGTTTTATCGCACTAGTAGGTTCACTTTTAACAAGCTATGTGAGAGCTAAAGCAGAGTCTTTAGGATTGGAAATATCTGGTGTCGGGCTTATCGAAAGGGGGGAGCGAATTTTAATAATAGCTCTTTCAGGGCTTCTAAACATCATAGCAATCGGTATATGGGCCTTAGCATTCTTATCCCTGGTTACGGTTGTTCAGAGGGTTCTTTATACATACAGAAGGCTCAGGTAGACTTAAATTTTCAAGAGTCTTTTCAAGAAATGAAAGTCCATCTTTTAGAGTTTTTAAGCCGAGTAGTGTAATCTCATAATACTGTCTTCGAGCACTTTTCTTCTTAGTGCTTTTCTTGATTAAACCCTCCTTCTCCATCTTGTATAAAACCATATAGATCGTTATCGTTGCTACGTTGAAGCCGAATCTACTCTTCAGGATCTTCCTAACCTCGTAGGCGTATAGAGGTCTCTCCACTAGCATCCTCAATATGTATATCCAAATATTTTCAACAGTCACCTTCCTAACGAGGCGTCTATATGCCAAACTTCTACCACTAATCCTACCTTCTTAAAGGTCTAATAAGTTTACGCTCATCCCTAGATCTGACTTTCACAACCCCATAATGTACGGCGCAGGATACACAGTAGTTTTTAACAGTGGTATAAGAGCTTATGTACGCTCCTTTGGCTTTAAGCTCTTTAGCAAGCTGTGGGTCGACGGGTGAAACTTTCACACTAACCCTTTTAATCTTATCTCTGGGTACAAGTGCTCCGCAGTTGTCGCATTCTACAAGCTCGGTTCTACCCTTCATCCCCTTGCTACGACCTCTAGACCTCCTCTTCTTAGGCATAGTCGTTCAGTTAACTGGTAGTTACACGATGTTAAAAGGATTATGTTTTTAGGGAATCGGGTCTTCAACGGTTAATCGGAATATTCCAATAACTTATGTTTAAATACATGACACGATATGAAGCATATTCTAGGGATGTTCCCTATGCAGAAGGATGTTCAACTGTGTGTAGTGGGAAAGGTTTTCAAACCCAATAGGCTGAAGGTTTTAGCTTTAAACAAGTGTTTAAACGAATACTTTAGGCTCGTGAAGTGGTATCTAAGGTTTAACTTTAAGTCTAAGAGCTTTCTACATGAGAAAGGCTATGGAATGGCTAAGAAGCTCTTCAATTTAAATACAGCCTTAATTCAGACTGCAAGGGACAAGGCTGTTGAAATTCTGAAGAGCTTTGAGAAGAATAGGAGAGAAGACAGCATCCTAAGCCTTAAGAGAATATCCATACGCTTTGACGAAAGATGCTACAGCTTCTCCAAGACGACGAACATTCTAACTCCTTACTGGCTTACGTTGAGCTTAAACAGAAGGGAAAGGATAAGCTTACCGATAGTCTTCGGGGAAAGGCAGAGGCGGATGGTCGAAGAAGCCCTTAGAGGCGATTGGCAGTTCTCAACAGTTGAAATGGTTAAGCGCGACGGCGAATGGTATGCTCACTTCACGCTAAGGAAAACGGTTGAATTCTCAGACGAGCCTGAAACCATAA
>JAGTQM010000035.1 GCA_018396755.1 Candidatus Bathyarchaeota archaeon | reverse complement strand
TCACCTTGAAGACCTGAACACTCCTAAGCGTTCCAAGCGAATCCCGAGGCATTAAACCGCTAATAGTCCTACTTAACGAAGAAGGACTTCTCTCAAGCATAGAGAGATATTCATCCCACTCCAGCCTAACCATAGGTAAGCCTCTACTAAGAAAAACAGTCTAACAGACTAATGACAGTTTAAGAATGTTTAACCCCTTTACAGTGGAGATACTTCTCGCAAACACCTTTATTTTTCATTTAATTCAGCTGATGATGTTGATGTAGAAGGTGAGATGATGAAGGTTAAAGGAGGTTTAGGAGTTTTTATGGATGTTAGACCTCTCTCAAAATGAGGATTTTGTGAAATTTTGAAGAGCTCAGAAGGCTGTAAATAAGGGACTTGCTCTACTTTATCCACGCCTTGGCAGGCATATCCACCACCCCAGCCGACATACATCTTAGAATAGGTACGCGTTTAAAACCACGCTTCAACTCTTCTCGTGTACACCGGACGTTTAAAGCCCAGACAACATAATAAGATGGAAAAATAGGAAAACATGTACAGTAAAATATATATGGCTTCAGTAAGGAAAACTATTCAGAGGTAATGGTATTTTGCCTGCCGAAGTAGAACGACCTCTAACTTGGCGTTTCTGGACTATCAGTGCGATACTGACAGCTGTATTGACTACCGTGAGCTTCTGGTGGGTATTATTTCAGTCAGGCCAATGTCTCTTGAGCTTAAGCCTTCTCGCTGGTTTAACTTATTATATGCCTCTCGCCTTCATGTTATTGTTTTTTGTGGCTATAATCTCCCAGACCAAGAGATTTGGTAGTAAGATCAATGTCCACCACGCGGTGTATCTTTACACTATTTCCGCTGGCCTTGCATGGATGGGTACCGCTGATCCTATATTTGTTCCAGCGGTATACTGGGTTAGCGGTTTTGCGGAGCGGCCTGCAAGTATCCGTTTTATACCATGGTGGTTTGGACCACAACATGAAATAGCGATCCAGCTAAAACGTGGTGGCGTTCCAATTCCGTGGTTGTCATATATGCCGTCCATGCTCTGGTGGTGGTGGATATACGCTCTTTGGGCTCTCCTCACGATTGGCCTTGCCGGAATCCTCAGGCACCACTGGGTGGATGTAGAGCAGGTACCTTTCCCTCATGTAACGGTGGCTTATTATCTTACAAGGAGTATACAACCGGAATTTAAAATGCGCATAAGGAGTTGGAAATTTCTAATCGGTATGTTATTAGGTTGTAGTTATATAGTCTTAATGTTTTTGACAGTAAACTTCCCTTGGTTTCCGGATATATATGGGTGGCGTACAAATACCTGCCCTTCTGGCTTGACATATATAACCCCTCCTAACCCCCTCAACAGTGTTATAGCACTTTCAGGCACAACGAAGAATCCCCTTAACACCGCCATATTTTACCTCGCTCCTCTGACGACGATCTTCAATATATGGTTCTGGTGGCTTGTCATTGCAATCCTATGTCAGGCAGCCTACGTGCTCGGTTTCTACACAGGTGCATCTGAAGCAGGAGGGTGTGGGAGAGTATACTTTTGCCCCGATATCAGCATAGTATACCAACCACCATTCTTTTGGCAAGTATTTACAACCATGGGGATGGTTATTGGAATTGTGCTGAGCTACATTATAGTAAACCGGAGATATATAGCGGAAACCATTAAGACCGCCCTAGGAGGGCAGACCATACTTAAAAGATTAGAGGATAATGAACCCTTCAAGTATCGAACTGGCTGGCTTTTGTTTATAGTTACAATGATTCTATTGATCATCTCCCTCATGATATGTGGAATAAGCTTTGCTCCAGCCTTGATACTGGTATTAATAACCATTCTCTACGCGTTATGTTGGACAAGGACATGGGGTTTAGGTGGATTTTGGGCTTCAACGGGCTTCTATGGGGCACCCGGATTTTTTAAGTGGATTTGGTCGGTGGCACCAGAGCCCATAACGCAAGAGTGGCTTCTGACCATGCAATTCGCGATCTTGCCAGCGAGTAACACCCCCTACCAGGGATGGGAGCACTATTTAATGTCATCCCTAGCATCTTCTAGGCTGGCTAGCCTGACAAAGACCAGTCAGAAGAACGTATTTAAAACCTCCATAGTTGTCTCCCTTATAACCCCCATAACCGCAATGGTTGCTTTTATCAGCTGGTCCTATATATTTGGATTCGCTAAAGCCCCCCAGTATCATGGGAGTTATGGGCATGGCGGTCTGTTCGAACTCGGAACAGTAGCCTCCTTTATTAATCCAATGCCTGCGGTTGGAACATGGTGGCCTCATCTAATTGCTGGCATATTTACCGCCGTAGTGATTTACTATTTACACACAAGGTTCATCTGGTTCCCGTTTGAGCCAGTTGGAATGGTGATAGGGATTGATCCATGGTCCATGTTACTGGCCCTCTGGCAACATGCACTCATCGCATGGGCTCTAAAGGCGTTAACGCTTAAGATCGGGGGGAGTAAAGCATATGAAGAACATGGAGTACCAGTAGCCGTCGGATTCATGGTGGGCTATGCCTTAGCGGTGTTATTCGTAGGCATTTCAGGTATTTACAGGTTCTTCTTCCCCTTCTAAAAATGAATCGCTCTTTATTCGTAATCGTTAAGTGTAATGGATTGAGGCACTACATACACTCAGAAAGTATGGACGAAGATGGCGTAGAGACTTCCAAGCCTCTACGCCTGGAAGGTCTAGCCAAGCGCTTGGCCTTGATGTACACTTTGTCAAATTTAATGGAGCCTGAAAGCCTATGCTTCACTAAAACTCTACTGGCTACATTCATAATTCTTCTAGAAGCCCTATAAGCTACTCCATAATTCTTACAAAGTCCCTTTAGGGGCTTAAAGATCGAAGTATGAAGGCAGTCTATTAAGTACATGGAATAGAACCATTTCCTTAAGAGCATCCTGGAGTACATAAATAGGGTTTTAGTCTTAATCGTTGAACGTCTTAAAGCAATCCTCATAAGATACCTACAATAATACATCCTATACCAACTTCACTTGACTACGCAGTATGAGCTGTAATGAAGTATCTAGCATCATTAAACCACTTGATGAACCTAAGCAGCCAAGTGGTGTAAGCCTCACTTACGAAGACAAGTAGGAAAAGCATGAACTAAGGTAAACCAAAAGGAAAAAATAAAAACACCAACAAAATTCTTGAGTAGGAGCATAAAATTTAAATACTTGTCATGAAAAGTCGGAATGATGAGCTTACCTTTAAAGTTTATTAAGTATGATGGTAATCCGCTTTCGATTCCTAATTATAATGCTGTCGGGGTAATTCATCCAGATGTAATATATTTTTCAGAGGGCTATGATGGATATAAATATTGGATGTTTTACACTCCTTATCCTCCTGATTCTGAGGAGGAGCCGTCATTAGTGAGGTCTAATGATGGGATACATTTTGAGGATGCTGGCATATGTAATCCGCTTGTTTCAAGAGGCGATGCTGTACATCTTGCCGATCCTGATGTCATTAAAGTAGGTACTACTTGGTACATGTACTACATGCGAAGATACGATCAGAATGGTGCTATTAATTATGTAATTGACCTAGCCACTTCCTCAGATGGGAAAAAGTGGACAAAATATGAGAAGAACCCAGTCTTATGGCAGACGGAAGAATGGGAAATAATTCCAGAGAATTGGCATATAGCTCCCAAAGCTAGGTCTGTAGCTGAGCCAACCTTATATCATGATGGCAGATACTTCTGGATGTGGTATACTGGAGGGGATAACAAAATAGGACTGGCGAAATCAACAGATGGAAAGAATTGGATAAAACAGAATAGTGCACAGCCAGTTTTAGAGGGCACGCCTGGAGAACGCGACGCGAAGGGAATGAATCATCCAGATGTAATGTATTATAAGGGTAAGTTTTGGATGTTTTACGTGGAATGGAGTTCACCCAGAATACTTGGATTAGCAACATCTGTTGACAAGGTACATTGGAAGAAGTATCAGTATCCGATCTTGGTCGGCGAAAAAGGAAAATGGGACGAGTCCCTCTATAGGGCGTCTGCAGCAGTTGTAAACGGAGCCATAAGACTTTATTATAGCGGTATAAGAGACGGGAGACCTCAAATCGGATTAGCTACCTCTAGTGAACTATAAAAGGTGGTGGGAAATGACGCCTAGTATTGAAAAAGTGCCATTAAGTTTCTGGATTTTAGCCATTATACTTATAGTTCTTCTAGTTCCAATAACTGGTTTATGGGTACTTCTACAGAAAGGACAATGCATCCTAGCGTTAGGAATGCTAGGAGGTATAACAGTTTTTATGCCTATCACTTACGTATTATTAACAGTATTTTTAGCTATTGAAAAGATTGGATTTTTCAAACGTTTTATTAATTCAGTAACTATGGTTTGCTTATATGCTCTGACAGTCGGTATTGTTTCAATGAATTCGATGGCTGCCGCCGACATTGTATATCTACCCCCAGCATATTGGTATTCCCTAGCCACAAATCCTATGGCACTAGACTATACTCCACCATGGTTTGGTCCTTCACCCGATATAGCTAAACAACTTATAAGAGGGGGAACACCAGTTCCTTGGATGGAATGGATACCGTCTATAATCTGGTGGTGGTGGTTATATTCAATATGTGGTCTGATGAGTATAGCAATAGTAAGCATTCTTAGATATGACTGGATTGACGTTGAGCGAATACCATATCCACATACTGAGCCAGCGCATTTAATTATTACGCTTCTAGAACCCGAGAGATCTAGATACATATCTAAAGGAGCCCTTACTATCGGTAGCATAATAGGGTTCTTATTCGTGGTAGTTATGTTTATGATTATTAACTTTCCATGGTTTCCAGATCTATATGGGTGGCGTACAAATACCTGTCCATCAGGTCTTACATACGTAACTACAGGGTCCCCTCTTGCTTCAATAATATTTTACACAGGGTTTAATAAAAATCCCCTTTATATTGCTATTACATATCTTGCTCCACTAACAATTGCATTCAATATATGGTTCTGGTACTTGATATTTGCTATATTAATGCAAGTAGCATACCACTTTGGCTACTATACTGGTGTACCTGAAACTTCTGGATGCGGTAGAGTTTATTGCACTACAAACAGTATATTTCACTTGCCACCATTTCACTTACTAGTGTTTGAAAGCTTGGGATTATGTAGTGGCATACTCGTAGCTTACCTCTTTGTGAGAAGAAGGTACGTTCTGGAGACGCTTAAGGCAGCCTTAGCTATGAAAAGTTCTCTCAGCGATGTCGAGAAAAATGAACCAATAAAATATAGGTATGCATGGATGTTAGCCGTAATTAGCGGCATACTAATACTTGTTTCCTTTGGCATCTGCGGTATTAGTTTGGCTCCAGCAACTACGTTAGTGTTTACTCTAGTGCTGTATCATCTTGTATGGGCACGCACTTGGGGGCTTACTGGTATTTATGCGCCTTCAGGCTTCTATGCAGCACCCGGATACTTCAGGTGGATCTGGCCAGTAGACCCCGTACCGATGACCAAGGAATGGTCTTTAACAATGAATCTTGCTATAGTTGAGTTTACCAACGCGCCCTATGATGGATTTGGCACTATACTCTATGGGTCTCTTGCGTCTTTTTCAGAGGCAAGGAAGATAGGTGTAAACCCAAAACTTATATTTAAGATACTTTTTGTCACAGCGATAACGGTACCGTTATTGAGTCTACTTACATGGATATTTGCCGCTCATACTTGGGGGTATTCTAAAACTATAGGAAGCTACTGGGAGCCAATAGGTCGATTTTATCCAGAGTACGTCTCAAATATGCCTGCCACTGTAGGAACTGAATGGCGACCAGCTGCCTTAGCTGGGTTTATTACAGCTTTGGTCTTGATGTACCTTCACTCAAGATTTGTGTGGTTTCCCTTTGAACCAGTCGGTCTTCTAGTGGGGATAAGTAACTGGAGTTTTGAACAGGGGCTCTGGTTAAGTGCAGCTATTGCATGGATTTTAAAAACTTTAACTCTAAGAATTGCTGGAAGCCGAGGTTATGAAAATTATGGAGTGCCGACGGCATGTGGGGTTATGATCGGTTACTCCATAGGAGTGCTTATAGTAGGCGTCATAGGCATCTATAGGTTCTTCTTCCCCTTCTAAAACTGAATTTATGTAAATGAATAGAAAAATAGGAGGTAGTTTGTTGAGGGAGAAGATTCTTAAGCTTTTGGATGAGGCTGGAAAACTCAACCGTGTCTATAGAGATAGAATTGAAGAGTCTAGAAACCGATATGAAGCTGCAATGAACTTTAAGGAACATGATCGTCCTCCAGTAGATATCTGGGTTCATGGAATGTCGGGTTGGTATCTGCAAGGAAGATATGGGCTAAACATGGCTGAGTACTTCAGAAATCCTGAGGTTCAAGCCTATTACCAACTTAGAGAGAGGATAGATTCTTTCAAAGAATTCGATTACGATAGTACTGGAATATGGACGGGACTTAGTATCACAGGGGGGGTTGTAGCCCAAGCTTCAGTTATCGGTGCTAAAATAGTCTTCCCTGAAAATGATTGGCCGTGGATAGACACAAGATATTATCCGTTTGACACACCAGAGAAGATCGATGATTTTCAAGTCCCTGAGATAGCGAAGTCTGGAATCATGCCTCAGATAATCGAGCGTTATGAAAAGCTTAAAAGACTTGTCGGAGACCTCACTTACGTAACTGTAGATGCTGGAGATAGTATCCCTGTTTGCATACTTCAAATGGCCGTATATGCTAGGGGGTATGAAAACCTCGTAAGGGATATGTATACGGATCCGAGCCTTGTCCATAAACTCATGAGAAAGATATGTCTTTTGGGGGAAGCTATTCACAACTTCTACAGGGACCTCTTGGAATGTGAACTATCGCAATTATGGAATCCTAATGAGCTCTATTATGACAACTTCTTGGGGCACTTCTCACCATCGCTGATAAGAAAGTATGTTCTGCCCTACTACCATGAATGGGCTCAAAAATATGGATTTAGACACTGGACTGTAAGTAGCCAGTGCGTCCTAGACCCCTTCATAGAAATAATTGCTGAAACACCAGCTGACCGCATACCATATCTCACAGGCTTTTCAAATCTCAAACTCTTTAAAGAAACTTTTTTACCTAAAAAAGTCTGGATAAAGGTGGCATATGAGGCAAACCTAATGCTGACTCAGACACCAGCAGAGGTTGAGAGGGAGTGCAAGAGAATAATGGAGATAATGGCTCCGGGGGGAGGCTTCGTAATGGGTACTGCTTGTCTAGACTGGAAAACACCCAAGGAGAATATACATGCATTCATAAACGCATCTAAGAAATATGGAAAAATCTTTAGTAGTCATCTATAAACTTCTCAAACTTAAACATGGTGTACTATTCTTTCATGACGTACTCAATTGTGTGTAGCCCTACTCCTTTAGGTACTTCTATTTCTCTAGTTTCCGTGAAATATGTACCAGGATCTATTTCTCCCATTTTCTTTGAATCTATAAACATTATCATTTTTATAGTCTTAGATAGTTTTATTCTCGTTTCATCGGACAAGTGTAATATCCACGTAGATGTATGGTTATTAAAGTATTGACGGTAATGTGGGTCGTAGTTAAATATTAGTTGGACTGAGGGATTGTCAACAACCTTTATTTACGTATGCGTATATACAACCAATTCATTATACCCTATACACTTCCTATCTCTTAATTTATTCAAAATACTTCTTAAACGGTTAGGATTAATCGTAATGTCTAGATCATGTATGCCTATCTCCACAGGACCCTCTATATACGCTCTATTACCCCCAAAATTGACAACAGTCTCTAGAATAGAGAAATCCTGGTCTTTAGGCAAGACACGATATCTCCAAATTCTCCACCATCTTCTATAATGTAGCTTGATGGATCATTCCATTGATTCGCGATAACCAACAGAACTTTATAAGGTTTAAATAATGTTCCCAGGTTACTTTACTCCCACCGAAGATGACAACTTCTCTCGTCTCTATCTGTAATGCTCTTTCATCTCACCATGATATGGCAAAGCCAGTATGTCATTTAAGAAAGTTTCTGCCTGTTCTTCGGATCTAGCCCATGGATCCATAAGTATTAGTTGTAACAGAAGATCCCTACTTCCACTCTCATAAGCTTCAAGCTCCATATTAACAGGCATCACTCTATCCCTAACTGCATAAATGGTTAGGGCTTTGGGCAATCCATAAGTTTTGATCCCTTGAATGCCAGCTTTGCTTACAAGAGCTGGTATTTCAACTGCAAAATCTTGAGGAATGCCGGGAACGAAGTAGTTACTATTCATAATATTAACTTGGAAAATTCTAGGTATGTTGCAAGCTATAGACTCGATTATAGAAACAACTCCTCCTATCTCTCTTTCGTAATCACCCGTGGGGGGATAAACATCTGTAACTTTTATCGATGGGTCGTTGGCTACTTCCAAGAATTTTTCCAAGTCTTTTTCTAAGTGAGAGAAGTATCTCCTCCACGTTTCCTCAGCGTCTAATTTCCATTTTCTCATAGTATCATCATTTGCATAGTACCACCATGGCCATGCCCCTCCGCCTGGATCACAAGTATCTCCAATTGGGTATGCATGGAACTTTTTATAGAGATCTATAGCTATAAGCATGGTTGTCGGAGCCTTTAGAGTCTTCCATATTTTCCCCTCCTCTCTCTTTATCCATTCATCTAAAATTGGAAATGCATCTTCACCCTTGTAGTAGAAGTGTGTTAACCATATAAAATGATTTAAACCTGGTATTTGAAAACTTATATGCTTTGTTTCAAGCCCGAGGATTTTGGCAAGATAGTATACATCACCTCCAGTACTTGCAGTACATAAACCAACAATTTTTGCATTCCTATATTTCCGCCCTAAGTAAGTCATACCCGCCATTACTGGGTTTGCGAGTTGAATATACCATGCATCTGGACATATGTCCAATATATCGTCTACTATAGATTCAAATAGTCTAAACTGGTAGAAGTTTATCCAAAACGCTTCATCATGCATAATATGGTGGCTACCGCCAAACCTAAAATCATGCTTCTTAGCTATATTCCACCCTTCCCTGAGTCTATGGTGCCCAGCAGCTAAGGCCGTGTTTATTACAAAGTCTGCGTCTTCTAGGGACTCTCTCCTATCCATAGTCTTTTCAAGCTTCAATTTCGCATTCATTTCATCAGCATATCTCTTACAGACTGAGAAAACCGCATCTAGTCTTTCCTTGTTTATATCCATGAAGCTAATGGTACTACCTTCAAGGCTTGACGTTATGCAGACTCCTCTAATTAGAGATAGGGAGAATACAGCGCTACCAGCACCGATAATACTGATCTTAATATCAACCATACTACCACTACCCTATGCTGTTATTTCAATCGTCACATTCTCAGCGACTGGTTCGATTATTACGAAATCTGTCGGAACTGTTTGAAGAACTGAGCAAGGGACTAAAGGTGTTATGGGCCCATGGGCTGCTAGACGAACTATGAAACGTTGCCAAACTAGCCCTCCAGTATATCCACTTTGCCATGTCATTCCACACCCATCATTCCACCAGCTTCGGAGGTCTGCATTGAGTACTTGAACTGGTCCAATAGTATAAGCCTTTGGAGGTACGAAGGCCCAAGCACCGCTACAATCAGTGATTGTCATCTGCATTATAGATATGGGATGCAGTTCAACAAGCCTTGGTCCAGCTTTTTTCCAGTCTTCGAAATCTTTATACTCGTAAGCCAAGTGAGGATCCCAAAAAGCCAGATGCCCCGACAGCCCTGTTCCACCATAACATACATGTGCTCCTTTTGCTCCTCTTTCGTCTCTTGCCTCTCTTATCAGGTCATCGTAATATTCGATATTCTCTTTAGATGGATAATATATTTGATCTGGCGGCGGTCTGAGCTCGGGTTTTATCTTGGAAAAGAATACTCTGTTATTTGTGTGATGAAATGAACCTGGCCATTCTGGGTTTATATCGTTTCCCCCATCATCGGCATACTCATCCATAAAGAAAAAGTGTACATGCTTTAATGAAATATTCAGTTCATTAATCATCTTTGCTAAAATGGGATATTGGAAGATTGGCCCCGTTGGAAATATGCCAACGAAGGGTTTATCCTCCTCAGCTGCCCTTTTTATTCTAGTTAGAATGTCCAACGCCATTTCAAGATGGAATTCATTTACTGGCAATATACATATCTTAAATTCCGGATTCCAATGTTTGCATAAATCTTCCTTCCTTATCTTTGCGACTCGTTTACAAACGTCCATGTCCCGGAATGGTATAAAACTCGCCATCTCCCATTTTATTAAATCAATACTAGGATCATGCTCAAAACTCATGAGAAAACCCATGTTAAGAGATAGATCTAATGCATATTTAAATTTTATACCATCATGTTCTATCCATATAATTTTTAGATTGCATAAAGGTCACTTTATCTAGCAGAAATTAGTATAGCACCAGTAATGCTGTATTCTTCTTGAGATCTTATTAGGAACTATATCTTACATCTAATATATTCACCTAGCAGGTTAAGAGTATAAGAAAGATATATATGGCTTTGGAGGGAAATAGACTAATGGGTGGGAAAAACGGGCAGTGAAAAAGTAGAAGAGAAGATTCCATGGATTCCACTTATATTGGTAACACTTCTCTCTTCTATTGCAATACCCATCGTCTTCTCTTTAATGGGGCCATCTGGAGGATATTTTCAATGCACATACAACCTTGCAATTATAAGCC
>JAGTQM010000011.1 GCA_018396755.1 Candidatus Bathyarchaeota archaeon | reverse complement strand
TCAAGGTAAAAATAAAATTGAGGGTTAACGTGGGTATGCGATGAATGCTCCGATTCCAGCTATTAACGCGTTTAAAGCAGCTCCAAGCATGAATCCGCCAGCAAAGGGTATAGTTTTCTCCTCGTATAGTTTGCTTCCTCCGATTCTTAAGACAAGCCACTTTATAATACTGCAGATAAGTGCCGCCATCCATATTCCATGAAGCCCACCTATCCAGTCCCAAGCGATTATGCTCATAAGCGGGTCTGGCATCCATAGGAATCTAGCGTGTAGAAAACTCATGAGGACCATGAATGCGAAGCCGCCTATTATCCAAGGAGAGATCTCCGCAATCGGTCTTGGTGATGGCCTATTCCACATATCGTTAATTCTAAATTCGATGTTGCCCACTCAAATGGCACCTGTCACACCCTGTCCATATACGCCTGGAAGCAATACCATCATTATACAGGCTATGAAGATTGCGACCATCAAAGATGCGAATGTTAGTTTGAATATGCCCTTAGGATGTATATTCATCATTTTAGCCATCTTGTAAGGTCCTATCGCAGCGTAAAAAGTACTACACCAAGGACTGCTTGGACAGTGTGAAACAGGCTCGTATATGAAGAATTGAGCTAGACTAGTATCTGTAGACGTGAACTGGCAACATGTACGCCGTAGGAGGCCAGAGAAGCATCTTCGCGAAAAACGGTCCAAAGTTATATCCAGGTTCGTTTGAACATCCTACTCTTGCCTATAGTTGACTAGTTGTGAACCATACTACGACTCCGGTGAGCGTTATTACAAATGACGCCCAAATACTCATACCGGTTGACGCGAAGAGGATAACTAGAAGTATAAATGATGCGAAAAGCATTATCCATGCAGACCGGTAGGATAATGGTTCTTCGGCTTCAATTTTTGGATCCTTAACAACTCCAAAAGCCATCTTCAGCGTTATAATTATGTGGTTTCTCTCGTGGAAGATCGTCATGACGAAAGCCCCCAGCATGACACCAGCAATAATAGAACCGAATGCAAGCGGAGGATCTGCAAACGGCGTGTTACTTCCACACCAGCTTTTTCCGCAAAAGCCCATATCCGCGTATCCCGTGTAGTATCCCAAGACAGCTGCAACGGCGCTCGCAACTTCATATATTATACCCCAGAATACTATGCTAAACAGCGAGCGTAAGGGCGCTAATATCAGTAGAGCATACACTGGAGAGAGTTTAGTAAGACCATAGTACCAAGTTGTGCCTGGAAAGGTTATCCAGTGGGTGCCTGGACCGCGGGTATTGCTACGCCATGAGTATACGTCTGGAAACCATGGGAAGAATAGAATACCAGCTCTTATGAGCTCTAAGCCAAGCCCGACTAGAAAGCCTAGGATGAATGCTATTCTCCCAGTCCACTTTGAATTTTTAACTTCCCTCACCCCCATGATTGTACTGTATGCTACTGTGACATGAGGATACGGTAGCATTTCAACATCCATCTACTGACGCCTAAATATGCCGGCTAAACTTACGCTTATGCCTGCGAAGAAGGCAAACATGAAAAACCACCACGCCATAACTGGGATGAATCGACCCCAAGGTATGGCAGCTACACTTCCGGAGCCTCTGATAAGCACTTCCGCAGCATCTCTTGAAGGTGATACAAACTCAGGTACATATACCGTTATTGATTCCGCTGTACCTAAACGAGCCGTCATTAATGCGTAGATTTCCCTCCATGGTGAGTTCGTGTTTGCAAAAGCCGATGCCGCTAAAGCCGCAGTATACAGAAGGACTATGTTACTTGCCGTTAAATACTTTCTTATAGATGGTATCTGCATGCAAAGTGCGATCACCAGTGACACGGTAAACGGCATACCGAGCAGCTCCATTCCAGGGGTTGCTATTAAAGTGCCAGCATTCATATTGCATGAGAATGGCCATGGCAGGAAAAAGATAAACATGTTTCCAAGAACCGTTAAAACAGCCGTTATGATGATAGCCCACATCAGTAATGGTGTTGTGATTTTTAATTCCCCTGCGTATTCACCGCTCATTTTTCCACACTAGTAATTGAAGTCCCTTTCCGCAATATATGTTTTTCACCATAAAAACTCAATATTATCTTAAAGCAGAAATAGGTGACGAAAGATCTTGAAATAAGAGGAGGTTTATTCAAAAGTCTGCGGGAAAACTATGTAAATTCAACGTTAAAGCTACCAAACCGTGGAACCACATCGCTTCATCGTAAAGGTCCTATGAATTAGAAAACTTGAAATTACGAGAAAAACTATGGGTTTAAACAGCCATAGCTTTGCAGCTTAATTACCAGTTTCGAACTTCTTGCCCCACTGCAGCGTTTTAAAAATGATGCTTTCAGAAAGAAGACCAGTATATTAAGGGAAAATAGAAGCTAGAACTGTTAAAATGCATACTAAAAAGTATTCGAGAGTCGACTACGAGCAGTTTGAACAAGTCTTAGCGTAAGGGTTCTGGTGAGTCTTCGAGTGTTGAGCGGTGAAGAGCACCTTCCCCTCTTCTGCTCATAGCCTTGTTTAAGGGACTAATCACAGCTACACGTGAGGGGCTATTGTAGGCGAACCACCACCCATTCATCTTGAGTTTAAGCATGTTTATGGCGGCATTCAAGTGTCTATCCATCACCCACCCGCATTTTGGGCATTTGAACAGTTGCCCATTCGGCTTTACAACATAGCCACATATCGGGCAAGTCTGAGAAGTGCCCCTCGGATTAACGTATATGATGGATATCCCTTCCCATCTGGCTTTATACTCTATGAAGCTCTGTAGCTCCCTAAACGGCCATGAGTTTAGCCTACGCTTAAGCCTTTTCGAGCAGACGCTTATCCATTGAATTTTTCCATTGAACTTGTTGACAGCCAGAACCTTTCTGTTGACCAAGCTTCTAATGTGTTTGATGTCTTTAAGGACTATTCCGAAGCTGCTTTCCTTAGCCTTTTCAACGACGCTTTTGCTGACTCTATGCATCAGCTGCTCTGCCCTATGCCTCTCTCTTTCACGGTATCTGACCTGAAGCATCTGAGACTTTCTTCTGTTGCCCCAGAATTTGCGTTGAATCGCCCTACGCTTCTCAAAGTAGACATGGTGAAGCCTTGGTAACTCGCTTAAGTCGTATTTTAGCAACTCCCCTTTGCTCGTCGCTAAGTCGAGGCCTCTCTCGTTCGTGTCTATCGCTACGTATCCCCTAGGCTCAATCACCTTGGCGGTTTTCTCAAAAACCACCGAAACTGTGCTCTCAGTTATGGTGACTGAGCCTAACTTGAGCGTGGCATCATCCAAAAACGCTTTTGGTAACCGCCGACCCTTAAAGGTATCTTGATGAACTGCCTTGGCTTCCCTGAAATTCTAAGAACCTCACCTTCAATCTTGAAGGTTTGGTTGTCAAGTTTCAGAAAGGCCTTCCTAACGTATGGCGTTTTCCTCCTTTTTCCTGTTTCTTATAAGTCCGCAAGCAACTTCACAGGCGTTTAGAGTGTAATGTGTGTGCAAACCGTATTTCTTGAAGTCTTCGTAAACGGCCTTAATCAGCCTAAACCTCGACGTGATTTTCCGTTCTAAGGCTACCCTGACGGCTTCATTAACCATGCATCGAAACGTTTCCAGCAGGTCGCCTAGAGGCTCTGAATGTCTAAACTGAACCGCCTTAACCGAGAGCACGTTTGAAGATGAAAACAACCACTTAAGCATTTACCACTCGTCACTCGAAGATGCACCAGAACCAGCGTAAGTAAAACTTATTAGCACAAGGAGAACGTAATCTATCCTGGTGGGGCCGTAGTCTAGCCAGGTAGGACGACAAGTCTAATCTATATAGATTAGACTCGTTAAGGGCTCCAGATGCCGGATGGCGACCGAGGTAAGACTCGGAAAGAGGATGATGAAAATTATGGAGCGCTGGTGAAACCCGTCGGTCGCCGGTTCAAATCCGGCCGGCCCCATCACGCTTTTAATCTATGTGAAGGTTTTATTCTACAGAGTTGAAACGTTTTCTGGTTTTCCATGATATTTTCTACGGCTCTGTTTGAAGTCTTGATAAGATTTCCATGACTTTTTCTTTGAAAGCTTCCTATTCCTTTAACAGTATGCTCTATGGATATCTTTCATCATGTATTGGGGAGTACGTTAAAGTTTACCGGGTTAATTCAATATCTCCCCTTGTAGAAAGTTGCGATAAGCTTTGACGATTTTGATTTTAAGCATCTCGCCGAGAACGTTTTCACTGTGTAAAACAACTATGGGTTTATAAGCGTGATTTCTAGCTATCCAACTTCCGGGTTTTAAACCTTGCTCTTCAACTATTGCCTCGCCGACCCAGTTTAACCAGTTTAAGTTGCGTTTGTAGGATATGTTGAAGTATAATTCACTCAATTTTTGAACTCGCTTTTTAATCATCATAGGTGGTAGAGGTTTAAGCTTGTAGGCTTCTGTCTTAGGTCTAGCTCCGAATTTTGAAACGTTGACGTGGTCTGGCTCTACGCGCTTTATGAAATTGAGTGTATCTTCAAAGTCTTCTTCAGACTCAGTTGGATATCCTACTATGATGTCTGTTATAAGTGAAAGCTCGGGATATTTAGACCTAAACTTGCGCATAACGTATTCGGCGTCTGCAACAGTGTAGCCTCTACGCATATCGTTTAAAATTTTGTCGCTTCCAGATTGGACTGGAATGTGGGCGAATTTAAAAATCCTATGGTCTGAGAATAGGTCTAGAATCCTATCTATGAAGGCTTGTATATGTACTGGGTTCATCATGCCGATTCTGATTTTGAAGTCTTTCTCTATCTTCAGGATTTTTTCAAGTAGGTCTGCCAATGTCAAGCCAATGTCTATACCGTAGCATCCATTGTCTTGAGATGACAGCCATATCTCCTTACAGCCGTGCTCTAAAGCTCTAAGAACCTCTTCGATAATTAAATCCGGAGGATAGCTTCTAAGAATTCCTCTTGCGATTTTAACTTGGCAGAAGCTGCATTTCCCGAGGCAGCCTTGAGCTATTGGAATTATTCCTATGAACTGTTTAAGCCTAACTCTGGGTTTACATAGTGGAGTACTATCAGCCTCGATGAGTTTAACGAATTTACCTCCATGTAGAGCCGTTTCAACAGCGTCAACTATCCGTGTAATAGCTCTAGCGCCTAGTAGAGAAGCTTTAGGATTTATACGCTCTATGGCTTCTCTACTTGTTAAAGGCATGCATCCAGCTACTATAAGCGGCTTCTCAAGCTTAGATAGGCTGGATATTACGTGGATCATCCTATGCTCAGTAGGTGTTTTAACGGTGCAAGTAGCTACGATGTTTACGTCTGCTTTCTCCGGGTCCTTAACTATTTCATAGCCTCTACTTTTAAGTAATCCAAGCATTACCTCGGCATCAGCCACATTAGCGCTACATCCATAGACTTCCATGTAGACTTTAGCCAAATCTAGAGCCACCATCAAACTTATTATCATCCAGACTTTTATCTTTTAACCGATTCTATGATTGCCTAAAATATGGAAGACTTTGAAGACTATCTTTCCAGTTCAAATCTTCTCCCGTAAACTGGCACCTCATGTACGAACTGTATGAGCATATCCATACTTTTACCGACGCCTATGAAACTTCTCTCCTCTATGAGTTCTATAGCCGTTTGAAGTTTAATAGAAGACTCTGCGTAGATTGTGAAGAGAATGTCGCCTCTTTCAACGCGATCACCAATCTTCTTATTGAGAAGTATTCCAGCGCCTTTGTCTTTAGGTGCACCTGCAGCTCTAGCGACTTCGATAAGTCTACCGTTATCTATCCACAAAGCCATACCGTCACTTTCAGCTTTAACATCGTATGTTCTATCTCCAATGGGTATATCCTCTGGTTTGATATCCGGGTTCCCACCTTGAGCTGCAATAATATCCCTAAGCTTTTTCTCAGATTTGCTAGACCTTATCAGCTGAAGCGCAGTATTAAAGTCGCCTATACCAGCCATTTGGAATAGCGCTCCAGCTACGTTTGCGGCTTTATTTAGAAGGTCTAAAGCCTTGTTAGAGCCCATTAAAGTTTCCAAAGCCTCCTTAGCCTCTAAAGCCGGTCCAACAGCATAACCAATTGGCTGCTCACCATAAGTTATAGCGCAACTGGTCTGTATGCCTAATCTACGACCAAGCTCTATAAAGTCTTTAGCTAGAGCATTAGCTTCACCTATAGTTTTAACCTTCGTACCCCTGCCGGTTGGAATATCTATCACGAGAATTTTAGCGTTAACGGCTTTCTTCTTACTCATAATACTGGGTAGTAGCAAAGGGTCTATGGCTAGAGGATACTCTACTTGTACGAATATGTCATCTGCAGGAGAGAGGTGTAAAGCTCCACCCCAGACAAGACAACCCCCGGTTTTCTTAACAACAGACTTTATCTCCTCCAAGTCTAAGTTGACAGGCATAAATACCTCAGCTCTATCAGCCGTACCCGCGGCACTCGTTATTGCTCTCGAACTGGTCTTAGGTATTGTAAGTCCCGAGGCAGCTATCGTTGGAACGGCTAACAAGCTTGTCTTATCTCCCGGGACTCCGCCTATGCTATGTTTATCCACTACGAAAACGTCGCCTAAGTCTAGGGTTTCGCCGACTTCAACCATAGCTTTACTTAAGCTTGTAGCTTCGTCTAAATCTAAACCGAAGGTTTGTAAAGCGGTTACGAATGCGGATATTTCAACTTCTGTTAAACGTCCGTCTACAACATCTCTAACTATCTCGTAGATTTCAGGATATGTCAGCTTCTTACCCTTAAGCTTCTCTCTTACAAAGTATATGCTTCTAGGTGGTTCGGAAAGTCTAACATCCACCAAAGAGCCGTCTTCAAGCTTAAGCTTAGAGGCTACTTCATCATATACGCCTATGATACCTCTTTCAACTGCTCTATAGGTTACGTTTACTACGGATGTAAGCTCACGTCCCTCGGTGGTTACAATTTTAACACGTCCAAGTGCTCTAACACCTATATCATCGGCATCCTCCTTATTTAGGAGGACTATAGGCTTACCACCAGCTTCAATATATAGCCGCCTAACCTTGAGAAGCATTGCAACACCTCTAATAGATAATCTCACCGAGATATTTAAAGTGAAATTATGATACTTTACGGTTCTATTCCCCCTTTACCATTTTACTTTCAATCGTGTTTTCCGAAAATGGGTTTTCCCGGATTATTCGAGGAGGAACCTCAGCGATTGAAGGCAATATTTTTCTTATCATATTGTCAATTTTATTTTGGGTGGGAATTTAATAGTGGATAGTTTCCTTAAACTATTGAAGGATGTTGTCGAGAAGGTGAGAAAAGCTGGTTTTAATGAGGCATTTATAATTCATCATGATGAGGCTGATGGGGTATGCTCCGCCGCGATAACGGCTAAGGCATTAAGTAGAGCTGGATTAAGCTTTAAAACGATCTGTCTCGATAAGCTCTATCCTGAAGTTTTAAAAGGTATTTGCATGCGTGGTGGGGGACTATACTTATTTACAGACATCGGTTCAGCTCACGTTAAACTAATTGAGGGGGAGATGCCTAAGGGGAGTTTGACGATAATACTTGACCACCACGATACTTTACAGTCTTCACGTAGCGACGTTTTAAATGTAAACCCTGAGCTCTATGGTTTATCCGGTGAGAGAGACGCTTCAGCTTCAACTGTCTCGTACCTATTCGCTAAGACGTTAGATGCTAGTAACTTAGATCTTTCAGCTTTAGCTTTAATAGGGGCTGCTGAAATTCCAGGTCCAATAACAGGTTTAAACCAGCTAGCCTTAAGGGATGCATTGACCGGCGGGTTTATCCAAATGGAGAAGGAGGATTTTAAGATTATGAGCCTCGGTAAGCCACTTTCATACAAGCGATACTCGACAATACTATCCGTTTTAGCCTCTGTAGGATACTATAGAGGAGGACCTCTAAGGGCATTGAAAGCATGTATGGATGGTTTTGAAGACAAAGACTATGAGGAGGCTTCTAAACTCGAAGAAGAGAGGAAGAAGGCTAACGCTACACTACTAAGCATTCTCAGAAGAGAAAAATTAGCTAAAATGAAGGCTATACAGTGGTTTTCAGATAGAGGCGTGTATAGAGGCATGGGAACTAAAGTCATAGGAAGTTTCTGCAGCTACCTTCAGTATCAAGGTTTCATAGATAAGGATAAGTACATCGTCGGCTACATGGATGTTCCACCAGATATACCGGGATACGGTAGACTGGAGAAGACGTATGTGAAAATCTCTACGAGAGCTCCGAAACCATTAGCCGATAGAATAGCAGCTGGCGAAAAACCTCCACTATCTAGAATACTTCCGGAAGCCTGTTCGAAATTCAGGGGATTTGCCGATGGGCATACTGTAGCGGCTTCTGGCGTCGTCGAGAAAAAAGCGATAATGGACGCTCTTAAAGCGTTAGATGAACTCGCATCATAAGCCTTATCAGTCTTTAAGACGGGGAATCTGTATGTTAATACTAAAGCTTTTATATATTATTCAAAACTCATTCGCATCGGTTTACGGTGAATGGAAAAACCCTTAATTATACAAATCGTAGAATTATTTTAGAGTGGGATGAACTTAGAAAAAATTAAAGAACCTTATAGGTCTCTACTTAAAAGCTTAGTTGAACTTCTATACGCCAGATTAAGCGATAAATTAGTCTCAGTTGTCGTTTATGGCAGTGTTGCCAGGGGATCTACCCGTAAAGACAGCGATGTAGACATACTTATAATCGCTGAATCTCTACCTAAAAGCCGTATGAAACGTCAGCAACTCTTCATCGAAGTCGAAGACAAGCTTGAACCAATCATTGATGATATTTGGAATAGAGGATTTTACGTAGATTTTTCACCTATAATCCTATCTGTTGAAGAAGCTTCAAAAATTAGGCCAATATATCTAGACATGGTTGAAGACTCTGTGATACTCTATGATAAAGACGGGTTTTTCAGCAATATCATTGCACGACTTAGGGAGAGGCTTAAAGAGTTAGGCTCTAAGAGGATATGGGTTAAAGATAAATGGTATTGGTTGATTAAACCAGATATAAAATTTGGAGAGGTTGTAAATATTGAATAACGTTGATATGGCTAAATCATACCTTAGACAGGCTGAAGAAAGAGTTAGACATGCCGAAGAGGCTATGGAAACGGGAAATTACGCATATACGATACGTCAAAGCCAAGAAGCAGTCGAACTCGCTCTTAAAGGCGTATTACGGCTAGTAGCCATAGAGCCGCCTAAGTGGCATGACGTAGGACTGATTCTCAAGAAACATAGAGGACTCTTCCCAGAGTGGTTTAAAGCCGAAGTAGATAAGCTTGCATCAATATCTAGAAAGCTTAGACGAGAAAGAGAACCTAGTATGTATGGAGACGAAGAAACGGGAACGCCTCCAGATCAGCTTTACAGCCGTATGGATGCTGAAGAGGCTTTAGAATATGCCAAGAACGTCTTGAATTTATGCATGAAGCTTTTAAGAGGCTAATTCACCTGTTGATCGTAACGCAACTTAATGGTTAAAGTAATTGGGTTTTCGCATAGAGTGAATTGTATGGACGTTGTAAGAGTAAAAATCAAAAGCAGAGGCTAGACTTAAATGGTAAATTCACTAACGTTTCCTATAGTAGGATAGCACTTTCTCCACGGCTTTGGCTATATCTTCTACGTCTTCTTCTGTGAAGTATTCATTACATGGCAGTGTTAAAAGCGTGTTTAGTGTTTCTTCGGCTTTCGGGCATAAGCCTTCGCCGTAGTTTATGTTTTTACCGTATAGTGGACATATCCAAGGACACTTCGAAGCGCCATACCCTCTCTTCTCCACGAATAGCGGAGCCATGTATATGGGTTTACCTATGTAACCCGTTCCAGTGGGTATTCCCTCAGCCGTTATGGCTTTGGCAATATCACTTAAGGAGGCACTGAACATGGAAAGTTCTACTTTAAGAGGGTAAAGCCAGTAGCTGTGTTTATACCCCTTTGGAACTTTGGGAGGAGAAACTCCTTCGATTTCACTAAGTCTTTTTGTTAAAGATCCCGCTACTGCTCTACGTCTTTCAACAACCCATTTAACCTTTTTAAGCTGTGCACGTGCAACTGCTCCTTGAAGCTCAGTCATCCTGTAGTTGAAGCCGAGCATGACGTAGGCCCTTGGAAGGCCTAGGCTTCTATCCCAACCCTTATCCATGAAAAGCCTAGCCTTTCTAGCGAGCTTTTCATCGTTTGTAACAGTTATACCACCGTCTCCAGTGAACATGTGTTTAGATTGTTGGAGGCTGAAGCATCCTAAATCTCCGATTGCTCCTACAAGCCTGCCCTTGTATTCGGCTAAATAAGCTTGAGCACAATCTTCTATCACAATTAAGCCTTTCTCTTCTGCAAGCTCCATAATTAGATCCATGTCTGCTGGTAGACCGAATAAATGGACGACAATTATGGCTTTAGTTTTGTCTGAAATCCTCCTTTCAACGTCTTCAGGCAACATGTTATACGTGTCCGGGTCTATATCTGCGAAAACAGGTATGGCATTTTGACCCAGTATCGCTATTATAGTTCCAGCATCCGTTATGGGGCTTGTTAAAACCTCCATACCCGGTCCCAAACCAGCAGCTCCGGTGGCTATATGTAATGCCGCTGTTCCAGATGTAGATGCAACAGCGTATTTGACACCCATGAATCCAGCGAATTCTTCTTCAAAACTACTGACCATTTTTCCAGAATATCTGAATAACCTTCCAGATTCGACAACGGACTTAAGAAGTTCAAGCTCTTCTCTGCCTATGTTTCTACCAGATTTATCGTTTACTGTTGGTAGGGGTTTGCTTCTAACAGGTGTACCGCCGAGAATTGCAAGTTTACTCATGAAAACCAATACGTATTCAGACCAGTATCGAATTTAAGTTTTAAAACTTAGCGGATTTATCAAAAATCCGCCAGCTTAATCTTATAAGAACTCTTTTCACAATTTTTGAAAGTATGAGCAGTGAATTCAGAATAGTACACTATCTCGACGTTAAGAGGGAACCTGTTACGGAGCAGAACAGTAGAAATGCTTGGGTTAGATGGCTGATATCATGGGAGCACGGTGCTCCAAACTTCGCGATGAGAATGTTTGAAGTAGAGCCTAATGGGAATACTCCGCTACACAGCCATAATTGGGAGCATGAAATATTCATACTGGAGGGGGAGGGATTTATAGTCTGCAGTGGGAGAAGTCATAGGATTAAGGAGGGCTACGCTATTCTAATACCACCTAATATTGAACACAGCATCATAAATGATGGAGATAAAACCCTTAGGTTTCTGTGCTTAATACCCAAAATCAAATAGTGGAAGACTAGTATTACAATAAACTTGTAGAAAACCTTGATTAATCGCTTCATATTTTTACATATAAAGGCGAAAAACATGGATGGGTTCGATCCAGAGAAGTTCGTAGAGGAGAAGGTTAATTGGCTTAGAAGAGAGATCGTGGGGAAAGCGATAATAGCTCTTTCAGGAGGAGTTGACAGCTCTGTAACAGCCGTTTTAGGTTTTAAAGCCATAGGTGACCGTTTAAAAGCAGTATTCCTTGAAGATGGGTTTATGAGGATAGGGGAATCTAAAAGAGTTGTAGAGATTTTCTCAAAACTGGGTCTTAAAGTTGAAGTTTACGATGTTCAGAACGAATTTATAGATGCTTTAAAGGGTATTAGAGATGCTGAAGAGAAGAGGAGGGTTTTCAGAGAAACCTTCTACGGAGTCTTTTCAAGAATCGCTAAAAGTCTTAAAACCGAGATAGTCTTGCAGGGAACTATAGCTGCAGATGTTGTTGAAACAAGAGGCGGGGTGAAGACTCAGCACAATGTTTTGGAGCAGATAGGTATAAACCCGCTTGAACGTTACGGTTTCAAAGTTCTTGAGCCTCTTAAAGAACTCTATAAAAACCAAGTTAGAGAATTAGCTAAAGTTTTGAAGTTACCCGATGAAGTAGTTTACAGGAGACCTTTTCCAGGTCCAGGCTTATCGATAAGAATCGTAGGTGAGGTTACTAGGGAAAAGCTGGATATAGTTAAGAGAGCTACGTTAATAGTTGATGAGGAGCTTGCGGATATAAAGTGCTTCCAAGCTTTTCCAGTTCTCCTCGAAGGGAAAGCTACAGGTCTTTCAAAGAATGGATCTAGGAAATACGGGTATATGATAGCTCTACGGGTGGTTGAATCTGAAGATGCTATGACTGCAAAATACGTTAAATTAGACTGGAGTAGACTTGAGAAGGTTAGAGATAGGATAATCGATGAGGCCCCGGAAGTTGCTAGAGTTCTTTATGATATAACGGATAAACCGCCTGCAACCATAGAATTTGAGTAGGAGAAACCTGGATGCATTTCCATCTTGTTTTTAATAGTCTCTAACGTATTGAAATTCTTTTTATCTAAGCTAATAGCTAAATCTAATGAGGATTGATATACGTGTCTACTGAGGCTATGGAAAACTACCTTGAAGCAATATATCTACTTGCTAAGAGAAAACAGAGGGTTAGAATTTCCGACATATCTTCAGCTTTAAAGGTTAAAGCTCCTACAGTTACGGAGATGGTTCAGAAGCTTGCAGATAGAGGTCTTATTGCATATAAGCCTTACGAGAGGAACATACAACTTACCGTTGAAGGTGAAACTGAAGCAGTGAAAGTAATGAGAAGGCATAATATTCTTAAAGGGTTTCTCCAGCTTCTAGGTGTAAGCGAGGAAATAGCTGAGGAAGATGCTTGTAAAATAGAGCATCACATTCACTATGAAACTATGAAAAGACTTTCAAATTTCATAGAGTTTATTCAGAAACATCCTGAAAGCTCTAAGCTACTCGAATCCTTTAGAGGCTTCCGCGGTGA
The DNA here is from genome assembly GCA_018396755.1 of Candidatus Bathyarchaeota archaeon. GTDB lineage: Archaea > Thermoproteota > CALKCG01 > B24 > B24 > DTBU01. The sequence continues at coordinate 36,748 of JAGTQM010000011.1, read as the reverse complement.
AAAGTAATATTACTTGAAGACTTAAGATTACTATCTAAACTACACCTATAGATATTAGAGCGATGTTTGCTAAGGCTGATACGGTTATGGCGACGACTATATTGGTTAACGTTATTAGAATTGTCCTGGTGAAGCCATATTCTTTAAACATTGCTATTATCGTAGCTACGCAAGGTATGTAAAGTACTGTAAATATGCTGAAAACCACCATCTGCCTAGGTGTTAAAACTGTGTTGAAGCTTGTAGTCCCCGCGGCTTCAGCGAGCATGGCTATTGTAAGCTCTTTACGTAGGATTCCGAAGATTAAAGGTATACTTGTTACGCCAGGTAGCCCAAGTAGGTTTAAAGCTGGGCTGAGAATGTTTGATAGTTCCTTCAGCAAATTTAAGTCGTTTAACAAACCTACAAAGCCGCTTCCAACAATGAGAAGTGGAAAAGCCATAACTATGAATTCTTTAACTCTAACATAAGTTTCAACAGCTATTACTTTTAAACTAGGCATTCTATAGGGAGGCATCTCCATTATTAAACCAATAGGACCACCTGGTAAAACTGCGCTTGCTATTCTTCCTATGATGAACACTACTATAAGGTCCAACGCATATATTGTAAGAGCTACGTGTATACCTAGGTATTCCCCAACTAGACTTAAAATAACTATTGTTCTAGCTGCGCATGGGATCATCGTAATCATCAAACCCAGTAGAAGCTTTTCCCTGCTAGTTTCCATTATCCTACATCCTAAACATGCTGGAACGTTACAACCGTATCCGAGAAGGAGGGGGATGAATGCTTTGCCGTGGAGGCCAATTTTGTGCATAAGAGTATCTAAGAGGAAAGCTGCTCTTGGAAGATAGCCGGAATTCTCCAGAGAGAATAGTATGAGGTAGAACGGTATTACGTAGGGAATTATTAAAACTACTCCTGCTATCAGACCGTCTACAAGTCCACGGATAAAACCCGAATCTTCGGGCATTAAAGGGATCATGAGAATGGAAAGATAATGTTCTATGAGACTGCTTAGGAAGCCGCCGACTATGAAGACTGAAGCGAAGACTGAGGACATTAATACCGCCAATAGGAAGTAACCCCAAATCATGTGAGTAGTTAATAGGTCTAAACGTTCTCCAAACGTTATCAGAGGCTCTTTCTCAACTGTTAAAACCTCTTTAACTATACGATTTATGAACGTGTACCGTTCTGAAGCTATGATTACTTGAATTGGTTCTCCATGGATCGCCTCAAGCTCCTTAACGATCTTTTCAGATAGTTTGATTACTTCAGACCCCCCTGGCTCACTGGCAACTTTCCTTAAAATATCTTCATCTTCCTCCAGGAGTTTAATAGCCAGCCATCTGGCAGGGTACAGCTTACATAAGCTAGGAAGCTTCTCCCGTAATTCATCAGCTAGTTTAGATAATGCTTTCTCTACTTCCAAACCATATACGACTCTGATGGGGGAAGTCTTGATCTTGCCAAGCGCTACTTCAACCGCTTTACTCAATGCTTCACCAACGCCTCGACCAGATATTGCAACCATTGGTATGACTGGAACCCCTAAAATTCCGGAAAAACGCTCAACATTTATTTTAAACCCCTTCTTAGCTGCGATATCGACCATGTTTAAAGCTACGACTAGAAGGGCTTCAAGCTCTAAAAGCTGTACTGTCAAGTAGAGGTTTCTCTCAATAGCAGATGCATCGATTATATTCAATACTACGTCAGGCTTATGGACAGCTATGTATTCTCTAGCTATCATTTCCTCTTCACTGTAAGCCGAGAGCGAGTATGTACCTGGGAGGTCTAGAATATGTACGTCATACGGACCGAATTTAATAAACCCCTCTACTTTTTCAACAGTTTTTCCAGGCCAATTTCCAACATGCTGAGAAGCCCCAGTTACTTGATTGAAGAAGGTGGATTTACCCGTATTAGCGTTAGCAGCTAAAGCTATTCTTATGGTGGTTTTAGGCTTAGACATATTATGGAGCCCTCTTAATGAAGATCCTCTTGGCTACACCGTAACCTAGAGCTAGGTTTGTACCCCTAACAGTTATCTCGACGGGTCCGTTTAGGAAAGCTCTTCTTAGAACTACGATTTCAACACCTGGAGTTAAGCCCATATCGGCTAGTCGTCTTACAAGACCTCTACCTCCATATATGTAGACTACTTTGCCACGTTCACCCTCAGATAGAGTATTTAATGGGATAAGCTCCTCTATTCTAGCCGGGATTGCTTTAAGGTCGCTTCTCATTACGTTTAAGTCTTCTACGTTAAATCCGTGTCTAAGACGCCAATGAGCATCCCAATTGCGAACTCTATCCAGGGCTGTTTCTTCTACGTAGCTGTGCACCATTCTATGGATGTGTTCCTCTCTATGAGATTCTAAAAGATGCTCACCTAAATCGGTAAGTTTAAATTGTTCATCGATTTTACAGATTAAACCTTTGCTTAGAGCTTCGTCTAAGATTTTAACCAGTTCTTCTCTCGGTTTATTAAGTTTTTTAGAAGCTTCATCTAGGTTTAGCCTACCATTGTTTTCAATTATAAACTCCAGAAGTTCGACTAGTACTTCTCTGAAACCCATAGTATGTCGCCCTCTACATAGCTTAACGTTTTCTGAAAATGTTAGGTAAACCTAATATTTAAAAATAGCCTTTCAAAGCAACTATCTTTATGTATATGATTAGATACAGTCATGTTGAACGGTTATGGGTTTCCTAGCAGGCTTCTCGAAAGAAGATATTACACCGAGCTTGGATAAAAAGGTCTACTTGGCAGGCTTCGGCAGAAATAGAACAGCAGAAGACGCCCATGACAGGCTTTGGGCTAGATGCCTATCTTTAAGCAATGGAAAAACCACGGTAGTCTTAGTATCCTTAGACCTCATAGGGTTATTCTATGAGCCTTACGTTTTAAAGCTTAGGAGAGAATTTGAGAATACGGTACTTATAATAGCTTCAACGCATAACCACAATGGACCGGATACACTTGGATTATGGGGTCCTGACGTCTTTACAAGCGGGTTAGACTCAGATTATATGAGCCTACTCATCAGCAGAATCCGCCTATGTATAGGTAGAGCTTTAGGAAGCATGAAGCGGGCACGTTTATTCGTAACCATGGACGAGCGTGAAGAACTTATGGATATGCAGGGAGATGGAAGACCACCAATAGTTAAAGACCCAACGTTGAATATCTTACGGGCTGTCGATTCAACTGGCGAAGGTATTTTTACACTCATACAATGGAGTAATCACCCTGAGACCTTAGGGGGATCTAACAGACTGATAACAGCAGATTTCCCAGGTGTGATATGTGATAAAATCGAGGGAGAAGTAGGTGGAGGAGCCGTGTACGTTAACGGAGCTATAGGAGGACTACTGTCTCCATTGGATCTTGAGAAGCCTCTAATAGACCTAGAAACAAGTGGAAAGGTTGAGCATAAAACCTTCAGAGAGATGGAAGTTTTAGGTTTAAGAGTGGCAGATATAGCTTTGGAGACTTTTGAGCGGGCGGAGGAGGTTAAAAACGCTTCAATCAACGTGAAATTTAAGAATATATTTATACCTCTTAGAAACAGGCTTTTCAGAATATTGGCAGGGACCGGTGTTTTAAAGCGTCCCGTATACACTGGTGGAGAGGTTGACATTAGAACGGGTTATTTGAATACTTCTGAATTTGGATACGTGAAGACTGTTTTAGGTGAAGACATTCTAAGTGAAGTTGGTGTTTTTAACATAGGACCCGTTCAAATAGCCTTAATCCCAGGTGAAATATACCCTGAGCTTGTAAATGGAGGACTTGTCAGACTTCCAGGTGCAGACTTCCCGGAGGCACCATTTGAACCTATAATACGCCACAGTATGAGTGGAAAGTACAAGTTTATTATAGGTTTGGCTGACGATGAAATAGGCTATATAATACCGATGTGCGAATGGGATGAGGAACCGCCATGGCTGAACAATTCTTCAGAACCCCCTTATGGAGAGGTGAATTCCCTAGGCTATGATACTGCTAGAATCGTATGTGAAAGCATCCTATCCATAGTTTGATTCCGGTTAAACTACGACTTTCATTTTCCACATGAAAGACGCAGCTCATAGTATTTTAATGAACCTCCCAACACCTTTCTTTAAAGCCTTATCGTAAGCGATTTTCGCAGCTACAGCGTCCTGAACAGCTAATCCCGTTGAGGAGAAAATTGTTATCTCATCGGGTGTTTCACGTCCCTTCTTCAACCCGGCAATTATCTCGCCTATTTCAGCCCAAACATCCTCTATTCTTATTAATCCACGGCTCAGGGGGACGTTTAATTCTCCACCATGGGAGGCCTGCGTTAAATCGTCAACAACAATTTTAGCTTTCCTAAGAATAGCTGGATCTAGCTCCTCCTTTCCAGGGGCATCTGCCCCTATACAGTTAAAGTGCATACCAGGGGAAACCATATTTTCCATTACTAGAGGTTGCCTTGAAGGTGTCGCTGTTACAACGATATCAGCACCTTCAACAGTCTCTTTCACAGTTTTAACAGGGATTATTCTACATTTATCACCGTATTTAGATTGCATTTCAACGGCGAATTCTTCAGCAGTTCCATAAAGCCCCCAAACTCTAACCTCATCGAATTTCCCGTATAGTTCGAGAAGAGCAGCCAGTTGAGTTCTAGCCTGTGCTCCGGCTCCTACAAAACCTATGATTCTTGAATTTTTCCTCGCAAGATATTTTGCAGCAATACCTCCAGCTGCGCCAGTTCTAATATCTGTTAAGGTTTTACCGCCCATTATGGCTAGGGGGAATCCATTCTTAGGATCGACGAGAATTACAACCGCCATTACAGTCGGCAGATTGTATTTCACTTTATTCTCTGGATGCGAATTAACAATTTTAACGGATGAAATATCGTAGCTTTCAAGGTATGACGGCATAACTCTCAAGTCACCGTTATACTTATGGTAGAATAAGTAGGTTTTAGCTGGCATCTGCACTTTCCCAAGACTTTTCTCGGCAAATGCTTGTTCAACAGCTTTTATAACTTCATCTATTGAAAGAAGCTTTCCCACTTCCTCATCTGTAAGAAGTAAGGTTTCCAATATTCTTCTCTTAAGCATACTAGGTTTCTGAGGCTTTAAAATTTTAGCTTTGCAACAATTGGTTTAGAACCGCTTTCCACCGTTTATTAAATGGATTGTGATCTCAAAAGGTAGAATTATCGAATATTCCAGTGCTTGATTGGAAACCGTTAACAATATGAGCGGGCGTTCTAAGCATTCAAAAGGATTTTAAGCTGAATTATTAGAAGAATTTGAAAAAATAGGTATGAATACTATTGGAATGGATAAATATCTGGTGACTTCAAGACTTCCCTAAATTTTTCCAAGATTTTCTCTAAACTTCCTACGTAAGCTTTAACCGTATAGGAAACTGTTGAAAACTGTAGTCCATCGATTAAAGTCGATGCTGGAAACTGAAGCTCTATTTCACCAAATTTAAGCCATTCAGCGTTTGGACCGGAATTGTAAGATTGAACAGCGGCTTTAGCTCCTTCTGGGTCTGCTTTAGCCACATCTAAACATTCCGCTTGAAACCTAGGTGCACAACATGTTTCCATTGTTATGATAAAGGCATCTCCGTCGCTCCAAGGTGCTTCAGCAAAATAACCTATAGAGGCATAGCCTTTAAATCTAAGGTCTTCGGGTTTGACCCCAAGCTTACAAATATGGTTTCCATCTATTAGGAAAGCTATATGATAGTCTGTCGCTTTCAACCTATTCTTCGGTATGAGACCGAAGTAGTGTATGGGTTCAGCTTTCCGTTTAACGGGCACTACGACTGTTCCAGTATTTCTACGTCCAGGATAGACTTGAGCCAAAGCCCATAAACTCACTCTACTCTTATGAAAACCTGAAGCAGTTAAAGATTCTCTGACGTGAATAGCTAGACCACCATCCTCCACGTCTTCAAGCACCATATCTCTTACAATAGCTACGCCGAGCAATTCATTGTTCAATACGTCTCTAAGCTTAAACTTAGACTCGAGAGCAGCTGAAGACTTTGCAAAATTTACTATTTTAAAGTTTCCAGGGTCTAGCTCACCCGGACAGAACCATCCCTTGAAAGCGTCCGGATTCTTATAGAAGAAGTTTCTCTCAGGTGATATCCAAACTCTAAGCCCACCTACGTTAAAACCCCCATCTTCAAGAACCGTTTCAAGGTTTGGATTAACCCATAAGAGGTTGGGAGAGCCGCCGACAGAAACCCCTATGACCCTTCCACCGTGCTCTGAAATCAGTATGGAGCCATTGCCCGATTGGAGGTTAACAGTAGCACCATACTGGTTAAATTTAAACGCCAAATCTTCAAGGCTCATAGAGAGAAATACTGCGTAGAAACTTGTTAAATTTAACCCTCACAACATTTAAGCTCGACCATAAAACGTTGAAATATCTTAAAGCAAAACCCACTATAACACATGTATACATTTCTATAAGAGGGGAAAACTTAAAATCAGAGTGAAACTCTAAAATAGTGGCAGAGAAGCCCTGGTGGTGTAGCCCGGCCTAGCATCAGCGGCTGTCGCCCGCTGGACGCGGGTTCAAATCCCGCCCAGGGCGCTACCATTCCGGGTTCAAGTCTCTTCCCGACGCTTTTAAGTCTACGCGCCTATCCATTTCCGATGTGGAGATGGGTGAGATATACGGTTTTGACGATGCGATAAGGCGTTACAGGAGGATTATTACAGGGCTTAGGCACGGCAGCCTAGCGCTTTCCTTCCTCGACCATCTGACTTCCCTCGGCCTCTCCAAGGCCTCGCTGGCAAAGTACGCGAGCCACCTGATAACCATTCTGAGAGTCATGGACTTTGATCCCGCAACTGCGACCAGGAGGGACGTGGAGCGCGTAGTGGCGTGGCTGAACAGTCAGCCCTATAAGGGGTGGACGAAGCGCGATAAGAAGCTCGTCTTGAAGAGGCTGATAAAGTACGCCAAGTATGGGAGTTGCGACAGGGATATGCCCTACCCGACGGAGGTCAGTTGGATAAAGGTGCGGGGCAACTACGGGGACACGAGGGTTACGCCCGATGCGCTCCTAACGCCCGAGGACTTCGAGGCGTTGGTCAAGGCTGCGGGCAATAGACGCGACAATGCGATGATATACGTGTTGTTCGAGGGGGGGCCTTGAGACCGGGCGAGCTACTGGGCATGAGCATTGGAAGCGTCAGATTCAAGGACTTTGAAGACGGGGCCGGCGGCAAGTGCAGTTGCTGCGTAATCTCAGTTAATGGGAAGACGGGGCTGAAGGTAATTCCACTAGTGGTCAGCTATAGACCGCTCCTCGAATGGCTTGAGGAACACCCGAGAAGGGGCGAACTAAACGCCCCGCTGTGGTGTTCCCTGGCAACGAACTACAGAGGCGATGGGCTGAGCTACAGGCACTTCCGTCTGATACTGAAGCTAGCCAAGAAGGCTGGTTTGCGGAAAGCCGTCTGGACCTACCTCTTCCGTCACTCAACCTTAACGGCGCTCGCTAAGGTCTTCACGGAAGCCCGCTTAGAACAGTTCGCAGGATGGGTTCACGGCTCGAAGATGAGCGCGAGATACGTGCACTTTTCAGCCAGAGACCTCGAAAGCGCCGTGCTCGATCTTCACGACCTGGCAAGTCCAAGACAAGGCGTTGAAGCTCTACAGCTAACGGAGTGCCCGAGGTGCAAATTTGACACTCTTCACGGCTGAAGCCGGGAGATTCTCGCTCCTGGTGATGCTTCACGGCTCACACCTTCGGAGCGAGGGGTGTGCCACCACCCTGTTAACCCGCTCAACCACGTTGAGCGGCTATCGGCACCCTCAAGGGGGCTGCGTCTCGTCTAGCCCTTCAAGCCCAAGCCAGACCCCTCAGCTGCCGACAGGAAAAAATTATTTAAGGAGGTGTTTAGGTCTTACGCCGTTCATCCCAGAACTAAAGTCCTAGGCTTTCTGGCTAATTTAGATGTAAGGAAGCGCGTCAAAGTCAAGGGGTATAGGAACAAGCTTGTTATCGACATAAATGAAAATAACGTATCGTGCATGGCCGTTGACCTCGATAAGGGAAAGGCCACCCTCTTCAGGGTAAACCATGACATCAAGGGGATCAGAGTGAAGTATAGGCTGATTAGGATGGGAGTTCAGAGAAGGCTCGGGAACGATGGGGCGAAGCCCCTTCTAAGAAAGTACGGTGCAAGGGAAAGGCATATGGTTGAGGATAGGCTTAAGAAAATAGCTAAGAGGCTCGCTGACATAGCTGAGGCGATTAAAGCCGATGTGGTTGTCGAGAACCTTGAACTCAGGAGAGAGAAAGTTGGGAAGCTTAAAGCGAGGCAGTTGAACTACAGGCTCAACGCGTTGCCGTATAAGAAGCTCCTAACGTATGTTGGGACAGAGTTTAATGGAGGGGGCTTGAAAGTCCATAAAGTGCCACCCAATTGGAGCAGCCTGGAGTGCCCGCTATGTCGCAACAGAGATGTGAGGAATAGAATGAACGCGGAAGAGTTCAGATGCACTAAGTGCGGTTTCACGTTAAACTCCCACTACGTGGCTGCATTAAACTTGTATTCCCGCTTCAATGACGGCATAGCTATCAGAGGCAGGAACCGGGCGCTCTATATGGTGCCCCGCTCAAATACCAGCGAGGCGGCCCCATTGGTGTCCGTTGATGAAGCCCCCAATGACCCCATGGCACGTGAGTGGGTGTTGAGGGGGAAGACCATGCCCAAATTTATAAAGAAAATCCTAAATAGCCAAAATAACCTAGGTGATGGGCATGGGCGACCACGATCGTTTTCTCCCTTAAAAAGGTTAAAAGATGAAGGCGGTTAAAGGATTAACGGGGGTTTAAGCGATGAAGGAGACGCGGAACCTTCGGGAACTCATACGGAGAAGGCGGGAGATGATCAAGGCGGTTTCAGACTTCATAGCTGAGAGATGCATGCGTACTGTTACCGACCGACAAAGCATCCTCCAAGCCCTAGAGGAGCTTAAGGGCCCCCCCGACATCACGGTATTCTATGTTTGCGACGAGTGGGTGTCCCTCGACTTAGAGAGGGTTAAGAAGTTCATAGCGGAGGCCAGTGAGGCGACGATAAGCGAAATCGTTGAGCGTGTGAACAAGCGGGTCTCGCAGATGGAGAGGGAGGCTGAGTTGGCTAAGCAGCTTGAAGAGCGCTTGAACCAAGGCGCACCTCCCGGTGTCGACTCGGAGGTGATTGAACTGTCCCATCCCGCCAAGGACTTTTGGGGGGTGAAGGCCAGGGTCGGAGCCAACACGTACCTGTTCGACTTCGAAGGGACCTTCGAGGAATTGGTGCAGGAACTGCTCCACGTCAGGGAGGAGCAGGAGAGGGATATAGTCACCTGTCCCTTCTGCGGCGCATGGTACATCAGGGCTTTCGCAATACGCTATCTGAGGGGGTGCCCGTGCGGCGCCCGCGTAGTCTGCGAAACCTCCAGAGACGAAACAGGCTACAGCCCAGAGCTTGAAGCGCTCTGGGTCGAGGGATGCTCAGCCTTCGGTTTGCCGCCTCCACCCAACAGACGCAGGCTCCACATCGACGACTACTTCGAGAACGTCAAGTACGTTGGAAGGGGTACGACCAACTGGAGGATGTGGTTCGTGAAGAAGCCTTGGAAGCTGAAAGTGCACGGACAGGGTTGAAAATAGACCGTGTGATCGCATCGAAGTTCTACGCCCATTTAAATGCCTTGAAGCACACACTTCAATGATGCGAGTCAAGACCATTGACTTAGACGAGCTTAAGGGCTATATCCACGGATTCGAGGACATTGAGAAGAAGGGGATGTTCACAAAGTCAAGGCGGCATAACAGGAATATTGCGAAAAGCGATTGGAAAACCATAATCAGATTAATGAGCTGCAAATCTATGGTTCAGCCCCTCGACCCACATAATTCAAGTAAGATGTGCTCCAGATGTGGGATGATTAATGCCCCGAAAGGAGCATACTATGAATGCGAGTTCTGCGGGATGAAGACGGATAGGCAATTAAATGCATCCATAAACCTCTATCTTCAGATGGAGGGGCTTACTCCAAGCCCAAAGCCCTTCGACGAGCTGATGGGGGCTTGAAGCGAGTACGCCCTGACAGGGGAAGAGGCCGACGAAGGCTCCGATGAACTCGAGAGGAGCCTAAGGCTGATGAATCCCAAGAGCTACGCGTGTCTATCAAAGACTACATAGCTCAGAACCCATCCTTCAAATCTATGTGGAAGAAATATCTCTCGTAATTAATTCTCCATCTCTGTTTATTGCTATTGAAGCGACTAGTAGGTCTGAAAAAGCCTGCGGCTTACCTAATTCTGGGCTTCACTCTATCTACGGCAACACTCGCATCGAGAATTGTCATCGAATTGAAAAAACTTATATACGTATTAACGTATGTACTGCTGTGATAAAATGGTTAAGAAGGTTAAAGTTACGCTTTCGCTGAGGGAAGATTTAGTTAAAAGTTTGAAAAGTAAGCTTGCTTTGGAGGGGAGGGCCCTCAGCGATGTTGTGGAGGAATCCCTGATCATGTACGAGGAATCCGAATTCATTGAGAAGCTTTGCGAAGTGTTGGGCTTGGAGAAGAGATTCTATACGAGCTTTGAAGTTGAAGCAGATAGGCCTAAAGGGTCTAAAGCAGAAGAAGTTGTAAGGGAAATTAGGGATGAGCGTGCGAAGCGTTTACCTGGATACTAGCGCCTTAGTTAAAAGATATGTTGTGGAGGAGCATAGTGATCGTGTCGACGAGCTCTACAGTGAATCCTACGCCGGAAGAGTTAGGATAGGGTTCTCAGTATGGAATATTGGCGAAGTAGCGGTAGTTCTAGACAAATACGAGGAAAGAGGAATTGTAGAGGATGCGAGAATTGTGTTCGCGAGGTTTATTGGCGAATCCCATCTCCTTGTAAAACTCAATCAGTTAAAGCTCATTCCACTAAACTTCAGAGTGGTTGTCGAAGCCGTGAACTATGTATTTAAACATGGGATCTATGTGGCTGATGCCGTACAACTGGCATCGGCTGAGGGGTTCGACACATTCCTCACGTACGATGAGAAGCTGGCTCAAATAGCAAAAATCGAGGGTTTAAACGTTATATAGAGGTCGGGGATCTTTCAACGTCGTAAATATCAGGCTATGACGCCTATGAGTGGCGTTGTGCCTTTTGGTCTAACGATGGTGTACGTTTCTGCGTTTTTCCCTCTATCTTTATGATCGCAACCGAGATCAATATTAGGATCGTGCCTATTACTCTATCCTTACTCATCTACATGACGTGGATTTGAATATAAACCTTTAATCGACGATTATTGACGATTCTGCGAAAATTCATCGATGTTCTTCTAACAGCTCTATGAGCCTCCTTATTATGGGTATCCTCGCTTCAACATCTTCTCTGTCGAGTTTTGCTTCGTGGAATCCCCATACGTGTAGGTGGTTTGCCGCATCCCATCCAAGCTGAACGTCTATGCCCAGCTTATTCGTGAGCTTCCTAACGGCTTTTTCAAGCAATGTAACCGTCCACCTGCCCCTTTCCTCAGCAGCCTTAGCCTCTTCAAGATTGAAGACCTCCGAGAGGGCTTTCACGCACTCCTCAGCTGCCTTGTAGAGTTTCTCCGAGGATTGAATGGCATCATCTTTCGCTAGGTAGCCATCAGCCTCACTGAGCAAGCGCTTGATGAGCCCCACCCTTTCAGAGGCGATCACTTCATCCTCCCTCAATGTACAGTCTCCGTAATCCTATTTGAGCTTTTCTATTCATTATTATTTGAGCAAATGGTTCCTTAGAGTGGATTGTTGCCCATTATGGAGTAGCCTTTCAGCCAAGTATTCTAGCAACATTAAATGAGCAGCACCTCTTGTAGTCAAAACATTTTGGTTTGGATTAGGATTTGAACGGCTCAGATAATTAGCGAAGGCTCTATCACGCCTTTCCATTATATCTGCGTGCATCTTCCTGAACTCAAGACGTTAAATTGCTGGCCTTTTCAATATTTCCTAAACAAAATCTCTCCATAGTTTTTACATGTGTATCGAGCAATCTTCTTCTCTCCTTAGAACTAACGGGCGAGTGTTCGATAAGCCATATTCCCTAGAGTTCTTACTCCTCAAAAGACTCTCAGTCCTAGCCATTATTTTTGATTCAAGATGCTTCAACTCATTCAAAGCTTCTCTGCTTGAGTATCTTGCTATAGAATCACTAAAGAAAGAGGCTGAAAGTGAAGTAATGATGTTTATCGATGCATAGAGTTTCCTTAAGCTCCGATAAGCTCTAAGATTTCCCTACTCCTTGCTGGATTTAACGAGACGGTTTCTCCCCTTTTATGGAGTATGAGATATTCATCTTTGACTGGTTACCTTATAGTTCCTTGAACTCTTTTTCCATCTCGCTTTATCTTCCTGCTGAGCCATCGCACAAGGCTGTCTAGCGGAGTGTATCTAGCACCCCAACAACCCCTATTCCTTGGCTTACTTAGGATGATCGCTTTGATTTCTCTGTCTGTGCTTATAAACATGGTACACTTACAATACCATTAGCGGTTAAGATTTAAATGCTTCTATTTCCAAGTAATCTTGTATGTCAGAAGTCAGGTATAAGGATCTCGGGGAAACTCTTTTCATAAAGATGTTTGGCTACTCGCCCAAGCTGAGAATATTGGATATTTTCTTGGATAATCCATACTTCGACTTCAGCAAGAGCGAAGTTATAAGAGAGCTAGGAATGAGCAAGCAAACTTTTTACAAGAACTTCAAAGGTTTGGAGGAATTGGGAATAGTTAAGCCCTCAAGGAAGATAGGGAGAGCTACGATGTACAGGATAAATAAAGAGCACCCATTAGTAAAAAGTTGAATGAAATAGTGAACGAGGTCTCGCTACAAATAGCAGAACAAGAAGCGGAAAAAAATGCGTGTTCCAGCAAAAATCTAGTTTTCTACATTCGCTTATCTCCATTCATGCATCTATCTACATTTGACACTCTCCACGGCTAAAGCCTGGGGATTCTAGGTTCTTCACGAGACTACCACTCATCATAACGAGTCCTAGACCTGTGTAGAGACCCTTCTTGTCGATCATTGGTAGAGAATCTCACAGAGAGGATTGAAGGCTTCGCCCCCTTGACCGACTGCTGTCCTATCTACCCCCAGACAGTCTTAGATGATCTGTAGATCATCTGTGGAGGAGGGGAGTATGTAGATGCCATCTGCCCGAAAAGTTATGTCAGCATGGTTTTCGAGAGATTGCGAGAGCCCTTAAGTGGGTTCGTCAGCAGTTCCTGAATAGTTAGCTTTATACGGCTTTTCACCAATCTTTAAGATTGGGTGGCGGACGGTTTGGCTCTGCCGTTGGGGGCGGAGACAGAGTGCAGACACAGGATGATGCACACCTAAGATGTGGGGAGTCACCGTTGCCCCCGAAAGACCTATGACGTCTTAAAGGCTGAAGTGGAACGGATAGTGATAAAATGTTAACTATCCGATAACGGTTGTATATGATGGACATGTAAAATTGATCGTGCTACGGGTTTAAGGAGAAAAACCTTCGCTTAGTAGGTATGAGGAAGTAATCTATAGCAGAAAGTCATGTTGCAAGCTTTAACGTCGTCCTGCTGAGTTTGGTTACGTTTCCACGCTGTTATGCTTCTACAAGAGTAATTGTGACTTGGAAAATTGAGAGAATGTATGAGCTAGTTTTAGAGCTTTTATACATCTAAGTAGAAGATAATCCTGTGGACGAGCAGGTTAGAACGAAGTTTTTAGGAGATTTAGGGAAGTATTTGCTTACTTGGCATTTAAGGTCTAAGTTTGGGATTAACGTGAGCTTGGTTAAAGTTGAAGGTATAGATCTTCTCTGCAGAGATGAGGAAGGCGTGCTGTTCCCAAAGGGAATGTACATGGCGATTGGTGTTAGAACTAGAGAGCGGGTAAAGGATAAAGCCGACGAAACCGTAAAGGTTGATTGGGATAAGATAGAAGAAGCTTCAAAAAAGTGGAATGCCATACCCTACTTCGCCTACATTAGAATCGCGCCAGAAAACGGTGACGCCACGTTTTTCCTCTTTCCAATATCCAAAGCCAAAACCTATGGCAAGAAGTTCAACATGAGAATGGTTGCACAGGGCCTCTCAAATATCCTCTTTAAGATCATGTTTGAACCCTATCCTCAGTTGAGAGACTGGAGAGTCACCAACTGATTAGGTGGGCAGAACAGTTAAGAAGTCCGTTTATTCTGCCGTCTATATGACGTTGACGGTCAAATGTGAGCCCTCTCCCTATTTTTCAGCCTCTTTCAAGTGGCCCTCAACCCCACCCGTAAATCGACCGGTCGAATAAGTGACGCGTTCAACTGGACTTAAATGGGCTCATGTCAGATGCGCGCTTTAAATAGCAGGGCAGCCAAGTATATAAAGGCGAGTTTGATGCAGTCAAAAGGTTATATTATCGCAATTGTATTACTGGCTGTCCTAGCCGGAGCGGAAGGCATACTTTATGTGCCGCTTCAAAGCAGTTACAGTAGTCTAAGCCACGCGTATGATGAGCTTAAGGAGTCTTATTCTAGACTTCAAAGCGACTATTCAAGCCTATATGATGCATATAATGCGTTGCAGGCGAAGTATGACAGACTAAATGCTGATCATACCTCGTTGAGGAGTTCTTACAGTACACTGCAGAACGATTATGAAACTCTCGAGCAATCCTATAACGACCTTCTCAACGACTATAGTCACCTCCTTGAGGACTACAAGAGCCTACTCGAAGACTACGATGTACTTCAAGGATATTATGAGGTTAAGACAACCTTAAGAATAGGCAACAGCCTAGCATCCTACTATGACGTTCTAAGGAAGAAGTTTGGAACATGGCGGTCCGATACTGAAATGGTACAATTCGCGGCGGATCTGGTTTCACACGGTTTAGGACGGATCTATTGGACTTCGCTTGAAAACGAGTTCTACCAAGAAGCAGGTGAACACAGCTACGACGTGGCCCGAGTAATACTCAACTATGCGCTTAATTTAACAGGGTCATCCATATCTCAAGATCCTACGGAAAGAATCGCAAGAATCTTGGGCTTCATCAACAAGCACATCCATTACGAATATGATGTAGAAAATGTTCTATTAGCTCCAGCCGAAACTTTGACTTTCAAGTCTGGTGATTGCGAAGACTTCACGATATTGGCAGCCGTGCTTTTCGAGGCTGTAGGGATAGACTCTGCCGTCGCATACTTCAGTCATAAAGACCTAAGTGCCGAGAAACAATATCACATGATGGTTCTTGTCCATCTAGACAATTTGGGGGAATATGGTTACTGGTATTATTCCGATCTAACAAGTATGGGGGTTGCACCTGGGAAATGGATAATAATTGAACCTCAAAAAACAATCGACGACCAGGGCTCAGACTGGGTTGGACAATGGAACCTGCTTGCAGCAGCACCAATAGATGAGTAGCTATTTATGGAAAATGCAACCGTAACGCCTATTATTGACATCAGCTTTTTATTAAGCTTAACGGAAAGTGGGCTTCGGCTCAAAATCCGTAGCTTTCTCTGATTGTCCATATGAGGCTGTAGCAGACGATTTTCGACCAGATTTCCGTTTTTATGGTTTGCTTCCGATCAAATCACCTACAATGCTTTTAGGCGGATGCAATCCTGCTTCGATGCGTTGATGTAGCTTGTAGAAGCTGTTGAATATGTGTGGGCGTCGAGAGGCGGGCTAAGCCGTTTTAGACTCAGACTTCCCCTCTTATGGCAAAGGAAGCATCAATCAGGAATTATTAAATGGGCTCACCTGCACAGCAGTGCATATATATAGCTTCGCAAAAATAGACTGATAGGTGTGGAAGATGTTGGAAAAATCTGTTGAAGAGAAGCTTGCTGGTAGAACGTTATTGTGGGTAGCTGCTCTGAGCATTGTCGTGGCGTTTTTCTGGAACTTCTTTGAATCTCTCTTACCACCTTTAGCTCGGTGTACTCAAAGGGTTAACGCTTTGCTTACGCCGATAGACTTTGTAGGTGGTCCTTTTGTCGCTTTTTTGGTTGTTATGGCTCTTCAGTATTTCCAGCCTTTTCGAAAATACCTGAGTAGGACGAACCTGGCGTATCTCAGCATCACTATGGTAACCACGTCGTTCTATACGCATTTTGCAACAATAGAGACTAGAAATACGTGTTTCCTCTTGGCTAGGCCTTTGATTCCGGAGCCTGTGGGTAGATACGTGCCGTGGTTTGTATCGCTTCCATCGGAAGTGGCTGAACTGCTCATTAGAGGTGTGGGCGACCTAGGGGTTCTACCATGGGATGTTTTGCTTCCGGCAATCCTGTGGAGGTTTCTATTAATCGCTCTTTTTGCCGGCGTTGGTGTAAGCATAGTCAGCATCTTCCGTCGTAGTTGGATAGATGTCGAAAAACTTCCATTTCCATATGTTGACGTAGTCCAGACGTGTCTAATAAACGTCGAAGGTATGGTGAGGAAGGAGTGGCCATCTAAGACGCGTTTCCTCACTGGGATACTTGTCGGGTTTCTACTCGGCATACCTTTAAGTGGTGCAACGCTCTTCCCATGGTTTCCAGACCTGTATATGTGGCGTACGGATACGTGCCCTCCGGGATCTCACTGGGTGATCCCTGCAGATGTGCCGTGGCACTTAGGTATTGGTAAGCATCCGCTTATGTATCCGATAATGCTTCTAACGCCTATGCATGCTCTATTTAGCATACTGTTCTACACGCTTGTCATGGAAATAGCGCTTTTCATCGCCTTCTATGGCTTCGGCTATTATACAGGTATGCTTGGATCGGGCTTCTGCGGAAGAAACTGGTGTACAGGTCCGACGGTTGCACCGCCGCTCTATCTTTTTATGGTATGTTCTGGTGCCGCTCTCGGCTTCTTCATAATAACCATGTTATTAGAGAGGCGCTACATCGTGGAAACTCTGAGGCTTGCTCTTAGAAGAACCGATGTTAAGGTTGAAGCTAATGAGCCTATGAGCTATAGAGGTTCTTGGACGATGCTTATAGTATTCTCCGTATTGGTTATACTGTTCTTCGTGTATACCGGGTTGAGCCTATGGCTTTCCTTTGTAGTACTGGTTTCAACTGTCATAATATGGCTTACTTTAACGCCTATATGGGGTCGGACGTTTATCACATTGCAGCCGTGCTACTGGCTTTCCCCAGCCATGATAAGGCTCATGGCATATCCAACATGGTATCTGCCAGAGATAACATCGACCGATTTAATACTCGTACCTCTTCTAAGCGCGGAATGGATTGGGCATACTGCGGGTGGAGGCTATGAGGGTGGAGGCGGCTTCGGCACGCCGTTCTTCGTATCTGCCTCGACTTATAGGATTGCCAGCCTCAATAACATACATCCGAGGAATGCGTTGAAAATCATGATTGTTTCAATGCTCATAGCATCGTTCATCACATGCTTCAACCAAGTGGCTATTTCAGGCCTATTCGGACATGCAACACTAGGCTACAGTCTCTGGGACTATTCACAGGAGCCTGAGTGGCATTTCTGGACAATACCGTACAATGGACCTATAGTTGAGGGGTGGCTTCATCTAAGTGTCGGCTTCACCCTAATGGTTGTGGGGAGATACCTGTACACGAGGTTCCTATGGATGCCGGATCCACTGCTAGCGTTAGTTGCATGGAGTTGGGAAATATCCATCGACGGGTTCTGGCTCGCATGCCTAGTAGCATGGATAGTGAAGTCAGCTATACTAAGGATAGGTGGAAGCAAACTCTACGAAGAATGGGTTGTACCATTCGTCGGAGGCTTCACACTAGGATATGCCTTAGAAGTCCTAATAACAGCATCAGCAAGCTTCATACTATTCCCACGTACACTTTAAACATTCCCCATTTTTATTTTCACTCGCACTTCCAAAGAGCTTTATAAATTGTTAATTTTTAAGCGGTTTAAACTAGAATTTGGTCGTGCTTCTTTTGAGCGTTAAGTTCACATGGTGGTCTACCTTTGACCCTTGTATGGGCTCAGGAAATATTTCCTGCCCTAACAGGTGTTACCCATTTATGGTCTGATGGGCTGACGACATACGGAGGCGCGCAAACCATGGAAACTGTTACCCAACCCCTTCGTAAAGTCTGTTTAATTACTTTAAAGTAGATACCTCATAGAATAGAGTGGAGATAAGAGAACGTTTAAATATTTTCCATGGTTTAAAATGATTAACTAGTGGGGGAGAGTATGGTGTTAAAGCTATCGTTCAGTACTTTAGGGTGTCCTAGATGGGATTTACATAAGATAGTTAGAAGTGCCGTTGAAATGGGTTATGAAGGCATTGAGCTCCGTGGTTTACTTGAAGATTTAGATATAACTAGGCGTCCAGAGTTCACAACAGAACTTGGTAAAACAAAGAAGCTTCTAGCTGATTATGGCGTTTCAGTCTCGGGGATATCCATATCCGCTCGATTTGGCGTTGTAGATCCAGGTGAAAAGAGAAGGCAGTTTGATGAAGCTAGGCGTAATATGATACTTGCCGCTGATTTGAATGCTTCGGTTGTTCGCATATACGGTGGTAGAATACCTAGCGGCTACACCGTTGAAACTATAATGCCGATAATCGTGCAGAATTTACGTGAGATAGGGGATGAAGCTGAATATTACGGTGTAACTCTAGCACTGGAGACACACGACGACTGGATTGACACGTCGCTCTGCACCCGTCTCATGAAGAAGGTTGACCATAGACGTATACGCATATTATGGGATTTACATCATCCATACCGTATGATGGGGGAAAAGCCAGAAGAAACCTATAGAAACATAGCCCACTACACTGTTAGCATCCATGTTAAAGATTCTGTTGTAGAAGACGGTAGAATAAAATATGTACTGCTCGGCGAAGGTGACGTTCCGATAAGAGAGATGCTTGAGATGCTGGTGAAAGGAGGGTATCGAGGATACGCCATAGTAGAGTGGGAGAAAAGATGGGAACCAGAATTACTCGAGCCGGAAATGGCATTACCGCAGTATGCGCAGAAAATGCGTGAATGGCTAAGCACAATGTAAGTAAAAATGTCAAACGCGTTTACACGTAGTTTAAATTAATATGGTTCCTTAATGCTAACCTTATTATGTATGCTAGATTGTAGAAGTGGCATTTTCTCCTTCAGCATTTATACGAAACGATTATTAACTAGCTATCTTTTAGAGAGAGGGTGACAATCGGCAGTTAGTATTTACTCATATGTATAAAGTGTTTAAACGGGATGGATGATGGAGTACGCCGTTGAAACGTCTGATTTGACAAAAGTGTTTGAGAATAAGGAGGAAGGCGTTAAGCAGTACATTAAGGCAGTTGACCATGTGAACATTAAAGTTAAACATGGGGAGTTTTTCGGTCTTCTTGGACCTAACGGTGCGGGGAAGACGACGCTCATAAAAATGTTGTGTACCATAATACTTCCAACTGAGGGAACCGCTAAGGTAAATGGATACGATATAATTAAGGAGCCTCATAAGGTTAGAAGTAGTTTCGGCTGGTTTCACGGTGAAACTGGGGGACGGTCGCTTTACTGGAGGCTTAACGCTGAAGACAATTTAAAGTTTTACGCGTATCTACAGAACGTTCCCAAAGACATAGCTGAGAAGAGGATTAAAGCTCTCCTAGAATTCTTTGAATTGACAAAAGACAGCAAGAAGCTTGTTAAAGACTATTCGACTGGTATGAAGGTTAAGGTTATGCTGGCTAGGGCTCTACTACATAATCCACCGATCTTATTTATGGATGAGCCGACGATAGGTCTTGATACGATTAGCGCCGTTGAAACTAGAAGGCTTCTGAAGGCTTTGAATAGTGAGTTGGGGAAAACGATCGTATTCACAAGCCACAACATGTTTGAAGTTGAACAGTTATGTGAGAGAATAGCCATAATGAAGGATGGGAGAGTGATAGCTGATGCTCCTCCTTCGGTTTTAAGGGAGATGCTTAGAGATGTCCATGCTGTTGAAGTGGAAATTAGAGAAGTTGATGATTTATCGAAGACAGTTGAAGCTCTATCCAATTTATCGATTGTCAAGAAGGTTATGGATGCTAAAAATGAGTCGTCTAACGTAATAGTACGTTTACAGGTTGACGACGAGTATGAAGCCATACCGATAGTAGCCAGTAAGCTTCACTCATTGGGTGTCAAATTCTCGGCGGTACGTAGGTCTGAGCCAACGCTTGAAGACATATTTGTTAAACTTACGAGGGGGGAGGAAACGTGAAGGTCGAAGAGTTAATCAAGCTTTTTAAGGATGATAAGCCCCGTTTATCCTCAGAGGTCATACATGTCTGGGCTGTCTTCTGGGCTAACTTCAAAATATTTCTATCCTACAGAACTTGGGTTATAATGGAGACGATAAGCACAGTGGCTTCTATTGCCATGTATTCTTTTATGGGGTTACAGGTTGACGCTACACGTGTTGTTTTAGCTGGATATGGGGAAGTCGACTGGTTATCTTTCGCCTTAGTCGGCGTTGCTACGGCAAATTACTTATGGATGTGTGTAAGCAGATTAAGCCATTCGCTTCAACATGAAATACGTGAGGGAACTCTTGAGCCTATAATTACTTCATTAATAAGTATGAGGTCTTATATAATCGGACAGTCGATTAGAGGCTTTTTAGTAAGCGGATATTTCATGCTTGGCGTAATTGTCGTCGGCATAGGTGTTTTGAGAACCCCGTTAATAATCAACCTTGAGACAATCCTATCGTTTATAGCCGTAATTCTATTGATGGTTTTAAGCTATGCGGGCATAGGTATAATGGCTGCTGGACTAATACTCGTATATAAGAAGGGCGACCCACTCACATTTCTATTTGCGAGTGTAACTGAATTCTTAGGCGGGGTGCTATTTCCACTAAAGTACCTTGAAAACTTTCCAATACTCTATGTAATGGCTTGGCTTATGCCGTACACGTACGCCTTAGATGCTGCACGTAGAATCTTACTTAATGGAGCCACCTTGCTTTCACCAAACGTCCTCCTAAATGTTACCGTTTTAATCGTTTATACTGTGATATTTATCCCGCTGGGTTTAAAAGTCTTTAAATGGGGTATTAACCGCATAAGGCATGAGGGGACTGTTGCAACCTACTAAGTCGGCGGGTGTGAAATGTGGAAGTTGAAAAGCTTGTCGGGATAATTTCCGAAGAAGTTCCTCGAAGAAAAACACCGATTTACCGGGTAATTCTATCCTTCGTTGTCAGGGATTTTAAGGTTTGGTGGACATATAAGTTCTGGCTTCTACTCGACATATCAGGCATGGTTCTCTTCGTAGTCACATACTACATTTTTTCACTAATCACAACATCCCAGCAGGTTCAAGAAGCTGGCTACGTGATCGGCGGCTATTTTACCTTTGCATTAATAGGCATAGCGTTTCAACAGTATGTTCACTTTGCAGTTCAAAGTATAAACGAGAGTATAAGGGAAGAGCAGTGGAATGGAACAATGGAGACTATTCTCTCAACGGCTACAGACTTCAGAATATTTCTCTTAGGTGAGGTGTGTTTCTCGTTTATAGTTTCATCAGCTCTCCTCTTAATGTCGTTACTTGTAGGCTTTATTCTTGGAGCGAGATTCTACGTAACACCATCATCAATATTAACGGCAATTATATTAACTGTACTTTTAATCGCAAGCCACATGGATATTGGAATATTGAGCACGGGGGTGATAATGAAGGTTAAACAAGGTAGCCCGGTAACCTGGGCATTTTCATGGTTGAGCCAACTGGTGTCAGGCGTCTTCTATCCGCTGAAACTTTTACCATGGTATTTAGAGTGGGTTGGAAAAGCATTTCCACTAACATATTCACTTGACGGTATACGATTATGCCTCCAATCTGGGAAAGACCTAACGTCGCCAGTAATAATCACTAATATAGTGAGCCTAGTCATCTTTATAATCGTAGCAACTCCCATAGCACTATACGTATTCAAAATAGGATACGATGCAGCTAGGAGAGATGGATCTCTAGGGCAATACTAAGCTTAGCCAGGTTTGAAAGCCCTTAGAGAGGCTAACAGTATTGAAGGTTTTACTCTACTATAAACCCGGCTCATATGTGAACCACATAGACATTCATATAGTCTTCATCTACAGTTGATTGATATCCGGCTCTTCTAATCTCATCCATTGAGAGTCTAAGCCAGTAGCCGAATGACCCTGTTTCAACATTATCCGGGTCCATAGAGCTTGAGCCGCTATAACCTTTAAACCGTGCAACTTCAAGCAGTATGTATTTTGCAGCCCAGTAGTCTAGAGCAACAGGATCTATACTAGCAGCTATTATGTTGACCCTCGTCGCTTCCCCATAAGACGTGCTTGGACCATTGCCCGGTATTGCATTAACCCATATAGCGTCTATTATGTTTAATACTGGAAACCGTGTTTCAACCATTTCCGTTCCCATTCCACCTGTACCTACGGTGTTATGCATTCTCGCACCAAGCGTAGCCGTTAGCTTATCCGAGCCGACGCCCATATAGTGCTTTACACACGCTGTAACACCGTATATACTGTGAGATTTTAAAACCGGGAAATTGATAACTTTAAGCTTATCACTATAGTAGGTTTTAGCCTCATAATCCCAAATACCATGTTTAAAACTTATGTACGTTCCGAAGACCGTTTTAAACTTGGGATAGGAAACCATTATCCCAGTCCTTGAGTTAATAGTGGTATTAACAACGTAGCCGTCTTCCATATCGCCTTCAAAGTACTCGCCTACCCTTTTAGTGGTAATAGTATCCCATAGGTAGGTGGAAACTTTATACCCCATAGCGGCAAAAGAGTCTACAACGTTTTGAATTGACTGTGAAATATCCTCAGCATTACTCCTACTCCAGTTAAGGCTTCCGCCTGAGCCTGCTGAACCATACTGTGCTTGTCCATTATCAGCTACGACTATTTCGCCGATAAATCCATCAGGATGATTCAATATTGCTTGAATAAGAGCTTTAACTAGATCCGTGTTTGTTCCTCCTCTTTCATCCCACTGACTATTCACCTTTATTATCACAACGTCATCTCTATCGATAAGACCGTTTGGCCCCTTATTTTCACCATAGTCTGGAGACTTGTAGAATAGTAAACCATGCTCAGCCATTAGATTTATCAACTTGAAAATTCCATCATCATAGCCTCTAGTGCCGTTTACTACGAAAATATCTGAAGCTGGTTCGAACCTAGCTGTCTTCCCAACAATTTTTAAACCCAACTCTCGCATCTCCCTTCTTCTTACAGCTTCATATAGATTCCAGAGGGCTATGGATCCTCCGATGATCACTATTGCAAGTATTACTGGAAGAAGCTTCTTCCAATTGATTTTTCTATGGACTTTTTGATTTATAGCGCGAAAGATGGGAAAGACATATATTGATAGCCAGAGGTAACTGTTTGCAGCAGCTATCCTTTGACATGGGTAAACGGCCCTTGAAGGCTTTGTTCCAGTTCTAAAGATAAACCATAGTAGGCTGAACAGTCCTATCATAAACGGACTAAAACTCAGTGTATACACTTCCCGGAATGTTAAGAAGACTTTTCCACATAATCTTACAATAGAAGTTTTTATGTTTATCCTCCGCAATATAGGTCGCCATTTTTAAGTTGTTTCACAATTCGTAATAAAGATTTTTACTTTCAGTAGACGTTGAGGAATTTTTATGCAAGTTAACAGTTGAAATTAATAAGCTGGTTATGTAATAAGTGAAAAATTTTAAAGTCTAAATCCGTCTTCATCGCAACAATTTAAGACTTAGTATATTAAGCAAGTTTTATATAGTTTTCAAGTGGATTCTCAGATTAAGATGGATTCCAAAGATTACTTATTCCATACAGTTTATGGAAGAAAGCTAATAACAGGTTTAGTTGAAACTACTCCAACTCCATATATAGTTGTTACAATGAGAGAATTATGGCATATTTTAAAAGATGAATTGGGAGGAGATGAATTAGCCTACGTTCACTTCGCCGAGTCTCTAGAGCTCAATCGATTAGAAGAACTAGTAAGAAGTCTTCCAAAAGCCTCAAGCGTCATAGGTGTGGGTGGGGGAAGAGCTATGGACATAGCCAAGTTCATAGCCTGGCGTAGGAATATGCCGCTTTTCCAAGTGCCTACGATCACATCCACTAATGCCGCCTTCACTCATCGATGCGCTGTGCGGATAAAGGGGGTTGTCCGTTACATCGGATGGGCTGTTCCAGAAGTGATTTACGTAGACTATGACATAGTTAGAAGTGCACCACCCCATTTAAACTATGCGGGTGTAGGCGATGTATTCTGCATTCATACTGCTTTATACGATTGGAAGCTTGCTACGGAGCGGGGTGAAGAGAAGCTGTGGCCTTGGGATGAAGAGTTGGCAGCTGAAACTAGGAAAGTGCTTCAGAGTGTTAGAGGAAAAACACATGAAATCCACAAGGTTTCAGATGTCGGGATTAAAACTTTAATGGAGGCGCATCGTTGGACTGGAGCGAGCTATCACAATTCTGGGTGGAACCCCCGTCATATTGAAGGATGTGAGCACTTCTTTTTCTATACGTTAGAGTATTTAACTGGAAAAGCGTTTATTCACGGGGAGCCTGTGTGTTTAGGGATAGTATTCATGTCGCTACTTCAGAATAATGACCCAGAGGGAATATGGAGGAGTATAGAAGAAGTTGGGGTGCGTATACGTCCAGAGGATATGGGTGTGACATGGATAAACGTAGTTACCGCGTTGAAAGAGATTAGGAAGTACGCTGAGGAAAATAGATTATTCTATACTACTGTGAATGAACGGGATATAACGGATAACATGGTTGAAATAGTGAGGGAGCATTTATACGGAAGTAAATGAGATCCCAAAACTTAAAAATAGTACATTAAATTCCCAAGATCGCCCCTACAACGTATCCTCCATGATTGTGTGAGCCGAGCCACTCATAATCTACGTTTCTTAAAATGCGATTTTCCAACGTCTTCAGCCTCCAACAGTAGTATCTAGCGGGGTATTCTCGACCTTCAGAGTCCTTATACCATGAACCTATAACTATCCGTCCTCCCGCAATTATCGGCTTACAGCAACAAGACATTTGATACTTAGGCTCTGAAACTGCCACAATAGAGCCGTTAAAGTAGTCTATGATGAAAAGCCTATTCTTTGTGATCTCGAAAAGACCGTCAAATGACGCGGGTAGATTGTTCCTCCCTAAGATTATGAAAACGCCATCAGACGCGGCTCCGCCAGCGTAACCCCAAGGATCATTACAGTCTCTAGATGCATATCCGAGGTTTATCAGACTTAGACGCCATAGTTCTACTCCAGTTTCAAGACTAAAACAGTACATAGTTCCATCGGCTGACCAAACTATTAAACGCCCATCAGGTGTTATAGTCCGCGGTCCACCAGCTAAAGGATAGTCGGGTAACCAATCGCCGTATTTGATTGGTTCAAATCTCTTCGACCATACGATTCTACCAGTTAAATGATCTACAACTACTACGTCTCTACGACATACGACAGCCATAAGGTTTTTCCAAATTTGAGGACAAGCGTAAGTTGTTGGAGGACTCGGAAGAGTAAGTCTATGCATTAAGCGTCCATTTAAATCGTAAGCTTCTAAGTTCTTCTCAACCGTCGGTTTGCAGACCCACAGCAAGCCGGTTTCAGGGTTGAAGGTAGACTCTTGACCATATTCACCTTCTCTAGTCTCGGGGGTCCAGTCTATACACCATTCAATTGCTCCATCATTTTTCCTAATGACTGCTAACCCCATTGGAAATTGAACAGCTATGTAGCGGCTCCAAGCTTCAGTAATAGCTTCCGCTAGAAAGTCGTCTAAGTGAGGGTTTACAGTCCAAACTACTTCACCACCATGTGTGAAGCATTTTATAAAACCTCCAGTTGAAGCACCATATAGGTAGTTTTCATCAACCCACGGTGCACCCCAGACGTTACCAGGCATATTGTATGTTTTTAAAATTGAGCCAGTTTCAGGGTTGACTTTCCAAAACTGGTTTCTAAAGGTTGAAGAAAGCCAGAGGTATCCAAATTTATATACACCGTGTTCAGCAGGTCCAATCCCCACTTCTAAACTCCAAAGCTCCTCAATGCTTATATTCAATGTTCAATCCTCCACGTCGATTTAAGCTAATGTTTTCCCTCAGCTTGATTATATACTTAACTACTAGAGTCAAGTATGATTGGAGGAAAAAGATTTTAGGAAAATGCTTAGATATCGTAAATTGGTGTGATTCTATGGGTATAGTTGAGAAAAACATAGTTTATTTTACTATTCCAGGTGAAGATAATACTGAAGCCGTTTTAGCCTTAGCAAGGAAGAGGGCTGAAGAGCTAGGAATAAAAGATATCGTTGTTGCATCTACTAGAGGTGAAACTGGTGTTAAAGCTTCAAAGGTTTTCAAAGGATTTAACTTGGTCGTTGTAACTCATCACACTGGTTTCAAAGAGCCGGGGAAACAAGAGATGACTGAAGAAAACCGTAGATCAATAGAGGCTAATGGCGGTAAAGTATTCACCGGGACACATGTTTTTATGAATGTTGAAAGAGCTATAAGGAGTAAGTTCAACACAGCATATCCGATAGAGATAATGGCGCAAACTTTAAGACTTTTCTGTGAAGGAATGAAAGTTGCCGTTGAAATCGCAGCTATGGCTGCTGACGCTGGCTTAATATCGGTGGATAAAGATATAATAAGTATAGCTGGGACAGGTAAAGGGGCTGATACGGCTATAGTTATTAGACCGGCAAATTCAACAAGAATATTCGATGCCGTTATTAGGGAAATCATAGCTAAACCGAGGAATAGAATGTAACTAGTAAATCAAATACTATAGCCGTATAGAAATGCGATGGTCTCCGACTTGGAAAATGTTAATTACACCGTTAACGTGGTTATGTTTCCTCTAGGATACTTTTTCCATGTCTTCTACTGGTACTAGGCAATGTGGAGCATATGTTTCAACCGGTATTCCCATTTCGGTTAACAGCGCCGCCGGTATGAGACCACCCACCATAGATATCCCGCATCTATCTATTGATACAGGTACTCCTAGGATAGATTCATTAGGTTTACCGAAGGCTAGAATACCTCCCCAACCGCTCTCTTTAAGGTTTTCAATGATTTTAAGCGTCTGATTTTCTGAAACTGCGGGAATCTCCCTCATGTTTGCAGGTATCATCCCAGAGCCTGTTCTTAAGATGCTTGTTATTGAAGTCATTTTCCTGTAGACGAATACTTCAAGCGGCGGTACTGTGGTAGAATCGTAAGCTATTAATTCTGTAAACCTTATAGGTTTCCACTTTATGAATTGAACAAGCCCACCGTATCTTAAGATTAGAGGTATTCCAGAGTGTATGAGAATACCGTCTATTGTTAAATTGCAGACAGTCATTACAGCTATCTTACCCTCTGGAGCAGATATTTCTCTATACTCCTCTTCTTCATCCAGAACTTTAACGTAGGGGGCTGGTAGAAGGCCGACGGAATAAAGGTTTTTAACGGCTTTAACAGCTTCTTCTCTGAAATTTTTATCGACCATAAACACATTAGCCACGACTTCGCCTTCCCTGCTCTCCGGGGAATATGTGACTCTATAGGCTAGAGAAAGATACCATGTTAAGATAAAGCCTATTCTCTCATAGGCTAGAGCTCTACTGAGTTCTTCCAATCCTGATTTGGTGATCGTCCGACCGGCCTTCTCATGTCCTTCTACAAGCCCCCTCTCCTCTAAAAGCTTCAAGTGGTACCGTATGGCTCTTTCACTCAATGGGAAACCCCTTTTAGCAAGTTCCTTTCTCAACAGTGAAGAGCCTATAGGTTCATTCTGTTCGCTTAAAATGCGGAGGAGCTCTATCTGCTTTCTATATACTTCTTCTTGGCTGAAGCTCATAGGTTGACAGTTAATAGTAGGCTTAAGGTTAATTTTAGTTTAACTTCTCTAGAATGCAAAGTATCATTTTGAGAATGAACGTTGAAAGTCTACTAATTGAGGTTTTTAAAACGTATCGTCGGGAAAAACCTAAGCTTAAAAATGCAGGAGATATTTTTTAAAGTGATTCTTATGTCTCTAGGAGAATACCTCAAGATTTACGAATATGATAGATCTAAGCCTTTAAACGTAGGACTTTCTAAGTTTTCTGAAAAAGCCAATTACATAGCGTACAGAGTCTACTACAGTAGCGCAGGAGATATTAGAGTGCCAGCCATATTTACAGTGCCTAAGATAGACGGGCAAGAATATCCATGCATAGTTTTTCTACATGGATATGGAGGCGGGAAAGAAGATGTACTACCACTAGCAGATTTATTTTCGACAGAAGGATATGCATTTCTATCGATAGATGCCCCATTTCATGGTGAACGTGTAGAACCGGGTAAAGTACTATATGCTCCAAACGTTGAAGAACTTAAATCCAACGTTATACAGACGATTTTCGACCTAAGAAGGGGGGTGGACTTTTTAGAGCAGAGGGTAGAAATACGCGCCGATAGGATAGGTTATGCTGGTGGAAGCATGGGCGGTATAATGGGTGCTCTCTTCATAGGTGTTGAACCTAGGATTAAAGCGGCGGTAATAGTTGTTGGAGGGGGGAATCTACCTCTCATAATTAGGGAAAGTAAACACTATTCGACACCTCCTATAAGAGAAGAGTTGGAAAGACGTGGATTAAGCTATGATAAGCTTAGTGAAATATTAGCGCCAATAGACCCTATGAACTTTATACACCTCTTCGCTCCGAAACCTATTCAATTCCACTGTGGAAAATACGACGATATAGTTCCAGCTGAGACACAGAGGCTGTTGGCTGAGAAGGCTGGCGAGCCAAAAGAGGTTTATTGGTACGAGTCTGGGCATGGAATACCGCCGGAGCCCATGCTTAAAAGAGTTTTGAAATTCTTCAGAGATAATCTTAAAACGTCTTAAATAGTATTAAGGAGTTGGCTGTTCTCTCCCATATTTTCGAAAGATATGTCGCTAGAAACAACTCTTGCTTTACATTCTCTCTACAGGCGTTATACCTATGAGTTTTAAAGCATTTCTCATGGTTATTTTAAAAGCCTCAACCAAAGCCAATCTAGCTTCTCTAACATTTTTCTCAGCTTTAATAACTGGATGACTATCGTAAAAGGAGTTAAAAATAGTTGCTAAACTGTTACAGTACATGGCTAATGTGTGAGGAGAAAGGTTTTCAGAAGCTTCTACAAAGACTTGTGGAAACATTGCGATGTTTAAGCCTAGTTCTTCCTCAAGAGGTTGCGTTAAGAAAGCAGGGTCAAACTCTTCAACAGATTCTACACCTATTTTTGAAGTTATACCATGAGCTCTAGCGTAAGAGTACATTATGAAAGGTGCACTGTTCCTCTTAAAATCTAAAACTCGATCCCAGTCGAACACGACGTCTTTAGAAGGCTCTACGCTTATAAGGCTGTATTTCACAGCGCTTACGCCAACGCTTTTAGCTATTCTACGTCTTTCATCTTCAGAGAGATGCGGAGATATCTTACTGACTTCCATGTAGGCTCTAGCTTCGGATTCATCCAGCAGATGGTCAAGTGTTATATACCTACCTCTTCTACTGCTCATTTTAAACCCTGGAAACTTTACAAGTCCATAGGAGTAGTGTAGTTGATTTTCAGCCTGCTCCTTGTAACCTAGAACGTACAACGCTAAACGGACCTGTATTTGGGGGAGCGTCTGGTCGAATCCTACGACGTTTATCACAACATCGGCGTTCTGAAATTTGAGTATGCTGTAGGCTATGTCTCTGGTTGGATAAAGCGTTAATCCATCAGCCCTTAGAAGCGTTAAGCTAGATATTTCAAATCCATCAGGTATTCCTAGTCTTCTTCTTACAAGAGGATCCTCGGCTATTCTTCCAGCTTCAAATTCAGGTACATTGTTTTCAAATTTGACGCATCCGCTTTTCATAAGCCTATTTAAAACTCTTCTGACAATGCTAGACCAGACGATTTCACTCTCCCAATCCCAAAAGTCAAATGAAACGTCTACTCTTTCAAGAGTTTCTTTAAACCCCATGATGCACTTTTCAACTATCGGTCTGATTAATTGCTTAGCCTGTTCAGACCCAAGCTCGTAGGCTTTGAGGATTTCTCTAACTTCTTCCTCCGGGTCTGAAAACTTCATACCGTTTAAAAGTGTTTGAAGAACGTCTGAGTTCTTCTTCTCAACTTCCGATAATATTCCTATCCAGTCTGAAAGCTCGTCTTCTACTCGTCTAGCTTCTTCGTATTTACCTGATTTTCTAAGGTTTTCAGCTCTATTCTTAAGCTTTCTAATCTCTACTAAAGCAGATATTGTCGTGTAAACCCTGCCTATGGCGTGATCTGGTTTCGCATCAAGCTTTAGTATTGCATCGCCAGCTAGTTTATACGCATAGGCTAAGAGTGCTACTTGACCGCCAACATCGTCAACGTAGAATCGTTTCGAAACACTATGGCCTCTAGCGTTTAGGATTCTAGCTAAAGAATCACCTAGGAATGTGTTTCTAGCATGTCCGATCGTTATGGGATGTATCGGGTTAACACTAGTATGCTCTATAACTATTCTAAGAGGCTTATCTGTTTTAACATACCCCCACTCGTCTTTAAGCGTTAAAGCAGACTTTAAAGCCTCACCCACCATTAGGGAACGCTTTAAGTATATGTTTAAGTAGCCTGGTTTGCTGACGACGATTTTCTCTATGAAGCTTGAATCTTTCAAAGATGTATGTTTGAGCACTACCTCCGCCATCTCCATGGGATTAGTTGAGGCTTTCTTAGCAAGACTTAAACAGGCGGAGCAGCTTAAATCCCCATATTCTCTAGATGGAGGTTTATCAAGCTGAATCTTTACTTCAAGTTCTGGATAAGCTAGTTTAAAGGCTTTTTCTAAAACGTCACGTGCTTCAACTAGGAATGTACCCCAAGGATTATCGTAGACCATACTCTAACCAAACATTTTAAGACGGGGTTAAAAACATTGCTTCACCATTTGATTTATGTGCCTATTTTTAATAGGCTTTGCACGAACCGTCTTTTTCTAAACTATGAGGGGCCGACGGTAACTTTAAACTTTTAAGGGAAATATCACAACGATCTAATGTATATCGTATGAGAGTTGAAGATGCGATTTCAAGGTTAAAAGGATACTCTGAAGAGCTGGGTTTGGATTTAACTAGACCTGAGGATAGATTTAAATGGTTTTTAGCATCTATTCTTTTTGCTAAGAGAATATCCGCCGATATAGCTAAGAGAACCTACCATCGTTTTATTGAAGAAGAGCTTACAACGCCTGAGAGGATACTTGAAGCTGGATGGGGGCGTTTAGTTGAGGTGCTTGATTCAGGAGGCTATGTTAGATACGATTTCTCAACTGCTTCAAACCTCATAAAAATAATGGAGGAGCTTAAAACAAAATATGGAAGTCTAGAAGAACTATATGCAAAAGCAAGCGGTCCAGAAGACCTTGAGAGAATGCTACAAACGTTTAAAGGCGTTGGTCCAGTCACAGTAAACATATTTCTAAGAGAGTTTAGAGGCATATGGGATAAAGCTAAACCTAAACCGTCTAAGATGGCTGTGGAAACAGCTCAACGTATAGGTTTAAAAAATGTAGAGCTTTACGAGTCGGCGCTAGTAAGATTAAATTTAGAGTATTGTAAGAAGAAGCGGTGTGCGGATTGCCCGGCAGGAGAACATTGTAAAAGTAAAAAGTAAAATTTTCCCAGCTATTCTACGCCAGGGTGGTTGAAACTCGTTATTATCTTGATCTTATTGTAAGACTGCGGATGCTTCAAACTCTTCAACCGTATTCAAATTTAGAAAGTGTTTAGGATTTCCAAGGTCTTCGACTTTTACATACCTTACTCTACTTAATCTCGCTATCATTGCCCTAACGCTTAGGAGGCCTTCCTCCACAACGCGTCTAGAAGCCTCTATACATGGTTTAACTCTGTAGACTGCGTGCAACGGCTCAATAAATCCGTTATTCCACATCGGTATAGCAGCGTCAAAACCTGAAGCTTCTTCGAAAAGCCTACGTATAATGGTTGCGTCGACCAACGGTGAATCACATGGTGAAACTACGGCATACTCGGAATTTGAGTTTTCAAACCCGGTTAGAAGCCCCACTAGGGGAGCTTGAATTTGGAGGGAATCTTCACATATGTATACTCCATGGTTTTCCAAGACTTCCTCCATACTTCTACTACGCTTTTTAACAACGACTATAAGCTCATCTACTAGAGGCTTCAATTGCTCAACTACATAGACTATCATAGGTTTCCCGTTTAAGCACACTAAGGCTTTAACTTCTCCAAGCCTTCGGCTATATCCACCTGCTAAGACTATACCAGTCTTCAATTTTTAAACCTCCTCACGATTCCGATTTAACGACTTTTTTCCCTCTAGTTTGAGGTATGACTTTAAGTTTCCATCCTTTAAACTCCTTTGACAGCTCTCTACCTTGGAAAAATCTATCTAGGAAGACGGCTAAACTTCCACATTCAGAGTGGGGTTGGGAAGAGACTGCTACATTCCAATCTGAAAGCTCATAAACAACCCTTGGAACTTTACCGGCACCAACTACTACTAGTTTATCCCTGTCTGAGCCTCTTATAGAGTCTATAAGGTCTTGTATTGGAAGCCCATAGACAGTCAAATGTATTATCTCCCACCTATCTTTATTAAGGCGTTTAATTAAGCCATACCAGTCTTCAACGTATTGTATTTCGAAGGGCCCTCCCCATAGTTCAACCACTTTCTCTAAGCTTTTAACAACTTTATCGTCTCTATCGCCGGATATTATTATGCCGTCTGCTCCAAGCGCTCTAGCTATTAACCCAACGTGGGTAGTTATACGTTTATCTCTTGTAGATCTATGTCCAAGTCTGAGTACATATATTTTCACTAGACCACCCCAGTGAAGCGGTTTTATACGTTTAATTTGCAGTCTTCTACTCGAAACCTAGGCCTCTCAGGTTTCCCCACCACTCTTTTTAAGGAGATCCCCTATTGTTAAACCCTGTCTATCTTCGACTTTAGGAGCAGTTGCAATCTTAATCTCAGTTGACGGCATTAAAAGCTTGATTTTGAGGAAGTGTTCAAGCTTTTTCGCTAACACGTTATCAGGTTTAAGTTTACCCTGTTCTATTTTACGTATAACTGAGGCTTTTTCGCCGAGTTTAACTCCGAGTTCTTCATGAGATAAACCCATCCGTTCTCTGGCGTTTTTAACCAAGAGACCGTAGTTTTTAACTAGACTGTAAGATTCGATTGACTTCTCGATATCTATACTTGGGGTTTTCGGAGGTTTTTGAGGTTTAGGTGTTTGAATAGTAGCCTTAGGCACGGGTTGGTTTAGAGGTTTCAACTTAGAAGTGGCGGTAATTTTAATGGGTTTTCCAAGCTTACTGCATTTTCGACATACTGAGACTTTGGCTCCTTCTATTAGGACTCTAACGAGTATTGGCGCGTTTCTACCGCAGATTTCACAGGTAGGGATTTAAATCCCTCCAAATCATATTAGATGAAAACCAGGTATTTAACGTTAAACCTTAAACTGAGAGTGAAAGTATTTTCCACTAGGTGTTGAAGCTTGAAGCAGTTTAGAGTCTACATAACAGAGCCAATACCTATGTATGAGAAAATGGTTAAGCTTCTGAGAAGCTCTAATGTAGAAGTTGAAGTGTCGAAGGTTTTCCATGAATATGTACCCGAGGATAAACTGTTAGAGTTCGATGGAGTTATCGTAGCAGATTCAAAAATACCGATTGAACCCATTAAGAAGACGGAGAGGCTTAAGATTATTCAAAAGTTTGGAGTTGGCGTTGATAACATCCCCGTGGAACTGTGTAAGAGCAGAAGCATATACGTCTGCAATATACCCGGTATAAATAGTTTAGATGTAGCGGAGTTTACGTTAGCAGTCATACTCTCAATACTTCATAGGATTAGGGAGAGAGACCGAATGGCTAGAAAAGCCAAGTGGAGCGATAGACCTAGAGTATTGTCTGAAAGACTGACTGGTAAGGTTATAGGTATAATCGGCTTCGGTAGAATAGGACGACAGGTCGCCATGCTTCTTAAACCTTTTAGAGTAAGAATTGTCGTATATGATCCCTACGTTTCAGATGAAGTCGTTAAGGAAGCTGGTGTTGAAAGGGTTGGGGAACTTGACCAGTTGCTTAAAGCCTCAGATATAGTTACGCTTCATATACCTCTAACTGGAGAGACTAGACATATGATAGGGTGGCGTGAATTAAACATCATGAAGCGGAACGCCATACTCATAAACACCTCCAGGGGGGCGGTTGTAGATGAAGAAGCATTATATAAGGCTGTTAAAAGCGGTAGATTGAAATCGGCACATATAGACGTTTGGAGCGTAGAACCAGTTCCGAAGAGTAACCCTATGCTTAAAGTTGGAAGAGTTCAATTAAGCCTCCATCAGGCAAGCTGGTCTGTAAACTTCTTCATGGAAGCCGCAGAATTCTGCGTTGAAAATATTCTGAAGACGTTTAGAGGGCTTAAACCGTTGAACGTAGTTTGGGAGCCTATGCGATAGGACATTGTATCTATTGATTGTGATGGGTTTTACGGTTTACAAAGTTTATCCTTAAGTAGCATTTAATTTATTTTTCTTTTAAGGATTATAATATTGAGAAGTTAGCGGGTGATCATTTTGCTTGTTTTAACAACCGGTATACTCGTTGTAGACATAATAGCTGCGGAGCTTCCTCATATCGCAGAGGAAGGAGAGCTTCTATATGTTCCAAGTGGAATAGCTGTAACCCTTGGAGGTCATGCTGGTAATGTGTCGATTGATCTCGTTCAACTTGGACTTAAAGTTGGAGACGTTCACTTGGCATCTGTAGTTGGTAGAGATGTTTTTGGAGATTTTGTAGAGAGGTTTTTGACTGAGAGAGGGGTTAAGGTTAGACTTAAGAGAGTGGATGCGCATACGTCGAAAAACCTTATACTCGTCGTTAAAAGGGAAGATAGACGTTTCCACGTTGATGCTGGTTCAAACCTTTTCCTAGACCGGGAGTTCGTTGAAAAAACCGTTGAAGAGCTTAAGCCTAGAGTATTCTACATTGGGGGGGCAGGTATGCTTGGGGAATTCGACTACTGTCTACCGGAGGTTTTAGAGGAGGCTAGACGTATTGGAGCATTAACGTTTCTAGATATAGTGGCTCCATATGATAAGGATTGGGGTTTCTTCAGAGAAGCTATAGCACATTGTGATATTTTCCACTGTAACCTTTTAGAGGCGTCTAAAATTACAAGCGAAGAGAATGCTTTTAACGCTTTAAAGTCTTTGAAGAAGCTTGGTTGTAAGTTTCCAATAATAACCATGGGGGATAGGGGATTAATGGCGGTCTTTAAAAATACGTTCATAGAGATGCCGGCTTTCAAGGTAAACGTTGTCGACCCCACGGGGGCTGGAGATGCTTTCTGTGCTGGTTTAATATTTAAACTTGTTGAAGAGCCGGATTACGTGGAAAACTACACAGTTGAAGAAATTGTTGATGGGCTTATTTTCGGCTCAGCTTCTGGGGCTGTATGCTGTACAGCCAAAGGTACAACTACGAGCGTTAAACGGGAGGGGGTGGAGGCTCTTCTAAGGGTTCAATTGGACGGTTTAAGAGGGAAAATTAAGCTTAAAGAGGTTTAAATGGGAGTCTACTTTTCAAAGGTTGTTTTTCTAGACATTTCATATGCCAGTCTGTATAACGTTGTAGGAGCTGACTCTCTTCGAGCTATCGTTAAAAGCTCTAATACATCGCGATATACTTCGCAATTTCTCGATTTCTTCAAAAGATCTATTGCTTTATGGATGTGGCTGTGGGCTAAGTCCAAGATGAAAATGTTTCTATTCTCCACACCATATGAGATGCATTTTCTAACGGTATCTGTAGACCGTTCCCCTGTGATTACAGATTTAAATAGCTCCTTCGCATTTTCCAACTCTTTGAGCGCCTTTTCAACATGTTCATCTTTTTCTTCCACATTTACAAGATTCCCTATAGCCTCGCTGACAAGCTTTACGCATTCTCCGGCTAAAGAGACCGCAGCATTACTGTTGACTTCAGCAGATCTAACTCCAGATATGAAGATAATTGCTTCCATAATGAGGCTATGTAATGCTTTAACGAAACTTTTAACAGACATATACACGATTACAAGAATTTTTAGGGCTTAAAAACCAAGCGATAATCCTTAATCCGAAGAGAGCACAATTCACTAGGCATTTCCCCACTGGCAGATATGGATAGGAGGATTAAAGTCTACCTAGATAAGGGCTATTAAGCATTGGCAGTGTGGAGTTAAGTTAATAGTCTACCATTTTTACGACCCTTAGCAGGTGGCGATATGATAGGTTTACTGTAGCGTTAAGCTACCTGTTTGTCCTCGGATAAAAAGAAATCTTTATATTCTAGGTAATCTAAGATATCTTAGTATATGGCAACCATCCTCATAAAAAATGTTCCAGAAGATCTTCTTAAGGAGCTTAAAAGGTTAAAAGTTGAAATGGGTTGTAGAACATGGGCTGAGCTTTTGGCTAAGCTAATTCGATCAGAGAGAGTGATTTTATTAACTGAGGACGATTTTGAGAATATGAGAGAGGGGGTACAGAGTTTTCTAAACCTTAGAGGTACTGTTTCTGAGCGGTGG
>JAGTQM010000010.1 GCA_018396755.1 Candidatus Bathyarchaeota archaeon | reverse complement strand
CTTGAGGGTGTCGATAGACGACCCTTCAATCGGATTGGCTGGGTCGTGCTAACAGGGTGGTGGCACACCCTTCGCTTCGAAGGTGTGAGCCATGAAGGACGAGGCAGCCACCAATGAAGTCGCTGAGCCGTGAACCATCACCAGAATCTCCCGACTTTAGTCGTGGAGAATGTCAAATAAGAACTTAAACATAAGAGATAAAATAGGGATTTTTTGCAGAGTTAAATCGAGAAAAGTCTCTTCTGTCTATATCTCTCTTTAAAAGCTTTAATTGCTTGGTCTAGTGCATTCTTCACTCTACTTTCAGAGAAATCTCTCTCATAACATAGAAATTTTAAGACTTCTGAAACCTTCGGCTCCTCCCATACAAGCTCGTAATCCGATGTAACGTCAGGGTTTAAAAATTTCTTCTTTATGATTTCCGGGTCTACTGGGAAACTTGAAGAATCTATGACTTGTTCGTTCAGTAGTGCTTTTAAGCTTCCATACTCTTTTATGAGTTTTAAACCCTTCTTAGGGCCTACACCTTTAACACCATCCGGATTATAGTCTGTACCTATTAGAATAGCTATGTCTATAAGCTGTTCTCTGGTTAACATATTTGCTTTAAGGACTTTCTCAAGTTCAATGAGTTCAGGCTGTAATTCAACGTAAAGTTTCCGCCCAGGAAGCTTTCTCCTACCAGTCACTGCAATGTTTCTAACGAGCCTAGGTGCTCCAAACAGTAGACAGTCGTGGTCTTGTGAAGCTACTGCCCATACGTGACCTTTGAAAGCCATGTGTGAGGCTTGCGCCTCGCCTTCTGAAGGTGCTTGAACCCAAGGAATGCCTAAGAGGGATATGAGTTTTTTAGCATCGCCGACCATTTCATCTTTAAGTACTGCCGTAGCTTGAGCGTATTTCCTAGCAGTTTCAAAATCTCCTACTTTCAACGCTTCTTCGTATCTTACAGCTGCCTCTTCCTTAATCTTCATTCTACGTTTAATCTCCATCTCCTTCTCCGTAGGAGGCTTCCCGTCGAAAACGTATACGAGTCTAATACCGTAAGACATTAATGCGCAGCTTCTGTAGAGTAGCCCACTTAAATGGCTGGTGATTCTACCAGCTCTATCTTTGAGAGGTTCCCCGCTGGGTCCTCTTATTATAGCGAGAAATTGGTAGAGTGTGTTATATGCATCTATGGCTATAGATTTACCTGAAAGCTGTTCAAAGGTTAGAGGGGTTTTAACTACAAGGTCTCCTAGGTCTATTCCCAAAGTCTACTGAAATAAGTTTAGCATCTCTACTTAAAAGCGTTACGTCGATAACCTGCAGTCTCGCTATTAAAAATTCTTAAATAGCATCCTCCATAATAATGTTAGGTATCCTATGGATGTGGTTGAAAGGGTTTACTCGACTTTGAAGGGGGATGCTGCCGATAGAATACCTTGGCTCATATACTCGAACCATCTACCTAGGGGGAGTTTTGAACGTAGAATGCGCAACATGGGTTTAGGTTTAGATGTCCGCTGTAGGGTTTACAAATCTTATACGCCTAACGTTAGAGTGGAGTCTAAAACCGTGGGAGATTACACATATATGGTTTACCGTACGCCTATAGGTGAAGTATACTCTAAGTATAGGATTGGTTTAAGTTTCCAGTTTAAAGGGCAGGGCTCTTGGATGGTTGAACACCCGATAAAAGAGGTTGAAGACATAGACATTGTCAAGTTTATCGTTGAAGACACTGTTTACGAGCCTCAATACGATGTTTACGAGCAGCTTGAAGAAGAGCTTGAAGGTGATGGCGTAGTCACTGTGGGTGGTGATTACACTCCGCTGATGAAGATCATAGTAAACTTTATGGGTTTCCGGAATTTCGCTCTGATACAGATGAAGCATACGGATAAGATAGATGAACTCATAAAGGCTTTAGATGAGAAATACGTGGAGATGTACTCTATCATAGCTAAATCTCCAGCTAGAATAGTTAGAATAGGTGACAATATTGATGGAAAAATGATCTCTCCAAAGCTCTTTGAGAAATACTGCCTACCATACTATAACAAGTATGCGGAAATATTGAAAAAGCCAGGGAAATACGTCATATCGCATATGGATGGTAGACTTAAGACTCTGAAAGATCTTATAGCTAAGACGAAGCTTGATGCTATTGAGGCTTTCACCCCGCCTCCGATGGGAGATTTACCAGTAGCAGAGGCTAGAAAAGCCTGGGGGAATAAAGTCATATGGATGAACTTCCCAGAAGAAGTCTTCCTGAGGAGTAGAGAGGAAATAGAATTGTACACGAAAAACCTTTTAAAGGAGATGGCTCCAGGCTTCAGATACATCATAAGCATAACTGAAGATATACATCCGGATCATTTTAAGAAAGGTATAGAAGCCATCACCAGGGTCGTATGGGATTATGGAAGCCTACCCATACAGATAGAGTAAACGTATCCACTTAGAAAAACCGCTAGCATACGGCGATTCTTTAATCTACTTTTAGATGGAAGCCTTAACGTATTTAGCCAGCTTCTCCCAATCTACGAATTCAACGATAGCTATGAATATGACTGTGAGGAGTATTGTTAGGAGGAGGGA
Source organism: Candidatus Bathyarchaeota archaeon (assembly GCA_018396755.1). Classification (GTDB taxonomy): domain Archaea; phylum Thermoproteota; class CALKCG01; order B24; family B24; genus DTBU01. The sequence continues at coordinate 49,618 of JAGTQM010000010.1, read as the reverse complement.
GAACCAGAAAGGTAGCCGTTCACCTACGAGTTTACCGAAGAAACCGATGATATAAATCATAGCGGTCTTACCTAGTACGGCTGGCACCACTACATACAATAGACTATAGTTTATGGTTCCTAGGATTATGAATAGGATGCTGTCCGGTAAAGGCGTAAGCGCAAATACAAATACTGCGAAGGAAACAATTATGCTGTATTTCCGGGTTAAAGCCGATAAAACTTTAAGTCTTTTCTCGTACTTGGGCGATTTAACGCCCTTACCTAGATATTTACCTATAATCCAGCTTATAGTTTGCCCCAATCCTGAACCTAAGCCCCCCCATACCGCTACTTCAACCAAATTGAGGCTCGGTATAGATGTAGCTAATACTAGGATTATGGCTGTATAAGGTATTGGGATGATGGGGGAGGCGCTTCCTATGAAGCATAGTAGGAAGATTCCGAGTCCCTTGTACAACGGAGAGCCGTAAATTAGAAAGTTTTCAACATCTCTATACATTGCTCTAATGCCTAGCCCCATAATCCCCACTATTAGCAGTATCAATAGCAGTTTAACTTTAAAGTTCAAAAACACCGCCTGATGAATCTGGAAAACTGTAAACATATATACTTTTAAGCTTATCTTAAGCTTAAATACCTCCGGCATCTTTTATACGCATATATCAATCTTTTCCCTTGATATACTTACAGTCAAATAGCTGGCGTTTGACCGATAAAAAAGCAATTTTAATATGTCTACTCTGGAATTGATATGCTGGAGGTGTCTAGTTTTGGAGTTGAAGATTGAAGTTGTACAGTTAGCTGTTCCGAAGGATGTGAACGTTATAATTGGGCAGGCGCATTTTATAAAGACGGTTGAAGATCTACATGAGGCTTTAGTCAACTCTGTTCCGACTGTGAAATTCGGATTGGCTTTCAACGAGTCTAGTGGGCCATGTCTTGTTAGAGCAAGTGGCAACGATGATGAGCTTAAGAAGCTTGCAATCGATAATGCTTTGAAAATAGGTTGCGGCCACGTTTTCATCATATACCTTAAAGAGGCGTATCCGATAAATGTGTTAAACGCTATTAAACATGTCCCAGAAGTCTGTAGGATAATAGCGGCTACGGCTAACCCTCTGCAGGTGATAGTAGCTGAAACAGATCAAGGTAGGGGGATACTAGGCGTTGTAGATGGTTTTAAAACAAAGGGTGTTGAAGAAGAGAAGGATATTGAAGAGAGGAGGGGATTTCTGAGGAAGATAGGTTATAAGCTCTAATCAGCCAATACTTTATTAGATTTAGTCGTCAGTAAAATGTTAAGCTTTTATCAGAAAACCTCTCATCTACTTGACTCTAACAATGGGGTATTTCTCTCTAAGCTTCCGATCCACCAAGGCTACTCCACATAATCCGCCTATGGTTTGAATAGATATCAATTTGTCTGGGTTTGTTAAATCCACCTTCGGAGGTTTTCCATATATATCCTTTAAAAGCTGCCATACGTATTCTCCTAGACCTCTCTCCAATTCGCTACTGGAGATTGCTCCTTTAAACCCCCTACGTTCAACTCTTACACAGAAGCTTTCACCTTCCCCAATACTATCCACTAGGCTTCCAACCTTCTCCTTTAATATTTCCAGTAGATTCTCAGGTTTAAACTTGAAGAATTCTTCTACTGGGATCACGCGGCTTACAGTCGTAAGCTGCCTCTTGGTGAGTTCTTCTAAAAACGCCTCTAAATCTTCGACTTGACCTTGTAAAACACCTCTAAAACCTGTCTCTTTAAACTCGCCTAAATCGCTGATCTCCCTTAAAACTATGAAGTCTTCCCCTCTCTCGCAGATTACTATCACGTAAACCAAACCAGACACCTAAATTATACTTGCACCTCCGCCCTTAAAATAATTAAGGGGGGCTATTGGAAGTTTACAGCTCTTCTCTCGCAAACACTCCTCCACACGGCTTCAGCCAGTTTAAGGGCTTTAAGCCCATCTTCTACGTCTGGCTTTGGAGGCTTATTCTCCAAGATGGAGTCTATAAAGTGCTCTACTTCTCCATAGTATCCTCTGAGATATCTACTCTGATATTCTACGGCGGGCAGGTGGTTTACCTCCCAAAAATACCCTTGATTTGCAGCTTTAAAGCCCTCTGTTTCAACCCATAAACCCTTCGGATAGTACTTGACTTGAGAAGCCATATCGTCGATGAACATGAATGATTCATCACATGTAACTTCTACATATTCATCTATTTTAGACCACGATTGACATGAATTGAGATTCATAACACCAGTTGCACCATTTTCAAAAGTCACGAGTATTGAAAATGAAAACTTAGCATCGGTTAACGTATAGAGTTTAGCGTAGACTTCTTCAACCTCCCCAGCTAGGAATCTTATGAGGTCAAAGTGGTGGACAGCCTGACCTATCAGGTACGCCCTGGCCGGGGGTTCTATACCCCATACTGATCCATATGGTCCGTTGGCGAATTTAGTCGATATATGGACAACCCTACCCTGCTCTAATCTGCTTATGATCGTTTTAGCAAGTCTATAGCCTACTGAAAACCTCTTCATAAAAGCAACCATTGTAAATCTACCGTTTTCTCTAGACGCTTCCAGAAGCTTGTACGCCTGTTCTGAGTTTAACGCCGGAGGCTTCTCTACGAATACGTGGATTCCAGCCTTTAGACATTCAAGCCCAATCTCGTAGTGCATATTCGGATGGCCGACTATGAAAACCCCATCTAAGTCCTCCTTCTCGATCATCTGCCTATAGTCTCTATACCACTTGCTGAATCCAAATAATCTACCGTTTTTCTCCGCTTTTCCTACGTCGATATCGCATGTTGCTGTAAGCTCCACTCTATCTGCGAAATACCTTAAACACGGGTATAGGTTTTCCGTTGAATGAGAACCACACCCTATGAACCCCAATCTAACCCTATCCAACTCACCACCTCAAATCATACAGTGGTGGGAATGTTTAAAACGTTTGAGAGGACGATTCGCCGACCCTTCACATTGGTTGAGATGCATGGTTCTAATGTCGACTGGTAAAGCCCCTCCCTATCTCTATATTTGGATGCATCCTCTAAAACCATGGCTTTGAGGGCGGAGATATGGATAAACATCATGAAGATAGAATAGTGAAACCTGGAGGGGGAAAGCTGAAGATCAAACTTAAGCTTCAACTTCATAGTGACGCCTCTAGAGTACAAGTACTACCCAGTAAGCGAAATGATTATAGGTGTGTTGGAGACAAGTGGGAGAGTTTTCCGATGATGGATATGGATATTGGACAGACCCTTTCCATCTTTAGGGTTGCGTTAGAGGATCTAGTGATTTACGTTTTCTAAGCGTAGCATCTCACGCTTTTAGATGCTACGTCAGATACGGAGCGGTTACATTTAAATTCGATTCAACCCCTATCATATAACGTATGTCTATCGTAAAAATTCCTCTTAACGGTGTCTGGTTTCTCAAAGGGCTGGATTTTAACGAATATATTGACATTTCAACGTTGGATCTGAGCGCTGAAGGTTGGATGAAAGCTGAGGTTCCAGGTGTAGTGCACTTAGACCTTATGAGGAATTGTGTAATTCCAAACCCCTTCTACAGGATGAATGAACTTGAAGTTTCATGGGTTGAGGAAAGGGATTGGTTGTACGTTAAAGAACTCGACGTTTCAGATGACATAGCCAGTAAGAAATGTCTAGAGCTTATCTTCCACGGTTTAGATACTTACGCTGAAGTTTGGCTCAATGGTGTAAAACTCGGTGAAGCCGATAATATGTTTCACCCTTGGGCTTTCAAAGTTCAAGGGCTTGTAAAACCCGGGAAAAACACGGTAGCCATTAGATTTAAGTCTCCGTCGAAGGTTATGGAGATGCTGGAGTCCAAATACGGAAGATTGTGGGCTGCATTCTACAATGCTAGAGTCTACGGGCGGAAAGCACAGTACTCGTTTGGATGGGATTGGGGTCCGAGGCTGCCGACCGTCGGCATATGGAGAGATGTTGAACTATTAGCGTACGATGAAGCCAGATTGGGATATGTTTCAGTACTCCCAGTGAAGGTTTCAGATGAAGAAGCCTCGGTCAAAGTTGAAGCTGAAGTCTACTGTGTCAAACCAGGCTATATCAAACTATTGTTTAGAGTAGAGGGGGAGAATATTGAGGTGAGCGTAGAAGGATTAGCCGAGGAAGGATTAAACGTTTTCAGCTCTGAGCTTAAAATCGGAAAGCCTAAGCTTTGGTATCCGAAAGGACACGGTGCTCAACATCTATACACGCTTAATACAATTCTTCTAAATGGTATAGGCGTCTTAGATGATCTTAAGGTTAGATTCGGCATCAGATCTATAGAGCTTCAGAGGGCTGAAGATGAAGAGGGGGAGTGCTTCATATTCAAAATCAACGGTATACCTGTTTTCTGCAAAGGCGCCAATTGGATTCCAGCGGATAGCCTTCTACCCAGGGTAAGTAGAGAAGTCTATAGAAAACTCCTAGAGGCAGCTTCCGAAGCAAATATGAACATGCTTAGAGTCTGGGGTGGTGGGATATACGAAGACGACGACTTTTACGATTTATGTGATGAACTCGGTATAATGGTTTGGCAGGACTTTATGTTCGCATGTGGAGAGTATCCTGAGGAAGACTTCTTCATAGCCTCTGTTAAAAGAGAAGTTGAGGAGAATGTTAAAAGGCTTAGAAACCATCCATCCATAGTGTTATGGTGTGGAAACAATGAGAACGATTGGGGTTTTAAAGCCAAGTGGTGGATGAGAGATAGATTCTACGGTGAGAATATCTACAATAAAGTCATTCCTGAAGCCGTTAAACGGCTAGATTCCACTAGACCATACTGGCCCAGTAGCCCATACGGGGGAGAAGATCCTAATAGCCCTAGAGAGGGCGATAGGCACAGCTGGGATGTGTGGAGTGGGTGGAGGGATTGGAGATTCTACCTTTTGGATAACGGCAGATTTATCAGCGAATTCGGTTTTCAAGCTCCCCCAAACATGGAAACCATTGAGTCGTTTACAGCCGAGGAGGATAGGTTTATTCAAAGCCAAGTCATGGAGTGGCATAATAAAATGTATGAGGGAACCGAGAGACTGTATAGGTTTCTAGCTGGCCACTTTAGAGTCCCAGAGGATCTTAAGAAATTCATTTACCTAACACAGCTTAATCAAGCTGAAGCTTTGAAAACAGCGGTCTCCCATTGGAGGAGTAGAATGTTTAAGACGAGCGGCTGTCTCATATGGCAAATTAACGACTGCTGGCCTGTTACAAGCTGGAGTCTTATAGACTACTACTTTAGACCTAAACCCGCCTACTACTACGTTAAAAGAGCCTTTAACCCTATCTATGTGACGTTAAACTTGAGAGGTCGTAACCTCCAGGTCTCCGTGGTAAACGATACGCTTCAACAGATAAGCGGGGTTTTAAAATTCACCATTCAAAAGCCTACAGGTGAACCATTGTTTAGCAAGACTATTGAGAACCTACATGTGGAAGAAAATTCTGCTAAGGAATGCCTAGTCGTAGATATTGAAAACTTTAGAGGAGCTGTAGCCGTTGCAGAGCTCATGTTTGATGGCGGTAGAGTGATTAATGACGTTTTAATCGGTGAATTTAAACACGTAGAGCTCCCAGATCCAATGTTGAACATTAGAGTCGAAAAGCTTGACATAGGGAAGTTTAAAGTAAAACTAACCGTTAAAAACTACGCTTACGGGGTTTACATTAAGCTTAGAAACATCGATGCAAAATACAGTGACAACTACTTAAGCATCCCTCCAAACGGTGAAGCTGAAATATTGGTGGAAACTCCGAAAGACCTTACAACCGACGAATTTAAATCGACCTTAGAATACGGCTTTTTAAAGTGGTAATATTACCCTTCAGGTTTTTCTATGGGATGTCAAGGGGATCCTACGTCGTAGATAATCTACAGATTACCTATGGTAGAAACTCTATTTAATGGAAAAGCTATGGAAAAACACCATAAAGATACCATGGTAAAAACTAGGGGATCTAAGTGGGACTTGTAATTTATCGATGAATACTTCTACTGTAAAACAGCTTCATCCGTAGAGGATGCATCTAAGCTGACAAAGGCTTGCTTCGAATACATAACTACCTTTAACGGTATAATGACTTTTAAGAAGAGGAGGTAAATTCATACACGGAAAAATAAGCTTATATAGTGGTTTAAGTATTCGTTTTCTATACACGGTGTAATGTCTGATGGAAAAATTTAGACACATCGTACGTTTAATGGATACGGATTTAGATGGGTTTAAGAAGGTTCCCTATGCGCTTAGGAGAATCAGAGGCGTAGGTGTTACCCTCGGCTGGGCCATAGCCAGAGGCATAGGTGTAGACCCGAATAGACGTATAGGTGAACTGTCTGATGAAGAGCTTAAGAGGATAGAGACAGCCTTGAAAGAGCCTTCAAAGTTCAATATTCCAAGCTGGATGTTTAATAGACGTAAAGACTTGGAGACTGGTGGAGATGTACACTTGATGGGATCTGATCTGGAGCTTAGGATTAAACAGGATATCGATTTCATGAAGAGCATACGCTCTTGGAGGGGTTGGAGGCATAGCTTAGGCTTAAAGGTTAGGGGTCAGAAAACTAGGACAACCGGTAGAACTGGTAGAACTGTAGGCGTTCAAAGGAAGAAGGTTAGTAGGTAGAGGTGTGAAATTTGGGCGATCCTAAGAGACGGCGGAGGAAGTATGAAACTCCTAAAAAGCCTTGGGATATGCAGATTCTTCAACTTGAACTACGCTATTTAGGTGAATACGGTCTTAGAAATAAACGTGAGCTTTGGAAGCATAAAACTCAGCTTTCACGTATAAGAGCCATAGCTAGAGGGCTTTTAGCTCAATCTCCAGAGGTTAGAATTAAAGCTGAAATGGTTCTTCTAAATAAGCTTAAACGTATAGGTTTACTCTCAGAATCCGCCACATTAGACCATGTATTGGATTTGACATTGGAGGATATTTTAAACCGTAGACTTCAAACGTTTGTCTACAAACTGGGTTTAGCTAAGACTATTCATCAGGCTAGACAGTTTATAACGCATGGACATATAATGGTTAACAGTAGAGTTGTTAGAGTACCATCATACATCGTTAAATCCGGTGAGGAAAATACGATATGTTATGCTTCAGACAGTCCATTTAACGACTCGAAACACCCGATTAGAACATCGATAGAAGCAGTACATGTGACAAGTAAAATGGAGGAAGTTTCAAAGGAACTCGAAACTTCTGAAGAAATATAGTTTTATGGTCTTCTTCCTCTACGGCCTCCCTTTCTTCTACATCCGTCATGTGGAATAGGTGTAACATCATCAACTCTACCTATTTTGAAGCCAGCTCTAGCTAGCATCCTTATAACATGCATAGCCCCTGGTCCAGGGACTTTAGACTTAATACCTCCAGGTGCTCTAACCTTTATGTGAAGCGCTGTTATACCTTTCTCCTTAGCAATTTCAGCTGCAGCTGAAGCTGCTTGCATAGCTGCGTAAGGAGAGCCTTGAAGCCTATCCGCGTCGACGAACATACCGCCTGTACATAAGGCTATTGTTTCAGCTCCCGTTAAATCTGTAATATGAACTATAGTGTTGTTGGATGAACTGTAGATGTGGGCTATACCCCACCTCTCCTCCCTACTAATCTTAGCTTCACTTTTAACTTCTTCAGACATAGCTAGCTTAGCTATGCTACAAACTTCGATTTAAAGATTCCTCCATATTTGGTTAAAGTAAAGATTATATGGAGGCTTATGTCTTCTCTTCTGTAAGCCGGGGGACAATGTCTTGCAGATAGAGATTTTGAAAAAGAGCTATGCTGAGGTACACTTCATAGTTAGAGGTGTTTCTCCAAGATTTATGAATTCTCTGAGAAGAGCCATGATGGCTGATGTCCCGGTGATGGCTGTAGACGACGTTTATATAGTTGAGAATACATCGGTTATGTATGATGAGGTTTTAGCTCATAGGCTCGGTTTAATACCTTTAAAAACAGATTTAGACTACTACGTGCTTCCCGAGGAATGTGGATGTGGAAGTGAAACAGGATGCCATAAATGCTCCGCAGTCTTAGTTTTAAACGTCGAGGGGAGGGAAAACGGGGTAACCGTTGTCTATTCGAAGGATCTTAAACCCCATGAGGCTAATCCAGAGGTTAAACCCGTGAATGAGAAAATTCCAATCGTTAAGCTCGCCCCAGGTCAAAGGATTAAACTTGAAGCTTACGCTAGGCTTGGGAAGGCTATTAAACATGCTAAATGGTCTCCAGTCGTTAGATGCACGTACAAGTACTACCCAGTTATCTTGATAGTCGATTCTAAATGTACGGGATGCGGCTTATGTATAGACGTATGCCATAAAAACGTGTTTACCCTCAAGAGCGGTAAAGCATACGTAGTGAACCAGCTTGAATGCGACTTATGTGATGAATGTGTCGATAGATGTGCTCAGAATGCGCTTAACGTCGATTTTGATAAAAACTCGCTGATATTCTTCCTAGAGACTACGGGTTCCCTGCCGGCGTGGAAGGTATTATCCGAAGCATGTAGAATCCTCAAGTTGAAAAGTGAAGCTTTCTTGAAACAGTTGAATGAATTGGGGGTTGTCTAAACATGGTTAAACGCAGTAAGTCGAATGCTACGTTGATAAATACCATTAAGTTTCTTCAAATGCTAGGCCGTAAGTCTAATCTCTGGGCTGATATCGCTGAAAGACTTAAAAGACCTAGGAATCTTATGGCGGAGGTTAACCTATCAAAACTTTCAAAGTATACTTCTGAAGATGAAGTCGTCGTAGTTCCAGGTAAGATTTTAGGTTCGGGTGAAATATCGCATAGTATTACTGTGGCTGCGCTGAGTTTTTCCAAAACGGCTAAAGCTAAGCTTACGAAGGCTGAATGTAGATGCCTATCAATAAGTGAGCTTGCAGAATTAAACCCCGAGGGTTCACATATCAAAATAGTGGAGTGACCATAAATGTCTAGTGATGAGATTACCGTTATAGACGGCTCAAACCACGTAATGGGTAGACTCGCCAGTATTGTAGCTAAGAGGCTTCTCCAAGGGGAGAAGATCGCCGTTGTAAACGCTGAAAACGTCGTAGTTTCGGGAAACTTCTACTCAGTCTTAAGAGAGTGGAATGAGTTTCTCGAAGTCGGCAAGTATGGGAAGGGGCCGTTCCACTCACGTAGACCGGATACAATACTTAGACATGTCGTCAGAGGAATGCTTCCTAGAGACAAGTTTAAAGGTAGAAACGCCTTCAGAAGGCTTAAAGTGTATATCAGTGTCCCGGAGGCTTTTAAAAATGTGAAGTTTGAAGTTGTTGAAGAAGCTAAAGCAGATAAGCTTAAAGGTCCATATTTTAGGTTGGGTGAGCTGGCTAGTCGAATCGGCTGGAGGGTTAAGTAATGAGTGAGAAGCATAGGAGAGGTAAGTCTCTCATATTGGAGGTCGGTAACCGTAAAACCGCCGTAGCGAGGGTCTATCTGACAGAGGGAAATGGCGTAGTTAGGATAAACTCCATCCCTATTGAAGTATACCAGCCTGAAGCTGCTAGAAACGTAATGATGGAGCTTCTAATGATCATAGGCAAAGACGTGTGGAGTAACGTAAACATAGACGTCGACGTTAAAGGTGGAGGAGTTATGAGTCAAGCTGAAGCAGCCGCCATGGGTATAGCTAGAGCGCTCGTAAAATGGACTAAAAGTAGCGCCCTTAAGAAACAGATATTAGCATACAAAAGGTCTCTACTCGTAGGAGACCCGAGGAAAAAAGAGCCTAAGAAATTTGGAGGACCTGGGGCTAGGAGAAGGGATCAGACGAGCTACAGGTAGACTTATCGTAGGTTGGAATCTGAAGGTAAAATATTCTTAAGCGTCTTCATCGTCATCATACATGTAACTACCCATTGTATTTAAGCCCCCTCTATTGGAGTATTTCTACAAATATTCACATAGAACCTATGGCTGACTTAGTACATGATGCTTTATGTTTTAGCCTACTAGATGGGATGAGTGAAATGTGGTATAGGGATTTATTTGAAGGCGGATGGGCTGAATTCTGGGCAGAGGAGTTTTCCGAGTATGGGAAGATAACGGAATACGATGTTTCTTTTCTAAAAGAAACTTTAAGAAGAGGAGTCACGTTGGATCTTTGCTGCGGTTTAGGAAGACACTCAATACCGCTTTCCCAATTCACGTACATCGTCAGCTTCGACTTAAGCAAACATTTCCTCGCTTCTCTTACAGCGAAGAACAGAGAAGAAGGCCTTTATGAAAATTTAAACCCAATTCAGGGAGATATGAGGAGGCTGCCTTTTAAACCGGGATCCTTCGACAATGCAATAAACTTTTACACAAGCTTCGGATACTTCAACGATGAGGAAAATCAACTGGTTCTACAAGAGGTGTCGAGAGTATTAAAGCCGAATGGAATATTTGTCCTTGAAACTGTAAACGCAGGTGGATTATTAGAAACTTCCGAGATAGAAGCTGGGATGAAACAGATAGTTTCTACGTTCTGGAAGAGCGGAGCTTAAACTGGAGTAGGAGGAAGATTAGAAGTAATTGGGTGCTCATAGGTAAGAGAGAGGGGAAAATATGTGAAACAATTGTTGAGCATAGGGTTTACGACCTAAACGAATTGAAAAGTCTCCTTGCTAAAGCAAGCCTTAAAGTAATAGATGTCTTCGGTCCTTCCCAGAGAGAAAAGTTCCACGAGACGAAGTCCAGTAGAATACTTTTTGGCTTGTATAAATGTATACAAGCCAAAAAACAATGTATAAATGTAAACCGCGTCTAACCCTATAAACACATTCAATTTTAATCGATTATTAAAGTCTTCCAGAATCTAAGAGCACCCAATTACGCTACAATATGTTTACCATTTTCCTCCTTCAGCGCTTCTTTAAGGAAGCTTGCTACTTCATGTTCCGTCATCAGAGATAAGGTTGCTAAGGATTATAGACATGCTCTCCGCATGGTTAGAGAATCTGGGTATGGAGCCGTTGAATTTGCAGGTCATCCTTTTTTCAACCGTAGATGCTGATGAGCTTAGAGGGTTCCTCGATCAACTTGGTCTTAAACCTGTCTCAGCCCATGTCGGCTTCGACGTTTTAGAATCCAATAGGCGGAATATCGTTTTCGAATATGCCTTTAAACTAGGGCTTAAATACGTGGTTTCAGAACCTGATGTAAGACTTATTAACGATTTAAATGCATGCGTTAAAGTTGCGGAAAAGATTAATTCCATAGGTAAAAGTATGGAAAGCTACGGTTTAAAGTTTGGTATGCATAATCACGCTGTAGAGTTTGAGAAGAAGATCGATGGAACGCCCGTATACGATATACTTGTTGAAAACACCGACCCATCGTACGTTTTCCTCCAACCAGACGTCTACTGGATCTACTACGCGGGATATGACCCATGCGAAGTTATAAAAGCCCTTAAAAACAGGTGTTTTCTAGTCCACCTTAAGGATATGAAGGATAAGGTTAGTAAAAGATTCATCGAGCTTGGGTGCGGTGTAATAGATTTTAAAGCAGTAGTTGAAGTCTGTGAATCGTCTGGAGTAAAATGGTATATAGTTGAAAACGACGTACCAACCATGGATTCTATTGAAAGCGCTAAATTCGCCCTAGACTATTTTAAAAAAGAACTTTAAAGTGGAGTAACGTCTAACTGGGAACAAATTTAAATACCTGAATCCTGTGGTGATTTAAGGGATATTTCATGGGGATTGTTCCTATCAGATGCTTCACCTGCGGGTCGATTATAGGAGATAAGTGGGAAGAGTTTAAACGTAGAGTCGATGCCGGTGAAAACCCGGGTAAGGTTTTAGATGATTTAGGTGTTAAAAGGTACTGCTGTAGGTCTATGTTAATATCTCATGTTGAAATTATAGATGATCTTCTCAAATACTTCATGGTCGGGAGGAGTATCAGCAATGAGTGAAACATGTATCGTAGATTTAAAGGCTAGGAAGGTCTTCGACAGTAGAGGGTCGGAAACAGTAGAAGTTGAAGTATATACTCGTAAAACCGTCGGCAAAGCTTCAGCACCAGCAGGAGCGAGCAAGGGCAAGTGGGAGGCTGTATCCTATCCCGAAGGCGGAGTTGAAGAAGCCGTAAGAAGAATACTGATACTAGTCAAACCGAGGCTAATAGGGTTCGACTCCTCAGATCAAGTAAACGTCGATAAAGCTTTAAAGGAAATCGATGGAACAATAAATTTCTCGAAAATAGGTGGAAACACTGCATATGCCGTATCCCTAGCAGTAGCTGATGCCGCTTCAAAAACCCTTGGAATACCGATGTATCAGCACATAGGCGGTACCATGGTTAAAAACCTTCCATATCCTCTGGGCAACGTACTAGGTGGAGGTAAACATGCTGGTGAAGGTTGTCCAGATATACAGGAGTACTTAGTACTTCCAGTAGGTGCTAAGAAGTTTAGAGAAGCCTACCTTGGCAATCGTGAAGTCCACAGAGCTCTCCGCAGGATTCTAGAGGAGAGAAACATCCCCTTCTTCGGAGGCAGGGGAGATGAAGGTGCTTGGGCTCCTAGGATAAGCAATGACGGTGCATTTGAAGCGACAGCTGAAGCGGTTAAACGCGCATCGGAAAGGCTTGGTTTTGAAATAAGGTTTGGTGTTGACGTAGCATCATCCTCATTCTGGGATGAAGAGAAATGCAAGTACATGTATAAGCATGGTAAGCCTTTAGACAAAGGTGAGCAAATAGACTACGTCCTCGAATGCATAGATAAGTATAAGTTGCTCTACGTTGAAGACCCGTTTCATGAAGAAGATTTTGAAGGTTTTAGAGAGCTTACGGAGAAAGCTGGAGATAAATGTTTAATATGTGGAGACGACTTATTCGTCACAAACGTAGAAAGACTTAGAAAAGGCATAGATATACATGCTGGGAATGCCGTTATAATAAAGCCAAACCAGATAGGCACGGTAACAGATGCCTATGAAGCTACAAAGCTAGCGCAGAAACACGGGTACGTAACGGTTTTTTCACATAGGTCTGGTGAAACTACTGATGGACATTTAGCCCATTTAGCAGTAGCCTTCAACTGTCCCATAGTTAAAATAGGCGTATTGGGCGGTGAGAGAATAGCTAAAATAAACGAATTCCTCAGGATTGAAGAGCATATGGGAGATCAAGCATCTATGCATAGGGTCGGTGTAAAGTAATGTCCGACGAATATGAGTCGCAAGAGGAGCTGCTACTACCTCTTGAAACACTGCTACCGTACGGTATTCAAATAGGTACTAGAATTAAAACCGGACATATGAAACCCTTCATCTTCAAAGTTAGACCAGATGGATTATGCGTCTTAGACATCGCTAAGACGTGTGAGAGAATTAAACTAGCGGCTAACTTCCTCGCTAGATTTGAACCTCCTGAAAAGATAGTTGTGGCATCAACCAAACTATATGCTAGAATGCCAGTCTTAAAGTTCTGTGAGCTTACTCATGCAACGCCTCTTGTTGGAAGATTTCTACCGGGTATTTTCACAAATCCCTCCTTAAAATACTATATGGAGCCTGAGGTTTTATTGGTTTCGGATCCAGATGCGGATGAGCAGGCCGTTAGAGAAGCGTCGATGATTGGAATACCCGTTGTAGCTCTATGCGACACAGACAACCTGTTCAAAAACGTTGATCTAGTCATACCTGTGAATAATAAAGGTAGAAAAGCCTTAGCTATGGTCTTCTGGCTTCTAACCAGAGAATTCCTAAGAGCTAAAGGAGCAATTCCTAAAGATGGCGACCTCTCAATTAAACCTGAAGATTTCGAAGCGAAAGTTGAAGAGTCTACCGTTTAAACTCTCAATTTCAACGGTTTTAGATCGATGATGGTTTTGAAAATCTGCATAGTAGGCTTTAAGAATACAGGTAAAACAAGGCTAATAGCCTCCATAGTTAAAACGCTCTCCTCAAGAGGGCTTAGAGTAATCGTAGTTAAACACTCCCATGAAAGAGTAGATTTAACAGTTAAAAGTACAGCTAAAATTTTAAACTCGAAACCCTTAACAGTAGCCTATAAATCGCCATACGATAACATTCTAATGTTTAACCACTCCTTCAATCTAGACGCGCTCTTAGACATCTTAAATCCAAATGTAATCCTATACGAGGGGTTTAAAAGCTCTCCATACCCGAAGATTCTAACAGCTTTAAAAGAAGAGCACCTCAACATAGACTTGGATAAATCCCTCGTGAAAATGGTCGTAGGACCTGAAGATATTAAAGAAGCAGCTCTCAAGCTGTATTCAAATGCCCGTTTCTCCAACGTTAAAGGTGAAAATCTCATGAATGAAATCCTACAACTCATCGTTGAAGAATACGTTTCAACGCTTCCCAAGTTGAATTGCGGAAGATGCGGCTATGCTACATGCGACGGCTACGCTGAGAAACTGATTGAAAATAAAGCTGAGCTTGGAAGATGTGTTATCGAAAATCCTCCAGCCAAGCTTTACGTAAACTGGTCTAAAGTAGACCTCTCCCTGTATCCGGCTACTGTTTTAAATTCTCTACTGAGGGCTTTTGTAGATACGCTTAAAGGCGTTGAGAAAAACCCCGTTTTCATAGTAGCTTCAACATTTCAACAATCGTAGTACGATCCACCATGATCATCTTCTCAGTTCCAGTTGAGCTCCTAAACTGGCTAGATCTGTGAAAAACTCTGGATAGGATTTCTTTACACATTCTGCATCTCTTATAACGGTTTCCCCTTCGGCTTTCAAAGCCATTATCGCGCAAGCCATCGCCATCCTATGGTCACCATACGGGTTTATAATAGCGCCTTTAATCTTCGTAGAACTGTAGACTCTCATGTAATCTCCATGGGTTTCAATCTTCACCCCCATTCTGGACAATTGAGAAGTTAAAACTTCAACTCTATCAGACTCCTTGAACCTCAACCTTGAAACCCCTTTAATTACTGATACCCCTTTACAAGATGATGCTAGAACCGTCAGCGGAGGCACTAGGTCAGGGCTGTTCGAAGCGTCGAATTCAAAAGACTCTAAAGCATCTAAAACGCCTTCAACAGCCACGTAATCTTCCCCAGTTTCCACTTTACACCCAACGGCTTTAACGACGTCTATTATGGCTTTATCTGCTTGAAGACTATCCCTTCTAAGGTTATTGATCCTCACCTTCCCTCCCGTGATAGCTGCTGCGACGATAAACACGGCTGCTGACGAGTAGTCGCCCTCCACAATTCTCCTAAATGGTTTAAACGTAGAAGGGCCGTTCAATTCAAATACTCTATAATCTTCCGAGACAGAAACGTCGATATCGCACATACGTAGTACGTCAATAGTCATATCGACGTAGGGCTTTGAAACAAGTGGAGTAGCTAATCTGATGGTGGATCTACCGTCAACTTTAGCAAGGGTAAATAGTAGACCTGATACGTATTGGGAGCTTAAGCCGCCGCCGATTTCTACGTAGCCGGCTCTAACGGTTCCACCTATGACAACTATAGGCGGCTTCCCCCCAGAGGCTGAGTAGCATTTTACACCTAGCCTATTAAGGGCGTTAAGCAGAGGGTTCATCGGCCTCCTCTTCAGAGATTTATTCCCCGTGAGAATAGTTACTCCAGGTGCTAGAGAAGATACCGCCGTTAAAATCCTCAAGGTCGTCCCAGAGCCATGGCAGTTTACAACATCTTCAGGAGGCTTAGGTGCTCCGTCGCTTAAGATTCTTACAGTAGATTTCCCAGCTGAAACCATACACCCCATGAGTTTAATAGCGTCTAAAGTAGCCTTCGTATCTAAACATATGGAAGGCTGTTCAATAATGCTTTCCCCGGTAGATAACATAGCTGCTACGTAAAATCTATGCGTCTGGGATTTTGATGGAGGTGCATTTAAAACACCATTAACAGAGCTTCTTCTTACGATGGCGATCACAATTCTTCACCTTAACATTTGAGCCTTCCTATTGTTAACAGATGTTTCTATTAATTCACCATCTAGAGTCCTCCAGGTCTTTTTTATAGAATTTATGGAGTTTTGACGGGCTAATGCAACAATAGCTGGACCTTTACCTGACAACCCGGACGCTAATGCACCAGTTTCCAAAGCATTTAAAACTGGTTCAAGACTATAGCCTAAAGCTGAACAGCATATTAAACCGTTCAACACCATCGCTGTCCTCCACCTTCCCTCTATGGCTTCTCTAAAGGCTACGTCCAACTCTTCAGCCATGAGTTTAAGCCTAGATAAATCCATTTTAGTCGTATACCGTTTAAACTTGGGAACGTAGATTAGAACTTTAACATCGTCATCTATTTCAAACCGTTTCAATACTTTCATAGCTTTATTGTCTGTAACTGTTACTCCTCCCAAGTATGAGGCTGATGCATCGTCCAATGCTCCTGTAACCGTTACACCAGCCTCAATACTGGCTTCAATACCTAGTCTAAGTACTTCTTCATCTGGCAATTCTTCATTTAAAGCATTAAGGACAGCTAAAACTATAGCGTTAGAAGCTACGCTACTACTCTTCAACCCTCTAGCTATCGGTATATTCGACCTAGTTTCAACGTATGCACCGTAAACACAATCAACGTTAAATCTCTTTAAAACTTTTAAAACACACTTTTCCATAAGCATTTTATCTTCCTGAGGATCCGATACTATTACTCCGTCTACAACACCCGGTTTATCCGTAAGCTTAACCGTCGCTTCAGTCCAGAGGCTTACGCTTAAAGCCGAGCCTTTACCTGTGGCTAAAGCGTTGACGACTGTAACAGCACCGTAAGCTACAGCTTTACCTATGGGCAAAATATCCCCTTCTAACATCCTCCAGAGCATTCTTAATCTGTTCAATCGGAGGATATGCTTCAAACCATATTTTGAAGGATTCTAAAGCTTGATTTAGAAGCATTTCCAACCCATCTATCGTTCGAGCACCCACCTCTCTAGCCTCCCTTAAAAGCCTAGTTTCAAGAGGGTTGTAAACGATGTCGAAAACCGTAAGCCCGCTTCTTAGCAGGCTTTTCGGAATCGGCGTTTCACCATCCATAGGTTTCATTCCAACAGATGTAGAATTTATAACGACATCTGCTTTTGAGAGATGGATCTTCAGAGAACCTTCAGTTAAAGGTCCCCATTCCACCATGGCAGGTCCATCTGAAACCTCTAACGCCAGCATCTTAGATTTTTCAACTGTTCTATTGAGTATAGCTATGCTGCATTCTCTATCCATCAAGGTGTACGCTATTGCTCTACCCGTACCGCCAGCGCCAAGCAGAACTATGTAAGAACCATCGATCTTAACGTTATTCTTCTCTAATGCTTTAACAACACCCATACCGTCAGTATTAAATCCGATGAACCTTCCAAATCTATTCAACACAGTATTAACTGCACCTATTTTCAACGCCTTAGGATCTAACTCATCTAAAAAGCATAGTATGTCTTTCTTTAAAGGCATTGTCACGTTAAATCCTTTAACGCCTATGACCTTGAAAGCTTTAACAACTTGGCTAAGCGTATCCTTAGATACTCTAAACGCCATGTAAACGTAGTTTAAACCGAGCTCTTTCAGAGCAGTATTATGGATTAGAGGACTTAAAGAATGCTCAACCGGGTCGCCTATAAGGCATAGAAGTCCAGTTCTACCGTTTATCCTCAAAACCCACCACCTCCATAACTTTAATAATTCTTCTCAATTCTTCAACGGTTGGTTGACCTGGAGCCGTTTCTAAACCCTTCTTCAGAGAAGCGAACGTGAAAAATCCGCCGTAGAGTGGGCTTAAAACTCTAGATATTAAACCCAGCCTACCCATGGCGAAGCAGATGAGCCTCACACTTTTACTGAATCTCGATAGAAACGTTAGACACGTCAGATTATCTTCTAGACTGTTAGCGTAAGTGATCAATTTGCATGCGTATGGCTCATAGCTTAATTCCCTTGAGAGAAGCCGCTTAAGCTCTGAAATCGTCGGAGTACGATTAAACTCATGGTGGGAAATTATGATTTTTACACCAGTCTTCTTAAACTCTTCAACTGCTTTATCCAACCCATCGGTATTAAGCTCTAAATCTATATAGCTGAAACCAGCGTCAACGGCTTCTTTTAAAGCTTTAATCCTCTCTTCATCCCTACCTTCAAATAATCCCCCCTGCCTCCTAGGTCTAAATGTAGCTATAAGTGGAATATTAGTTAAACATGCAATATCTGATAAATTGTTAAACTCCCTCATATAATCCATTCTAACCTCTACGAAATCCACCATAAGCTCTTCAGCTTCCGCAGCCATTTCAATAGCACTACGTACATCTTCAGCTTTTACAGGTACGCATATCCTATAAGTTTCAATCAAATTCGACATCTCATCTCTCAATGATTCTTTCAGATTTTACAAGCGTTCCGAAATGCCTACCCCCCTCCTGTATGTACAGGAGGATTTCATCACCGATTTTAAGCTCGGTTACAGATTTCGACCCATCACGTGTCGCAAATCTTACGGTTTCAGCATCCTGCACTACAGTCTTATAAGTTGCACTGTCATATTCGACTTCAACAAGCTTCATAGGCCTCCACTCTATTTTAACTCTGCAAAGTTCGACTTCTCTGAAGGATCCATCTCTTTTGACGGCTAAAATCGTATCTCCAGCTTTAAGCTCAGATAAATACCTAGTCTTCCCCCCTGGGATAAGTATGTAGAGTGCTGGCGGTCCTGCGTTTACTCTAAACGGTCTAGCCTCCACGTATGGATTTCCATGTACTTCCGCCTCTACTAGGAAAAGCCCTGAAGATTGACATCCTACAAGAACACCTTCTCCTTCGCTTAAAAGGTCGCAAGTGTCTAAGCATACTCTTGCTCCGAGTTTAACGGGTTTAATAGATACTACTTTTACGTTTTTCAACTCTAAACGGTTGACGCTTCTACTCATAGCTTCCCTTAGCCTTCTAACGTCTTCCGGGTTTGCGGTTTCAATTAAAACACCGTCTACGCCTATCTCTAGGATATTGATCAACGTTTCAGCCTCCTCCAGACTTGAAGCTTCAGCTATTATCTTCGTCTTCCCGTGTAGTTTAGCTACTATATTCTCTAAAGGTATGATTTTCCAGTTTAAACATTTAACGATGATGTAAGGGCATCCTCTACTCGACCCTTCAAGTATCTTCCCCTCATCCTCTCTACTCGAGACTTCTACGGTTAAACACGTCTCCGAAGAGGAGTCGTATACATGATCTACGAGTTTCAAATCTCCACCGGTTTTTGAAACTACTTTAACGCTAGGCGGTTTGCCTTCAGATATGAGCTTCCAATCAGAGATTAAGAAAAAATCGGCAAACTCTTTAACTTCATCTATAAACTCTCTTAGATCTCTCTGCTCCCTCTTCAGTTTAACCCAGAGTTCTTTACTCAAGTTCTAACCACCGCGCAGTATTTCCATAGCATCTTCAACATCCATCCCGTCGTGAACAATACTTACTATTGCTCTAGTCATAAGGTCTGGCTTCTCATGTTGGAAGACATTCCTGCCGATGGAAACACCAGCTCCACCGGAATCTACGGATTTTTTAACCATTTCAAGCATTTCCCTATCTGAGCTTACTTTAGGTCCGCCGGCTATGACGACTGGAATAGGGCAGCTTTCAACAACCCTCTTAAAGCTTTCAACACTACCTGTGTAGTTTGTCTTAACGACATCGGCTCCAAGTTCAGCAGCCACTCTAGCTGCATGGGAAACAAGCTCAGGATCATGTTGATTCGCTATTTTAGGGCCTCTAGGATATGCCATGACTAAAAGAGGCATACCCCAATCTTCACAAGACTCTGCAACAACGCCTAATAGACCGAGCATTTCAGGCTCTCTTTCACATCCGATGTTTACGTGTATGGAGACTCCATCGGCACCTAACGCTACAGCCTCTTCTACGGAAGTTACAGTCACCTTCCAATCTGGATCAGGCCCTAGCTTCGTACTTGCCGATATGTGGAGAATCAGTGACATACCTCTAGTATCTATCAGTCTAGCCCACCCCTTATGGACAAGCACCGCGTCGGCACCACCTCTTTTAAGCTTCTCAACAATCTTAGAGATGTTTTCAATGCCAGCAATGGGTCCGAGGGTTACACCATGATCCATGGGGATTATCACGGTCTTCCCATCATTTCTAAATATTCTAGACAACCTTCTAATTTTCCCGTTCAATTAAACCACCTCCTTTAGCGTTATATGAACCCCTTCTTGTAGAGGAGTTCAGCTAGGAGGACTGCGCCCTTTGCAGCCCCCATTTTAGTATTATGAGATAGAAGAATGTATTTTACACCGTTTTCTAAAGCCGGGTCTTCTCTAATTCTTCCAACAACGGTAGCCATTCCGCCCTCCAAGTTTCTATCGAGTCTAGGCTGAGGCCTATATGGGTCATCGTAAACTACTATCATCCTCTTGGGGGCTGAAGGTAAATCCATATTTGAACAACCGTTAAATTCTCTCAGAGTCTTCTTAAATTCCTCAACACTAGTTCTCTCTCTCAACGAGAGGAAGACATTTTCAGTATGTCCATCCTTAACGTTAACCCTCGTACATGTGCAACTAATTTTGAAGCCTGCTTGTTGAACGGTCCTCCCATCGCACCTGCCCAGTATCTTTAAAACTTCCGTCTGAACCTTCTCCTCTTCCCCAGGTATATAAGGAATTATGTTGTCTAAAATATCCAACCCTATGACGCCGGGGGATCTACCGGCCCCTGAGAGAGCTTGCATAGATGTCATTAGGACGAGTTTAATTCCAAACCTATCCATAACTGGTTTAAGCGTTATAGCTAAACCGGTCGTAGTACAATTGGGTATTGGAACTATAAACCCACTCCATTTCCTCCTACGCTTCTGCTCCTCTATTAGAGATGCATGGTCGTCATTTACACCTGGAATCATAAGAGGGACGTCTTCTTCGTATCTAAATGCAGAGGCTGTACTTATCACAGGTTTTTCTCTAGCTATCTTCGGCTCAATTTCCCTAGCTATATCTGACTCTACGGCTGAAAAAACTAGGTCTACCTCCCTTAAAGCGTTTTCTTCAAAGACTTTAACCACCATGTTTTCAAATTGCTCTGGTAAAGCTTCGTCGCAATACCATCTAATGGAGCCTGTAGATTCATCTCTGATTGCTTCTATGTACCTTTTACCAGCCGACCTTTGTGAAGCCGTAAGTTTAGCCACGTTAAACCAAGGGTGGTCGGCTAAAGCCACTAGAAACTGTTGACCTACAACCCCGGTTGCACCTAAAACCATTACATTAATCATTTCCATTCACCGTGCTTAAAACATCCATTATGAGTCTATAGACCCGTTCAACGTCATTCTGAGCTACAACGATGCTTATGGTTGAAGTTATCGTAAATATACCATGAATATTTATTCCTTCTCCTCCCAGAGGCTCTGTTACTTTTCCAATAATACCGGGGGTTTCTTCTAAACCAATGCCTTTAATGCTGATTAAGGCTAGGCCTCTTCTTAAAGCAACTGCTATAAGAACATCCGGATTCTCTAAGACAATTATGTGAACCTTCCTAGCCGCATCTACGCTTTTAGACTCGGAAAGGTACAGGATTATGGATTCGGAGTCTGTTGTAATGCCTACTGGTTGTATACCGACCTCCCTAACTGATTTGAGGATTTCAGCTAAAACCTCAGGTCTGCTTGAAATACCTTTACCTACCACTGTTAAAGCAGCTATAGATTCTCTGTAGACTTCAACTTCAAACTTCGAGTTTGAATTAGGATTCGGGAAAGAGCCTTTGATAATAGTACCATCAGCATCAACCCTTCCATTTCTAAAGTTTATAAGCTTAATATTAATATTGGGAGGTTTATACTTTAAAGTTTTCCTCTTAATGAATTTTACATCAGAATCGGCTAAACCTACAAGCGACTTTGCATCGATTTCCTTAAGCACTCTAGGGTCTTCTACAATCTTAGGGTCGCCAGTCATTATACCGTCTACATCGGAAACGAATATAACTTCTTTTAAATCTAAGGCTCTACCTATGAGTAAAGCAGTTAAATCGCTTCCTCCTCTTCCTAAGGTTGTTACACGTCCATCCAAAGTTCTACCTATAAACCCAGGTACAATCGGTACAATACCCTTCTCCACTAAAGGCGTTAAAACCCTTCTGAGCTTCTCATAAGTCTCCGGTGTCAGAGGGTCGGCGTTTCCAAACTTACTATTGGTGATTATAGGCCAATCTTCCATATGAGGGTCTAAGTATGCAGATTCCAAGCCTAAAGATCTGAGCGCAGAAGTAAGTATTCTAGCGCTCGTTCTCTCACCCATGGAAACAACATCGTCTAAAATCTCATCTGAAACAACACCGTCCGTCGCCTCCTTAACCGTGCTCAGTAATTCGTCTGTCGTACTACCTATAGCTGAAACAACTACTATGGGTTTAATCCCCCTCTTATAGGCATCTGCGATCATTTCAGCGGCTTTCCTGATTCTTAAACCGTTGGAAAGGGTTTTCCCACCAAATTTCACGACGACAATATAATTGGAAACCATAAAGACCCCCCGGGTCTCCAACACGGTTAGAGGCTTAAATTTAAAAACTATAACCTACAGTAATGTAGAACGCCTTGAAAAGAGTAGTGGTTTTTTCCGCGTTGGATGGCGGCATTCGAAAACTTATGATAAGGGTTTACTTATAAATTTTTCTATAAAATTTTTCCAAATAACACTCATATGCATATTTTAAAAAAAGAATTGGCTTTATTTCTTCTACTTGAAGTGTTTCTTCATTTCTACATTCTCCGGTAGTGACAGTATATCGTTTATCGTTTCCTCAATCTGCTCATTCGACTTAGTCCTCGGGTCAACTATCAACCATTCGAATAAGAGGTCTCTTCCTCCTTCTAAGAAGGCTTCAAGCGCCCACTCCATCCTCATAATCCTGAGGCTCATAACATGCTTCATTACACGTTTAGGTAGTCCTCCAGAGTACATTCTATGAACCCCCTTTCTATCTATCTCAACAGGTACTTCTACGGCTACGTCATCTGGAATACCTTTCACCATTCCCTTATTCAGAATATTAACCTGGTAGTTTCCTCTACTACCCGTGGTGATAGACTCTATTATAGGTACAACAGATTCTTCGCTTCTACGTGGTGGGAATACTTTAGTCAGAGGAGTAGATTGATCACTGATACGTTTAGCTATGTTTTCAATCCCCCTCCTTTGCCACTCTAAATATATTGCCCAACCTTTTTCAGAATCTGCTCCACCCGTAGGTCCAAACCACTTTTGCTTAGTCTCTAGATTCCAATGGTATCTCCATGTGCCCCCTCTCACGGAGTCTCCTATCGGAAACAGTCCATACCTTTTATACATGTCTACAGCTGCAGGAGACATCTGTAGGTCGAAGGGGTTTCTCTGAGTCCGCATCCACACTTTCCAATAATCCTCTGCTTTCTTCTCAATCCACTCATCTAAAAGTGGATATCCATCCTCCTCCTTGTAACGGAATTTCGTCATCCAGATCACATGGTTAAGCCCTATCGATTCAACCTCAGTCTCCTTCAAATCTAAACCCATTATTCCAGCCATTTCCTTATATCCTAGATGCCCATGGCAGAGTCCTACTACCTTCAGCTTCGTTTCTCTTGAAAGTAGAGTAGTACCTTCGAAAACTGGGTTTGCAAGTAGGAGAAGCCATGCATCTGGACATAGCTCTTCCAGATCTCGACCTATATCCATCATTAATTTGAGCTGGTAGTATCCCCAAATCGTATGGTAATCTGAAACCATATTCCACTCTACGCTATTTATCCCCCTGTAGTAGCCATGCTTTTCAGATACTTTCCTCATCTTCTCATAGTATTGATGTCCACCAGCCATCGCAGTGTTTATGACGAAATCTGCGTCTTTAACAGCTTCTCTTCTATCCGTAGTCTTCTTAAACTCTAGATCCGCCTTAACTTCAGATGCGTATCTTCTGGCAGCACTGTAGCATAAATTTAAACGCTCTTCATTTATATCCATCAGTGAAACCGTACTCTTCCATAGACTTGGGGTGACGCATAAATCTCGAATTAAAGTCGTAGACCACGCTATACTACCCGCACCTATAACAGCTATTTTAACCAAAGAACCGCCTCATATTCAAGTTCATTTATTCAGGTAAAAAGTTTATCATTAAGTATAGCATATTCTGTTCCACTATGTCGTTTAAAGGGGGATATATCGGTCGAATACTGAGGGTAAACTTGAACAGTGGGTCAACATCCATAGAGCCTTTAAATGGAGAAGTGGCGGAGAAGTTCATAGGTGGGAGCGGCTATGCGGCTTGGATAATCTACAGAGAAACACCGATGGATATAGACCCTTTAGACCCATCCAATAAATTGGTTTTCATGACTGGGCCCTTGACGGGTACAATAACTCCTTCAGCTGGTAGATATGTTGTCTGCGCGCTCTCACCTTTAACAGGGATATGGGCTGAATCTCATGCAGCTGGATATTGGGGACCAGAGCTTAAATTCGCTGGCTTCGACGGGGTAATAGTTGAAGGTAGATCTGAAAAATCGGTTTATCTGTGGATACATGAATCTGGCTGCGAGATAAGAGATGCTAAACACTTATGGGGCTTAGATACTTACAGTTGTGAAGACGCTTTAAAGAAAGAATTAGGCCTAGACATTAGGGTAGCTTCAATCGGACCCGCTGGTGAAAACCTTGTCAAGTACGCAAATATCATAAACGATAGAGGCAGAGCCGCCGGTAGATGTGGGCTTGGAGCCGTTATGGGCTCGAAAAACCTCAAAGCTATAGCTGTTAAAGGCTCGGTTAAATTGATCCCGGCGGCTGAAGAAGATAAGCTTGCGTCCTATGTGAAAAAGCTTTACGTGACCATTAGAAGCCACCCCACAGTCCAGATATACTCATCCTACGGTACTGATGGAATTATGAGTATGATGTACGAGTACGGAGACGTACCTATAAAACACTTTACAGAAGGGGTTTGGAGTGGAATTGAAAACATCTCTGGAGAAGTTATGGCGAAGAAGGTTTTAAAGAGGAATTGGGCCTGCTTCAGATGCCCAATAGCATGCGGTAGAATAGTTGAAGTGAAAGATGGTTCGTATAAGATGGAGGAGGGCATGGGCCCTGAGTATGAAACAGT
This sequence comes from Candidatus Bathyarchaeota archaeon, assembly GCA_018396755.1. Classification (GTDB taxonomy): domain Archaea; phylum Thermoproteota; class CALKCG01; order B24; family B24; genus DTBU01. The sequence continues at coordinate 24,423 of JAGTQM010000010.1, read as the reverse complement.
AGCGTCGCTTGGAGCACTATGCTTAAACGATGATATCGAAGCCATAGTTAAAGCTAACGAGTTGTGCAACAAGTATGGAGTAGATACTATAACGACTGGTGTTTCAATAGCGTTCTTAATGGAGTGTTGCGATAGAGGATTAATATCGAGGGAAGTAAACGGTTTAAGAATAGAGTGGGGAAACCCAAACCTAATTTTAAAACTCATAAGGAAAATAGCCTTCCGTGAAGGTATTGGAGCCTTCTTAGCTGAAGGCGTTAGAAAGATGTCTGAGACGATGGGGGAAGAGGCTAAACAGATAGCTATGCATGTTAAAGGTCTGGAGGTCCCCATGCATGACCCCAGAGCTTTCAAAGGTATGGGTCTTCAATATGCCACTTCTCACAGGGGAGCATGCCACCTTAGAGGTGAAGTATTCATAATAGAGCAGGGTGAACGTATACCCGATTTAGGTATACATGAGCGGGTTTACCGTTTCGACTTAGAAACTAAACCTAGAGTTGTTAAAATTATGCAGGATTGGCATGACGTTTTAGATTCACTCATCCTATGTAAATTTGCCTTTATTCCTCCGGCTGCTGTAGCAGCAATTCTATCAATGGTTGTCGGCCGGCATATAACCGTTAAAGAGCTTACCGAAGTCGGTGAGAGAATCTACAATCTTAAGCGAATAATCGATGTTAAAAGGGGTGTAACGGCTAAAGACGACTCTCTCCCGTATAGGCTTCTTAAAGAGCCTCTTAAAAACGGCGGAGCCGCAGGTCAAGTGGTCGAACTGGAAAAGATGCTGTCAAAGTATTATGAGCTTAGAGGATGGGATGGAGATGGCGTGCCAAGCCGAGAAAGACTTATACAACTCGGCTTAAAAGGCGTCGCTGAGGAAGACTTAGAGTTCTAGTGTTTTCCAATATCTACCTCTTCCTGTTCTTCTTCCCTACCTGCTCTAAGTATGAGGATTGAAGAGAGAGACATCGCTACTACGAGTAGGATTGATACTAGGGTTATCGTATTCCTAATCGCTTCATAGTAGTATGTGTACGTGTAGCGTGGAAGAGCTATAAACCAGAGATAGTAGAGGAGTACTGTAAAAAGAATTAAATTAACGGTTAGAAAAACATGTCTAGCCTCCATTTTCAAAACGGTTCACCTTTACAGTAAACCACACCTTTCACTCGTGTAATGAAGTTAGCGCATGTGAAGCATTCTAGGAATGATATCATGGTTTTCTTTACTGGGCATTCTACAGCTTCCTTCTTCATCCTCCCTAAGAGTTTAGGGCTAAGTCCTTTTACATCTTCCAAGAGATCCGGGTTAACCTTCATAGACTTTTTTAGAGATTTAACTTCGACTTTATACTTCTCGCCGTTCAATAGTGGTCTCAGCAGATAGTACATCCTTCCTTTTAGATAAATTTATCCGTTATATCTTTCTTTCTATTTAAGAAAGAGCATGTTAAATCCGGTTGAGCACATAAAAGTCAAACCGAAAATGACCGTTTCAACGCTTTTAAAAGAGTTTGGAAATGGATCTTTCACGGCTAGAAGACTCTACGAAGCATATCAAATATTAAGTTTAATGTCGAAGGATTGCAGTTGCCTAAAGTTTTTAACCGTTGCTGGAGCAGCAGTCCCGGGAGGTTTAAGGTTTATAATATCTACGATGATCAAAGCGAAGCTATTCGACGCTGTGATTACTACGGGTGCTAATTTGACGCACGATCTACTTGAAGCATTTGGCGAGATGCATTTTAAGGGAAACACTTACGTTGACGATTCAGATCTTGAGAAGATGGGTTTAAGTCGAATATATGACGTCTACGTTAAAAAAGAGAGTTTTTTAACACTGGAGAAAAAGCTTAGAGTGATTCTAGAAGATCTCCCGGGGAAAACTATGAGTAGTAAGGAGCTTCTGAACACGCTGGGTAGCCTTATTTCAGACGATTACTCTATTCTTAAGACTTGCAGTGTCATGAACATACCGATATTCTGCCCAACGCTTAATGACAGTATTCTCGGTCTACACATCAGTATGTACAGTCGCAACTCAGACTTCAAAGTAGACCTCTTCCAAGACCAAGTGGAACTACTCGATTTAATATGGGGCTCTGAAAAAACTGGGGCGCTCATACTAGGTGGAGGAGTTCCGAAAAACTACCTTAATCAAGCCGTTATGGCTGCTGGAAAACCTCTCACATACGTCGTCAACATATCTACGGATAGGCCTGAGTATGGAGGTTTATCCGGTGCAACTCCAGATGAAGCTATAAGCTGGGGTAAAGTTAAACGGGAATCTTATAGAGTTGTTGTTCCGTGCGATTTCACAGTAGCTTTACCAATTTTGGCGGCGGCTCTTATTGAAGATGGGGAGGTGTAACATTGCCTAGGCTTATAGTTCAACCCATCGGGCTGAGAATACAGGCTGAGGAAAATGAAACTATTCTAGAATCCCTCAGAAAAAGTAGCATAATGCTTCCAAGTATATGTGGCGGTTTAGGCACGTGCGGTAAATGCATCATAAGAGTAGTTAGAGGTGATGTTTCACCTCCATCTGGGCAAGAGCTTAAACTACTCAATGAAAAGCTTTCAAACGGTTTTAGACTAGCCTGTCAAACGAAGATCCTAAAAGACGTTGAAGTGGAAATTCCGACGGAGAATATGGCACACTTCTATAAAGTCGCTATTGAAGGTGTAGAATCACCTGTAGTGGTTAATCCGGCGGTTAAAGACGTTGTAGTTGAAGTTAGAAAACCGTCTCTATCAGATCTTAAATCGGACTATGATAGAGTTCTAGAAGCTTTAAAGGTTGAATCGTACAAGGCTTTGCCGCTTGCAGTTTTAAAAAAGCTTCCATCAATTTTAAGGAAAAGTAAATGGAACATTAAAGTAGTGTATCATAGGGATCTCGGCGTATTAGATGTTCTACCCGTCGATAGTGTTAAGGGGGTTTACGGCCTCGCTGTAGATATTGGAACCACTAAACTCGTTGCATACCTCATAAATTTGAAAACTGGTGAAACGGAGGCTGTTAAATCTATGTTAAACCCTCAAATAAGCTTCGGAGAAGATGTAGTATCTAGGATAACTTATGCTTCAGATTACGAGAAGACTATTCAGCTTCAAAGGGTTGTCGTTGAAGGCGTTAACCAACTGACGGAAGAAGTCTGTAAAACCGCCAATATCTCTCCCCAAGACATATACGAGGTTGTAGCTGTTGGAAATACAGCTATGCATCACATATTCCTTGGAATACCTCCTAAAACCCTTGGATTAGCCCCTTTCACTCCAGTAGTACAGAATCCCATCAACGTGAAAGCGTCTGAAATAGGTTTAAACGTAAACGAGTCTGGGAATCTATACCTTCCACCAGTTGTAGCTGGATTTGTAGGAGCTGATGCTGTTGCAGATGCCCTTGCAACTAGAATCTACGAGTCTAACGAGCCGTGTGTAGTCGTAGACATCGGGACGAACACGGAGATAATATTGAACAACGGTAGAGACCTCTACGCATGTAGTTGTGCTTCTGGACCTGCTTTCGAAGGAGCCCGTATAAAACACGGTATGAGGGCTGGCTTAGGAGCCATAGAGTCTGTTTACATGGATTCTGAAGCTTTGAAGTATAAGGTTATAGGCGGTGTGAAGCCAATGGGGATATGCGGTTCAGGTATTGTAGATGCTTTAGCATCGCTTTTAGATGCCGGCCTCCTAGGCGGAAACGGTAGATTCAACGTTTCAAAATCCCCAAACCTCTTCATAAAATCCGATAGAGATTACGAGCTTATAGTAGCCAGTTCTGAAGAAAGCGATACTAGAAATGCTATAACTATAACTCAGAGGGATATTAGAGAGATTCAACTGGCGAAATCTGCCATAGCTACTGGTTTAACTTTACTAATGCGAGATGCGGGGGTTAGCCTCGAAGAACTATCTACAATCTATTTAGCCGGGTCGTTCGGCTCTTACATAAATCCTAGAAGTGCTGTTAGAATAGGTTTACTTCCCAATATCGGACTTAACAAGGTTAAAAGCGTAGGGAATACGGCTGGTACTGGTGCGAAGATGTGTCTAATATCATATGAAGAGAGGATTAAAGCTGAGGATTTAGCTAGACGTATAAAATTTGTTGAATTCTACATTAAACCTGATTTTAGTAAGATTTTCCTAAAAAACTTAAACTTTCCAACGGAAACTTAAACTTTCTACCGTGAGACGTGTGGAAGCTCATCGTTCGTCAATGTTTTCAGCTTTCTACCTGGTATTTCAAAAACATATTCCAAGAGCTTCAGCATGACTATCCTAGTATAGTTTAAAACACTTTGGTTAAGTTTTCCCTATCCGTATCATTCCGCTTATTCCTTTGAAGTGCTCATCTCCCGTGATTGGTTTTGCACCGAGAGCTTTTGATGTTGCCAGTATTATGGCGTCGAAGAAGCTTGGAGTTCTTAGCCTCTTTAATCTGGTTTTTCCATGAGCTCCATGTAGTATTTTGCAGCTCAATTTATACGTCATGGTTAAACTGCGAAGTGTGTTATGACTGTAGCTACGTTAAACCTCCTCCTGAACACTCCTCTTAAACCCTTTACTAGTTTCAACGTTTCTCGTGGCTACTACGTCAACTCCTAAGCCTATGCTTCTAAACCGTTTAAAGTCATACACTGAGACAGTTAACGCCTCAATTTAAAGGATCAATCTACCAGTTTAAGTCTCCCAGTGATTTTATCTATAAGCTCCCTAGGAGCAGGACCTATAGCTAAACACGTTACCGTTCCAGGCGATAGCTCCGTCAATCCTCTATCTTCAATTAAAGCATTCGGTATATTCAATCTATCAGCCTCAATCTTTAAACCGATAAGCTCATCGAGAGAATTCACTTTTAAAACCACCTTCCTCTGCCCTTCTCTAAGCCACTCTCTAAGCCACTCCCCATGGCTTCTCCTAGATTCTTCACACGCTGCTACAGCGGCGTGAGCCACTTGTGCACACATCTTGCCGCAACTCATACGGATGTCGGCTCGGATTACAATATTCTGAGTATATCTAAACTCTTCCTCATCCGTCATTCTAAACTTCATCTACGCTTTACAGTCAAATAAGCTTATACCATATAGGTTTACACGGATATTCCTCTAGATTCAAGAAGATCAGATAAGTTTTTAACAACAGCCTTCTACTATTGAAGACGGTGCTCGAACATTGGTTAAATGCCAAGAATGTGGAGTAGAAGTCGCTATACCTTTTAAATGCTCCTACTGTGGAAAATTGTTCTGCTACGAGCATCGGCTTCCAGAAAACCACAATTGCGATTCAACCTCTAGAGTTTACACGCCTAGATTAGCTCCAGCAGCTCCTAGAAGAGCACTAACACGTGTAGATATAGCTGGATTTAAAGCCGGAAGCATTTTCCAAATGACGAGTCTTAAAGAGCTTAAACATTTAGCTGTTGCCTTATCCGTTTTCATCCTCATAGGGTTTTCTATGCTAGTCAACAACATACCGTTCCTCCTACTAAACCTTGAAGTACTAACCATCACCGTCGTCGGAATGGTTCTATCCTTCCTAATACATGAACTCGCCCATAAAATTGTAGCACAGAGAATGGGGTATTGGGCTGAATTTAGACTGAGCATACCTGGCTTACTGTTAACACTTCTATCAGTAATCTTCCCGGTTAAAATCATAGCCCCCGGTGCAGTCAAAGTCGTAGGGCTGTTCATCAGCAAGGATGGCGTAGGTAAGATAGCTTTCGCAGGACCATTAACCAACATAATTCAGGCAATAGTCTATGTAATTCTACTCGAATTCTACGCTTACAGTCATCTAACCGTCATAGCTTTCTTCGTATTGGCTAATTTAAATTTAAGCCTCGCCTTATTCAATTTAATACCTATAGACCCCATGGATGGAGCTAAGGTTTTCAAGTGGAGTAAAAGCGTATGGGTCTCTTCAATAATAGCCGTTATAGCCTTATGGTTAAGCCTCATAACCATTATGTTTTAGCTTTAATGTAAAACTTTTATGTGTCTCTATATGTGAGATTCTCCTAGTAAATAATGAGAGCGATTTTCAAAAACCTATGTCCAAACTGCAACGGAGATATTGATGATTATAGAGCGCTTGCAGGTTTACCCTGTAAACAGTGTCTCCCAGTCGAATACATAACTAGTTCAAATTTACAAGCTTCAATCGTTAAACCCAGTAGAAGCTATCTTGAACTCATATCGATGAATGAACAGTTAAATAAATTTACTAGTTTTTTTGAAAAAGCTACGGATAGTCGACCTTGGGCTGCTCAGAGGGTTTGGGCTAGGAGGATATTTTCAGGTAGAAGTTTTGCTCTTATAGCTCCAACCGGCATGGGGAAAACCGTCTTTGGATCCATAATAGCCCTATTCCTAGCTTATGAGAAGAACTGGAGAAGCTACATACTGGTTCCTACAGCCCTCTTAGCTAAACAGGTTTCTGAGAGGATTTTAAGTTATTCTGAGAGAATAGGTTTAAATGTTAAAATAGCCTACTACCATTCCCTTCTGACCGACAAAGAAGCCAATTCTCAGCTTGAGAAGATAAAGAGTGGAGACTACGATATTCTCGTAACAACTCTAAGCTTTCTAAACATTAGATTCAACCTCTTAGAGGGGGTAAAGTTCAACTTCATATTTGTAGACGATGTCGATTCGCTATTGAGAGCTTCTAGAAACATCGATAAGGTTTTAATGCTCCTCGGATTCGACCAGGAGGATTTGAAAAATGCTTCAACCCTTATAAACCTCAGAAGGGAATTGGGTAGAGAGCTTAGAAGGAGAAGCTTCTCAGAAGCTTCCCAACTCTACGATGAAATCTCAAAACTCATGAGTGAATTTGAAGCTAAGAGAAAAAACGTAGGAGTCTTAGTCGTATCGGGTGCATCTATTAGAGCTAGAAGAACTAGACATGCCCTTCTATTTGGAGAACTACTCGGCTTTGAAATATCCTCTAGAATAGACGTCGGCCGTAACGTCACAGACTTATACGTTGAATCTAAAAACCTGGAGGAGGATGCTTACAAGCTCATAGAGAAGCTGGGCTCAGGAGGTCTAATATACATCCCTATGAACCTTGGAGCAGAATACGCCAATAAATTTAAAAACTTCCTCGCCGAGCGAGGCGTTAAAGCAGAAGCCCTCACCAGGGTTAGAAAAAGAGTTTTAGAGAAGTTTTCTGAAGGTGTTTACGATGTTTTAATAGGGGTTGCCTCCTACAGAAGTCCTCTTGTCCGCGGTATAGACCTACCGTACAGAGTTAGATACGCTCTCTTCATAGGAGTCCCTAAGATGCACATAGACCTCGACGTGAAACAGAGGTTTAGAGCATCTAAAGCGATAATTCTACTGGCCAATATAATGGAGCTTCTCCCAGAGAGAGATCAAGCGGAAGCCTTAAGACTTCTAAATGAGCTTAGAGTGGCAAGCCGTATAATACCTTTAGATCTGCAGGATAGCATAGCCAAGGCTATAGCTAAAGATGAGCCTTTACCGCCTATACCTGAACGAGCTAAAATAACGATAGAAGAAGCTTTAGAATTTCTAAGCGACGTCCTCTCTAGAGGAGAACTGCTTAAAGCTTTGGAGGAAAGCCCATACATAGGTTTGGAGAAGGAAAGCGACGTTTTCTACCTAGTAGTACCAGATCCAGTAGCTTATATTCAAGCGTCAGGTAGAACTTCGAGGATGTATGCTGGAGGCATATCCAAGGGATTGTCAATAGTCCTCGTAGACAACCATAAGGCTTTCAACGGCCTTATGAGGGAGACACGCTGGTTCATAGAGGACATAAACTGGCGTAATCTTTCAGACGTTAACTTATACGATATTGTAAAAAGTATCGATGAAGATAGGAGGACTATAAAAGACCTCAGAGATGGAAAAGTCAAAGCCGAATTCAAAGACCTGGTTAAAGCAGCCCTCTTCATAGTTGAATCTCCAAACAAAGCTAGAACAATAGCTAGGCTATTCGGTAGACCTAGTAAGAGGCGTATAGGGAATCTAACGGCTTTCGAAGTCAATACTGGAGATTACATTTTAACGATAGCGGCAACAGGGGGGCATATAATGGATTTAACCATTGAGGACGTTGGGCTTTACGGTGTTCTAGACGTTAATGGACTATACGTCCCCGTCTACTCAACTATTAAGAGGTGTTTTAAATGCGGATACACGTTCGTTAGCAGTTCTAGCACGTGTCCGGTATGCGGCTCAGGAAATATTCACGATAAAACATCTGTAATAGATAGTTTGAGAAACTTGGCTAAAGAAGTAGACCTAGTGATAGTTGGAACAGATGCAGACGCCGAGGGGGAGAAGATCGCTTGGGATCTACATACGGCAATTAAACCATTCACAGGTGAAGTTAAAAGAGCCGAATTTCATGAAGTCACTAGAAGAGCACTTCGGGAGTCGTTTAAAAACCTGAGGGATATAAATCTAAGTCTCGTTGAAGCTCAAATAACTAGGCGGATTGAAGATAGGTGGATAGGCTTCGAGTTGAGTCAGAAGCTTTGGAAGACCTTTGGAAGTAGAAGGCTTTCAGCTGGAAGAGTGCAAACCCCAGTTTTAGGCTGGATTATAAGTAGAATATACGAGTCGAAACGCTCAGTAAGAGAGTTTTTCGAGTTGAAACTTGAAAACGGTCTTAAAATCATCATACCTGAGAATCGCATGTATAGGAAGGAGCTTAGACACTACATGGAAGAGCTGAAGAATGCTCAAGCCGAAATCACAGAGCTTAAAGCAGAGGTTGTTGAAGTTAACCCCCCTCCACCTTTCACAACGGACTCTATGCTTAAAGATGCTTCAACCTCCATGGGCTTAGGAGCTACTGAAACAATGGCTTTAGCTCAAGACCTCTTCGAGCTCGGTTTGATAACCTATCATAGAACTGACAGCCACAGAGTATCACAGGTAGGTATAGAAATAGCTAGAGACTATATTACGAGTAAATTCGGCTCTGCTTTTGTGACGCCTAGGGTTTGGCATGCTGAAGGCGCACATGAATGTATAAGGCCGACTAGAAGTTTAGACGCCACTAGAATCAGAGAGCTTATGACGTTGGGGCTTATGAGGTTTGCAAAAAGACTTACTCATAAGCACTTATCCCTATATGAGCTTATATTCCAAAGGTTTATAGCGAGTCAAATGAAGCCCATTAAAGCTGAAAAACTATCGTTCAAAGTTAAAATTCAAAATAGAATAGTCGATTTAGAAGGATATTCAGACATCATCGAAAACGGCTTCAACCTCGTCAGACCGATCAGAACAATACCTCAGGTTAAAGAGGGCTTTATAGGGATAGTTAACGTTAGACATTGGAGATCCCCCAGCGTACCACTCTACACCCAAGGCGATGTAATAGCTTTAATGAAGGAGAAGGGCATAGGTAGACCTTCAACGTACGCTAAGATAGTGGAAACCCTTTTCGAACGGGGATACGTATTAGCCTCTAAAAATAGGAAATCTCTCATACCTACTAGAATGGGTATAAACGTATTCAACTATTTGAACGATAGATTCGGACCCTTCATCGCTGAAGAAACCACTAGAAAGCTTGAAGAAGCCATGTGGCTTATAGAAAACGGAAAATTAAACCACCAAGACGTCATAAGAACGCTTAGAGTTGAAATAGATGCTATAAGAAGCATGCCATAATGGAAAGTTAAGGATGAGTGGAAATATACTCTAAAATCACGTCTCTAACCAACGCTATGTGTCTAAGGTATACAAACTCATCCACACCGTGGAAATTTGTATCCGGACCTATACATCCAAAGGAAACCACAGGTATTCCTTTCGCCGCGAAGAACTTCCCATCGTTTCCCCCGAGTTCGGCAGCAATGAGGACTTCACGTCCATAGATTTTTGAAATAACCCTCCTAAACCTTACGACAAACTCATGGTCTGGCTTCGTATAGTAGCCTGAGCTTACGCCGATTCTGTAGATTTCAGCGTTTAAACCGAGGTTTTTAGCCAACGATAGGAAGTAGGCTTTAAATTCTTCAACTGCCTCCATAGGGTTTTCATCTGGTAGTGTCCTCATATCAAAACAGGCTTCAGCGTCGCCAGGTATAACATTACTTTTAACACCGGATCTAACCATTGTTACGCTGAATCTACCCCAAACCTTTTTAACAGGTGAATTCGGCGGTGAATCTATTTTTGAAAACCTTGTAGCTCTTAAATTTGAAAAAACCTCCAATCCTTCGATTAGACGAGCCATACCGTATATAGGGTTTACAGCCTTATGTGGATAACCAGCATGACCTTGAACTCCTTTAACCCTAAACCAGCCGTTTACAACCCCAGACGCTCCAATCGATACAAACTCTGGACTTGCATCTAAAACCACGGCTTCATCGCATTTAATTCCAACGCGGTTTAAAAGGTATCCTACTCCAAGCTCACCGCCGACTTCTTCATCTGGAGAGGCTATTAAAACCACGTTCATCTCAGCTTTTTCACCTACGAGTTTTAAAGCTCCTAAAGCCGCCGCTATAGCGCCTTTATCATCAGCCGCTCCTCTACCATAGGCTTTTCCATCTGCAATCTTCAATTTAAACGGGTCGCTACTCCACCCCACGCCGGAGGGTACAACATCGTAATGTGTAACAAGAGAAACTGTAAGATCTGAGCCTACGTCGAGTTTAGCTACAACGTTAGGTCTATGCTTACTGTCATCCGCCAGTTCTACGGAGTCGTATATGGAGACATTCAACCCCAGTTTTCCAGCTTCCTCAGCTATAACCTCTGCACATTCATTATATCCAATCTTAGATTCAACGTCCGTGTTTATGGATACTATTCTACTTAAAACTTCAACCTCATAATCGAGATTACAACTCATAACATTACCTGGTAAAATCTTCAAATATACGTTGATTATAACAGTTTCCTATGAAACTTAGAGTCTTCTTAGCAGGACCGATACATGGCTTTGAGAATAGGCAAGAATACAGAGCCATATTGGCAGATATGCTTGAAAAAGCCGGATGTGAAGTTGTAAATCCTTGGCAGAGGGAGAAGCTGATCTATCGTGGAGGTGTTGAATCGAGTAAACTTAAAACACTAGTTGAAAGAGACCTTAAAGATATAGATGGATGCGATATTTTCCTAGCCTACATACCTATTCTAAGCGCAGGCGTCTGCATGGAGCTTTTCTACGCTAAAAGGTCTGAGAAGAAGACGGTAGCTATATGTGAAATTGATAATCCGAGTCCTTGGATAATTGTACACGTAGACTACATGTTTAAATCCATTGAAGAATTCAAACAATCGCTAGAATACGTCGTTCGTAGTGGAAATGCTAATAAGTAGTTCCACAGAATTATTAGGAGGTCTTTACATGTCCATATCCGAGGCTAAGTATATCTGGATGGACGATGAACTCGTAGAGTGGTCTGAAGCTAAAGTCCACGTAATGACTCACGCTCTCCACTACGGTACAGCTGTATTTGAAGGTATTAGAGGCTACTGGGATGAGGGTGTTTTAAAAGTATTCAGACTTAGAGATCACATAGTAAGGCTTTTCAATTCAGCTAAAATCTTCCACATGAGTATACCCTATACTCAGATTCAAATAGAGGAAGCCATAGTAGAGACCATTAAAGCGAATTCTATTAAAGAGAACTGCTACATTAGACCGATAGTTTACAGAGGCTATGGTGTTGTAGGGTTAAACCCCATTAAAGCACCAGTGAAAGTCGCCATAGCAGTCTTCCCATTTGGAAAGTATCTAGAGGAGAAAGGCGTTAAATGCTGCGTGTCCTCATGGCGTAGAATATCCATAGACAGTCAGCCTCCAGCGGCTAAAGTCTGCGGAAACTATGTAAACTCATGCCTAGCTAAAGTAGAGGCTGTTTTAAACGGGTTTGATGAAGCTATATTCCTCGACAGCCACGGCTACGTCTGCGAGGGAACAGGTGAAAACCTATTCCTAGTAAAGGATAATGTTCTTTCAACCCCTCCAACGGTTTCAGGCATACTTGAAGGTATAACCCGAGACACGGTTATGACGATAGCTAAAGACTTAGAGTTTAAAGTCCAAGAGAGGCTTATAGCTAGAAGCGAATTATACACATGCGATGAAGCCTTCTTCACCGGGACGGCAGCTGAGATAACACCTATAATAAGCATAGACAATCGAATCGTTGGAAATGGCTCCCCGGGTCCTGTAACGAGGAAGATAAGAGATCAATACTTTAAAGTGGTCCTAGGTAAAATCGATAAGTACGCCGATTGGATTGTTAAGGTTTAAAACCTCACATGGCTTGGTTGAAGATTCCCATGAAATTATGATGGATGCGGCGGACCAAATCATCCTATGCTGTATAAAGAGTGGAAAACGTTAAAATTCCAGTCGCACATATCACGATTGTGGTGTACTGGTTGAAAGACCTTCTTGAAGAGGTTGTTCAGAAAGGGCTTAGCGAAGGTGCTAGCTTCTGCGAAGTAAGATACTTTGAAGAAAGAAGTAGTAGCATAGGTGTTGAGAATGGTATTGCGAGAGCCTTATCCTCGGGAATATTGAGAGGTGTCGGTGTAAGGGTTATAGTTGGCGGGCATTGGGGTTTTGCATCAACGAATATACCTACAAGACAGAGTGTTGAAAAAGCCTTGGAAGACGCTATGGGAGGAGCTAGATCCATAATGGCTTATACTGGAGAAGAGGCGAAAATAGTTGAAGTAAAACCGTCGGTTGACACTGTTGTACACGATGTAAAGATAAACCCGGAAGATGTAAGCCCAGAGGAGAAAGTTAAAAGGGTGCTTGAATTGGAAAAAGACGCTAGAACGTTCAGCGATAGGGTTAAAGATACATTTATAAGCTATAGAGATGTTGTAACGAGAGTAATCGTATGCAACTCCTTTGGAACATTTCTTGAAGAAGTAACTCCAAGAACAGTAATGTACTGTCGAGTAATAGCGAAAGAAGGTGAAAACATGCAGGAAAGCTTTGAAGCACTTGGAAATGTCGCCGGATACGAACTGATCGATGGAGTCAATGTAGAAGATTTCTCTCTAAAGGCTGCTAAGAGAGCTGTACGCCTTTTAACCGCTCATCCGCCTCCAAGAGGCACCTACCCAGTCGTTGTAGATCCAAGGGTTGGCGGTTTATTTGTCCACGAGGCTATTGGTCACAATAGTGAAGGCGATCTAGTGTTCAGCGGGCAATCAATAATATCTGATAAAATGCACCAGAAAATAGCGAGTCGATTCGTAACGATAATCGATGATCCAACGAAAAGAAGCTATGGGCATTTTACATACGACCATGAGGGGATAAAAGCCAAACCCCACGTACTTATAAAAGACGGTGTTTTAGTAGGCTTTCTACACTCCCTTGAATCCGCCGCTAAACTCAGCGGTGAACCTGAAGGTAGTGCTAGAGCCCAATCGCATCATTACCCGCCTATTGTACGTATGTCGAATACTTATCTTGCCCCCGGAGATATGACTCTTGAGGAGATTCTTGAGGGTATTGACTGTGGTGTCTACTTATCCGGCTCCCAGTATGGCTATGTTGAATCGCAGAAGGGGCAGTTTACATGCAAGGTTGAGGAAGCCTGGTTGATAGAGAAGGGCGAGTTAACAGAGCATCTGAGGGATGTGGCCATAAGCGGTTTGACACTCGAAGCCTTAAAGAATATAGTTGCAGTCGGTAAAGACTTAAGGATGGAGATGCCTGGTATGTGCGGTAAATCTGGTCAGGGAATGTATGTTGACGCTGGAGCACCCCACTTTAGAATAGATGGCATAGTTGTTGGTGGGAGGCGATAGTGGATGGCGAAATTAGATTTAATTGGACCAGTAGAGAAAGCTATGCGTATGCTTTCCCTGTTTGACGTAGACTTCTACGATGTAGTTGCATCATACTCCCGATCATTAAACATTAGTATTCTCGGAAAGGGTATTAAAGAGGCGACTTCACATGTAGACGTCGGTATAGGCGTAAGGGTATTCAAGAATAAAGGCATGGGGATAGCATTCTCACAGAGTCTAGAGGATAACGATATAGAGATTATTGTTAAACGGGCTGTTAGATTTGCTAGGGTTTCACAGCCAGACCCATACTTTAAAGGCATACCAGGCCCATCGAAAGTCCCGGAAATCCCCGGATTATGCGACGATGAAATAGTCAATCTTACACTAGAATCTGTAAGTCAAATCCCGAAGGGAATGATCGAGGCTGCTGAAAGTATCCGAAGGGGAGCAATGTATTCTGGCGGATTTGCTGCAAGCCATGTTAAAGCGTACTTAATGACTTCAACCGGTGTTTCAGTCGGTCTTGAGAAGACACATGCTTCAGCTTACATACAGCCCGTGTATAGAGAAGGAGATGATGTCGGAAGCTCCTACGAATTTGATTACGGGACTTCACTATCCAATATAAATCCCCACTGGATCGGTAGGAGGGCTGCTGAGAAGGCGATAGAACAGTTCGGTTCTAAGAAGATTAAAAGCGGCTTCATGCCCCTAATACTACTACCTGAGGCATCTGGAGACTCGCTATTCTTCAACCTATTAGCGGCTTTATCCGGTGAATCAGCTGCTAAAGGGAGAACCTTTGCATCTGGGCTTTTAAACAAGCAGATAGGCCCTGAAAACCTTGAGGTTTTAGATGATGGAACCATTCCAGGCGCTGTAGCAAGTAGTACATATGATGGTGAAGGTGTCCCCAAAAAACCCTTGAAAGTTGTGGAAAAAGGCACCGTGCTAACTTTCCTACACAACTCTTATTCCGCTGGTATAATGAATGTTGAGTCGACTGGGCATGCTATTAGGGGTGGCTACGGTGGATACGTAGGTGCTGGACCAAGCAATATTAGAGTTAAACCTGGTGATAGTACACTGGAGGAGATGATCGCTGAAACGAAGAGAGGCATCCTAGTTACAAGAGCATCTTTCACACCGAATATTGTCTCCGGAGAATTCTCAGCAACAATCGACGAGGGCTTCCTAATAGAGGATAGTGAAAAGAAGCATCCAGTTAAAAACCTTATGGCTGGTGGACACATACTAAACCTATTTAGAGACATTGAACTCATATCTAAAGAGGGACGGGTATTCGGCGGAGGGCATTTCTTCCCAGCAGTAAAGATTAGAGAAGTTAAACTATCAGGGTTCTGAACTAAATATGGATAAGTATAGAATTCATACTTAGTCCTTGTGCCTCATCGCTCTCGACCTCTCCAGGGGTTCATTGGAGGCCTCATTGAGTTTAGCCCCTTTCGGGGAGAACCCATAACTCCCCGCATCCTAAGGAATACATTCCATATATTGTTGGGTGTATTCTTTTGTCTATCGATCATAAGCCCGAAATTTTTGCATTTAAATACGCCTGCTCCTCTAGGTCTTCGAGGTACCTTTAGGACTCACATATATGGTCGTATATCCATAGGTGTGCTTAATGTTTAATCAGTAATCTAACACACATCCATTAAACAGTAGCCGACTTCAAATCGGCTTTTAGAGTTTAGAGTGGAAGTTTAAAGCGTCCAATAGTTAGCCATAGTTTTCCCAACTTTTTCTAAAACTCGTAGAGCAGCATTTTTCAAATTTTCAGGCATTTTTTGAGGAGGATCGTCAACTTCTATCGTTAAGCCAGCCATGGCAGCTACAACGGATGGTACTGCTTTTTCAAGAGCCTCGTGGTCATAGCCTCCTTCAAGAACTGCTGAAAATTTCCCACCTGTAAGTCTTTCAGCCGTCTCCCTGATCCACTTATAGATTTCAACGTAGCCTAAGCTTGATAAGCCTAGACCAGTTAATGGGTCGAGGTGATGTGCGTCAAAGCCTGCCGATACCAGTATGTAAGCTGGTTTAAACTGGTCTAGAATAGGATCCACCATTTCATTTAAAGCCTTCAAATATACCTCCTCATTGGAATAAGGTGGTAGTGGAAAGTTTATTTTAAATCCTTCACCCTCCCCCCTACCTACATCCTCAATAGACCCAGTTCCAGGGAATATCCTGTCCTGGTGGAAACTTACGTATAGGACTTTAGAGGTCTCCTCGAAAACCTCCTGAGTACCGTTGCCATGATGCGCATCTACGTCCAATATCGCAACCTTGGCAACCCCCTTCACATCCATGAGATATTTAGCAGCTATAGCTACGTTGTTAAATATGCAGAAGCCGTAGGGTAGCTCTATTGAAGCATGATGCCCCGGGGGTCTAATAAGAGCTATAGAATTCCGGTATTTTCCGTTTAAAACTTCATCTACAGCTTTCAAAGCACCTCCTACAGCATAACAAGCTACTTCAAAGCTTCTCCTACTACATACGACTCCGCCGCCCCAAGTCCCTAAAATCCCCCCTCCCTTACGGCAAAACTCCTCTATGAAATCTACATACTTCTCACTATGTACAAGGCATATTTCATCCATCACGGCTTTTCGAGATCTTTCAAGTTTAATTT
Organism: Candidatus Bathyarchaeota archaeon; assembly: GCA_018396755.1. Lineage (GTDB taxonomy): Archaea > Thermoproteota > CALKCG01 > B24 > B24 > DTBU01. Next base: position 7,981 of record JAGTQM010000010.1, on the reverse strand, counting down.
TAGGATTTTCAAGTAGTTTGAATTTTCTAAGCCCTTTCAATATCGCTCTAAGTCTATCTGGGTTCTCAGGGTGCTCAGGGCCAGTTAAATGATCTAAAAATATGTCATCGTAGATTATAAGAGTCTCCTCCACTTACACCACCTTAAGTTTCGATTTTCCGCGTAACCTCTAACGTCTTGATGTGTGAAAGCTTCAGCTCGATCAACGTGTTTATAAAGCTCTTTACGAAGCTTATGAAAAACTTTATTGGTAAACCTATTTTAGGGCTTATTTCAGCTAGATAATCCTTGGCTAAGACTGGTATCCACTTCATATTGTGACGCCATACAACATGGTACAACTGCCAATAGGCGTCGTCAGCATCTTCTAAAAGTCTTCTAGCTTTATGACCATGAGAATCGATCATTGGAACGTATAGTAGTGGAACTATCAAACTCTTGTAGGGTTTAAGTTTATCGATTAAATCAGCCGTAGCCAATACGTCTTCGGGTTTCTCACCCGGCAGATTGAGTATTAGTGTGGCGGCCGGAACCCAGTTGAAGTCTGAACTTATCTTGAAAGCTTCTTCAACAACATTAGGCCAATCTTTAGGTGTAAATGGATATGGCTTCATATGCATAAGTTTATCTATAAGCTTGACACTACCGGTTTCAATACCCGTCTGATATCCAAGCCATCTACTCTTAGCTAGGCCTAGGATTTCACTAACATCTGATATTAACCTCGGGTTTTCAGCTATGGAGCTTAAAGCCGCATGGCTCACTGAGACAAATTTAACACCGTCAATGCTTATAACTGAACTGAAAAGTTTAAACACTAAATCCGGCCTCTTCTTGAAGGCCGTTCCACCATACTGTAAAACATCTTCAGCATGTAGGCAGATGTTTTTCTGACCAGCTTCAACATTCACCTTTACGTCATGTAAAATATCCTCTAAAGGCTTATGCCTTAAAATCCTCATAGTAGGTGCGCAGAATCTACATCCTCTCCCACATCCTCTAGATATCTCGATTAAACCGCATATAGTTGCACCTTTAATCCTAGGTATGCTATGGCTTTGATTAGCTGTAACAATCATGGGTTTTTCAGGTCTACAATCTTCAATAAGCTTCTTGAAAAGCCTCGGAATTTCTTCTTCAGCTTCACCTATGAATAGTACATCTATCCCCAGCTTTTTCATATCATCTATGTTAAGCTGCCATGCACCTGAACCACCTACAACGATTGAAGCCCATTTCCTCGCCTTCTGCATAACTTCGCTTCTAATAAGCTTCTTAAACATGTACGCTGAGTAAGGTTCACTATGTATAAGTCCATAGGGTCCTGAGAAGGTCGATGATGCTGGTCCTAAACCCTTAGGATCCATTACACTTACACCTATAATCCTAGTATCATTGGAGATTACCTTAGGCAGGTTTTTCGGATGAGTTACAACTATTTCATTGGGTTTTACGACGTTTGAATCGATTAATATGCTCTCAATTATTCTGAGAGATAGAGGTGCTGTAAGAGCTCTTCCATTAGAATCTACTGGTACGGGTTTTAACAGGAAGTTCATAACCACGTTAAATGGTTTAAATCCTGATACTGGGCCAGTCGTCATAAACCCTAGGAAAATATTGCCACCGTAGTTACACATCAGGGTTTCATCAGCAGTTAATACCACTTTGTAGCCGCACATACGTATTTAACAGAATTTTAAATAACTACTTATTACTTTTACGGTTTATAGTAGGTGATCGTCACATGCCAGTCCACCCGATAGAGTATAGGTATGGAACGGCGGAGATGAGGAAGATATGGGATAGAGATGAGTGGCTTAAAAGGATGATAATGGTTGAAGCAGCTCTTTTAAAGGCTTTATCCGAGGTTGGATCAGCTCCCGTAGAGGCAGCTGATAAAATCTACAGTCTTATTGAAAGCGGTGCTGTGACACTTAAAGACGTCAACCGTTGGGAGCGTGTAACAGACCATGAAGTCATGGCTGTTGTAAAAGCCTTAGCCGAGAAAAGCGATGTATATGGTGGATACATACACGTTGGTGCTACTTCCAACGATATAACGGATACCGTTTTAGCTACACAATTGAGGGATTCCATAGATCTAATAGAATCTAGGTTGAAGGAAATCGCCTTCACGCTGATAGATTTATCTGAAAAATACAAGGACCTTGTCTGCCTCGGTAGAACACATGGGGTTGCAGCACTACCGACAACTATGGGCTTTAAATTCGCAGCTTACGCTTCAGAAATCATCCGCCACATAGAAAGGCTTGAAGAAGCTAAGCCGAGAATATGTGTAGGCAAGATGAGTGGAGCGGTTGGAACTATGGCAAGCTTCGGAGATGAGGGCTTTAAAATTCAAAAGAGAGTTATGGAAATTATGGGAGTTTACGAGCCTATAATCGCAACCCAAGTAGTTCCTAGAGACGGATTAGCAGAGTTTGCAACATTAGCGGCTATAATATCTTCAACATTAGATAAGGTCGCCAATGAAATTCGAAACCTTCAGAGGAGTGAAATAAGAGAGCTTGAAGAACCTTTTAGAGAGGATTCTCAAGTCGGCTCAAGCACCATGCCTCATAAACGTAACCCAATTAAATGTGAGAAGATTTGTGGTTTAGCTAGGATTGTAAGATCTATGGCTTTAGCAGCCTTAGAGAATATAGTGTTGGAGCATGAGAGAGATTTAACAAATAGCAGTTGTGAGAGAGTTATGCTACCTGAAGTCTGCCTACTTTTAGACGAGCAACTTAAAACTATGATTGATGTTTTAAAGGGATTGAAGGTATACCCGGATAATGTAAGGAGAAATCTTGAGTCTCAGAAAGACCTTATAATGTCTGAAGCCGTTATGATCGCGATGGTTTCCAAAGGAGCGGACAGACAATGGTCTCACGAAATAATTAGAAAATGCTCTATGGAAGCTTGGAAAGCAGGCAAACGCCTCAGAGATGTTTTAGTGGAAAGCCTCGACGTGAGGAGGTATTTAACAGTTGAAGAAATCGAGAAAGCTATGATGCCTGAAAACTACATAGGTACCGCTAGAGAGCAAGTTGAAAAAGTCACAGCGTATATTAAAGGAAAACTTAAAACTTAGAATGCATTAAAATGAGCGAATCAATGGAGGTGTTAAAGTGTCTCTACTCATGATACCTGGACCTACAACCCCAGCTCAAAGAGTTATGTTGGCTATGAGTAGACCGCTAATTAACCATAGGGGGCCAGAGTTTAAACTACTTCTGGAGGAAATCCAGACGGGTCTTAAGTACGTCTTCCAAACTGAAAATCCAATAGTGATTCTAACGTCCTCCGGAACCGGAGGTATGGAGTTTGCAGTAAGCAATGTCATCAATAAGAGTGATACTGTAATCGTGCCGACAATGGGCTTTTTCTGCGACAGGTTTGCTGAAATAGTAGAGGCCTGCGGCGGTAGAGTTTCAAGAATACAGATTGAATGGGGTTCTTCTGTTAAACCAGACATGGTTGAAGAGGCTTTCGCTAGAGAGCGTAATGTTAAAGCGATATTAATAATCCACAATGAAACCTCTACAGGCGTTTTAGTTAGAGACCTCGCTGAGATATCGCGTATAGCTCATGACCACGATGCGCTAGTCATAGTTGATGCCATTTCAAGTCTAGGCGGAGTTGAACTTTTAACTGACAAGTGGAGTATTGATGCATGTGTCACGGGTAGCCAGAAGTGTATAGCAGCTCCTCCAGGATTAGCCTTTGTTTCAGTTAGCGAACGCTTCATAGAGGAGGCTAAACGGGTAAATAGAGGTGTGTACTTCAACCTTAAAGCTTACCTCGAATATATGGAGAGGGGGCAAACCCCCTATACGCCCAGTATCCCCCTCTTATACGCGCTTAGTGAAGCATTGAAAATGATTAGAGAAGAGGGACTTGAAGCTAGAATAGCTAGGCATAGAAAATGCGCCAAAGCATTCTACAGAGCTATCGAAGCATTGGATTTAGAACCGTATCCCTTTGAATACGAATATCGTTCAAAAACTGTAATAGCCGTTAAAACACCTAAGAACATTGATTCGGAAGAACTCGTAAAAACCATGCGTTTAAAACACAGTGTGGTCGTTAGTGGAGGGCAGGGTAAGCTGAGAGGCTCCATCTTCCGAATAGGATGCATGGGTAATGTTTCAGCCTACGAAGTCTTAGCTACTGTAAACGCATTAGAATCTTCTTTAGCATACTTAGGCTACGGTGTGGAGAAGGTCGGTGTAGGTTTGGCAGAGGCTGGTAAAGTGTTATGGTCAAGCTGAGACTCCACGTATTTGTTCAAGGCTTTGTTCAAGGAGTAGGCTTTAGATACCACCTTAGAAGAGTAGCTCTTTCAAATGGTGTTAACGGGTGGGTTAGAAATCTTCCGGATGGAAGGGTTGAAGCAGTACTAGAGGGGGAGGAGGAAGCTGTCAGAAGAGTTTTAGCATGGTGTCGAAGAGGACCATCATCGGCTAAAGTAGATAGTATTGCATTTTCCGAAGAGCCATACAGGGGTGAGTTTAAAACCTTTGAAATAAGATGGTGGTAAATTGAAGATTATGGTTCTAAGCGATATACATGGCAATTTTAAAGCAGCTTACAAGCTTTCAAGAGAAGCATTAAAGCTTAAGCCAGATTTACTGGTCATATGCGGCGATATTACGCATTTTGGAAGTTTAAATGAAGCTGAGAAAATACTAAGCGTCTTCAAAGGGTTTCAGACGTTTTTCGTCCCAGGAAACTGCGACCCTCCGTCTCTTTTAACCGTGAGAAACATATATGAAGCTTTGAACATACACGGTAAACTTCACACATCGGGTTCAACAGCCTTCTTAGGTATAGGTGGTTCTCCTAAAACACCGTTTACTACTCAGATAGAGTTTGAAGAAGAGGAGATCTATCAAATAGTTAGAGAGGCTTTAAATGACTTTAGAGGACGTTTGATAGTCGTCTCCCATAGTCCTCCAGCGAATACTTCAACTGATTTAACGTCACTCGGTTTACACGCTGGAAGCAGAGCTTTAAGGGCTTTTATAGAAGAGTATAAGCCTCTCTCCGTCCTACATGGACATATACACGAAGCTAGAGGCTTAGACCGATTAGGTGGAACGTTGATCGTAAACCCTGGACCAGCTAGACAAAACTTTTACGCTATTCTAGAATTAAACGTTTCAACGGAAGCATTCCTAAAGAGTGCTAACTCGACTTAATCCGTAGTTTTTAGAATTTCCCCATCGGATCATGTTTTTTATCATATAATTCTCTATGGATAACCGTAAACCTTAAAAGCCCTGTAATACTCCATCTGAGAGGGGGGATTCATGCCATTCCAGAAAGGAGACTTCATACTTATAGATTATGTGGCTAGAGTTAAAGATACAAACGAGGTTTTCGATACAACAGTTGAAGCGGAAGCTAGAAAGTTCAATATTTACAGTTCAGACGTGATTTACGAGCCAATGTTGGTAGTTTTAGGAGAAGGTTGGGTTGTAAACGGCTTAGAGGAGAAACTCTATGAGATGAGTGCCGGCGAGAGGAAGGAGATTGAAATTCCCCCTGAAAAAGGCTTCGGCGTTAGAGACCCGTCTAAAGTAAGACTTGTACCTCTAAGAATGTTTAAAGGCGAGTCCAACTTACAGCCTGGTGCTAGAGTAAGGTTTAGAGATATGCTAGCTACTGTGAGAAGCATATCCTCTGGTAGAGTTCAACTGGATTTCAACCACCCCTTAGCGGGTAAGACAATCATCTACGAGGTTGAAGTGAAGAATGATGTGAAAGATTCAATCGACCGGATTAAGCTGTTATTGCATAGACGTCTTCCCACAATACCTGTTGAAAAGTTTTCACTATCTCTAACTTCAAACGTTTTAACTATAATTATGCCTCCTGAGAGCTATATGGTCGACGGGATACAGATTATAAAGCGAGGCATAGCCAATGACGTTCTGAGGTTTATACCGGAAGTTTCAAAAATAGTGTTTACGGAAGAATACGTTAGACGTATCGAGGCTAAAACAGAGTCTAAAGAAGTTGAAGAAGTTAAAGAACCCTCCTCAGAATAACTTTCCTAAGCTTTAACCCAGCTAAACAGTTCAACTTTTCCCCCACTTTAACGACTTGGCATCTATCGTTTTGTCTAAGTCCCTCTGGAATACATAGACTTCTACTGCTACATTCGATTTTACATGCGATTGGGCTAAACGTAAGTACAACTCCTTCAACTATAAGCTTATCCTCCACAGCTGCTTCCACGGGGCTTTCTTCAACAACGACCAATTTAACCCCGTCTTTATGGATTCGACATTGGAATGTTTTTCCTCTAACTTCTACAACCCGGTAGAGTCTCAGAGGCTCTAATTTACCTATGCAGACCTTGTAAAGTCTACAGTCGACACATTGCTCTGATGGTTTACCAGCTAGAAAGGTAAAGCCTACTTTGGCTTGAGCAATACCGCATAGGGTAATGATTTTCAAGGCAACCTTCTCCTTAAAATCCTAGATGGTGTTACTACTATATCCACTTTAGAATCGTGCGGCTCTATAGGTATGCTGTCTACAACCTGAAGATCATGGATTGTTGTTAGAACGCATATATCCGATCCATACTTATCCTTTATTAGAGATATCTCCTTATCACCGTAACCTCCACCTTTGCCGAGTCTATTAAACTCTCTATCTACAGCTACACAGCCAGTTACAATCAAGCCTGGTTTATACATCACTGTTTCACGCAGTTTTCCATATTTGAAAGCCCCGCCAATAGTCGACGCTTCATCTTCAACTCCTCTAACTTTTAAAGGGTCTATCTCTAGGAAACCGCTTTTAAGCTTAGGAGTTGCCATAATTAATAGCTTACCTTGCTTTAACGCTATTAGCCTCAAATGTCTTTGAGGACTATCCGGGTTTACAAATACAACTTTAGCGTTCTCCCACTCTGGTAGTTTAGAGGCTTTTAAAGCAGCATCATAAGCACCTTTAAAATTGGGGATTCGCCCGTAGCATGGCTTCGGGGGAAGCGTGGCATTGGCCTCCTCAAGCCTCCTCCAGACTAGTAAACGTAGCTTCTCCTTCGCCTTCTTAACGTCGTATCTACCGGAGTTCAAGAACATCACGTTTATTGTAAAACGACTTTATAGATAATAATTTCCCGTTAAATCCATGAGTAGACATGTTGAAGCCGCAATGTCAAGAAGTGTAAACTCTAGATTTTTAACATTAAGCCTCAATTTGCGTGCTGTAAAGTTTAAGTTAAGTCTTTTAAACTAGGAAGGGAAATTGATTCCTGGTGTTGTTTACATGAGTAGGAGAGCACGTATAGCTACAGTTTGCCAAGCAAACCACTTCTATAAGACTGTCGAGGAGAATCTAAAACACATTATGAAGCTTTTAGACATCGCCCTCCGTCATCAGCCAGACTTAGTCTGTCTACCGGAGGCGTTTGCAACAGCTTCAGTCGATAGGCCACTTGAAGAATTGGCTGAAACAGTACCTGGACCTATTGTAAAAGCCATTGCCAGTAGAGCGGGAGAACACTGTTCTTACATCATCTGCCCAATCTATACGAAGAGGAATGGAAGAATCTGGAATTCAGCTGTTGTCATAGATAGATCTGGAGATGTCATAGGGGTGTACGATAAAATCCACCCTGTCACATCTTCAAGCGATTACACAGTTTTCGAAGATGGTGTAACACCTGGAGTTGAAGCTAAAGTCTTCGATTTAGACTTTGGACGGATAGGTATTCAAATATGTTTCGACATAGGTTTTCCTGAGACCTGGCAGACTTTAGCTGATAAAAACGCTAAAATGGTTGTCTGGTGTTCAGCTTACAACGGAGGCTTTGCTCTACAAGTTTACGCTTATCTTCACCATTACTACGTTGTATCCTCTGTAAGATCGGATAAGTCTAAGATAATAGACCCCTTAGGAAACATTTTAGCTGAAACAGATGCACTTAAAAACGTCGCTGTGCACGATGTAA
>JAGTQM010000034.1 GCA_018396755.1 Candidatus Bathyarchaeota archaeon | reverse complement strand
TGCTCTATACATTTATCTTTCAATTCTCTTTTTAGATGCATCACGTGCATTAATATGCACGTAATAACGTTACGTGCATAGCACCTTTCAATTCTCTTTTTAGATGCATCCGAAAGAGACCCAGAACTTCTTGAGCTAGTGCCGTCGGTTGACTTTCAATTCTCTTTTTAGATGCATCCTGTGGGCTGAGAGACTTCCAGTTATCACTGCGAAAATCACTTTCAATTCTCTTTTTAGATGCATCGTCAAGTTCAAATTCTGGGGGTGATGGAGCTTTGAGCGTCTTTCAATTCTCTTTTTAGATGCATCGTATTCGATGAGCGTTCTCACAGCCTCATGCTCCCTTGTCCTTTCAATTCTCTTTTTAGATGCATCTTAAAAGAACAGGAGACCGGTGGTGGTTTTTCTTTCCACTCTTTCAATTCTCTTTTTAGATGCATCTGTATGCTTATATAGGGGTTTTATATACCCCTTATGGATTTATACGTTTAATATTTAAATGTTTTTCGGTTTTCCATGCGGAGAGGCTATTAGAAGCTGAAAAATCCATAGTCTTTCCGCATGGTTAAATTGAGTAGTATATGAGTTCTTGGCTTCTGTTTAAACTAGTGAATCTTGCTTGAGTTAAGAGGTGTTTCAGAAAGAATTTGTAAAGTAGTGTTCTAATCGATAGGTTAAGTACTCCATTTTAAAAGGAGGGCGCGGTGTTGTGCTGTAGATTGACGAGACTATGTGGTTCATCTCTTGACTTTACTAAGTTGGAAATGTAACCTACTGTTTAACTTTGCTCAAGCTTGTAGTCCGCTGGGGACACCTTTTAAGGTATGGGTTTGCCTATGGCTTTCACGAACCTATCCTCTCTCTAAGTACTCCCCAATCTTGTCTAATTCCTTAAACGGAACGTAGTATAATCCTTCATCAGGTTCTTCTTTAGGTTTTTCAATATTGCACACGAATATGATAGGCAACCTTTGACTTATAGTTAGATTTTCTCGATCCTTCTTCCTATCCTTAACTCTTTCTTCAATCCTTCCGTATTTAGTGACCTCGACCAACTTCATGCCTCGATTGGTCAGTACGAGAATATCGAACTCTAAAGGTTTCTCATCCTCTGTTTTAATCATGACGTTTGGAATGCACGGATATCCTAGGTTAGAAATGTACCTAAAGACTTCCAGCTCTAGTATCCGCTTTTGATCGAATAGTTGCTCGAAAATCTTCTTAGCAACTTCAGTGTAACTTGTCTCCACACAATCGACCTTGTAGATTACTTTCAAATATCGCTCAATCAAGCTTTGAATCGATCCGCGGTCTTCCTCCAGCTTTTCCGATTTCCTTAAACTTTCACATATATAACCCATTAAGATCTTTCCAGCTTCTCTTACGTTTCCTTCTCTGATCCTATCCAGAAAATTGGTAAATTCTTTGGAACCATTTCCAATAAACCCTTTAAAATCGACCTCCAACACCTTTAACAAAGTGTAGCGATCCGTTTTAGTCAAATCTTTATCTAACTGCTTGGAAATGTCACAGAAATACTCTTGAATCGAATACTCATCATCTACAATCCAATTTCGTTTAAAGAATACAACCTTCTCTTCGCCTCCACTCCTCTGAGCTATGATATACGGTTTCGCCTTTTCCATAAATAAAAAGATAACGATGTAATAGTATAGTTCCTTTAATGTGTTGCGAAGATCTTTGAAGTATTTCTCAACGTCTTTCATCTTGCTTTTATAGACTTCTAGAGGATCTAGCTTAGACCACCTTCGCACATGCCTTATACTATGTTTTATTTTCTCATCCAATTTTCTTAAAAATTCCGAATCATCCCCAATAAAAGATTGACGAGGAAGTTCAAATCGAAATTGATCTATACAATCACTATATACAGGGTGTAATTCAGAAGATACTTCCTCTATGAGTTTTTTTGAAAAGTTCAGCATAAGTCTCTAATTTTTCACGTATGAAATTGCGTATTCTCCTTATGATTATGTGTTCCGCAACCTTATCATCCTTATAAAGTTCGCTGAGCACACCTTCCAATGCTTTCATAGTGTCATTATAGGCATCTTCAATTGATCGAGCTATGTCATCTTGTTTACATAACTCCCGGGGTTTCAACTTTCCCATAAATTCTTCGATGTATTTTTGAATGAACTCCTTGTAATAGTTATCGATTAGTTCGAGACTACGGCTCAAGGATTTATCAACCATTCTGTGAACCAATCTATATCCATCGGTGCTACGTATTTAAATGGTCTTACCAATCTTAAAATCCTATCTTCATACCTCCCCTCTTTCAAGTCCACTACGTGGAATTTTGCATCCTTGAATTTTAAATATCCAAGTCCTCTACTTACCGACCCTCCCACGTGGATTCCCAATTCCTTAACGTAGTTCAACGTCGATGCGAACACTCTTGAATCGTCACTTCCAGCTTTCAAATTATCGGCTATGAAGGTTACTTCAATGTTTTCGCCCACATATACTTCCGTAAAGAAGAGGGCGTCCTCCCTGACTTTGCCACTCTTCCTTTCAATCGATATTCCGGGTCTCTCGTGAACTCTAGGTCTAACTATGAAGGTATCTAAAAACCTCACTTTAGCTGCTAAGTAGCGATTTCCATACAATTTTCCAATGAGGCAGTTGATGGCTAAAATCGCCTCTGTAAACCTCTCCCACGCTTCTTCCTCCCCCTTTTCAAGCAACCTCCTTACGTCGGAAAACCCAAGCTCATCTATTAACCCGTCGACATCTCCTTTAGAAAGCCCGAAAGCCTCCGATTTTACTCCCTTAAACACCTCTTTTAATTCTTCTTCTAATTTTTTGAGTTCCCTCATCCCAGCTTCATCTGCTGGCTTATACTCAATTCCTCCTTTCCCCTCACGATACGATTTAATCGCAAGACTGGGAAGGTAGCCGAAGTTCATGCTTTTAGCAATCTTCTCAGATAAAGATCTAAATACTCCCTTCCACGTAGACGAAGGTATTATCAGATTGTCATCAACTCTTAAGAACGTCCTTCTCGCCTCCGTTCCACCATTGCCGATGTGAATCGGACTTTCAACTTTAAACTTAATCATTCCAACGATTTTATTTTCAAGCGGATTCAGGTGAAGGTTCAAATCAACCACCCCCAATTGGGCAAACCTCAATCGACATCATTACGTTTATTCCAAATACCGTGAAATCTTCAACTCTTACAGGGGCGCCGATCAAACCTAATACTGCTAATGCATATCCAGTATTCTCTCTTACGTTTAATCTAGCGACAACAATGCTTCCCTCGCTTGCAATACCTTCGAGGGACGGCCTTATGACATTTCTAACCATATCCCATCCACATGAAAAGCCTCTCGCCCTTCCGTAGACTTTTTCAATCGATATCGTACCGCAATCTCCGAGTTTAAATCCGTAAACCCCCATTACATCGTTCAAGTCTATTTTCTTTGGATAGGGGGAGTAGTGCACAGGGGAGTTGGAGCCTAACAGAGGCGTCAACGCATAGAAAACCATTCTTTCACCAATTTGAGCCCTTATTCTATCCTTGACTTCGTCAATGCTTATCTCTTTTACGTCGGTTAGCTTCAGCAGACCATGCCCCCTCGTCACACCCCTTCCAATTCTAACCTCAAGATCCTTGTGGATGCAGTCACTCAACTCATCGGATATGCCTAAAAATGCCCAAAATTCCTGGTTTTCTATGAGTACGTCGTACTCGTATAGCATGCCTTTTTGCGCCGTTGCCCTACGTCTGCTAATTCCCACTGAAACCCTCGACTCAGTATCCACGGATACTGTTTCAAACATCGCATTACGGTCTCCCTTTGGAACGACCGGCCTTGGATGTGCATAGTTTAAAGCTACGTGACCTTTGGAGCATTCAATTCTATATTCTGCACTCCCTCCCTCCTTCAATTGCTTTACGACATCGCCTATGTAATTTATCTTTTCACGGTCAACCTTACATTCGTACATGAAGGGATGTGCTGGATACGATTCCAACCCGTCCTTGATCGGATATGCATACGACGCAACAACGTTTGGTTTATCTGCCAATTCCCTGAGGCGGTCTTTCTCAATTCGCCCATTTAAGTACAGTGAGGTTATTAAAGCACCCCTTAGCGTGGTTGATTGAATGGATTCCACTGGACCTTTGTAACCCCTCTCAGTCCTCCTCTTCGTAAGAATGATGGGCTTCACATTCTTCATTCTAATCTTATAGAACCTCATGGTATAACCACTCCTTCATTTCATTTAGAAACTCCATCCAGTGCGGTTCTTTTAAGAAGGTCTCCAACAACTTCGTGTCTTCCAATTTCAGATCAAGCTGGCTTCTCCTACCTATTCTATCCAACCTCAGGTTTGCCAACGCTAATAGCGTTAATTCGATCAGTTTAACGTCGTGGGTCGCCAGCGAAACCCTGCCTAGGAATTCAGCATTCCTAGGTATTTTTTCAACAGTGAACAATGCTCCCTCTGCAACCTTGCAGGATGAGTCGTCCACTCTAATCCCAGTACTCGTTAAAGTTGCGACGTCGTTTACTAGGTCGAAATCTGCCACATAGAGGAGACCCTGTTCGCTTGATCCAGGATAACCGAACAACTTACACACATCGCATAGGCCAATCTTTCCATGCGCTTTCCTAATATACTCCACGTTTACCTCCCCACAACTCTTAAACCCAAATAAGTCAGCTATCCTACTCGCAGAGGACCTTAACGCACCTTTAAAACTGGATCCTGGAATGTAGCATCTATATGTAATCCCTTCACTCGACTTCACGCCCTTCCTCATGAATGGGACGTCTGCATCGATGCGTAATGGATAGACCCATCCTACGGATAGTAGCCCAACTGGCTTCAACCTGACCTTGAAATCTATCATAGAACGCCACCTCCGAGAATCTTAATCAACCTGTCCGCATCGAGATAAGAAGCGTTATCGGATCTGGAAACATTGTCCTTTACGAAATCGTCTATCGTCCTCTTTGGACCTATGTTTATGATCGTCTTATAGACGTCTTCTTTATCCCTCCCTTTGAATCTGGCCTTCTGTCTGTGCGCATAGAGTGTGGAAATAAACCATCTTACTGCTGCGTATTCCTTACTTGAGCCGTTTACCTTAACCATCTTATTGGCTATTTGAATCACTTCTTGAATCGTACTTCTAATGTCCTTTGCCTTCTTCTGATTCCGCTTCAGAGATTCGATTAAACCCCTTTTCTTACACGACTCTGATAGCAGCTCTTCTCTGTCGTACCTTGACAGTAAGTAGCTTAACTTCAATAATTCATCGTACTCTTGAACGTCAAACAGTAGCTTAACGTATTCCTTAAACGCGTCGTACTTGTGGTTGAGTACCAATGGCTGCACGGTCAGTTTTTCACCTCTAAGATAGTTTAGTCTTGCTTTCACCAAGCTATCTGTTAAAGTGGTTTCTTCAGCCACATCGAACATTATCGAGCTACATGATGAATCGCCTCTAGTGTACTTTTTAGCCTCCCCCTTCAATTCATCGGCCGCCGATATCAAGCCCCATATGTTTGCCTTCGCTCCTCCAACAGCAATACCTATCCCTAACCCTCTAACACCGCCTAGGTTCAATCTGAATTCATTCCCCACGATCCACGAGAACGACGGCGCCAACCATGAGGGCAGCACAATCAAACTGTCATCGCCACCAGCGTAAAGTATTCCCCAGAGAAGGGCGGCGCACTGCTTCGCCGCTTCAGCGTCATCCGTCATAGTACTGATGCTGTCGTATATTCTTTCTAGTGCTTTGAAGATAGACTTCTTCAGTGCTAGGTCGATTCTCGCACTTCTCTCGTAGACGTCTGTAAATGAAATTGAAGTCCCCATGAATGGCCCCATCAAATTCCCATCCAATTTCATAACCGCCACGTTCCTCCTCTCAACTTCACCAGTCTTCAAAGCGTCTATTTCGACTTCGGAATGTCCACTAATCAGTTCAATTACGTATTTACTCATTTCATCCCAGCTTCTATCCCCGTACAGCTTTTTGAGTTCACGCTCTTTACCGTTCAGTACTATCGAGCTCTCATACCTCTCTTTAAAGCTGATTTCATCGCCCAACTTGTACAATTGGCAGCAGGTATTGCATACTTCTTTCAACCCCTCAATTGTCTCTATACTTCTCGTAGGGGTATCCATGTAGCACGTGTTGCATAAGACTACAGACCCGTCTTTGACGACATGCCTTTGAACGGTTTTAGGCTCCAACTCGATCGAGTATTTCCTATTACTCAACTTCCTGAACAGCTCTTTCAGCATAGTATACATGTCATCGTAGGTCTCCGAGTGTGCAAACCTTATGGAGGTTCCATATTTTGATATAGCCTTGTTTATCTTTCCGACTATGCCTTCAATATCGCCGTGAACTATGTTACTGGGTAGTAGGAATTCGCCTAGCCCTCCAGCCGTGTATATGAACGATTCGTATGGATACCATACGTTAGCTTTTTCGCAAATTTCACGCTGAATCTGCAAAGGTATATACGCCATTACGATTCCGTCTATCAATTGGCTTGCGGCGATTGTGATCTTAATCTCCTGAGATCTTCCTATGAGCCCTTGAATGTTTGCGACATCGTAAATACAGATAAGTACTTTCTTGCATGCTATAACCTCCTCCCGTGGAATTTTAATCGGTCTTGTAAAGTTTTCAGTTTCTTTCCTAATTTCTCTAACGAATTTTCTCGACAATTCTTCGAGGCTTTTCCTATTTTCTTCAACTATCCTAGACCAGAATTCCCAAGAATCCCTCCCAACCCCAAATGCATCTTCATAATTTAAGCCTAGGTTTGCTGAGTAATTTTCGATGTCTTTCCCAATGTACTTCTCCACCAAGTTTTTAACCCTATCGATCGTAGATGCCGTTCTATCAGCCTCCCTTAGTACGTCAACGTACCTATCGCTATATTTCGGTAGGTGGTGATAGACGATTATTTTGCATATTTCATCCATTTCATCCATCGGGATTAAATCTCTCAGCAGAACCTCGGCAATGTATTTGGATGCTTCAGGATGCCTTCTATAGTCGAATGGTTTGCCGATATCATGTAATAGTGAGGCTAATCTTAACACTGCCACTTCTCTCCTATTAAAACCCCTGTCAACTGCTAGCGCCCATGAAAATGCTGACGTGAGCAATAGGTGCGGTATTAAGCCGGATGAGTTGAAACCGGGTCTCGTATCGGCTGGGATCGTAAACCATGCTTTCTCGATGTCGTTGGAAAGACCTTCTTCCAGCAACATTTTGAATAAATCCGTTTTTTGCAATCTTTGTAGATTTCTATATGCGTTTTCGATGAACTCTATGGAATCAGTTGGCATGTACATTCTGTGGAATAACCTGTAGTATAGATACACCTTTAATGGACTCAGCATGGTTGATGGAATTATTTCCTTGAGTAAAGGTAATCTGAAGAAAAGTGAGATTAAATCTCCTATCAGCTCAATCTTCTCCACTTCACTCGATTCTAAGTCCAGTCCCTCCGTCAGCTTGAAGATTTCCACGATAAATTTTTTAAGCCCCACAAGCACTCTTTTATAGGCTTCAACGTCGTCATCCGTAAGCTCTCTACAATCGAAGAAAACCCCATCCTCCCTGTACGGTACTATGTAAGACTTTAAGACTGGATATGCTTTTTCGAATTTAATATCATAAAAGCCTATCAAGGATTTCAACCTCATTTATAATTCTAAATCTATTCTGAAACTTCTTCAGTGTGAGATCCGTTAACGATTTGCATAGTCTGCTCAGTAGATCGCCTTTGGCGGAACTGTCGGGTTGTAAGTCGATGCCTCCACTTGACAAAGTTTTTGAGTACTGACTCAATTTCAACTCGTTTACTCTATACCTCACCTTGCCAAATTTAAAAGAGTCCAGCGTACCTCTGTACTTAAACCTCCCTAGTATGGTTCTTCTTCCTTCATGCGAACCTTCGATTCCCATCCCCAATAGCAATAAACCCAACTCATAGTCCTTCAGATTTTTGAAGTCTATTCTCCCTCTGAACTCTGATCCCGCTGGTACGGCTTGCACACTAATTCCAAAAGGCAAATCTAGATGCTTTATGCTAGCATTTACGCATTCAAAATCGCTGAAATCTATCAAACTTTTCAAACCGTATGTACCAAATAAATCGCATACAAGGCATACTTCGTCCATTACAGTAAAATTGCAAGGAACGCCTCTATCCTCGAATAAGACTTCCCCCCATATTCTATAATGTCTCCATCCGGAAGTTCCCTTCGTTAATTCTCCAATGAGCGGTTTTCCCGCATTTATAAAGCAAGAGTCAACGGTACCCTCGTAACCTTTAAAACTCAGCTCAATCCTCGATCGCACATTGCCTTTAATAGATGAACCTGGAATTACAATACCTTTAGTCGTCGATGCAAATTCATCGTAGTCTTTTTCTATTTTAATCCTATCTATAAGGGATTCATGGATGCACCCGAGTTTTAAATAGGCTTTTTTCAACTCGTCGATGTTTGGTTTGAAAAATTTTCTACCAGATCCTATGTGGAAGAACGATAGTGAATCGCCGTCGACAATCACACTAACATCTAAATATCCGCACAAGTCTGTGTAAGAGTTTCTTAGCCTAGGGCTACTCCTCACTACCCTTAAGCTTTTCGACTGCATTATTCCAAACACCTTCTAAAAGATCTATTAATTTCCAGGCGTTTTCCTTGGAAAAGTATAACCGTCCATCTTTAACTTCCGATATATTAGACACATCCAAATCTTCATCGACACCCTCCTCTAATGAATGCATCACCTTTCCCTGAGCTACTTTAAACGAATCTTTCGAGTAAATCTCTAAATCTT
This sequence comes from Candidatus Bathyarchaeota archaeon, assembly GCA_018396755.1. Lineage (GTDB taxonomy): Archaea > Thermoproteota > CALKCG01 > B24 > B24 > DTBU01. The sequence goes on along the minus strand of JAGTQM010000034.1, from coordinate 3,014 downwards.
CGATTCTTACTTGACCGAAACCTCTACTCGTAAAACCGCCAATTTTAATTTCACCACTATTCACCATTTTAATGAGCGTTGAGAGTAGCCCCAGAGCGTAATTCGGCAGATTGTCTGCTCTAATATCAAATTTAAACTTGCACCCGGGTTCTACGTACTCAACCGTATATAGAGCCCCCCTACTTACAGCTCCTGTCCTCCTATCAATCGCTATTCCAGTCCTTGTTCCAAACTTAAACGGCAGTATATTACCATTTTCATCCAACGGGTATGAGTCAGAGAACGTTACTTTACCTCTGTACGATGATGAACCGAATATTTTGCAAACTAAGCATGCGTTTTTAAAGAAGATCTTCATCGCTTCTTCAGACCTATTCTCCCTCATATACCTTTCAATTAAATCCCTTAGAGCAACTCCTTCTTCTCGCACTTCTTTAACATCAATGCAACTTCCCCTAGCCAGACCAGAGCATGCCTCCAAACCATGCGATTTGACGATGTTACCCGTGTGAGATCTAAAGACCCCTTTTAAGCTGGATCCTGGAATATATGGAACCTCTCTATCTCTTATTGAAATTCTTATAACCGCTAAGTCGACTAAGGAGCCGAATGGAGGCTCCCTTCCACTACCTATTCTCAGGGGTTCCGTATTCACAATATACCCTTTAAACACGGTTTCTCTAAGCGTAATAGAGCATAGTGTCCACAATTTCATAAGACGTCACCCTCGCCAACTTTTTTAAGCAATCCGTTTTCAACCTTATACGCAGTCCATTTAGCCTTCTTCAACTTGATCAATCCGTATCCGACGGATTTCCTAGATCCTACGTTTAAACCAATCGTAGATAATGTTTCTATTAGCGATCGTAAGCGTTTTGCCCTTTCATCTTCAGGGTCTAGTTCGGGGTAGATTTTAATGTTTATAATGTCCATTCTAAAACTCCATTCAACGTTTGGTGGTACGAGCTCTTCTGTGAACAATGCACCTGCTCTAACACTTCCAAAATCCCTGTCTATGCTAATCCCCGTCTTTTGAAAAGTACGGCGGCTTTTTGCACGGGAATCGTATAGTCTTACGTGACTAGCTAATTCATTATTTCCAAAGATTCCACATATTACGCAGAAATCCCCATTCTTAGCCTCTGCTTCAACACTTTCATCATCATACGGTGGATGAACCTTATATCCTTCAGATGCTAAAATAGACTCCAAGTAGCTTCTAAACAACCCCTTTAAGCTGGATCCTGGAATGCAGGGTTCATCATTAACTTTATAAATTGCAAGGTCAATCGGTGATCCTAATGGAGGTTCTCTGCCTACACCCACTCTCAACGGGGTCTCATTGATTAATATGCCTTCAATTCTAGCGAGTATGTTTAGTCTATCAAAATCCCTATAATCTGGCATTTTAAACCCCTTATAGAATCTTCATCAACGCATTAAAGCTCATGGTTTTAGCGTCAACCCGAGGTAATCTAACCTTTTCGATTGATTCGAAAATCCACTTGACTAAACCCAATAGTTTACTGGCGTCTTCTCTTTTACCACCTTTAGAGTACATCTCACCAATTGCTCCATTAACGAGTTTTGCGAAATCGTATCCTCTCTCTAATCTAGCAGCTTGCCTATGTACAAATAGTTGCGTAAATAAAAGGCAATCCCTATCATCATCCACCATGTAGAGCGATGCAATTAAATTCTCGATTTGACTCTTGGTAAGCCCTTCCAATTTAGCTTGCACAGCAATTCTAGAAGCTCGATCCAGAAGCTCGATGTTAGAAAATATGTTATGCATCGACACAATACTATATAAAACCCAAATCATAATATAAATTTTCACTCTAAAATGAGTCAATTCAATTCATTCACAGTACTACTACGAGAAACCTTGACCCCATCTCTCTCAAAACTTTGACCCGAAGAATCCACCCTTGCCGAACACCGCCATCCATCAAGACATACGCTATCAATCAACCATCTAAATTTAAAAGTTGAGCCCACAAACCCATCATGAGCATGTTCAGGAAATGGGTTCATCTCATATCTCATAGTTCAGAACGTCCTTAGAAGGGGATTCCAACCCTGAAAAGTGAGGAGGCATCCAATTTGAATTTTCAATTCTCTCTTTAGATGCATCTTCTCAGACAGTTTGTAGCGCGCAAGTTCACCATACTTGCCCTTTCAATTCTCTCTTTAGATGCATCTTACGGAAGTTAACGCTGGCTCAGAACGGGTTGAGAGATCTTTCAATTCTCTCTTTAGATGCATCTGTGAAGACGCCTGGTGAAGCCTTAGACGTCCTCGGCTTTCAATTCTCTTTTTAGATGCATCAGGGTTCTGAGCTACACTCCTTAAGCCCGAGAAGCCTGAAAATGTGCTTTCAATTCTCTTTTTAGATGCATCTGTATGCTTATATAGGGGTTTTATATACCCCTTATGGGTTTAAGCGTTTAGTATTTAAATGTTTTTCGGTTTTCCATGCGGAGGAGCTATTAGAAGCTGAAAAATCCATAACCTTTCCGCACGGAGAAAAAGATTTAGGTTTAGACGTTTGAAGCATAGGTTTTTTTATCCGTCTATCATTATTTTATTTGTATGGTGGTTGCTGTTGTTTTTTACATTTGAAGATGTTGTTAGGCTTTCTAGAGTGTTTAGGAGGAGACCTTGTAGTGTTAGTGATGAGCTTAGGGGTTGGCATTGGGATGAGTATCCCTTGGCACCCGCTTACAACGTTAGGGTATCTTAGCAGTCTCTGAACAGTTAACTTTTTATAACATTTCCTATCTCTATTTGACATGATGGTTGAGCGGTTATTGACGCTTAGTGAGGCGTGCGAGAGGCTTGGAATCCACCCGAATACGCTTAGGAAGTGGGATAGGCAGAGCAAGATTAGAGTGGTCAGAACCGTTGGCGGTAGGAGGAGGATACCTGAAAGCGAAGTTGAGCGGATATGGAGCTCGTTAAAAGCTACAGAATCCCAGTAGAAGCTCCAAAGGATTTGATAGAAGGCTACT
>JAGTQM010000033.1:3487-11883 GCA_018396755.1 Candidatus Bathyarchaeota archaeon | reverse complement strand
GGTCAAAATCTCTTACAATTTCAACGTCTGGCCCATGGGTTGAATTACCAAGGTGGAGCGCTTCAGGGAAGAATATGAATGGACCCCTAATGGACATCGATGTCGCTGGATGGGAGCTCCCGAAGTTTTCTTTCGTTATCTCGTACACGAGTTCTCTGACTTCTTTTTCATCAACGTATCCTAATGAATGTAAATACTCGTGCAACAGTATTGAGTATATAAATGAATTAACTTCTCTCTTTGATCTAGCCGACTTTACCACTTTATCAAAAAGTCTACGGTTGGCGACGATTGCGTTTGAACCTATTACGTGAAATGCTCCCACATTCATCGGCAATTCGCTTAGAACCAACATTAACCCTGCCCTTCTTCGTCCAAGCGTTTCTTCAACGGTTTTCTTGACTAATTCGAATATGTCCCCGAAGTTTTCACAACGATCAAGTTCCTCGCGGTAGTCCATACAAATCACCTCATACTTTGTTCTATTTCATCCAAAATGCGACGCATTATTAGGCAAGTAGCGAGGCTTGCGAACCCCAGTGGAGAGGGATTATAATGCACGTCCCTGGGATGTTTCTCAACCCTTCTTACTAGGTACATTTTAGTCATTCTACGGAGCCCATCACTAATGATTTTCTGGTTTGTTCCCAGGTCGGCCATCAATTCGCTGAACCTACAATCTAGGGTTCGAACAAGCTTGCAGAGCATTCGAATCCTTGTTTCATTTGAGAGCACGTCGTGAAGTGTTTGAATACGATGAATGTCTTCTTCTAGGTTTTGAAGTTCACGCTGAAAAATCTCTGGCCGCCACTCCTCAATGCTTAGAGGTAAATCTAGGACTACTTTACCATTTTTTATGAGTTGAATTTTTAATCCCATAGGGCAAGACACCTTTTGTTACCAAAATGTAACTACGAATATTTAAACTTTGTTACCAAAAAGTAACCATCATATTATTTAAAAGAATTATATCAAGTGAATTATAAAAGTGAGAAAAAGATGGGTTTATGCCTCAGGTAATGTTTCTGTGCTTCTTACTCCATCGATTGAGTTGATTTCTCCGGAAATAACTCGTATCGATTTGTAGTCCTGTAATTCTAAGAAGGCAACTATATCCCATCTTCCGTATGCGTAGAAGGCTTTTCTTACGCCCTTAATCCTTTTAATCTTTTCCAGAATTGCTTCCTGCTTTGTCGGGACCACTTTAAGTAAGACGCATACATTCAGCATTTTCAATCCCCCTTCGCTTGAACCTCTACGAGCGTTTCAGTGAAAACAACTCCAGCAATTCGTCCCATCCTCAGCACAACATTGCCCAAGGCTTCGAAGTCGGCCGCTTCCAGATCCGCTACAACATCATACCTTCCCAGAACTGCGAATACATTTTTGACCTCTTTAAACTGCTTTAACCGTTCAGTGACTTCTGCGAATTTTCCCCTTTCGGTTCGTATTAAAACGCAAGCAGATATCATATTTCAGCTCTCCAACTTAACTGTCTCTGAAGTTAACTAATATATCATCATCGGTTTTAGGGGTGAATACTAGTTATGCAGTAAAATTCCCCATAGTAGCAAGCACTTCCTAAATAGGGCAAAACGGAGTAATGGTTTTACTTAAATGATAAACCGAGTTCGCCCCAATCGACACAGCCAGATCGGACTTTAAACGTACGTGGGCTTTACTGCCCTGACCCAGTTCTTAAAACCGCTGTTGAAATAGGCAAACTGGCTTTAGGAGCGGTTCATAAAGAACTTAAATCACATAAAGAAGGAAATCAACTTCGCTTACTATCAAAAAGTAGGACGGGAATGGCATCAAGTTCTAATCTCCATCATGGTCATCGTGTAAGATAATGCAACTTCTAAACTGAGTAGCAGAGACCCAACTAGAACGCATATCATCCCGATGCTGAAAAGTCCAAGTATGAGATAACCTTGGGTAATGCCAATAGCACTCATTAGGATTAAAAATGAGGTTGCAATAAAACAGAAGACAGATGAGAGCATTAAAAATAACGCCCACTTTAAGTACAAACCCCGTTTAGTGAGTTTTTCTAAAATTGTTTCTACGAATTCAAGCCTCTCCTTTTGGCGGTGCAGTTCAGGATTAGATGCATCTGTAATTCTGAGAACTGTTTTAATAGCGCGTTTTTCCTCATTTAAGGCGCGGATTCTATCGATAATACGTCCGTATCTTGTTTGGACAGTGAGACAAATTAAACCAACCGCCGAAATCATCACTACTGGGACTAAAGTTACCTGTAAAAGTGGAATAATCTGGTCAGCCTGCATACCTCAACTCCGCCTTTAAGCTATCTCCTAAATAACTATTGTAGCTTTCATTAAACCCTTTCACCTATTCAAGTAATAGTGGCTTAAAGGAACCGGGGGTTTTGAGTAATATTTGGAGGGATTAAACATTATTGTGACTAATTTCAAACGACCGCCTAAAGAGTTGGTTGGCGAATTTCGTAGGTTATTTACAGGGTGTGTTTCTGATGCTATGAACAAGGGGGGAGGCGATGTGTAGTGCGATAAAGCCTTTAATTGAACAAGTTAAAGTAGCTGGACCGGCTTTGACTGTTTGGACGCATCCTGGCGACATCACAACATTAGTAAAGGCTATCGACATAGCGCAGAAAGGCGACATCCTAGTGGTTGATGGAAGAGGATTTACCGAAGCTGCCATATGGGGAGAATTACTTACAAGGTCAGCAATCCTTCGAGGGATCGAAGCTGTAATAATCGATGGTGCAGTTCGCGATATCACAGACATAAGAAAACTTAGGTATCCGGTTTTTGCACGGGCAGCGGTTCCTTGTAATGGGACGATGGGATTCTTAGGAAACATAAATGTTCCAATTCAATGTGGGGGAATTCAAGTTAACCCAGGGGACATTGTGTTAGGTGATGACGACGGTGTCGTGGTTGTCCCTCAGGGGCAAGCGAAAGAAGTGTTAGAATATGCAAAGAATATCGCGGAAGCTGAAGTGAAAATCAAGGACCTGATTGAAAAGGGTAAAACTGTTGGAGAAATCTTGAATATTGACGAGGTTCTTGGAGAGCTTGCGAAAAAGAAGCCGGCACAACTGGAAGTTAAGTAATTATGTGTTAGAGCAGATCAAACTAAACAATGATACTTCACTAAGCATTGACGGATCCTACAAATGGATAGTTTTGTTAATAACCACAGTTGGCGCTTTCATGACCCCTCTTGACAGCAGCATCGTAAGCATAGCTTTGCCAACGATTGCATCGGATCTACGCATCGACTTTACTATGGTCATATGGGTGCCCACAGCATACCTACTCTGTCTTACCGTTTTACTAACAAGTTTTGGAAGGTTAGCTGACATAAAGGGGCGGAAACCGCTATTTATCTTAGGATTTACAATATTTACAATTGCTTCTCTGCTGAGTAGCGTTTCACAAAATGGAATACAACTAATTATCTTTCGTGCGATTCAAGGAGCTGGAGCTGCACTCATTTCAGCAAACTCCCCTGCTATAGTGACGGATGTTTTCCCAAGTAATGAACGGGGTAAGGCTCTTGGCGTAAACACAATGGCAGTATATGTTGGTCTTTCTGTTGGCCCAACACTAGGGGGTCTTCTAGTTCAAAGTTTGGGTTGGCGCTCGATCTTTTACATAAATTTGCCAATTGGCATCTTTGTGATAACCTTATCTCTCCTAAAGCTAAAGGAGTCGACGGTCCTAAAGAGTCAACAGAAATTCGATTTAATGGGCGCAGGTACACTTTCTATAGGACTAACCATGTTGCTTCTTGCTTTAACCTTTGGTGGGAGCTATGGATGGAGGACCCCCTTTATTCTAAGCTTATTTGCGGCTAGTGGAGTTTTCTTGATTGTTTTCATTTTTTTGGAGAAAAGGATGGCAGAGGACGCCGTGCTTGACGTGTCTCTCTTCATTCGGAACCGACTATTTGCAGCTGCTAACTTGAGTGCCTTACTCAATTATACATCTTATTTTGCTGTAAGTTTTTTAATGTCATTCTATCTACAAAGGGTCCTTGGCTATTCGCCAACTCAAGCCGGGCTTCTTCTTTTACCAATGCCATTAACGATGGCGGTGCTTGCTCCCATTAGCGTTGGGCCTCTGACAAACTTGGTTCACGTCTACTAACTTCAGGAGGAATGGCTTTGATTTGCATCTCACTTTTTCTATTTAGCACTCTTAACGTCAGCTCCTCCTGGACAGATGTGCTAACAAATTTGTTCATTCTAGGGGTCGGCATGGGACTATTTTCCTCTCCGAATACAAGTGCGGTTATGGGCTCGGTTGAAAAACATAGGTTAGGCCTAGCAGGGGGGATACTAGCAACTATGCGGTTTATGGGGCAATCAATGAGCTTAGCCATTGCAGGAGCTGTTCTAGCTACCAGCGTATCTCCTAACATTCTATCGGGTTTGTTCACTGGGTTTAGAACAGGAGGTGAGGCGATCGCCGCAAAGGCATTCGTTGAAGGACTTCACCGAGTTTTCCTAGTTTCAGCCTCTATTGCAGCTCTAGGGGTTGTTACCTCCTTGGTGCGCGGTAAGGGTAAGTAAAAATCTTCAGCCTTTAACCTCTTAACTTAGTGTAAGTACAAAAGCTACCTTATCCAAAGGCTATGCATCTGCCCCTTCAACGAGCGGCTCTATATGAACAAGTACATGATCTATGTCCTCTAGTCTACTTCTAATAATGTTCTCAATTTGTGTTGCAATTTCATGCGCTCTCTGCGTCGTCGTTTCATCTTTAACTTTGCAGTGTAAGGTTATGTCATATTTCCCGTTGGCTTTATGAATGGTCACTTTATGGAGGTCTTTAACCTCTGGCAACTGTAGGATGAGTCGCTGTATCTCTCGGACAAGAGGCGAGGAAGTTGTAGTAATGTCTTCACCACTTTTGGTTTCTTCCTCTAAGGGTTCCACGTGTGTTACGACTTCGGCAAGGTTTTTGATTTCCTTCCTAAGCATCTTTTCAAAGTTACTTGCGATTTGGTGGGCTTCCCGAACTTTGAGTTTGCTATCAACCTCAAGATGAACGTCTAGATGGAATTTGCGTGCCATTTCGCGTATGTGGATGTTGTGGACGCTTTTGATTTCAGGGATTTCTGTTGCGAGATTCTTGATTTGATCTATAATTTTAGTTCCCTCTGTGCTGATAGGGTCCATGTGAACTACAGTGTCAGCACCGGGTAGGAGACTCTGAATCTTCCTCTCAACTTCTCGAGCAATAGCGTGGGCCTTCTCTAAGGATGCGTTCCGGTCGATGGAGACGTTAATATCTACAAAAGTGTCCAGTCCCACCTTCCTTATTCTGACTCGGGTGACCTCCAAGATACCATCACAGCGTTTGGCTTCTTCCTCTATTTTCTTCGGTAGTCCCGGAGGAGCTCTATCTAGGAGAGCATCGGTCGTTCTTCTTCCAAGCCGAAGACCTACCCATATTATAACTATTGCCACCCCTAGAGCTGCAAGGGAATCTACCCATGCATAGCCCAATCTGACAAAGAAAAGACCGACAAGAACAACCGAGGAGCTGAGGACGTCACTGCTAAAATGGAGAGCATCTGCTTCCAAGGCTTGACTTTGATACTTCCTCGCAGTCTTATAAAGAACACATGACCTAGAAAGGTCAACTACAATCGAGAGTCCCATAACCCCAAAGCCGATTAGGCTTGCTTCAACTTGAACGCTCCCTGTAAATAACCTCCGCAACGCTTCATAGACAATCCATCCACAGGTAACTAACAGAAGAATTGTTTCTACAAACCCTGCTAGACTCTCGACTTTTCCATGTCCATAGCGGTGTTCCTCATCCGGAGGCTTGGCCGATGTCCTTACTGCATATAGAGTTACTGAAGCTGCACATAGGTCTAGTAATGAGTGTAATCCTTCAGAAATTATGCCTAAGCTACCGGTGAGGATGCCGACTATGAGCTTTAAGGATGTTAAGAAGATTGCTGCAATTATTGATGTTAAAGCAGCGCTCTGTTTCTCTCTTTGCATATTACTGACACCGGCAAGAAGGCTCCCCCCGCTTGTTGAAGTGAAGAGAGAATCAATGTTTTTCAGATTCGTGGATCCGCCTCTATTGCGGTCTTAACCTATACACGAGGCACGATAAAGGTCTATCTATAGATTAACCAGGCTATCGGAAAATTCTGACTTCCTCTCAGCTCTGCTGGGTTCACCGCATCGGCTTTGGCGTATATGCCTTGACACCCCAGCATCACCACGCTCACGGAGAGGCTTTCAGCGGAGCCTGATCCTCGCCACATCCTGAGCAGATTTAGACATGCGTTTACGTCTCTATCCAACCCGCAGATCTGACAGACCTTCTCCATTGGGGCTATTCTGCCTCCGCATCCGGAGCATAAGCTCGAAGTTTTATATGGGGTTAAAATAAACTGTATCAAAGCCTTTTAATTTGTGCTTATAGTCGAGCAGGAACTGAAGTTTTCTAAAGTTCCACGAGTTTAGCCTTCGTTTAAGGTTCTTGTTTATTGTAGAAAATGGTTGAATTCGCTTACTGAATCTATTATACCTTTTAACCTTTTGGTTTATGTTTTTCAAGTTCTCCATGATGAGTGTGGAGATTTGTCTTGGTTAACGAAAAACCGTCTACTATTTTCACGTATAAGAAAAATGAAAAAGCACTTTGTAATCCAATAATATTACAAAACTCAACAGTCTTAAAATGTCAACGTTCTGTTAGTTGCTGTTAACAGGAAAGCGAACCGTCAAGAAATGGAAAAAAGGTTTGCGAGAGAAATCTCCACGCCGTTTTGAGTTCAAATTACTTCAACTGTACCGCGTAATTTTTCTTTAATAGATTAAAACTTCAGCCACACCCTTGACTTTCAGAAGTTCAGGCACCAACTCTCCAGGGATCTTTGTCTCAGTTATCAACGTAAGCCTTGGCTCAGGTGCTAGTTCCGGGTCATCTACGATCGCCTGCCTGATGCCTATATTCCTCTCCGCTATTAGGGAAGTCGATTTCGCAAGTATCCCTGGCATCTTTGCGTCTACCGGAATTATCTCTACAACTCCTAAGTTGAGGTGTCTTGCGATTTCCCGTAGTGAATGTCCAGCTGATCTCATATCTCTAAAAATTGCCTGAAGTTCAGGGTTTTCTTCGATTGCCTTCACCGTATAGGTGACAGTTCTCCGGTCCACTCCAGCTACGCGGGCTATTCTAACTGGCGGGATCTCAATCTCATTACAATATATACGTCCATTCCTAACACTGAGTCCATTCTTCACGAGAATTCTTGCCACTTCAAGACGTTCAGGATATTCTTTTAGGTGACTTACTATTTTGCTCCACAATCTAGGTCACTAGTACAAAATTGTACTGAAAAGTTATAAATAATTCTTTCGAGTTCAATTATGTTCCACTAAGGAGGGGGTACCAGACTTGTCTAAAATCGATAAAGAATACACAGTAGTACTCCACCCAGACGAAATGCCAACCTCTTGGTACAATATCCAAGCCGACCTCCCAGAACCCCTACCTCCACCCCTCGACCCAAAAACGCTTCAACCAATAAATCCAGCACTCCTTGAACGCATTTTCGCCAAAGAATTAATACGTCAGGAAGTCTCAACAGAACGCTACATCAAAATCCCAGACGAGGTCAGAGATGCTTATCTCCGCATACCCCGCCCAACACCGCTTTACAGAGCAAAACGCCTTGAAGCCTACCTAAAAACCCCTGCCCAAATATATTACAAATGCGAATACCTCAGCCCACCAGGAAGCCACAAACCTAACACAGCCATAGCTCAAGCATACTACAATAAAAAACAAGGAATAGAAAGGCTCACCACTGAAACCGGGGCAGGGCAGTGGGGCTCCGCCCTAGCGATGGCATGTGCACTCTTCGAACTAAAATGTCGCGTATATATGGTCCGCGTCAGTTACAACCAAAAACCAGGTAGACGAACAATGATGGAAACATGGGGGGCAGAAGTTCTTCCCTCCCCAAGCGATCAGACAAAATTCGGAAAAAGCCTCCTCGAAAAAGATCCAAACCACCCAGGAACCCTTGGAATAGCTATCAGCGAAGCCCTGGAAGATACCTTAAGTCGTGAAGACACAAGATACTGCTTGGGATCCGTTCTGAATCACGTTTTACTACACCAAACTATAGTTGGACAGGAAGCGAAGAAACAGTTCGAAATAATTGATGTTTACCCGGATGTCATCTGCGGATGCATAGGTGGAGGATCCAACTTTTCAGGCTTCTGCTTCCCCTTCATGATGGACAAACTCAAAGGGAAAACAGAGACAGAGTTCATTGCATGTGAGTCTAAAGCCGTTCCACACACTACACGGGCCGTGTACACCTACGATTACGGCGACACCGCCCAGATTACGCCTCTTTTG
>JAGTQM010000033.1:851-3471 GCA_018396755.1 Candidatus Bathyarchaeota archaeon | reverse complement strand
AGATCCAAGAGGCATGCCCACCAATCCACGCCGGGGGTCTCCGCTACCACGGTATGGCTCCACTAATATCCTACCTAATCCACAAAGGCTACATGAGGTCCGTAGCTTACTACCAAAACGAGATCTTCGAAGCAGCTCGCATACTCGCCAAAACCGAGGGTATGATCACCGCGCCCGAAACCGCTCATAACGTCAAATACGCCATCGATGAGGCTTTAAGGTGTAAACGAACCGGTGAGAAAAAGGTTATAGCCTTTAACAATTGCGGGCATGGCCTCTTGGATCTTACTGCCTATGAAAGCTTCCTCGCTGGAAAACTCGAAGACTACGAGCCAGTGAAGATAGAGCCTCCAACATATGTTCTCTGAATCCTACAAGATCCCCGCCTAGAGCAATCACTTTTACCCTGTAGTTTTCACCTCGGTTATTTCAAGACTCATGTCAACGGCTTGGACGGAGTGCGTCAGATCGCCTAGAGATACTATGTCAGGTCCAAGTCTTACATATTCCATTATGTTCTCCTCGGTTACACCGCCTGAAACTTCAACTAATATTTTGTCACGAAGACCATGAACCGCTAGAGCCTCCAAGGTGGTTTTCACTACTTCCGGTGTCATATTATCTAACATAACTATGTCGACGCCTAATCTTGCTGCTTGCACAGCTTCCTCTGGTGTTCGTACTTCGACCTCGATTTTCTTCGTGAAGCTTGAGTTTGTAAGGGCTCTCTTTACGGCTTCTTCTAATCCCCCAGCGATGACTATATGATTGTCCTTTATTAGAATGCAGTCATCGAGGTGAAAGCGGTGTGGATCACCTCCCCCTAAGGCTATGGCCCTCTTATCAAAATATTGTAATCCAGGCGCGGTTTTCCTCGTTGCAGCCAAACTGACTCTCAATCCAGTCTTCTGTATTTTCTCAATTAACCTACGCGTTGCGGTCGCGATGCCGCTCATTCGTGTGAGTATGTTTAACGCTGTTCTCTCACTCGTTAAAATAGAGTCGGCTGGTCCCTCAATTTCCATAACTATTGTGCCAGGGGGCACGTCGGCTCCATCGTTAATGCTTTTCACAATTGTTATCTCCATTGCCTTAAAGAGTATTTGAGCCTCACGGACTCCTGCCACTACAGCAGGTTCCTTTGTCACGATTTGGGCGCGGGCATGTATTCCAGTTGGGGCAACTGCAGCAGTCGTGAGATCTCCCATGCCTACATCTTCACGTAGGAAGCACAGAAGCTTTTCACGTAAAAGTGCAACAGGCATCTTAAAATCATTCATATCAATCTCCCACGGTTAGATGAACTATACCTTCACAATTTAGATTTATGCATACTCCTATAATTGCCATCATATTTTAGAATAGTAGTTACATCCACGATACCACTAGGTGGTTATGTTATCTCAAACATCTTATCCAGAGATCGACGAGCTCTATCCGCCACATTGTCTGGTACATTTATTGGATACCTTTCCTCTTTCAAAGCTAAATATATTAATTCCAATGTATTCCGTTTCATGTTTGGGCATATCGCTCCGTTGTAAACTGGTATAAAATCCTTGCTTGGGTTCTCCGTTTTGAGGCGGTGGAGTATACCAACCTCAGTTCCTATGATGAGCTTTTCCGCAGGGGATTCCTTAGCGAATCTGCAAATTTGTGATGTGCTTCCAATGAAATCAGCTGTCGACTGGACGTCCGGGGTGCATTCTGGGTGCACCGCTACTGTGGCGTTGGCATACTCCTCCTTCAATAGAAGAATATCCTCCTTGAGAAAGAGTAGATGTGTTGGGCAGAAGCCTCTCTCTGGAATCGATATAATCTTCTTTCCGGTTTTCTGCTGGACGTACCATGCTAAGTTATGGTCAGGACCGAAAAGTATTGTGTCAGCGTTTAGGGAGCTCACAATTTTTAATGCATTTGCGGAGGTGCAGCATATATCACATTCAGCTTTAGCCTCTGCAAGTGTGTTAACGTAGAGGACAACGGGTGTGTTTGGATGCTTCCGCTTCCAAAATTTGACGTTTTCAGCTGGAAGCATTTGGGCCATGGGACAGCGTGCACCAAGGCTCGGGATTAGAACCTTTTTATTTGGGTTTAGGATTGCGGCGGTCTGAGCCATAAAATCAACGGCTGAAAACACGATGATTCTCGCTTCTTCCTCCGCCATTGCTCGGCGGCTTAATTCAATGCTATCGCCAACGTAATCCGCAACGTCCTGGACTTCGGGTCTTTGGTAGTTGTGGGCGAGAATGATTGCTCTCTTCTCCTTCTTCAAGTTTTGAATTCTCTCTACGAGTTCGAGTCGCTTAGCTTCCATCAAGTTCTTCTCCCTTCTACGTACCGATAACTAGGCTTTCACCTATCTCCCGCAGAGTCTGGATAGCTGATAAAGCGGCTAAATAACTCGTCTTCGGATTTGTCGGGTTAGGGACGTTTACGACCCTCGTTTGCAGTTCTCCAAATTCTCCCTCAACATAGACTTCATGTACATTTTTGTTAGCACTCGGATCAACAATAACTCGGACTATCGTCTTGTCGGCTCCGATTCCCGCGAGGCTCAAGGAGGCGGCAACGTTTACATTCGCGGGGAAGAGCTTTACAGCTTCTCTGGCTGGACCCT
>JAGTQM010000033.1:0-845 GCA_018396755.1 Candidatus Bathyarchaeota archaeon | reverse complement strand
TTGTTGTCGGCTCCTTTAATGTGGATAAGTCGATTTTACGTTGCATCACATACGGGGTACTCTCGAGGCTCTGGGGCGGCTTTTTAGATGTAATTATCACCCTCCTTATGGCGCCTACGGAAGCCGATTTGACTCCGTCTAAGCCAACGATAGCTCCTGAGGGAACGTAAATCTTTCTGCCCCCCTTCTCAGCTAGTAAGACGATCTCACGAAGAAATCCGTTATCAAGTAGCGCACCTACGCTCATGATCATTAGATCTCTACCCGTCCTGAGCACCTCTCGTGCGTATTGCTTAACAGCATTCTGCGACGCGGCTTCGACAAAGAAATTGACGTCTTTCCTCTCGATTAACTCCTCAAACGTTTTCGCAACATAGGGCTTCCCCACCAATATAGCCGCGAGCCCTTTTGAACGCGTATATATTAAATCATAGACTGCCATCAGCTTGGCGTTGCGGACCGCTCCCCTATCAATTGCCTTAGCTAAAACTGTTCCAATAGCACCACAGCCAATTAGCCCAATAGCAAGTGGCTCCATAATCTTAACTCCGGCTAAGCTGTACTCGGTACTTATGAGTCCCATGGTAACTGGTGATCATCCTAATTTCTGATGCCATTTGCTTAAGGCGTAAGTAGATGCTAGTTTAAGTGAGGTTAAGAGAACTTATAGTTAGCGATTTAGGTAAAATTGAGTCTGATCATCTAAATTTTCGGCAAATATTGCCTCAAAAGTTTAACAAAAGTGTTAAAGTAAAGTAGGCTCATTCTAACAGGAAATGGGGAAGTTTTTATGAAGGTAGGTGTAGTTGCGAAATACGACGTATCAACTGACCTTCAAGATGTCA
>JAGTQM010000032.1 GCA_018396755.1 Candidatus Bathyarchaeota archaeon | reverse complement strand
ATAGCGGCAACAGCATTAATAGAAAATGCTGACGCTATTATGACCAGCGATCCAGAGCTGAAGAAAATATCAGAGGTTAAGGTTCTAGATCCTGAGCATATGCCCCAGCTGTGAACTGCCCACTTCAAATTAAAGACATAGTTATTGCCTTTTTATGCTGATATTGCCTCTAGATTTATCCTAATTGAGGAACTATCCAGTATATGAAGACTGCGGAGAAAATCTTTAAAATCCGATGATACGTCTTGTCTGAAGTTGAAGAACTTAAAATTTGGAAGCGAGGCGAAAATATATACCACTCGAAAAATAAGAGTGAAAACAGGTCTCACCCCGGGTGGGAAAGCCTTAGCCGTAGTAGAAGATGGGAGGCTTACCATTCAACCTAAGCCAACCGCGCTAACCCTTCTAGAGGAGCCTAGGGTGAATCCGAAGCCTTTAACCTCTGAAGAGCTTTCAAACCTAAGGCGGGAGCTTGTTGAAGAAATTGAAGATAGATAGAGTCTTCTTGGATACCACCTTCCTCCAAGTTAAACACTTTAAATATCGAGATTCCACCTGTTGCAACCTTAAGACGGAATTTTTATTAAGTAAATATGTTAACTTTTAATTGTACATGTCTATGAAATATAAGCCTAAGAGGTTTGGTAAACTCCGCCCTAAAAGACCTATAGGTTTAATTGTAGATGTTAAGGAGGCGCGTCATGGGGGTAATGATTAGAGTTAAATCTCACCATGGTGAAGTTGAAACCCCCCGCTCTAGTGAACACCGGGTTTGAAACGGATGAGCCAGAGGTTTTGCTCCCAGCAAGCTTAGCCGAGAATCTAGGCTTATATCCTCCAACTGAAGGCTCAAAGCTTGAAGAGTACAGCGTAGTTGGAGGTATTACCTTCGTAATCAGAAGCCCTAGGACTATACGTGTTAAGGTTGTGGTTGAAGATAGGGAAACAGAACCTGTAGAGGCTGTCCCCCTAATCTCAGATAAGGAGAGCGAGGTTTTAATCAGCGATAGATTAGCATCTGAGCTTAAAATATCCATAGAGGATCCGGCTGAAGGTACGTGGAGGTTTAGAGACGAACCTTTAACTAAGAAAAGGTCGAGTGAAGAGCCTAAGTATTGGATTTTAAGCTAAAACTGAGAACGTAAACGTATCCACAACTGGGAAACCCACAACTAGACATGTAGAGAATGAAAAAGTAGAGGAGTATGTTTAGCTTTTTAAGGCAGTACTACAGTCCTAGAATAGTCTCGCCCACTAGCAGTATGCAACATAATCATAATGCTTTGACCGTAGGTGAAGTCAAGACCTAACGCTACCGCTAATTCTACTGTTACTGTTTCTCCTGCGAACATGGGTAGGCCATTGTACAGGCTTGGGCTGACAGTGACTTGTCCTCTGTAGGCTGTAAACGTCTTCCCGTTTACAAGTACATCTACCACTGTTGCGTCTAAAGTCCCAGTGTTTTTAACAGTCAAGTATATGATCCAAGTCTTCTTAAACGTATCGTAGGCCACATACGTAGTCGTTATTTCAAGCTTTTCAAACCTCACGGTTGACGTTACATTAACCCATTCAGCCGTTATAGTCCAGTTTGCAAGCGCTCCTCCAGTATAGTATATTTTAGCGTCTACGTTTTTCCAAGAGCCTGCCTCTACATCGCCTAAAACTATGTACGTGTCTACTGCGAGTAATCCGTCGGTTTGATACGCGACAACCTTAAGCTTACTATTGTAAGCTGTTTCAAAGCCTACGTTGCATACAGCCCCATACACGTGTAGATATGAGTTTCCAAGTAGAGGTCTAACGTCTTCACCCTTCAAATTGACCATTACAAGCCTACCGCCTTTAAAAGCCTCTCTAAGCTCCTCTAAGTAACTCTGCAGTTCAAGGACTTGAACAGTTAAATTTTCAACCTCCAATTCTCTACTATTCAACTCTTCTCTAAGATGAGAGAGCTCAGCTTCGTAATACGTGATATTTCCCCTAAACCAGTTCTCAACAGTATTAAGTCTGTCTTCTAGAGAGGCTATAGTATCATCTCTCTAATAGCGGAACTGTAGCTTGCAATCGTCGCGATTAAGCCTACGAATAAGACTGTGCATAAAACAGCCAACAACACGGTTAAAACCCTATACAAATTCCACTTCATAAAAGTCAAACTATATTTTTCAACAAGGCTGTTATAAGGTTTTCCATAAAATATGGATAAGGGAAATTTAGTATAAAATGTAAAATATTTAATATTTTTTTGCAAAAAATCTAAAGAAAAATCTAAAGAAAACTTATATATGGATATAGGTCTATATCATATACAGTAGAAGAGCTTATCTTGGGCTTGAAAAACTTAAACATAATAGGTGTAGTATACGGGTTATTCCCATGGTCTTCCAAACTAGTATTATCAGTCTACCCTAGGCTACCTGAAGTCCTTAAAGAAGCAGATATCAAAGTATACCCTGAAGCCTACGCGGCAACAGTAGGGCTCTTCACAATAATAGGCTTATTTTTAAGCATAGGTGGAATACCTTTCCTAGCTCTATCGATTTATGCACCTCAAGTTTTAGGCTTATTAAGCATGGTCCCATACTACACGTATATAATATTCATCCTAATGCCTGGACTAGTACTGCTACTAGGCATAGCTATCCCTAAAGTAATGGCTTCAAATAGAGCTTCAAGTCTAGAAGCAGAAGTCCCATTCCTATCAGCATACGTAAGCGTAATGTCTACAGGCGGTATAAGCCCATACATAAGCATAGAAAGGCTTAAAAACTTCCGACTACTGCCGAACATGTCTAAAGAAGCCAAGCGTATAACGCTATGGGTTGGAGGCTTAGGCTTAGACCCTGTGGCAGCCATAGAAGAATCTGCTAAAAGCCTTCCATCTAAAGAGTATAGGGAACTCCTACTGGGATACAGCAGCACTCTAAGAGCTGGCGGAGACGTAGTACACTACCTACTTACAAAAACCAAAGACACCTTTGAAAACAGGCTTACAAGGCTTAGAATACTAGGCGAAAGAATGAGCGGTATGCTTGAAATATACGTAACCTTCAGCGTACTACTCGCCTTAGGATTCTACACGATATATATAGTCTCCCTAACGATGGCTGCGTACATACCCATAGGCTTCGGAGCAAGCTTCGTACTGTTCACGTACATATTCCTACCCATGATATCCGTAATGTTCCTATACATGATAGACATACTGCAGCCCAAGTATCCAAGCCTAAGATTAAGCCTAGCCTACAAAGTATACTACGCTTCAATACCCTTCATGCTAATACTCATATACCTCATGGTAGTACCGTTCATGCTGCCTGAAGCACCATACCCAGAACCTCTAACACTGATCAAAGACTTCGTAGTGTACGTAAGCCAAAACCTGCTACGGTTGGAAAGAGGCTTCGAAGCACCAGTGGGATTCTGCCTAGCATTTCTAATATCGACACTACCAGCAGCAACAGTAGACTACATACATAATAGGCATATGAAGCAGGTTGAAGGAGGCGTTACAGACTTCCTAAGAGACGTAGTTGAAATCAGGAAAACAGGTATGAGCCCTGAAAACTGCATAGTCTCCCTAGCTGAGAGAGACTACGGGAGGTTTTCAAAATACCTACGCGTTATAAGCAATCAAGTCGGATGGGGCATACCGCTGACAAAAGTAGTTGAAGGATTTATAAGACGTGTAGACAGCTGGCTTGCAAACATAACCATGTACCTTCTAGTAGACGCCATAGAGGTTGGAGGAGGATCCCCTGAGACGCTGGACTCGCTGGCGAGATTCAGCGAAATGATTGAAGCAGTTGAGAAGGAGAAGGATATGCGTATTAAACCACTACTAATGGTTCCATACATAGGGGCTTTAACATTCGTAGTTTCAACAGTAATCCTGCTAGGATTCATGAGGTCTACGTTATCGCTCGTAGGTACATCTATAGCGTACAGCCAATTCGTAACAACGCTTTTAACACCTATGATAGCCCACGTATACTTAACGGGGCTCGTAGCAGGCAAGATAAGCAGTGGAAGAGTTTCAGGAGGATTCGTACACGCAGTCATACTGATCATAGCTACGATAATATCCATAGTTTTAAGCCCAATGCTTTCAATGCCCCTACAATTGACACCTGTAAGGTGATAGAGGAATGTTGAAGTCCCGTAAAGCCCTATCTGAAATAATATCAACCGTCATAATAGCTGGAAGCCTGCTGATAATAGCTGCAATAGCATCATGGCTAACGGTTTCAATGTTTGAAGTACAAGGCCAACAGGCAGAGCTTGAAAGAGCGAAAGAAGCCTTCCTAAACCTGGCGGAAGCCATAGAAGAAGTAGCCTCAAAACCAGGGGCCTCAGCATACGTAAGATTCAGCCCTAGAGCAGGAGGCGTAGAATTCCAACTAAACTACGCTGTAATAAACATAATGATCAACGAATATAAATTGATAGATAAGAATATTACCGGAGCCATACGTTACAGAGGAGGACCATACGCTTCAATATCTTCAAAAGTCATTTTAAGAGGAAATGAAACAATACTCTACAAAAACCTGCCATGGGATTGCTCATTAATCGTGAATAGTAGTAAGGTTCCAATAGCATGGGTTTACACAAATCCAGATAGAGGAAAATACATCTACCTAGACACGGTTAGAGTTAAAGTAAACGAGCTGGGCAATATAATAATAAATGGATATAAGTATAAGGTCATAGAAGTCATATTCATAAACCTAACCTACGGTGAAGCCCACGCCGGAACAATAGTAGACACAAAAGTATCCTGCATAGATAAAACAGTCGTGGTTGAAGTCTTCTCAAGTGAAAGCATAAGGATAGAAGTCAACGCCACCATCCTTAGTGGAGACGCATATGGAAGTGTATCTATTGTTAAAGGTCTCGATGGTTGTGTGGTTTATTTTGTCGTGTCAACTGTAAGGGTGGACTTCCTGTAGCCGGAGGTGAAGCTCTATGAGCAGCTCTATTCCACACGTGATAGGAACCATGGCTCTACTGATGTGCAGCATATTCGTAATCACATCCTTCATACTCTTAGGTTTCGCAATTCAACTAGACCTGGTTAAACCGCAGCTTCAAGAGGTAGCCGAATACACGGCATCCACAATAGTAGACCTCGTCACACTGGCAAACCAGACGGATGCAAAACCCCTAATACTGGTGAAAGAGCTTAAAATACCATCCAGCGTCGCGGAGAGAGGCTTCACGATAAACCTCACTACCATAGATGGGGACATCTACGTACACGTATACCTAACCTTCCTAACAACTGTATCTGCCGATGCACCTATAAACGTGCGAGACATACATGAGGTTAAAATAGGTTCTTCAGATCTCCCGAAAGAAATTTTAGAATGCCTTCCAGATGAAGCAGATGAGCTTCATAGTGGATTGAATCATCCGGTTGTCTGGTGTGTTAAAGACGGCGATGGAATCGTTTACATAGGGCTTGGCGTATTGAGTGAAGCATACGTTGAAACGGCTTTCCCAATGGTATTCCTTAAATATGAGACTATGGTAAGTAGATATATATTCTCAAAGGGCGGTTGAAACATGCACGCTTTAGAGTATCTAGTTGCAGGTTTAATCATGATTATATTCATATCCTTCTCCTCGGCGGTAATTATGCCGAACGTATACATACCGATAACACACATAAAAGAACAGCAGCTAGACATCCTAGCTGAAAGAATAACCGATAAAATACTTCTAACACCCGGAATCCCACACGACTGGCAAATCGTAAAAACAAAACCTTCTGAATTCATACTATATCCCGATGATGTGATCTCTAACAAAGATTGGAATCCAAGTGGTGCAGATATCTTGGGAGACAACGATAGCACTACCTACATTTATTCTGAGACTAAGGGTAGTGTAATCCAGTTGAGCATTAGCGACCCTCCTCCCAGCGGCTCGGCCATCAATATAGCCGATGTAACTATTCGAGTGTGGGGTGAAGGTGACGGAAGTGTAACTATAACTGTAAAAGCAGATACATATACTAAACCCATGAATAATATAAGGTTTAACGGAGGCTGGATAAGTATAACTCTAGATAAAAATTGGACTTTGAATGAAATAGAAAGTCTAACCGTTTCGATTGAAAGCGAGCAGAGTGAAGATGTATACTGCTATGAGCTATGGGTTGTTGTAAAATGTGCCGCTCCACCTGAGGGCTTGGAGCCGAAGCCGCTTAACGGTTTTGGCCTTGCCCTGTATGAAGAGGACGTTAGAAGTCTAGCTGAGCCGTATGTTCTCGATAGGGATAAAGTGTTGAGATTAACCGATAAAAGTCTTAAGTTGGATCCTTTAGAGATGGCGAGAAGCTTAGGACTTACAGAGAACAGCCATCTGAAATACGGATTCAACGTAGTGATTAAACCGGCTATAAGCATCTCTCAAAAGATAGCTGAAAACGTAAGTATAGATGAATCCCATAATGCGTACGGAACTGTCCATGTAAAGGCGATAAATTACGAGGGTGTTCCCTTGGCTAATGCAAACGTATACAGTATTGTAGTAGTCTTCTGCGTCGATCAGACATCCGCCTATGCTTTTCCATACGTCTTCCGAAGCGTGACGGATGTATCGGGTGAAGCAACCATTGAATTCGACTATTCAGACATCATTGGCTATCTGGGCGAGTATAAAAACTACACTTTCCTGTATATTACTTGTGTAGACTTCTACGGTTTAAGGTCGTATATAATAGACTCCCCCCCAAACGTGGAAACCCCAGCCCTCATAGTACCCACCGAAGATGGAATTACTGTCCTTCACAAATCCGAATCCAAATCCAATACCAGTGGCTCTATCCATATGAGGGGGGTCTTCGGAGTAAGCCTTCCATACATTACATCGCTTACTGCATCTGGAGGGGAGCCAAAGATATATAAAATATGGGTTCGTACGAAGGGGGCTGAATCTACCAACGTCATAAACCACGGAGGCAAAGAATACATATACTATAGTCTTACGGGAGTAGAGCAAGATATCAACGCTATAGGAATATGCTTCAAATACACGGGAAAATTCCACTTCTACATCGTCTCGCTCCGCAAGATTATAGGTGAGGAATTAAACTACGGCACCTCCCCAGGTTTAGGTGGTAAGAAGACGATAGTCGTAGCTAAGCGCCTCGTGAGGATTGAAGGCATGGATTATGTTTTCGAGTTTAGAATGTGGAGGATGGCTGAAGATTGAAGCTTCTAAAGGCTAGAAAAGGTATTATGCGCGTCATAGAAGCCCTATTCGCCTCAATAACAATACTAGTAGCAGTCGTAGCCTCAAACCAGCTCATAGCCTTCCCAAACCCATTCACATCGAGAACAAGATCAGACTTAGAGAAGCTGGGCTACAACCTAATGTTTAGACTAGCCCAAGACAAACTGTTAGAAAGCCTCATCTTAAATGTTACTACTCGTGAGGTGAGAAGCGGATGGGAGAACGATGCTACAATAGTTTTAAGCAGCTTACTACCCGTAGGAGTCTACTTCAACCTTACGGTTTACAAACTATCTGATGACGAACCGTCCCAACTCAATAAACAGCCTGTTACAAACGCTGAAAGCGAAGACGTTTTCATTAAAGGCGGAGACGTGGTCACAATCATATATACGTATACTACGAAAATGGAGAGCGATGAAACTGTTACCCTACTATTCTACTTAACGTTGACTAGAGGTGGTAGGTAGTTTGACTAGCATAGCCAAGTCGCATAAGGGACAGTTTATAGTGGTAGCAGCCATGTTTATAGTGTTGATCATACTCTCCATGTCCCTCATGATCTATTCAGCCGGCTCAAGATACCAGATATTGAAGAAAGAGCCTGTTAGAGAAATCGTGCAGACGATAACAGACGACTTCAAAAGAATGCTTACACTAGCATTAGCAGACTACAGCGAAGACAAGAATGAAGATGCCTTTAGAAAAACCGTGTTCAGCTGGGCTAGTAAAACACTATACTGCTACTCAGGCATGGGCCTTCAATTGAATGTCACCATTACTGACGACTCTCCCTACATCAATACACCTGGAGAAGATTCCTTTGAAGGCTCATTTGAAATCGGAGCAAACGTAACGTTAAACTTCAACATTACAAGTATAGGCTTCTACGGCTACGAATATCCAGCTCAACTAAAACTAAACGTGACGATGAATGAACTATTATGGGGTCTCAATCCCGAGGGAACAGCCATAGCCTTCCTCAATATGACAGTTCAAGCCCTTAGAGAAGGAAGCCTCCCTGTATCAGACTTAGAAATAACCAGGCTAAATATTACAGTATACAATGATACAGAACCACACAATATAAGTATAGGTGACATAGACATAGCCTACGTTAGCGGAAGTGGAACATACATTGTAACCCTAAAACAAAAGAGCCTTATACCAACCGGGCTTAACAATATTAAAAGCCTCGAAGCCCACCTCGAATTTATGGATGGAAGAGGTATACAAGGATATGTTTGGAAGGAAGGCATACCTGTAAACCTCATATACGTTCGCGACATTATCATGGAACCTGTTAAAAAAGGAGAAAAATATTGGATATATACCTATGTTATAATCTTAGATAGGTTTGACAAACCAGTTTCAGGTGCTACTGTAAGTCTAATCATGACTTTGCCAGATAATACGGACATACCTTTGAGTGCTAATACGGATAAGGATGGGGCAGCACTCTTCAAATATAGACTCAACTCTGCCCCTAAAGGCACGTATAAGGCTAAAGTCATCAACGTCGTCAAGGAAGGATACTTCTACAACCCCAAATTCAATCATGAAACAGAGGATAGCTTAACCATATAGATGCTTTTAAGTTAAGCCCACTTGAACGTGTCATTTATCTGACCGGTCAATTACATGCTGGCGCGCATTATGGTTCTATCCTTTTTATCTCCTTTACAATGTCAAAGTCTTTATCGTAGCTTGCAATACTTGTTATTCTGTTTAAACATACTCGTTTCCCCCTTAAAAACCTCGTAATAGAACGGTACACCAAGCTTAAGACTGCAGCCGAGCCTATAAGTGAAACAGGTTTCACTCTAAAAGAATCCAGTTAAAGGCGTGAAAATAGCTGAAGACTCCACATGCCCCGTATGTTTAAACCCCATATTAACCTCAGCTTTAGGCGAAGTATACGTCTCCATATGCCCGTTCTGCCTATCCGTCTTCCACGCACGCTGCCTACGCATATGGACGGAGGAGGACGGGTATAAATGTCCTAACTGTGGGAGGAGGTTTAAATCAGCATGATTAAGCAACTTTTAAATATATGCAAGTCCTAATTAGAGGTGGTAAGGTTTTGTCTAAGAAAATAATGCAACGTATACGTACTCTTTCAATATTCAGAAAAGCTACACCTGAAATAGTGAAGAAAGATGTTAAAGTACCATACACGTTTAAACCAATAATACCAGAGTATAACATAGTTGAAACCTACTGGATTAGAGAACCCTTCTCAAAAGTAACCATAGCATCAATGCCTGAACTCGGAGGAGCATATGGATACTTCATATCTGAAGCAGAACTCTTAGAGGAAGAGAGGAAAGCTACAGACAAGCTTATAGACATACTCTCAGCTGAGCTTAAACCTCCAACTATAGAAGAAGAGGTAGACCTTAGAAAACACGTCCTAGCTGAAGCCGAGAGAATGATAAGCAAATATCGTTCAACCCTAGCAATAGCCAAAGAAAGCAAAGACAAAGTACTATACTACGTTGAAAGAGATCTTTTAGGCTTCGGACCGATACATACAATGGTTTTAGACACTAGAATAGAAGACGTATCCTGCGAAGGCATAAATACTCCAGTCTACGTCTGGCATAGAGACTACGAAGGACTACCTTCAAACCTAATGTTCCTAGACAGCAAACAGCTAGACAATCTCATAGTTAAACTCGCCCACATAGGCGGTAAACACGTTTCAACAGCATTCCCAATAGTCGACACAATGATATACGGAAAACACAGATTCGTAGCCACATTTAAACGCGAAGTAACACCTAAAGGGTCAACATTCACAATAAGAAAATTCAGAGAAAAACCCCTATCCATAACTGAACTAGTGAAATCACACACAATAACAGCGAGAATAGCAGCATACTTCTGGCTCCTCCTAGAAAACAGAATGTCTATAATCATAATAGGGGGAACCGGAGCAGGTAAAACAACACTTCTAAACGGGCTTGCAAGCCTAATAAACCCATCGATGAAAATATGCACAGTCGAAGAGATAGCAGAGTTAAACCTATCCCATGAAAACTGGGTTCAATTCGTCAGCCGTGAAAGCTACGGTATTGGAGGCACAGCGTCAAGCGCCATACCGCTATTCAGTCTCGTAAAGACAACACTCAGATACAGACCAGACTACATAGTGGTTGGAGAAGTAAGAGGCGAAGAAGCCTTCGTACTATTTCAAGCCCTAGCCACAGGACACGGTGGAATGTGTACACTACACGCTGAAGACGTAGACTACGCAGTTAAAAGACTTACAAGCCCACCTATGAACGTAGCCGAAGTATACATACCTCTAATGAACGTAGTAGCCGAAGTAGAAAGAGTACACCTGCCAAAGCCCGTAAGCGGGTCGCTATTCGGAAGAAGAGTTAGAGAAGTCTCAGAAGTCTTAAGCCACAAGGAGTTTATGAAAGTCTTCAACTGGGACCCACTATCAGACGATTTCTCATCAAGGCTTGAAGAAAGCATACTCCTAAGAAAGATATCTCTGAGAACGGGTAAAAGTTTCCAAGACCTAATCGACGAAATAGACAGGAGAGAAATCGTAATCAAATGGATGGTTGAAAAAGGAATATTCGAAACAGAAGACGTAGCCAAAGTAATATCCCAATACTATATATCACCAGAAGCAATGTACAACATAGCATCCATGGAGCTGGCAACGCCGATAAGAATCAAAATACAAACACCATTAAAAACAAGCGAAAACACATCCGAAGAAGAGAAAGGAAGCAACATACAATCATAACCTCCACTTCCCTACTTTATCTAGGAAAAATTTATTTCAAACAGTTAAATCTAATTACACAATGGGAAATTGCGTAGTGTTAAATTGAAGGAAGAATTCCTAAAGCTCCTCGAGACAGATAGAAAATTCAGATACATCATCATGAGCCATCTAGGTTTAACAGAACTAATAGAAGGTCATAAGAAAATATTCGAAGAACTTAAACTCCTGCACGAAGGCCAAGAAAAACTATGGGAAAACGCAAACAAACTATGGAAAGAAGTTAAAAGCCTTAGAGAGGGTCAAGAGAAGCTATGGGAAGAAGTTAGAAGCTTAAGAGAAGGTCAGAACAAGCTATGGGCGGCTCATAACAAGCTTTGGAAGGAAGTTAAACACCTTAGAGAAGGCTAGAATAGGCTTTGGAAGAGCCAAGAAAAGATGAGGAATGAATTTAAGTCTTAGACTATTCAGGGATTTAGCGGACTCGCAAAGTTTGCAGAAGTAACCTTCAAAGAATTCGTCAGAAGCTTCCTAACAAAACACTTCAGAGAAATGGGTTTAATACCCGCAGATGGAGAGTTGAAGAATATGGCCATAGACGGAGAGGAAATAAACATTTTCCTTGAAAACCCTCTAATAGTTAGAGAAGTAACATCCCACGCTGAAAGCCTTGAAGAATTAGAAAAACTTTTAAAGAAAGTGGAGCTTGCAAAAGGAAAGTATGGAAGAGAGCCAATGAAATACCTAATCGTGTTAACAGCCCCAGCTTCAATAGCCGATGAAATGAGAGAACGAGCTAAAAAAGCAACATAGAGTTAATCCTCGGAAAAATAAGTTGAAATGCAACACCTTGGAATAAAACTATACGTAAACATTAAATGTTTACGCTTTTCTTATAACGTATTGAGCGAAGAGTTAAATAGTGCTACGTTTTAAAGCTGACTTTAAAGGTGTTTTCCATGTATGGGGAGATTCTTGAAACAGTTAAACAAATTCCAGTAGTAGATTCCCATGAACACCTAGCCATTCCAA
>JAGTQM010000031.1 GCA_018396755.1 Candidatus Bathyarchaeota archaeon | reverse complement strand
TTTTATAATGAACTATCACCGTCTGAATATCGAACATGCAACTACACAGTGAAAGTGTCGAAAGAAGGAACACATATATTTCCTCCAGTTATAGTCACGTATAAAGATCAAGTTCAAACAATGTATACGAGTACATCGAACACGGTAAAGATATCTGTTGGATGAAGATATTTTCCTAGCTTATCTTGTAAACAAAGTCTGTTTTAAATTTTCCGGTCAATATTACATTTTATTACAGATATGATTCTTAAGTTAGAGAAAGCTTTTATATCTAAAACCCGTAATACTTTAATGGTGGATATGCTCTTCATAACTCTATGTAGATTTAGAAAAAAGCCTACAAAAGAAACCATAGCTGAAGCTCAGAGGCTTTTTGAAGAAGCAGTTAAAGAAGGCGGTAGAATTTTAGGTGTATACTGGGTTCTAGGTCGATACGATGTGGTTCTCATATCTGAATGTCCCGATGAAAAAACACATATGAAAATAGCCATAAAATTCGGGGACATAGTTTCCACTGAGAGTCTTGTAGCAGTTTCCTCCGAAGAAGCTGTAAAGCTTCTCACATAGCTATTAGAAAATACTTTAACGCGTTAAAATTAATGGAATACTCAATGTCTAAACGTTTAAGTTAGATTTGAGTATTATTGATTTTTGAGAAAAATAGCATTTAATTTATCGTCTTCCGCGTACTTGATGGTCTGCATCGCTGCACTATTTTTAGTCCTTGGGGAAAACGAAATATAGTGGTCTTACTATGAATATCATTTAAGTGTCAGCTTATGGATCATATATGGGTGGATGTTAAATTCTTGAATCCTAAAACAGGCGATGAAGTTGAAACTAAAGCGCTTATCGATACGGGTGCAGCGTATACTATTGCCCCAGCGGAAATGGCTAAAAAACTTGGTCTTGAAAGTCTCGGCTTCGTAGATGTGAAAACGGCTAGTGGTAGTGAGAGACTTTGGGAGTCGGAGGCTAGAATAAAAATATTTGATAGAGAGAACATCGCCGATACTTGTAAGTGAGAAGATAGACATTCCATTGGTCGGCGTCGTAACCCTGGAAATACTTAGACTGAAAGTTGATCCAACAACGAGTAAAGTCGAGGAGCTTCCACTTTTCCTATACATAGTCTGCATAAGAAGATAATTGTAGAAATATAGGAAACTCTAGGGCATTTAGACGCTCTTCTAAGGGTCTGGATACTTTGAAGATGTTACGTATCTGTCTTAATCCCCTCTCTAGCTAATATCGACCTGGCGACTATTACACCGGATACCGATGCTTGCATAAGTCCTCGTGTTATACCTGCCCCGTCGCCTGCTACGTAGAGGTTTTTAATATCGGTTTCAAGGTTTCTATCGAGTTTTATTCTAGCTGAGTAGAATTTGACTTCTACACCGTAGAGTAGCGTGTGGTTTGAGAATACGCCCGGTGTAAGTTTATCGAGAGCTTCGAGCATTTCAAGTATATCCGTTAAATACCTGTAAGGTAGTACGAAGCTTAAATCCCCAGGTGTGGCGTTTTTCAAAGTAGGTTTAACTATACTACGGTTTATACGGTCTTCAGTAGACCTCCTCCCATTCTTAAGGTCTCCAAGCCTCTGAATTATAACACCACCACCTATTATATTGGCGAGTCTAGCTATGTACTTACCATAGGCTATGGGCTCTTTAAACGGCTCTGTAAAAGATACACTTACTAAAACCGCGAAATTGGTATTATCAGTCTTCTTCTCTGAGTAGCTTTGACCGTTAACAGTGAGAACATCATCGTATATCTCTGTTATGACTTCCCCTTGTGGACATACGCAGAAAACCCTAACCATGTCGTCAAAAGACTTAGAGTAGAATTGAAACTTCGGCTCATATAGTGCATTTGTTAAAGGCTCCATAACAGCTGCTGGCACTTCAACTCTAACGCCTAAATCTATCGGGTTATTTTCAAGACCCAACTGGAAACGTCTAGCCTCTCTTTGAAGCCACTCTGCACCACTTCTGCCTGGAGCTAGAACAACATATTTAGCTCTGTAAACTTCTCCATCCGATGTTTCAACGCCGACACTTTTTCCGTTTTCTACAAGGACCTTAGCAACTTCAGTTCTAAATTTGACTTCAACTCTCTTATTCAAATACCTCCTAGCTGCCTCCAACACGGAGTTGGCTTTATCAGTACCCATATGCCTCAAAGTCATAGGTATGAAGTTTAAGCCAGCTAAAACCGCCCTCCTCCTAATATCCTCTATGAAATCTCCATCTCCACCATAAATCTTATCCGGTACACCAAACTTCCTGTAGAAGGTATCTACATATTTCACAAGGTTTTCAAGCTCTTCTCTAGGTACGTAATCTGTAAGCCATCCTCCCACATCTGGGGACAGTATAAGCTTCCCATCACTGAATGCTCCAGCCCCTCCCCATCCGTTGAGGAGATTACATGGTTTACACTGTTTACTGCAAAAGCCGGAAGTTAAAGCTGGACATTTACGATCCCTAATATCTAAACCTTTCTCAAACATTAAAATTGAAAGATCGCTTTTTTCAGATAGCTCTAAGGCCGTAAATATTCCCGCTGGTCCGCAACCAACTATCACTACATCGTACAGAGCAATCCCACTCCATAAAAATGGAGCAACACATATTAAAGTTTAACAGTCCCAGATTTGGAACAGCCGTAGTTGCTTAGCATTCAATCATTTAAACATCTTTATTTTAAAAATTTTTAAATCCTTTAATTTTCTTGCATAGAAAATGTGAAAGCCGTAAACATTTTTCTCTCCACGTGTGTCCAAACCTCCAGTTTAAACTATGCGGAAAAACATAGTTCATATTTAGAGGAACGAATAGTTTTTAAACTTCACAATAGCTTATTGGAAATGTTTGTAGGAGTGTGAAAAAGTTGGACATGAAATATCTGGGAGTTGGTCTGATAATAGGGCTTCTAATCGGAGTAGCTCTCGGCTTCTCGCTGAGGCCAGCAGGAGTATCCATCGAGGAATATGAAAGGCTTAGAGATGACTACGATCGTGTTGTAGCTCAGCTTGAGAGCGTTACGGCTGAACTTCAGATGTTGAGGAAACCTCTAAAAGTAGGATTCATCTATGTAGGTCCAGTAGGTGATTGGGGATGGAGTCATGCACATGACACGGCGAGAAGGTATGTTGAAAACATCTTCCCATGGGTTGAAACAGTCTACGTTGAAGCTGTCCCAGAAGGAGACTGCCCTAAAGTAATAGATCGATTGATAGATGAGGGTTGTGATGTTGTCTTTACAACCAGCTTCGGATTCATGGATGCGACGATTGAAGCAGGTGAAAAGTATCCGGACAAGATCTTCTTCCATTGCTCTGGCTATATGAGGCGTGTTAACGTAGGTACATACTTCGCTGAATTTTACCAGCTCTACTACTTAAACGGACTTATGGCTGGTGCTTTAACGAAAACAAATAAGGTGGGTTACGTAGCCGCACATCCAATTCCAGAAGTAGTTAGACATATAAACGCCTTCGCCTTAGGTGTAAAGGAAGCTAACCCAAATGCTGTTGTAGATGTCCGCTGGATTTTCTCTTGGTATGATCCATCTGCGGCTAGAGAAGCTGCTGAGTCGCTTATAGCCTGGGGGGCTGACGTTTTAGCGTTTACAGAAGACTCTCCAACAGTAGTGCAGGTTTCTCAAGAGTACTACGATAAAGGTAAACCCGTCTACTGTTTCGGACATTACAGTCCAATGCAGGATTTCGGCCCAGATGTATGTGTTAGCGGGCAATTAGTACACTGGGAAGTCTTATATGCAGATATACTTAGTAAAATACGTAGCGGCTACTACAATTCCACAAATTTGGCTAATGTTGACTACTGGTGGATGCTTAGGGAAGGTGCTGTAGAGCTTGGAGGAGCGTATGGTGTTCCAATAAACCCGAAGTTCATACCAGTACTGAACAATACGTACATAGATCATCCTGAGTTCGGTAGGATAAGCGCCTACGACCTCATCATGAAGAGGTTGAGCCAGATGTCTGAAGACACGGTTGTCTTCGACCCATTCACAGGACCAATATACGATAATAAGGGCAATTTAAGAGTTGAAGCTGGCAGAAGAATGACGCATGATGAGCTTTGGACGATAGACTGGTTTGTAGACAATATTGTCGCAAGTATTCCAGTGTAGAGTTTTTATCTTCCCCTCCTATTTTTCTTCAAAGTCTAACATCTACTGCTTTAGCAGGTGCGAGTAAACATGGAGGATGAAACGCTCGTTAAAATGGTTGGAATAACTAAAATCTTCCCAAACGTTATAGCGAATGATTCGGTGAACTTTGAGCTTAAGTTTGGTGAAATCCACGGTCTCCTCGGTGAAAACGGAGCTGGCAAAACTACGCTTATGAACATTCTGTACGGCGTATATAAGCCAGATCAAGGTGAAATCTACATAGAAGGGAAGCCAGTTCATATAAAATCTCCAAAAGATGCTATACGCCTCGGAGTGGGAATGGTGTCTCAGTTCCCAGAACTGGTTGAAAACATGAGTGTAGCTGAGAATCTCGCGCCTCTTTTTCCAGATAAAATCCTAAGAAGGAAGAGGATTGACGAAATCCATAGAGTTGCTGAAGAATATGGTCTTCCCATAGACGCCGAAGCGATGGTTTATAATCTCTCACTTGGAGAGAAGCAGAGGATTGAAGTTTTAAAGGCTCTGATACGTAGAGTTAAAATCCTCATCCTTGACGAGCCTACAACGGTTTTAGCTCCAAATGAGGTGAATGCTCTTTTTAAAGCTATTAGGAAGATGAAGGATGAGGGTAGAGGAATAATATTTGTATCACATAAACTTCCAGAAGTTTTAGAAATAACGGATAGAATTACCGTTTTAAGAAAGGGCAGGGCCGTCGCAACGGTGAATACTAAAGAGACAAATGAGGAAGAACTTGCAAATCTGATGGTTGGTAGAGTGGTTGTAAGGAAGCATGTAAGAGAAAAAACAATTCTAGGTGAAGAAGTTTTAAGAGTTGAAGACCTGTACGTACTGAACGATAAGGGTGGGCTAGCTGTTAAAGGATTGAGCTTTTCAGTTAGGAAGGGTGAAATATTCGGTATAGCTGGAGTATCTGGAAACGGTCAAAAAGAGCTGATTGAGGCGCTTACGGGTCTTAGACGGGTAGATAAGGGTAGAATAGTAATCGGTGGAAGCGAATTAACCTCTCCCCCCCAGTTTAGAAGGGTGGCTTCACACATACCTGACGATAGAGTTAGAATGGGTATTCTGCCATCATTAAGTGTTTTAGAAAATCTCACTTTAACATCGTATCGACGCTTCTCTAAGTTTGGTCTTCTGAAATCCAATGAACTTGAACAGTATGCTAAAAATCTGGTGGAGAAGTATAGTGTAATTGCCCCTTCTCTTAAAGCACCTACTTGGCAACTTTCGGGGGGAAACTTAGCTAGGCTTATCTTAGCAAGGGAAACTTCTGCAGATTGTAGTCTCATAGTGGCTGTCCATCCAACATTCGGCTTAGACGTGGCTTCAACAGAGGAAACGTGGAAGCTTTTACTCGAGCTTAAGAAGAAGGCAGCTGTAATTCTAGTATCAGAAGATTTAGAGGAGATTCTTCAACTGAGCGATAGAATAGGAGTCATGTATAAGGGAGAGCTCATAGATATTTTAGAGTCTGAGGAGGCTGAGGCTGAGAAAATAGGGCTGATGATGGGAGGGGTTAAAGTTGATTAGAATTGAAGAGAGGAGAGAACAGTCTCTACCCGTGAAAATCGCTACGAAGATTATAGCTGTACTTCTAGCATTAGGAATATCAGCGGTCATTTTCGCAAGCTATGGCATTAATCCAGTCTACGCATTTTCAATAATGTTCTCTAAATCGTTAAGCTCATACGGTTTAAGTGAAGTTTTAACTAAGTTTATACCGCTTGAACTGTGCGGAATAGGATTAATAGTTGCATTTAAATCAGGTATGTGGAACATAGGGGCGGAAGGGCAGCTTCTGATAGGGGCTATTATGGCTACTTGGGCGGCCCTATTCCTAGACATCCCAGACTTTGCCCAACTCCCTCTAATACTGATTTTAAGTATGGTTGGTGGCTTCGCATGGGCTCTTATACCGGCTCTTCTCAAAGCGAAGCTTGAAGTTAATGAGGTTATAGTAACGCTTATGATGAACTACATAGCGAGCTTCCTAGTAAACTACCTTGTTTACGGCCCTTGGAAGGGGGCTAAAGAGTGGGGCTTCCCTTACACGGATAAGTTTCCGGAATCTGCGTGGCTGCAAACGATACCGGGCACTAGGATACACTGGCTGACTCTATTAATAGCATCTATAGCTACTTTTACAGCGTTCTTAATCCTGTTTAAAACGACTTTAGGGTTTGAAATGAGAGTTTGTGGTCAGAGTAGGAGAGTTGCCGAATACTCTGGAATGAATTATACAAAAGCACTGATGGCAAGTATGGCTATAAGTGGAGCGCTTGCTGGTTTAGCTGGCGCTGGGGAAGTCTGTGGAATACATCGTCGTTTAAGATATGCATCAGCTATTTCCTCAGGGTATGGATATTCTGGAATAATAGTTGCTTGGCTCAGCAGTCTCCATCCTATAGCTTCTCCACTTTCAGCGTTCTTTATGGCTTTCCTTCTAGCTGGTGGAGATATTCTACAAGTTTCTCTAGGGCTTTCTTCAGGAGTTGTTAACGTTTTCAATGGGGTCATCCTCTTCTCTCTACTAATCTCAGAGTTTTTCGGAAGATACAGGTTGAGGTGGAGATGATGGACCCTGTCACCGAGTTGATATCTATGGTTGTAACTGCAAGTACTCCCCTTCTACTCTCAGCTCTAGGAGAAGTATACACTGAACGCTCTGGAGTGTTAAACTTAGGTGTGGAAGGAATGATGGCTTTAGGGGCTGTAACCGCCTTCTACTTAACCTATATAACGAGAGAGCCGTTTTTCGGATTAACCGCAGCCGCCTTGGCGGGTTTAGTACTCGCATTTATACACGCTTCCATCTCCATATCTATTCGTTCAAATCAAGTGGTGTCTGGTTTAGCATTATCAATGCTTGGAGTAGGGTTAAGCTCTCTAATAGGGAAAAGTCTCATAGGTGTACCGTTAAAGTACACTATGAGTAGATTTGAAGCTCCACTGTTGAAGGACATACCGATTATTGGAGGATTTTTCGTACAGGACTCCTTAACATACGCATCCTACTTCATGGTTGTACTGTTATGGTTTATCCTGTTTAAGACTAAGATTGGAGTTTACGTGAGAATGGTTGGTGAAAACCCAAGGGCAGCAGACGCGGCTGGAATAAACGTTTCAGTCATTAGGTACGCTTGTTCTCTCCTAGGAGGTGCTCTAGCAGGGCTAGGTGGAGCTTATTTAAGCATATGTTACACACCAGTTTGGATTGAAGGTATGACTGCGGGTCAAGGATGGATAGCTTTAGCCCTTGTAATATTCTCAGCGTGGAATCCACTATATGCAATTGTAGGTTCATATCTTTTCGGTGGAATTAGAGTATTACAGTATAGATTGCAACCATATGGTTTTTCTCCGCCCCTACTTCAGACTCTCCCCTATATTTCTACGATAGCTGTCCTTGTGGTTTTCAGTAGTAGTCGGCTGAGAAGGAGATTGGGAGCACCCTCCGCCTTGGGGAAACCATACCACAGGGAGGAGAAAATCTAGCCGTTGCTAGGTTCTTCAACAAGCTTCCTCCAAGCTTCTACGCTTATTTTCACAAGTTTTCTAGCGTCGCTTCTGTCT
Source organism: Candidatus Bathyarchaeota archaeon (assembly GCA_018396755.1). Taxonomy (GTDB): domain Archaea; phylum Thermoproteota; class CALKCG01; order B24; family B24; genus DTBU01. Next base: position 4,399 of record JAGTQM010000031.1, on the reverse strand, counting down.
GTTGGAGTAACCTTCACAAATTTCGCTTTTAATCTAAGCTCGTCGATATTTCCAGCACCTACATAGCCCAAACCCTGTTTAACGCCGTCTACTATTTCCATCATAGCATCCCTTAAACTCCCCCTGTATTCTATGAGAGCTTCAATACCTTCAGCGGCACGTTTAATCCTACAACCATACCTGTCGGTTTTACCTATGACAGTTTTAGAACCCATTCCCCTATAGGGTTTGAAGAGTCCTTTTAACCCGATAGCGGCTCCATCTATTATCCTTCCAGGTGTTTCATCGGTACCAGCTATCAAATAACCAAGCATTACAGAGCTGGCTCCTAAAGCTAAAGCTTTAACTACATCTCCACTACTCGTTAATCCTCCATCAGCTATCACAGGAATCCCCTTCTTCTCCGCCTCTAGAGAGGTGAAGTATACTGCTGAAGCTTGAGGTGCTCCAACGCCTGTGACAACTCTAGTTATACATATTGAACCGCTTCCTAAGCCTACCCTTAAACCATCTGCAATGTCTGCATAGTCTTCTACAGCTTCTGGAGTGGCGATATTTCCAGCTATTAGATCACATGATATCAGTCTTCTGATTCTATCAGCAAATTTTATAACTCTTAAGTTGTGTCCATGGGCACAGTCTATTAAAATAGCGTCTGCACCGGTTCTATCTAATGCTACTGCTCTTTCTTCATCGAAGGATCCTACCGACGCTATTACTCTCAATCTACCATAATCGTCTACTGTAGATCCTTCGCCGCCGTAAACTTTCTTAACGTTTTTAACCTCTTCAACTTCTCTCTCTAAGCTCATGTTTCTATGGATCGCGCCTATAGCACCGAGTTTAGCCATTTCAATAGCCATACGGCTTTCAGTGACGTAATCCATCGGGGAGCTTACTACTGGTATGTTAACCGAAATATTCCTCGTTACCTTAGATTCGAGGCTGACTTCATTAGGCTCTACTGTGGAAGGGCCTGGAAGTATTAGGAGCTCGTCGTAGTTAAACCAATGTTCCAAACTATTAAGCTTGTTCTCCATTTAAGTATCGATGTAATTTGTCAGTATAAATTCTTTTCGTTAAGTGGTTCTGCTGTGTCTTCGAGTGTTGAGTGGTGTGTATAAAGTTTAATAGGTGATAAGGGTTCTGAGCTAAGTAATGATATGTATGGGTTCATTACTTAGCTCTTGAGCTTCATCGCTCTTAGCTTCCTCTGGGTTCATCGGAGGCTTCATCGGGCTTGGCTCCTTTCGGGGTGAACCCGTAAATCCCCACATCTTAAGGAAATTATTCCAAATGTTTACTGACGCATTTCTCTGTCTATTGATTACAAGTCCACATTTTGGACACTTGAATATGCCTGCTCCTTTCAGGTCTCTATTGTGATACCCGCATCTGGAGCAGGTTTTCGAAGTGCCTTTCACATTCACGTATACGGTAGCATAGCCGTTCCACGCTGACTTGTATTCCACGTATTTCTGGAGCATGATGTAGTTGTGCTTCGAGTTCTGCCTGTTCATGCTTCTGCTCTTCGTCCTAGCCACTCTTTCCTTGAAATTCTTCAAGTCCTCAAAAACGTTGGTTCTATTCAATAGCTGGTTAGCCAATTTATGCAACGCATCGTTGACCCTGTTCTTCTCTCTTGAGCTGTACTTCTTCAGAAGCTTCTTCCTAGTTTTTCAGGAAGCTTTTGGATAGCCTTTCTCTTCAACTCATAGGTTCTATGGATTGTGTAGATTTGCTTCAGGCTTATCGAATAATGGTTTTCACCGTCATAACCGTCTAAGGTTAAGAGGTTTATATCCCATGCCACAGGGTCTTTAATCTCAAGCCTCACATTCTTTTTGACGGTTACAATAAGCCTATCCCGTCTAAGTATGAGTTCGCCAAGCTCCAAATCCTTTATCTTATCCCAGCACCACGCTTTTTTCAAATCTATAGTTACGCTTTCCTCATATGGTTTGATGGAAATCCTGAGTACGCCATCGCGGTAGCTGTAGAGTGTTTCTTTGATTCTGACGAATTTCCTCCTCAGTTCGGGCCTATTCCTCCCCGCCTTTCCACGTAAGTACCTCTTCCTCCACGACTCAAGCACGGAATACGCTTGCTTCATCGCCGAATCGATGTAGTGCTTGGAATATACCCATTCTGAAAGATACTTATCTCTGAGGGATTTCCTGAAATCCTTGTCTTTCTTTAAAAATGGTATGAGTCTTTTCACTCGCCTCTTCCACGTGATAGCGCTCCAAAGATCGTTGAGGATTGCGTTTAAAACATGCATGTAATCCTCTATCAATCCATCTACGTCAAAGGTGTGAGGTATGGAATATGCTCTAACCTGATACAAGCCTCTCGACACCTTCAACAACCTCCTTGTATTTGTGACTCCTCACTCCGTAGAGCTTCCCAGCGAAATGAGAAACAATGGTTATTAAGTCCTCTACGAGTTCTTCTTGTGGCGTCCTCTCTTCATGGTTTAATGCTTCTATTTCTGTTCCAAAGGCTGAAAACATTCTTCTCAAGGTTTCAAATCCAAACCTCGTGAGCCTATCCTCGTAAGCGACAATTACCTTAGAAACTCTCTTTTCAGAAACCATTTCTAAGAGCTTTAGAAAGCTCTTCCTTTTCTCATTAAGCCCAGAGCCGATATCTGCTAGGATTTTAATGTCACCATAACCTCTTTTCCTGGCATAGCTCAATATTAACTGTTTTTGTCTTTCCAAATCATCTTTTTGCGTTGCAGAAGAAACCCTAGCATACCCAACAACAGCCCTTTCTTCCTTTAATCCTAAAATACGTCTTATCTCGCTTTCAGGAATCCTCCTCCGGCCACCAACGGTTCTAACGCATCTAATCTTACCCTGCCTATCCCACTGCTGAATAGTCCACGTGGTAACGCCGAGAAGCTTCTTCGCCTCCTTGATCGTATAGAGCCTTTCAACCATCAAAATTTTCCATACTTACCAATATTTAAACCTATCTATTTTAAAACTGCTTTGTAGGCGATTTTTTTATATGTACTCGCAGTCAAGGCAGTCCAGTTTAAACATTCGCAACCTCTAGGCGATTTACTAGAACCGTTCCGAAACATGGTCAATGAAGCCGTTAGAGTGGCTTTAGAGCAGAGATAACATCAAGGTTTAGGCTCATCAAGGCGGTATATGAGCCTTTCAAGCGTTACGGTTTACACATCCATTATACGTTGAGTGCCTGTGAAGTGGCTTGCGGACTTGTCAGAAACATGATGAGGAGAAAAACGCCATATGTTAGAAGGGCTTTTTTGAAATTTGACAATCAAACCTTCAAAATTCAAGATGGCGTCTTAAGGATTCCTGAGAAGCCCAGACAGTTTATCTCCATTCCGTTAAAGATAGGCAAATATCAGAGAGATTTCCTGTCTGACCTCACGCTCAAGCTAGGCTCAGTCACCGTGACTGCGAACACAGTTACGGTGGTCTTCTCAAAGGCTGCCGAGGTGATTGAGCCTATGGGATACATCAGGATAGATACAAATGAACGAAGCCTTGATTGTGTAACCAGCAACAGAGAACTGTTCAAGTATAACCTAAGCGAACTTTCAAGACTCCATCACGTCTACTTTGAGAAGCGAAGGAAGATTCAGCGAAAGTTCTGGGGCGATCGAAGAAAACTCCAGAAGCTTCAAGCCAAATACAGTGCAAGGGAGAAACATAGAACCGAACAACTGATGCATCAAGTCAGTAAAAAATCATTGAAAAAGCCAAACAAGGGGGCTTCGGAATAGTCTTGGAGCAGTTTAAATATATTAGAAAGTCAGCTAACCGAAAGATTCTATGCATCAACAAGTTTAACGGAAAGGTTCAGCGAGTCAGCAAACGCTCTAAAAAATTGAAGAGGCGACTAAACTCCTGGAGCTTCCGCAAACTACAAAACTTCATAGAATATAAAGCCAGATGGGAAGGGGTTAAAGTCATTTACGTGAACCCCAAGGGTACTTCCCAGACTTGTCCTATATGTGGCTATGTTGTAAAGCCGAATGGGCAACTGTTCGAGTGTCCAAAATGCGGGTGGGTGATGGATAGGCACCTAAACGCCGCCATCAACTTGCTCAAAACTCAAGATGACACGCTAAGGTTCAGCATGGATCGCCCCTTAAATGTTCAAATGTAGCCGTGATCAGTCCCTTAAACAAGACTGTGAGCAGAAGAGGGGAAGGTACGTCTTCGGGTGTCAAGTGGTAAGACGCACCAGAACCCGTTAAGTAAATGATGTATTTAAGCGGTTTGCACATATACTCCGTACTTTTCTCCAACTCTAAGCATAGCGAGGTAGTTCTCCACCTTCACATAATTGGCTATGGTGTTTCCAGATCCTAAAGCATATCCTCCTCCTAAGGCACATTTTTTAAGTGTTTCAAGCG
>JAGTQM010000030.1 GCA_018396755.1 Candidatus Bathyarchaeota archaeon | reverse complement strand
TCCTTCTTCTCCTCTTTCTTCTCTTCCTTCTTCTCCGCACAGCTCATGAGAAAACACCCCCGGTTAGAATAAATCCTCCTCTTCCTCCCCTCCCTCCCATTCCCCCTCTTCTCCTTCTTCTTCGTAAATTTCTAGACTCCACTTCCGCCCTGTACTTCTTATAATAAGAGTAGTACCGCAGTAGGGGCAGTCTATAGTAGTCTCTAGTTGAGGCTTATTACCTATATCGACCTGTTCATCGCACACTGGGCATCTTGCATTAACCATCTTTCTTCAATTCGAAGAAGATGCTGAAATGCTAAAGGATTTACTGAAATTCTACACTTGTAGAATAAGAATTAAATAGTCAAATATACTCATTTAAGAGGCTATTATTGAATTTCAAGCTTGATTTTTAGAAATTTTGAATTTTTAGCCTCAAAGATACTTGTTTTAATTCAAGCTCCAGAAAGCATAGTAGAATGAATCTGTCACTAAAGAACACAGTAGCTACGGTAAGTGGATTTACCTCCCAATATTCTAAGTAGACTCTTCCACCACATATTTTTCCCTACATAGTTTCCAAATTTATCTAGTAGTATTTTAATTCCAACATCTTTCGATGGTTCTACACTTCAGCTTTACGATTTTCCAGCAACAGGTAGAAGACTCTAAGATGTCTTAAATAACTTCCCTTGGTAGTAAAACTATGTCTTTCAGTCCTTTTCCTCGGATAAACTCCTTAAGTTCCCCGTCTAAAGTCAGTAGTCTGAAGTCTAAACTGGATGAAGTTGCGTAGAGTATATTGTCTATCATATCCTTATGCCCTAGCATATACAGCCTTAACGCTTCATTAAATACTTCAGAGCTTTCTTCAACTCTCATATATCTGCCCCCATTAACTATGCTTCTTAATCCCTCGTTAAACCTCTCCATATCTAAGTTTCTATCTTTCGCCAGTCTAATAGCAATCCATAAAGATTCTAAAATACTAAACTTAGAATAGTATAGTTCCACCTCTTCTTCCACGAGTCGTTTAAGGCACTCTAACACCTCTCTACTCACATCGATACCTAGAGTAGGAAGTAGAAAAGACGTGTCAAGGAGAACCTTCAACGTATTTAGCCTGCTCTTCAAGACTTATCGCCTCAATTTGACCAGGACTTATCGATGCAAACTTCCTACCTGAAAGGGCGAGTTCTACAGGGTCTCTAACCACTTCCAAAACCAATATGCCGCCGGAAACCCTTAAAAGCACCTTACACCCTTCTCTTATACCAAGGGCTTTAACGATCGCCTTAGGCAAATAAATAGCATACTTCTTTCCGACATATGCCTCTACTGCCAGACTCATATTCACTATACCTGACTTTTTAGATATAAGTTGGAGTATAAAAATCTATTCTGACACATGTAGACTATGCACTCCCTCATCTCTATGAATATAGCTTTAAACCACGGAGACCATAGCTATATATCCCTAGAGTAAAGTACTTTGAGAGCGGATTCCACACTACTTTTCAACAATCCTACGTTTCAACTCTAAATAGTATAGGAAATTTTCAAGTGGTACATCTGGAGGTATTGTATGGTCAACCGTTGGAATGTATCCTCCAAGTTCAATCATAGGTGCGATTTTACCGTATACTTCTCTTTCAATCGTCCTCCTCCCGCTTGCGAGAGCTCTCTTATCTATTCCACCGTATAAGGCCAATTCTTCCCCATACTTCTTTCTAATAGTTACAGGATTCATATCGGATGCTGCTTCAAGCGGCCAATGGGTGTTTACACCAGCTTCAATCATTAAAGGAATTAAAGACTCAGTATTCCCATCGCTGTCGAGTTCGATGACTTTAACTCCATGCCGTTTTAAATGCTTAATCATCTCTTCGTAACGTGGCAGGAAGAATTCTCGGAAAATCTTAGGTGATATCAAAGGTCCACTTTTACATGCAAAGTCTTCATTAAATGTGAACGCGTCAACTTCAACCTCTCTCAAAGCCTTTTCAGTGGATTTTACGAAGAATTCCACCATAAAGTCTAAAATCTCATGCACTAGATCCGGCATTTTGTAGAAAGCTATAGACAGCCTCACAGTACCCATCATATTCCTCAAATTCCAGTATAAACCTCCAAAGCCACAGTTCTCAGTTAAATACAGCGGATAATTTCTACTCTTCCACTTTCTCTTCAATTCATCCCAGTCCTTAGGATACCGTCTCAGATCATAAGGGTCGAAGTACTTTTTAAATTCTCGGAAGCTTTCAAAGTCTTTCACGAAGAAGTCTATATAGGTGTCCATCGACATCCTCGTACCGTGAGCCTCCCCATCTTTCAAACCCCTTCTAATCCGACCCCACTTATCCCTAAAAACCATGTAACGCTCATCCTCGCTGATAACTTTCTCTTCAAATCCTGGAATAGGCTCCAAGTTTAAAGGAATGAAATCCCTCTTATCAAGCCCGGCGAATCTAGGCTCTCCTCTAAACCAGTCTCCTCTAAGCTCTTCTTCACTCAAGCCCTCTCGAATCCACCTATCGTACGTCTGACCCCAGATTCCAAGCTCCCAATACGGATACCTATCAGCCTTCCGGAAGCTTACAGTAGCTAGAAACCTCTCCCGACTATTCATCTCCTAAACTCTTAAGTTAACGGGGCTGAAGTTATAAACATATATTAAGCTTTGGCTGTAAATTGATTTGATGTCCAAGGTTAAGCTTGCTAGGGAGACATACTACGATAAAGTCTACGGCTGTTGGCTGGGTAAAAACGCCGGAGGGACTCTTGGCGGCCCACTTGAGCGGATATTCGGTCAAGAGGAGATGTTTGATGTCTGGTGGTATCCTAAGCTTATAGAGGGAGGTATTCCAAATGACGACCTTGAAATTCAACTGGTCTGGCTTCAAGCTCTCAAAGATAAAGGCATCCACATTACTGCACGGGATTTAGCAGAGTACTGGCTCGACTGTATAATGTACAACTACGATGAGTATGGGCTGCATAAGACCAATTTGAAGAAGGGTTTACACCCTCCTGTTTCAGGATGGTATAACAACTGGTTCAAAGACTGTATGGGTAGCCCCATACGTTCAGAAATATGGGCCTGCATAGCACCAGGTTCTCTTCACATAGCTGCGTGGTATGCTTATCAAGATGCTATATGCGACCATGCTGGAGGCGAGTCGGTCTACGGTGAAGTCTTCAACGCCGTCGTAGAGTCTGCTGCCTTCCTGATAAGCGATAGGGTTAAACTGGTGGAGATAGGTCTTTCAGCGATTCCTGAAAACAGTATGACTTCGAAAGCCATTTACACGGCTTTAAACGCTTATCTCAACGGGTTAGACTGGAGGAGGGCGCGTGAGAAGGTTAAAGAGACGGCTTACAGCCATATTGCTCAGTATTCTCCGATAAACTTAGGCTTTCAAACCATTGGACTACTATACGGAGAGGATTTTGGAGATTCTATGTGTAAAGCTGTAAACTGCGGGTGGGATACCGACTGTACTGGTGCAACAGTGGGAGCAATATGGGGTATAATCAACGGCGGAAGCAAACTCCCGGAGAAATGGGTTAAACCTCTAGGCGATCAAATCGTTGTAAGCCGTGGAATAGTGAACATCCGCATACCTAGGAATCTACAAGAGCTTACAGAAGAAGTCTGCGCAATAGGTGAACGGGTTTTAAAGTCTTTAAATTCGCCTGTAACGCTATGCTGTGAAAACGACTTTTCCATGGCTGAGGACATCATACTGGATTCTCTGAAAGACGCGAGAAGGCTTTGGAATATCCCGCCAAATCAAGTGGATTTCAACTTGACCACTGTGAAAGTCTCAGTAGTATACCTGGATGGGCCAGCAGTTCTTCCAAATACTTTAAATCGGTTTAAAGTAGCAATGGGAAACACTAGACTAACGTCCATCTCCGGAAGGCTTACCATACATGTTCCAGAAGGTTGGAGTTTAAAACCTTTTTCAACCTACTACTTCAATCTAAAGCCTAAAGAGGAAATCGAATTAGAGTTTTCAGTCATATCTCAAGCATACAACATAAGTACAGTTAATAGAGGAATGGTTGAAGTTTCAATAGATGGAAGGCCGAGCCTTCTATGGGTTCCGTTAAACTTTGTCGGAGGCTTCCGCTGGTTGGTTTCACATGTATTCAGAGAACCTGTTTCCCTAGATTTCGCCTTCCCACCGGAGAAAGACGCCATGCTCATGGAGGCTGGCGAAGGCTGGAAAACTATATCCTGGCCTGAAAACGCTCTGGAAATAGAGCCGTTTTTTGAAAACAAGCCGGGTGTCGTTTACTTAAGACACTACATATATTCTCCTGAGGAGCGGAGGGTCGTCTTAGGCGTGCCGAACAATAGTAGGATGCGTCTTTGGTTAAACGGTGAGAATATACATGAAACCCGTCAGACTGTTCCACTGAGGCCAAACTACGGCGGTGACGGTTCAAACTATGTCAATGCCACTCTTCGAAAGAAGTGGAATCACATAATGGTAAAAATAGTACGCTACAATGTGCCTGTGAAAGCGCACTTTACAATTGCCGATGCCGAGTGGCATAGTGGAATGAGCGATTTAATTCAATGCGTACTTCCGTGGGAGTATGCAGATGTTTAAGCTCTTCTAAGCCTACTCGGTATTGGCTGTCCAACGTCTAGATAAGCCATTTCTTCAAGCTTCGTAGTTTTAAGCCCGCAGATACCTGGTATTAGATTCTCCTCTTCCCCAAGTATCGTCCTCACAAAGTTGACATCTGGGTTTGGACTAACTCTTGGAAGCGTGTTCCGGTCGATCTTAATGATATTCGACTCGGAGTCTTCCACGTAAACGGCTCCACCTGCTATATGAATAGCTCCCTTAGAGCACCAGACTCTAACCTCTTCTGTCACATCCGTATGCGGCCTCGGATGTCCTCCAGATATCGATATAGATGCTAAAGCACCGTTAGATAACTCTACGGCTAAAACCGCGTAAAGCTCTACAGGGGCTCCAGCTCTATCCATAAAAGCTTTAACTTTCACAGGCTCCGTATCAGTCATCCAGAGTATCGCATCTATTAGATGTGTTCCAGAGGCTTTAATCTGCCCCCCACCTGAAACTTTAGGATCTAGATAGAATCTTCCAGCCGCTACGAGGTTTTGAACGAGCCAGCCAACCACCATATGGGGCTCACCTAATTCACCGCTTAGGATTTTACGTCTAGCATACACGTACTCTGGCTGACAGTGCCGCTGATATCCTACTGTTAAGACTAGGTTGCGTTTAGAAGACTCCTCAACCATTTCCTCGGCCTCTCCAACCGATATGGCCATGGGCTTTTCCACAAGCACATGTAAGCCGCGTTTGAAGGCTTTCATAGTATGCTCATAGTGTAGATTGTGAGGCGTACATATGATGACGGCGTCGAGTTCAACCTTATCCAGCATATCGTCGTAGCTTTCAAAGACAGCGTTTTGATCTAACGGTTCAGGAGCTATATTCCTGAAAATATTCACATATCTCCTCAGGTTTTCAGCATTACTTTTAACGGCGTCGCATAATGCTACTATTTTAGCTTCTCCTCCTCTTAGAAGGCTTAATCTTCTAACATGTTCCCAGCTTATACTACCGCAGCCGACGATTCCGATTCTAATGCTCATACGGATCAAAAACCTATGAACTCGTAAGTGCTTTTTAACCTTTCAGCTGTCTTTGAATACGTGGAAAGCCGAGTCGAGAAAAATAGAAATGGGAATATTAAGGATGTTTAAAATCTATTTATCTAATAGCGGCTTTATATCCAGTATGTAGCATAGATCTATCAGCTCCCTCTCATAGTCGCCGTAACACATCGATATATACTCGCTCCTCTGGTTTTGAATGAATTTCTCCACGTCTCCGCTTAATTTTATAAATGCATGGGGCCAGTGGGGGAAGCCGCACTCTTCAAGAGCTACATCTACGTCCTTTGGAATAAACGCTTCTCCAGTAGCTATATGCATACAATACTCTCCTTTAATTCTACACAGTCGAAGCATAGTTACAGGTCCAGGTTTACATACGAATCCAACGCAAATGCCGTCAGCAGCCCCCTCAGTCGGCAATCCTCTACGTTTCAACGTCATCCTTTCCACATCCTCGGCTAGGGATATGGGTGCTGCACCATCGGAGGCGAGTTTAACAACATTCTCCCACTTCCTAATCTGCTGAACATCCGGGTTAAACGTGGGTTTTCCACTTAACAGGTAAAGTATGTACGCGGATAAAGCAGTATTAACGTCTCCTATACATGAAGTAACAATCCCCTCATCTGGTAGAAGGCTCTGCGCCAGACAGGCTGTAGCATAGTTGTCTCCAAGCTCTGGGAAACATTTAACAGCTACAGCATCATACTTCCTTTCTGAGACGAGTTTCTTCAACGCAATATACAGCCTAATCGACCTCTCCATAACCTCGTCAAGCTCAGGTAACCTCCCATACTTCCTCCTCAATTCTCTATAGGTTTCCTCGACTTCCTCCTTTGGAATAGCTTTAGCCGAGTTAACAAGTTCATACTGATCTACGTGTTCAATTTTAACGCCGAACTTTGACAGTACTTGCGCCATATCTACTGCCCCTGTGACAGCACCCATACTGTAGCCTCCTATTAAGCCTAAAGTCGTCTTCTTAAGCCTGTTAGCGGCTTTTGCAGCCCTAGCGAAGGACACTATACTCTTCAAAGCCTCTCCATCATCTGGATAGCCGTAAACAATTTTATGCTTAACCCCTACTTCATCTAAGGCGCCGTGTAAAACCAATGCGCCGCCAGTCGCCCATCCGATGGAAGTCGGTGTACACCATATTAATGTAGGTATTGAAAGATAATAGACAGCTTTCCAAATTTCCGAAGCCCAAAGCCATGTAGCCACGTAGAAAACAACACAGTCTACACCTTGCTTCTCACATTCTTCCACAGCTTTCTCAATTTCCAGGCTTTTTGAAAGCACACCGTAAACCCTGTAGACATCTAGCCCAGCATTTCTAAGCGAATTTAAAGAGTCTTCGACGAGTTTAACGTCGATCATAGGTCTACCTAAAACATCTTTCACTTCAGAATGTACTCCGCAAACTATAAACCCAACTTTAGCGTTCAATTCAACACCCTTCCAGAATCAACATTAAACCCTAATCTTCACATAAAACTTTCTATACTTATGCGAAATAACTCTTAATTCATAGTATTTCCATCTAATGTTCTAACGGCTAAATGTACTTTAATTAACTTGAATATCATGGAGATTCTATAAACGTCTTTAGACTCGGTAGAGTAGACCTAACAGGAAGACTCTTCTTACCAGTTTTAACAGTTTTAGCGGTAGGTGCTCCGACGCCTACTCCACTAGAAGAGAAAAACAATCTATGCCAGTCTAAACTGTGAGGTATCGGCGCCTTAGACACCCTTATTTCTACGACGTCTTCACTATCCCTCAGCTCCAATACGTAGTCGCAAATCGACTTTAGGTTTTCTTCAAACTGACGACTTTGAACACCATTATCTAGAAGATATAGAACAATACCACGATTTTTCTCAATCTTCTCCTTCAATCTGTAAACCATACTCATAATTAAACTTTCATCATTTACAGTCGAGTAAAGCTGGGAGAAACTATGTATAACCACCCTCGTAACACCTTCCCCAGTTCTAAAAGTTATTTCTCTGATTCCTTCGAAACCGCCGGATCTGCCTGTGCTCTCCGTGAGATGGGAAGGATAGTAGATGAAATCTAGCTTTCCAGCATCTAAATAAGACTTCAAATCCCAGTCATAGCTGATTTTCAAATTTGTCCTTAAAGTATCAAAAGTCAAATTAGTACTCATGAGAAGGCACTTTTCACCATTCTTCAATCCTCCATATATGATTTGAAAGGCCAAATGGGACTTAAAGGTTACAACAGGCCCAAGGAGAATGATGCTTGAGCCTTCTAAGAAACCGCCTCTAAGAATATCATCTAAACCCTCAATCCAAGCCTTCCTTCGTAAAAATGACATGATCTAACTATTATTAAGAGCGAAGTTAACATAAAAATATTGTTGACAATATTTACATCAAAGTATAAATGTTTTCTCGCAGTGTTTGCAATATAAGATGGTATATCGTTGGAATTACACTAGGTATCTTTCAAAATCGATGACGTTTCCAGTAGATCCCCCTCTACTGTTAACATAGCGACTTTAAAGATTTAAAGTATTAAATAGCAGTATAAGGAATCACCGCTAACAACATGTTTTTATAGCTTATGTTGTTAACAGCCACTTCCATAAAGGAATAAATTTGACAGTTTTACCGTCAGATTTATCTTCCCCCTCATAGTCCCATGTTACCACCAGCAGATTGTTGCAATTCGTCTTCTCAGAGGCTTCTAAGAGGGATTTAATCTCTCTTTTTTCAACTTCATCTCTTTCCATAGCATAGGTCACCTGTACTAGCTGTTTAACATTCATCCCCTCTTTCAACAGGAAGTCGACTTCCCCTTGCTGACTGTTCTTCCAATAGTAAATTTCAAGCATCGGCCTCCTATTCATCAACCTTAATAATTCCAGGAAAACAACGTTCTCCATGAGTTTTCCAACGTTTTCTGAAAACCTTACAGTTTTCGTTAATCCTGTATCGCATAGGTAAACCTTCTTAGGCCAACTTTCCCTCTGATAAACTCTAGGCGAAAACCTGTTAAGGAAAAATATGGCTACCGAATCCTGAACTCTGTCAACGTAGCTGTAAAGCGTATTCTTTCCAAAGCTTTCCAGCCCTGCAGTTTTTAAAACCTTGTTTACACTGAACTCTCTTGAAAAGTTTTGTATGAAGAAAGATAATAGGAATCTTGCAAGGCTTATGTTTCTAAGCTTATGTCTCTCAACGATATCCCTGAAAAGGATCATCTCAGAGTACTCCTTCAAAATCCTTTCCTTCTCAGCATCCTCAAATACGACTTCTGGAAAGCCTCCAAATTCAAGATAACTTCTTAAAAGATTTTTCACGCGGGCAGCCTCGTCCATCGTTAAAGGCTCTGAGACAGTCACATTTCTCGCCTTGAGAAACTCTCTAAAGCTGAAGGGCAGTAGGATGTAGGAGAAGGTTCTACCCCTCAACTGAGTAGCCACTTCCCTGCTTAGAAGCTTCGATGAAGACCCGGTGGCAAAAATATTATAGCGCTGTAGATCCAGAAGTCCTCTAAGAGCTTTCTCCCAACCATTCAAGTTTTGAACTTCATCAAATAATACATTGCTCGGCTCCCAACCCACGACCTCCACGTAGATCCTCACCAAGTCCCTTATCTCCCTAAAGTCCACATCCATAAGCCTCAAATCCTCAAAATTCAAATATAGAGAGTGTTCCCTACGCTCTTTCATCAATTGATAGAAATAGTAGGTTTTACCAGCTCTACGCGGACCTATTATCGATATAATTTTATCCTTCCTCCTAGGAACCTTCAACTCTCTGTACACGCCAACCGCAATGTCCCTCCTGACCCACTCAACGATGTAGTCTTTGACTAGAGATAAGCGCATAAGTATAGTTATAGAGAAAATTTATTTAAATTTTTTCTCAATTATAAAGAAAATTATTGGATGCTCTTACCATCTAAATTGTCTTAAGGTCTAAAATACTCACAGTTGAGCCGCTATAACAGTCTTGATAGCTCTTTTTTAATCGCGTAGCGTTGTCTCCTATGACTTTGATCCGTTAAACTTTCTTCCAATATATCCTTAACTTTTCTACCCGATTCTACTAAGACTTTCTGGATATTATTGTGTTCAAGCATTTTTGAAACACCGGGTCCGATCTCTACCGCCAATACAAGGTCTACTTTTAAGCCCGCCAGTATCTTTACAACAATAGGTCCTGAACCGTAATCGTAAGATGCAGCAGTATTATCGACTATTTGCACATTTACAATTTTACCGTCTTCACATTCTACTATTGTGAAAGTTTTAGCTTTACCAAAAACTTCTGAAACAGTGTCCTCCAGAGCCATGTGGTCTTTTGTTGGAATGGCTATTTTCAGCCTCCTCATAGCTTAACAACTCCACATTCAAAGTTAAACTAAAAGATAGAGGATGTTATTGTTGACCACGTTGCCATACGGACCCTTATTCAACCTATGAATCATCATTGCTGGTGCTCTACATTTTGGACAATTAAGCGGCTTCTGAGCTCCCTGAGGGACTTCTATCACTTGGCCACAGTTAAAGCATTGGAAACGTTTAACGGGTAATGTCAAGTTTTCACAGCCTAGGTTGACTTCCGCCTTCCTTAGCCGCGTCCTTCAACTCTTTTATTCTCGCCTCTACATCTCTCATCTCCTGTTCTATGCTCGCCTTCTCTTCTTCAAGCTCCTTCTTGTAATCTTCTAAAGCAGTTAGCTCTTCTCTTGAAGATCGCGGTGGTGTGAACGGTGGATAAACCCGCCAATCCCTCGGAAGCCCCGCGCGAATCCATGGACTATACAAACAGTACCAACACCATCCTCCTCTGAAGATCCACCCAGGCCTCTGCCATGGCGGTAAGTAGCTGAATGGTCCTCTTCCAGGCCATGATCCAATCCAACCTCTTCCTCTCCAACCCCATGCCATGTTTTCACCTCTTAAATCCTATTTTGTGCTTATGCACACATTCAATTATGTGAAAATTCACAGAAATATATAAATGTTACTATTCACAGAATAGTTTCGGATAGAAACTTGAAGACGATTAAGATGTGAGGTTCATGCGGAGGCATAGGTTTAGATACGGTAGAAGGGGAAGGCTTCCAAAACCTATAGCATTAGAAGCAATACCATCCGTAAACAATTTTACACCAAATCCATCGAGAAACTTAGAACCGATATTCTTAGAGTTCGCAGAGCTTGAAGCCTTCCGGCTTGTCGACTTAGAAGGATTATCGCAAGAGGAAGCTGGGCAGAGGATGGGGGTTTCAAGAGGAACCATATGGAGGCTTGTTCAAAGAGCTAGACGTAAAACTGCTCAAGCACTATGTGAGGGAAGACCTATTCACATAGTTCCCCATATTCCAGAAGCCGGCTATCAATCTAAATAGCGAAACGCTGGCTTCATACAGCTGATGGGAGGGTCATAACTCTAGCTCTCTAAGCATGTTCACAAGATTTCTCATACATATTCTCGAGGCTTCAAACCCTAGCCTTGAATATTCAGTTCCTCCAGGCATTAAAACCTTCGATTCATCAAGCTTGACTTTAGGCCTCCAATGGGTTTCAAGCGATAAGTATCCCCTATACTTGTCAAAAGCTAAAGCTTTCAACTGTTCCCTGTAGTTTACTTCCCCCTCACCCACTGGAGTAAACTCGTAGCTTCCACTCGGCCCCTTCCTCACCCCGTCTTTAACGTGTACATGTACTACGTCGTTTCTAACGTAGTTATATCCATCTGGATAAGAGATCTCCCCCTCAGGATCCCATATGTCGTTTCCAGGGTCCCAGATGGCTTTAACCGTTTTCGAGCCGATCTTCCCGAGAAACTTGGAAAGCCTTAAACCATTACTCGCATATGTGGAGGGTTCGTTTTCAACCCCAAGTATAACCCCCTCGCTTTTAGCAATATCTATAAGCGGCTGGTAGAGTTCAACTATTCTATCGACAACCCGTTCAATACCATCCTTTTTCCAGAAGGTGAAAACCCGTATAATGTTCGTGTCTAAGGTCTTAGCAAGTTCTACGCACCGTTCGAAAATCTTTAAATGTTGCTTATACTCCGCTTCGTCGTCTATGTTTGATTTGAAAACTGGGGAAGCTACGGCTGAAACCTCTAAACCAACCCTCCTCAGGCTCGTCCTAATAGAGCCAGCCAATTCTACAAGCTCGTAAGGCTTCCTATTGAATAGGGTTCTTATCTCCAACCCGTCTAGTGGAAACTCCCTAGCGAACACTATCAAGTCGTTTAAATCTTGAGAAACCTCATCCGATATGACGGATAGTTTGAAAACCAAGGCAATCACCTTTAAACGCTAGCTCTAATTTTATCGAAGTGTAAGAAGTCTTTAAAACCTCTCCTATGTGGGCGGCTTGGTGATTCAGCCGGATAGCCTACAGGTATTATAGCTATCGGCCTTATGTGGCTTGGTGCTTCTATAACTTTTGAAACCATGTCATCTCTAAAAGCCCCAACCCAGCACGACCCTAAGCCTAAAGCCGCAACGGCAAGCTCAAGGTAAGCCGCAGCTATACTGGCATCGTTTACCGAGTATAAGTTTTCACCTCTAGAACCGTATCTAACAGCAGACCTACGCCTGTTAGCGCATACGACGAAGACGACTGGTGCTTCAGCTATAAACCATTGACCCCAAGCCGCTTCAGCTAAAGCCCTCTTACACGCTTCATCTTTAACCATAACTATTTCATAAGCCTGCAAATTCCCAGCTGAAGGAGCTAAATCAACCGTTTCAAGGATCTTAAATAGTTTTTCATCTTCAACAGGCTTAGACTGGAAGCTTCTAATAGACCTACGCCGTCTAACAGTTTCAAAAAAGCTCAGCTCACTCATCAATACTATTTAAGAGCATTTATTAACTATAAGCTTTCTCCACTCTGCCTAAACTTTTTTAACAATTTCTCTAAGACTCTAACCATGTTATCTATATCCAATAGTCTCTCTTTAACAGCTTCACTGCTCAATTTTGCTTCATGAAACCCAGCTACATGCAAGTAGTATGCTCTATCCCAGCCAACGTAGAATTCTTTCCCAATACTTTTAGATGCTTGTTTCGCAGCTTCATCTAAGTCTGATAAAGTCCATCTATCCCTAGCCTTTACCCTTTCCAGAATTGTATGGAAGTTGAGCATTATAGCTACTGTTTTAACGGCTTCTTCAGCAGCCTTATACAATTTTTCAGATGCTTGAATAGGGTCTTCATCTATGAGCCTTCTACCTTCTTCAAGAAACTTCTCAGCCAATTCTACATGTGCCTCCACCTCTTCTGCAGGGTCTAAGTTAAGCATTTTAAATAACGCATCTACTACAATACTAGATGGGTCGAAACCACGCTTACGAAGCGCTTCTAAAAGACTTCTAGGTATTTCCACTGTTAAACTCATGGTCTATACTCCTGAGTATTTCTACTTCGAATCTATTTATAAATATGCTTCTTGGAAACGAATCACCATATGCAATTTACGACTGTAGTGAAACCATGCTAATATTTTTAAGGGAATCTACGATTAATTTCTGTTTGATACTTAATGGAAGCCGTTATACTCGCCGCTGGTAGAGGAACACGTATGAAGCCCTACTCAAACGCTGTGAACAAGGAGATGTGTCTCATAGGATACTACCCCGTCATAGAGTACGCCGTTAGAGGGTTAGCATCAGCAGGCATTGGGAAGATCTACGTGGTCTTAGGCGAGCGTAAAAGCCAGATAATGGAGTATCTACGCGACGGAGACTGGCTCGGCGTAAAAATAGCCTATCTATACCAGGATATGAGCCGCGGCGCTGGAACAGCTAAAGCAGTTGAAACGGCTGAAGACTGGGTCTCT
>JAGTQM010000002.1:15545-168912 GCA_018396755.1 Candidatus Bathyarchaeota archaeon | reverse complement strand
GAATGACCATACCTATTTTAAATATATCTAACAAATCTCATCTATGATAGAGAACCAATCTCAAATTTATAAAAACTTATGTTTTTGCTATGGAGTTTAAAAACTTAGACTAGCATTAGAGTACATAAGTTTAGTGGATGAGTTAAATTAAAAGAGTACACAGTAAGATAGGCACTACGTTAGGGTTCATTCCGTAGCCAACGTGGAACCAAGTAGGATTTATCCATAGAACATGCGTCTTAAAGGCTTCACTCGCGCGTTTGATGATATTACTCCCATAGTGTAGTTCATATCATTAGGTCAAATTAGGTATTTTTATAATGCACGGGCAGGCTCCTAAACTCTTGTAAAGCTTTTTAAAGCTATTCTAACGTTAGAAGTTAAGGAAGTGCATCTATTGTACTGTCCTAGTTGTGGAAGTGTTGTTCCAAGCGAAGCTTACTACTGCCCCTACTGTGGGAAACCCTTACCTAGAACGTATGTTGAGAGTTTAACTACTCCTTCAGCACTTATATATCTTTTTCCAGACCATTTTCTACCACCTTTAAGGTTTATGCATTTCATGTTTGGGGAAAAGGGTTTTAAATCACCTACTTCAAACGTAAGCGTTAATGAAAGAAATGCCTCCATCATGATGATAGCTAGTTCGCTCATATGGCTTAAAGAGAACAATCTAGTGTACATGGATTTATCCGAGGAAAGAGTCTTCAGCGGCTTGATAAAGTTTCCAGCCGTAGTCGTTCGCAAGGCGTTTTCAAGCAGTCTTGGAGATGGTAGTCTTGAAGACATGATTTTGAACAAGGTCTTAATGAGGGATAAGCCGATAAGCGTTTACAATATAACCCGTAGAATTTTGGATTTTAGAGGAGTATGGGGAGTTTTAGGTCTTCCAAGTAGCTCCAGCTTTATCCTAAAGCTCGTAGAGGGTCATTTAATTCAAAAGGGCATCATAAAAGTTGATGCTTCAATTTTATCTAAAAAGGTGAGAGTAGACGAAAATAGAATTCTAGGTCTTAGTAAGAATTTAGAAGATGTTAAAACTCTACTTTCAAATTTTAAACAAACTAATGCCCTGCTCTTCCAGAGAATCATCGAGAATATAGATAGGGGGTTCTACTCTAAACTTCCAATAACGTGGCTCGTATTTTTAGTTTTCATAGCTCTCATGGTTTTCCTTAGAGTACGTCCGCCATGACATGACAGTAAATGTAAGAGTGTTTGAACCCATACTTGATGATAAACTCGACGACTACTAAGCTTTATAAGAAACCGTTGTCGGATAGTTAATATTTTATCATTATCCGTTCCTCCCTCGCTGTCATCAGAAGGCTTTCTGGGGCAACGGAAACTCCCCTCATCCTGAGCAGGTTTAAGCAAGTTATGATATCTCGATCGTTCACGTATCCCCACTCACACTTCAAGAGCCTGTGTCCATTCGCTGCCAACCTCCCACCACACACCGGACACAAGCTTGAAGTTTTCTTAGGATTCACGTAAACTACGGGAATTCCATTCATCTTGGCTTTATACTCGACGTAGAACTGCAGTTTCCTGAAGTTCCAAGAGTGAAGCCTTCTGTTCAGTGTTCTACTGCGATTGATGCACTTCCTAATGAACTTCAGATCTTCCATTACGATTCCCATGTTATGCTCCTTAGCAAACTTCACGACCTCATTAGCAATTTTATGACATGCATCCATGGCTTTTCGCCTTCTTCTACCAGAGTATTTTCCCATTAGTCTCTCTGCGATCCTCGGATGTTCTTTGCTCAGCTTCTGAATCTCCCTCACGACGTTGAAATAAGCCGTGTGAATAGTCCTAAGCTCCTTCGTATCAATTCTAAGAATGTGGGGATTCGAGCTTACAGCCGTGACGTTGCTCTCGTTGACATCAATGGCGATCCAGTCCTTTGGATTTGACATGTCAACTTCTTTCTTAAATGGGATTACGATCTTTTTCTCGTTGATGGTGCTCTCGCCAACCTTTAGCTTTCCCTCTTTCCACGTTTCGATGAATCTCTTTTGATATTCCCCGAATTTTAAATCGATGAAGATGAACTGCCTCGGCTTAACGGAAATCCTGATTTTGTCCCCGTAGAACTTGTACAGCTCTGGATCCAACTGCATGAAGAGCTTCTTAGCTACAGGTTTCTCTTTTGATTCTCCTTTTCGAGCTCTCTTTCTCCATCCGTTTAATATCGCCAAAGCTATTTTGCAGGCTGAGCGACAGAAGTGGGTCGTGTAGTTCCATCTCTTTTTCCATTCCTCATAGATTTCTTTTCTAAGCCTCGCATATGAGGTTGTATTCTTCTTAGAAACCTCAATATCCCCTGTTGTCTTGGACGCTCTTCTAGAATTTCTTTTAACCTTCAAGCTCTATTCAACCATTAGAATTTAGGGGTGGATGTATTTTATAATTGTGGATTATAGGATTGGCTAAACACCTTCTACATAAAAGCTCAACCTTCTCGTAGCTTAAATTTCCACGTACAAGATAAACCATATATGTTTCAACCCTCTCAATACTGTGGATCCCTATGACTTCAGCACCTTTAAAAACACTTTCAGCTAAGCTGTCAAAAACACCTGGTTTAAGCTTAACCTCAACAGACCAAGTATTCGAAGCTTTAAACAAGGGTGAAGCATCAATTCCTTCAATGTATGAATATTGTTGAATTATAGGATCATGTAAGAGTTCTTCGCATAGCATTCTAACCTCTCCTTCATCTAAACGTCCTACGAGTTGAAAAACTTGAACTGTTTTAACGCCTCCTACTCCACTAATGCCCATGTCTTGAATCTCCCAAGCTGTTCTCCTGCCAAGTGGGTCGAATTCTTCATCTCTATAACTTACACATATACTCCAAACCTTACTCAAAGGGTACCTCCTCCTAAATAGATTCATTAAACTCTCTACCGATTAGGCTCACTTTATTAAACCAAAGTTCTCTCGCCTCTCCTACGGTAAAAACAGACCCAGTAACCACTATTACGTCGTCATTTGAAGTTATTTTTAAAGCCTCTTTAACAGCTTCCTTTACATCATCTACTACCATGGCTGTTCTACCATGTTTTTCCGCTTCAGAAGCTAAAACATTGGGGTTTAAGCCTCTATCCATGACTTTATGTCTACACGCGATTACGGTTTTAGAGAAGCTACAGAATTCTTTCACCATGTTTTTATAGTCCTTATCGGAGGATATGCTTACAACAAGTATGGCTTTCCTAGGGTTAAACAGTCTTAGATACTCATTTTTAAGGGTTGATGCTGCAGCTGGATCTTTAGCGCAGTCTAATATTACCATAGGGCTTTTCTGAACCACTTCAAACCTTCCAGGTATAAAAGCCTCCTCAAGCCCCCTTCTAATAGACTCTTCAGATACTTCTAAGCCTCTAAATCTTAATAGTTCAACTGCTCCCACTGCAATGGCACCGTTCACAACCTGATGTAGTCCAAGCATCTTCACCTTCAGATTCTCGTAATACGTAGTTAAACTTTTAAGGTCGAATACTTCTCCGTTCAAATCCGCTCGCTTTACATTGAACGTTAAATCTGAGCCTACACGGAAGAGTTTCGCTCTTCTTCTTCGAGCAATTCTACTTATGACTTTATAAGCTTCCTTCCTATCTGTTGCTGTTATAGCTAACCCATCGGGCTTTATTATGTGCGCCTTCTCCCAAGCAATCTTTTCAACAGTATCTCCGAGGATTTTAGTGTGTTCAAGATGGATGTTTGTTATAACTGAAACCAGAGGGTTCAAAACATTTGTAGCGTCCAATCGACCTCCCAATCCCACTTCTACAACGGCTACGTCTACATTCTGTTCGCAAAAATACTTAAACGCTAAGGCTACGGTTGCTTCGAAGAAACTCGGGTGTCTGTAACGTTTACATAGAGACATTCTTTCCATACATGGTTTAAGCTCATAGAATATTCTAACAACGTCTTCCTCAGATATTGGTACACCATTGATAGTGAACCTTTCAGTGTAGCTTAAGAGATGCGGTTTGGTGAATAAGCCGACTTTAAAACCCTCCTCCATGAGGATGGATGCTATCATCGTAGCAGTTGAACCCTTACCGTTTGTCCCTCCGACAAGTATAGATTTAAACGAGTTTTGGGGATTCCCTATTAACTTTAGAAGTCTCCGGATGTTTCTAAGGTCTAGTTTAGACCCAAGTCTCTTAAGATTGTATATGTATTCTGTAATCTCATTATACTTACTCAAACGAGGTCATATCTCTAGCTATTCTCACACGTCTGCCCTCTACTTTAATCAATCCTCGCTGAAAAAGCTTTATGGCTTCGAGGATAATCTCCTGCTCAGCCTTCTGCACTTTAGCTTTAAGTGTTTCAGGTGTTTCCTCCCCGTCAACTACAACCGGCTTCTGAAGAATTATCGGTCCAGTATCCACACCTTCATCTACAAAATGTAAAGTACATCCTGTGATTTTAACACCGTAGTCTAAAACTGCTTTATGTACGTCAAGATCCATGCCTCCTGCAAAGGCTGGTAAAAGTGACGGGTGGATATTAACTATCCTCCATCGGTATCTTCTGACGAATTGACTGCTCAGTATTCGCATATATCCGATTAAAAGTATAAGGTCTACTGGAGAACGTTTTTCCACCTCTTCCATAATTAACTTATCGTACTCTTCTCTAGTTAGACCTTTAGGATTTATAAATAGAGCTTCAATTCCATGTTGTCTAGCTCTATCGAGAATATATGCGTTCTTCCTGTCGCTTATGACGCAAACCACTTCAGCGTTGAGAACACCTGATTTTATAGCATCGATTATCGCCTGTAGATCTGTTCCTTTAGTTGATCCGAGTACAACAAGCCTCATTGGTCTATCTTTCACCGGTTGGAATATATACGTCGTATCTACGTTACCGCAGCTCATACTAAACACCTCTGAAGTTTCACGGCGTTTAAAAGGTTATCAATTACCATGGCCACCGTCACAGGTCCAACCCCTCCAGGAACGGGGGTTATCATAGATACCCGGTTCTTAACGTTTTCAAAGTCAATGTCTCCAACCGTTTTCCCACAGAGTTTAGCTATCCCAACGTCTACTGCTACAGCTCCTTCTTTAACCATATCAAACTTAATTATGTGAGCTACCCCTGTAGCTGAGACTAGCACATCTGCAGTTGATGTATGCTCTTTTAGATTCTTCGTCTTTATGTGACACATCGTTACTGTGGCAAACCTATTTGTCGCCATAATCGTCAGAGGCTTGCCAACTAGTATGCTATTACTTACAATACACATGTTAAGTCCTTCAAGGTTCACCTTATACGCTTCTAGAATTCTCATAACAGCTTTAGCGCCGCAAGGGGCTAGAGTTTCATCGCCATGTGTAAGTCTACCTAAGTTTAAAGGAGTTAACCCATCCACGTCTTTAGATGGCTCTATGGTTGCTAAAATCTTAAATGGATTTATGTGTGAAGGAAGAGGGAGCTGAACCAATATACCGTGGACGTTTTCATCATCGTTAAGAGCTTTTATGATCTCTAATAACTCCCTCTCACCTATGATGCTTGGCTTGGCTAGGACTTTCGCATCTACACCAATGCTCGCACAGAGATTCATCTTATTTCTAACGAAGATTTTTGAAGCCGGGTCTTCACCGACCATTACAATAGATAAGCTGGGTCTTATACCCATATTGGTTAAACGCGATACTTCTACCTTAAACTTCTCAGCAAGAGACAGAGATAATGCCTTCCCATCCATAATTATCGGTCGACTCAAGATTAATCCCCATATATGGGAAAACTTTTACAAAATTCGATAACTTCCTCTTCAACCTTCTTCAATATGGTGCTATCACGTCTATTCTTCAAACTAGTATCTATAAACCTAGCTATAGTATCCATCTCAGATTCTTTCATACTTCTAGCGGCTACGCATGAGGTTCCAAGGCGAATACCGCTTGTGATATATGGTGGTTTTTCATCATAGGGCACTAAATTCTTGTTAACGTAAATCCGGGTTTTTTCCAGTACATCTTGAGCGTTTCTACCTGAAACCCCTAATCGTTTCAGATCTACAAGTAGCAAATGGTTATCTGTTCCACCGCTTACAATCCTGTATCCTCTACTGTCCAGCGATGAAGCTAAAGCCCTAGCGTCTCTAACTATTAAACGTTGATATTCTCTAAATTCTTCTGTAGAAGCCAGTTTAAAGGCTACGGCTTTAGCCGCTATTATATGCATAAGTGGGCCGCTCTGCGTACCGGGGAACACTGCCCTATCCATGGCTTCCGCATATTCCCTACGGCATAGTATGAATCCTCCTCTAGGGCCTTTAAGCGTCTTCTGTGTCGTGCTCGTTACAAAGTCTGCATAGGGGACAGGGTTCATATGTAAACCTGCTGCGATTAAACCGGCTATATGTGCCATATCTACCATGAGATATGCTCCAACTTTATCGCATATCTCTCTAAACCTTTTGAAATCTATCTCTCTCGGATATGCACTAGCACCGGCAACGATCATTCTAGGCTTATATTCTAGGGCAAGCTTCTCAACTTGATCGTAATCTATGAGTTCTGTGGATCTATCTACACCGTAATGTATAAACCTATAGAGTATCCCTGAGAAATTTATCGAACTGCCATGTGTAAGATGCCCTCCGTGTGCAAGATCCATAGCTAAAACCGTATCTCCAGGTTTTAGAAACGCCAAGTAAACAGCTAAGTTTGCTTGAGAACCAGAGTGGGGTTGAACATTTGCATGCTCAGCATTGAAGAGTTGTTTCACTCTTTCTACAGCTATACGTTCTATTTGGTCATACATTTCGCATCCGCTGTAGTATCTCCTACTAGGATAACCTTCCGCATACTTATTGGTTAAAACAGTTGCTTGAACTTGTATTACGGCTTCATCTGCATAATTTTCAGAAGCTATTAGATTTATTCCATAAACTTGCCTGTCCAATTCTTTTAAAATAAGCTCAGCTATTTCCGGGTCTACTTTCTCAACAAGGTCTAACTTTCTTAGAAAGCTCATAGGGTTTACACCTCTATCCTACCCCTGCCCGGGATCCAATCTATAGTCCTCCCCAGTATATTCTTCTTCTCCCTATACTGGTAGATTTCTCTGACGATTTCAGCCAGTCTTCTACGTTTCTCAAGAAGGCTAAGGCTACCTATGTCACTCCTGTAGAATAATTCCCATCCATCTAGAAGCTTCACGTATGGTATACATTTCTCCACTATTTCCGAAGCCTCTTCTATCGTCTCAGATTCAGCGTAGATTTCGCATGCTCTAGAGCCGCCAGTAACATATGATCCATCTACAGTATCAACTGAACTCCAGAAGACCTTCCCCCCTATTTTCTCAATAGCTTTCTCGTCAACCCATATTGGATGTCCTTTAGCAAGCTCCCTATGGTCAGGATAACCCCTAGGTGCTAAGCACTTTATAACCGTAGCCTCCTCTCTGAACTTAAGCTTTACTTTGGCTAAGCTTTGACTTGCTATGGCTTCGCAGATTTCAACTATGTCTGTTTCAAGAAGCGGTAGAATGTTTTCACCCTCGGGTTGTCCGAAACGGCTGTACATCTCTATTATTGTTGGACCCCATTTATCAGTCAGCATCATCTGTCCAGCTACAACACCCTTGTACTCTTCGTTAGATTCCTTCTGAACAGCTTCAACAAGTTTTCTAACTATCTCTACTGAACTATTGTACTCCTCCATGGTTATGAATGGGAGGGTTGATCCTCTACCTTTTATAGAACCCATTCCACCGGTTTCTGGACCTATGTCTTCGTTGAAAGCGTGTTTATTATCTTGAACTAGGGGCATTGGTAGAACTGTTCTTCCGTCGCAGAAGCAGTGTAAGGTGTACTCTGGGCCTTCAACCTTTTCTTCTAGGAGAATACGGTCTTCAATATCGGAGTACTCACTCATGTATTTTTCAAACACTGCGACGGCATGTTTAGTTTTAACATCTCTCTTCTCCTTAGAGAGATATGCTTGAAGATCTGCTATGACTTTAACGCCCTTCCCTCCGGCTTGTCTAGCGGGTTTTATAGCCAGGCTTTCGGCATATTCGTTTATATACGCTATTGCATCTTCAATATTTCTAAAAGCTTTAAATCTAAGCCTCCCAGGCACCTCATACTTCCACATGAGGCGTCTCATAAAAGCCTTAGACATCTCTATCTCCGCTAGAGCTCTCTTAGCCCCTATGCAGCATATTCCTCTACGTTCAACCTCGTCGGCTACGCCGTGGAACAGAGGCTCTTCAGGACCTACAAATACGAAATCTACGTTAAGGCTTTCAGCGTAATCGGCAACTTGCACAGGATCTGTTGGCTCTCCTCTTTTAAACCCTCCGGCAGTAGACTTGCAGATTCTAGCTACGCCAGGGTTTATGAGCTTCATTATGCTGTAAACTCTGGGTTGTTTAACGCTTCTAGAGAAAGCTTCAGCTATAGCCTGCTCTCTAGAGCCGTCACCGACTAATAAAACCTTCACTTAACCCACCTTGCAGTTTCCACATACAAGTGAAAGAAGCAACACACCTTTAATCTTTATTGATTGATTTTTGTAAAAATTAAACTGGGTATTCGCCAGTAAAACATCCTAAACACAGTCTATTTCTAGAAAGTCCAATGGCTTCGAGAAGTCCACTCATACTTAAATAGCTAAAACTATCAGCTCCTACGACTTGAGCTATTTCATCGGATGTTAACGCTCTACCTATGAGTTCATCTTCAGGTGGTACAGTAGCTCCATATGGGCATCTGGCAACTATCGCTGGGCTTCCAATTTTCACATGGACTTCTTTAGCCCCCTTCTTTCTAAGAATGTAGACAGTGTTTCTTAAAGTAGTTCCTCTGACGACGCTATCATCTATGAGGATAACGCGTTTGCCTTTTACGCTTGTTTGTATTGGATTGAGTTTAAGCTGAACACCTACAAGTCTTTCAAATTGAGTCGGTTTAATGGCTGTTCTAACAGACCTACCTGTTCTAACAAACCCCATCTCCACAGATATACCCGTAGCTTGCGAATAAGCCATTGCGAACGGTACCGCCGTCTCAGGGACACCTATAACAACGTCTGCTTCAACCGGATTTTCTTTGGCGAGAAATAACCCTATACGTCTTCTCACATCATATACTGGTATACCATTCACCACCGAGTCTGGCCTTGCATAGTACACGTATTCAAAACTACAGTAGGCAGTTTTACTACGTGAGTGTAGCAAGGTTCTTTTTACACTGAATAATTCGGTTGTTATGACTTCTCCAGGTTCAACCTCTCTAGATAGATCAGAACCTATCACGTCTAATGCTGAAGATTCTGATGCAAAAACAGCTAAATCAAATCCTAAACCTCCAACACATAGAGGTCTAATGCCCATGGGGTCTCTTCCAGAGACCATACATCCACCATCTGTTAAAGCTATAAAGCTATATCCTCCTTTAAATTTCTCCATAACTGTTAAAGCTGCCTGATCAAGATCGCTTCTCAAAGATTCTCTAATGAGAGCCGAACCAAAGTCTTCCGGGTTGCCGTCTACTAAAGCCCCTGAAAACACTAATACCATAGATCTATCGTTGTTTTTTACCAATAGGGGTTGCAGCAGGTCTGGATTCGTTGAGACGGAACCACATCCTATATTCCCTTTAAGCTCTTGAAGATCCTCCTCTTTAAAAGCCTCCTCAGCAAGCCCCTTGCAGGCTTTTCTGTAAAACTTATTCTCTTGAAATGTCGCTATCCCAGCGGATTCTTGACCTCTATGCTGTAGACCCATAAGTCCATAGTATAGGAACCTCGATACGGTCCAGTTTTCATCGAATGCAAATATTCCGATTAAACCACTCATTTTCTAATCGCCCTCTTTTTTCCTAAAAATGGTTTAATCCACTCGGGGTATTCACCTGTCAAACAGGCTAAGCAGAGCTCATCCTTGGGAAGACCTATAGCCTCAACCAAGTAATCAATCGTCATATATGTTAAACTGTCAACGCCTATAAGTTTTCTAATATCTTCTACGCTTTTTCCATAGGCGATAAGCTCCTCAGATGTTGGAAAGTCAACGCCCATGTAGCATGGTGCTATTAAAGGTGGACATGTTATTTTAAGATGTATCTCCTTCACCCCGGCTTTCCTAAGCATCGATACTATCGCCTTAGAAGTCGTCCCTCTAACGATACTATCGTCTATGAGGATTATACGCTTACCCTCTAGAACCTGTTTCAGAGGGTTTAGTTTAAGT
Organism: Candidatus Bathyarchaeota archaeon; assembly: GCA_018396755.1. Classification (GTDB taxonomy): domain Archaea; phylum Thermoproteota; class CALKCG01; order B24; family B24; genus DTBU01. The sequence goes on along the minus strand of JAGTQM010000002.1, from coordinate 158,667 downwards.
CTTGCAAAGTACCCCCTATCTCTAGGCATTATGAATGTTCGAAGAGCATATCTGTTAACGCCGAAACCCTCCATTACAGGTATGCCGGATTTTGATGAAAAACCTAGAGCAGCTATTCTACTGGTCTCGGGAACTGGAACCACATAGTCAGCCTCTACTGGATTAAGCTCGGCTAATTTCTCACCAAGCTTCCACCTTACGCTGAAAACATTTACACCTTCCACTGTTGAATCTTGACGTGAAAAATACACCCATTCAAACATACAATGGGCGTGTTTACTAGAGTATACCTTTAACCGTGTTATCTCACTGTCTTTTAAAACGTTTATAGAGCCCGGCGGTATATCCTCGATGAAAGTTGCATCTACTGCGTCTAATCCCGATGTTTCAGATGAGAATACGTATGCCTCAAGGTCTTTCAAATATCCTACGCATAATGGTCTAAAACCATACATATCTCTAAAAACCACAATTGAACCGTCTTCAGCCAGTAGAAGTACTGAATAGGCACCTCTCAGCTTCTCCATTCCATATATGATGGCGTCTGTAAGATTCAAGCTACGTTTAAGGGCTTTAGATATTAGGAAACCTATAACCTCAGAATCTGATGTTGTTTTGAATACATAGCCATCGTGTTCAAGTTCAACTCTAAGTTCTTCGTAATTTACTATCGTACCGTTGAAGCATAGTGCAAACTTAAGTTTGGATTCAAACTCCATCGGCTGCGCATTGATGATGTCTGAAGAACCGTAAGTTGAATATCGCACATGCCCTATTCCAATGGGTGCACTTAAACTCTTCAGAATATTATGATTGAAAACCTCTATTGCAAGACCTAAACCTTTAAACGTTTGGATCTTACCGTTCTTCAGAACAGTTATTCCTGTGGACTCCTGCCCCCTATGCTGTAAAGCTAAAAGACCACCAAATATCACTGGTGAAACGTCAACCTCATCTAAGTTAGATGAAACAGAGAAGACGGCGCAGGATTCTCTACAATTCATTGGGGTCGCCATTAACGTAGATTAGTGAATAAACATGAGTGAAATAAACCTTTTTTACAAATTTCTGACTATTTGGATTTATCTTAAACTCTTCCAATCTCCACTATCCATTTAACGTTTTACTGCTATTATAACACCTATGAGAAAACCCACAGCTATTGGAAGAATCGTCAATATTCCCAAGACAGATATGATTGTTTGAATTAAAGAGTATGTCTTCTGCCAGTCTATGCCCATCTTTGAGAAGAATTCTCCCAATCCTCCAAGTTGCCATATGTCGAGGAGCAACCCTATTAATACGATAGCTACTAAAGCCAGAATATACTTGAGAACTTTAGCTGAGAAATAGCCTAAAAGTAAGCCTAAGCAAAACTTTACGGCAAACGATGCGAGTACTATTGGATTGGACATAAGCTCTGAAATTACCGATTGTAGATCTACACCTTCTTCGGCGAAGCAGGGGCTCACGGTAGAGAACACTAATAACGCTATAACTATAATGGATAGTGTCAAACCCCACTCTTTTCCTATGCTCATAACACTTACCTTATTCTCACTTAACTATTTAAAAAGAGTTGTGGCAAAATCGTACAATGAGAAAACGCTGTAGCTTACCAACTACGAAGCATAGTCTCAAAACACTTCCACCCACAGTACGTCTATTCCTGTCTGAAACGGCTAATGGTGCCATGGCAAGCTATGTCACAGGTTTATGTCGGTTTAATTGCCATGTGAAAAATCAGTCTTAAATAACAATCAGTAGCATTTTCTAACTGAGGTGTTAACTGCTTGAATTTTAGTAGTTTAAAAGTGGAGTCTGCCGAGAAAGGTGTTATCAGCGTAAAGAGTAGGTTCTGGGAAGTCTTACACGATGCTAGGAAAGGTGGTTGTATAACTAGCATCAGGTTTTTTCACGGAAGTGGTGAGAATATTTTGCAAAGTCCTATAATGTCTTACTTCGGTTCTTACCAAGACGTATTGAACGACGCTGTAGATATTAGAATGGTGGATAGAAATGGATTTGTAGAAGTTGAAGTCTATGGTGAATTAAAGGATATACACGGCTCTACGATAGACACCAAATATGCCTACACATACAAATATTCAGAGGGTCACATTAAAATTACACAGAAATATAGATTTGAAAAGCCTGCTGACGTAAAGCAAGTGGGAATAGGATGCATGAATCTAACCTCTAAATTCAGTTATTTTGCCGCAAGACCTTCACATGTCAGAGCCGATAAACCATATGGTAATTGCACAGCTTTATGGGGAGAAGTTTATTTTGCCGGTAAACCAGCATTCGAAGAGAAGAATATACCCCTTTATATGGCTGTTTTTAATCCTGGAGTTGAAGGTATAGAGTTTATTCCCGGCTCCGATTTAGAAGAATGGACCAAACAATTGACCGATTATGAGGATCTAGGGGTTTTCCAGATTAAGGGAGAATCTAAGCAGCGGAGTACTCGGATTACAATCGAGCCTCTTGGCTCTAGGGTTAGAGGTTACAGTATTCCGCATCTCTCAGGCAATTATGTTTTCCATTATTACTTAGGGCTTCCTAAGGTTCGTGATAAGTTGCCTAGAAAATATATGCATATGTCCTTCGGCAATCATCCGTGGCCTAGTGATGAAGATATACGAAGATGGGCGTATAAAGGTGTATCGGTGGTCCGCATCCACAATGACTATCATCCTAGTGGAGATTTCTGGCATGATGGCTCATGGCCACCGTACGATGAGAAAGGTATGCGTGAACTAAAGCGGGTCATAAATACATGTCATAAATACGGGATAAAGATAGTACCGTACTTCTCACTATATGAGATCAATCCTAAGTCTGAAGCCTTTGCAGATGGATACATAGTTTGGAGGAGGACTATTGATGAAAGAGGGTTCCTGATAGAGACTTACCCGCCTAACTACTTCTTCGGGTTTGGAATGTGCCTCAGATCCGGTTGGAAAGACTTTCTGAAGAAGTACGTGGAGAAGGTTGTTAAAACGTTGGGTTTCGATGGGGTCTACTACGATTATGCTCACTACTGGTTCTGCAGTAATAGACATCATAGTAGAGGGGATCATACGAATATCGACGAATTGATTGAATTCTTAGAGTATACCAGAAGCTTAGTTGGAGAAGATGGCGTAATATTGCTTCATCAATCTGGCTGGTTCCCATCTGTGCTTGTGGAAAACTACGCTGACGGTCATATAATGTTAGAGGATTGGTCTGAGTGGAGCGAGTTACCTCCACTTGAAAGATTTCCACCGAACACTCTACACCTCAGGTTTATGAATGTTGCATCTAAAATTCCATGTCCCCTCTATCAAGCAGTTGACGCGGTTAAAGCAACTTGGGACCTATGTGCGAAATGTTCAGTATTAGGGGCTTTCCCATGGCAAAGTTTAGGTCTTGCAGCTGAACCAGTGTTGGCTCTGTTTGAGGCTTTCAGGGCTTTCGATCTTTCACAGTTCAAATTTAAAGACTACACTGCTGGGTTTGTGAAAACTTCAAATGAGGCTGTGAAAAGCGCTGTCTACTTTAACGAAGATAAGGTTCTAGTTGTTCTAGCAAATGTTGAAGATAAACCTGTAGAGGGCTTTAAGTGGACTGTAGATTTAGAGAGAATCGGATGGTGTTCAACGTGTAAATATCACGTAGTCAATACTCTGGGAGAGCCCATATTATTAGTTGAAGGAAGAGATTTAACCGGAAAAGGGGTTGAAGATGCTCTTGAAGGTCTTAGGTTTAAAGTATACGCCATCACCAGACATCGAGACGGCGTGAAATACGTCCTCTACAATACTCGACCATGGATTGAAGAATACATAGATGGAAGGCTCATAGTAAAAACTAGAGGTCCAGAAGGACAAGAAGCACTTCTTAAAATATATTCTCCAGAGAAGCCTAGGGAAGTTGTATTCAATTCTAAGACGTTGAAAGAGGATGTAGATTGGATATTCGATGAATCAACCAGAATAGGGACAATAACCTATAAGTATACTGATACAAAGATGGAGGTAACGATTCAAATAAGTTAAACTCTTCCTAGCTTAAAAAGCCAGGGAAAAGGTTTTCCAAGCCTTTTTAGACTTCTCCCCCTAGAGTTTTTTTCATCGTATATAAAGCTGTTATAGTTTCCGTTTTAGACCGTTCTAGCTTAGAGTCTTTTCGATGACTTCTCTAAAGCATCTGAAGAGTGGCAATCAGCAGAAAACGTAAGTAAACTGTTGATGCTCGTCAAAAATTCCATAGTAGTGCCGGGGGAGGGTTTCGAACCCTCGGCTTCTGGACCCTGGGCTTCCGGGTTCTCCAGATTATGAGTCTGGCGCTCTAGCCCGCTGAGCTACCCCGGCTCTATTTTTGACTAGTAAAAATGTTATTTAAAAATGTTAAGTAGGGGTTATTTTTACGGATATTACGATTTAGCAGAGTTGGGCATTACTATCTTCTAATTTATCTGTTTCAATATGTTTACTCTTCCTTCACAGCTATTTCATACCATATTGTTGAATATTCAAATCCGACTGTGAATGTCTTGTAGTTTCTCTCGTTTTGAATTGGAATTTGCCTCTTCCTCTGACCTTTATCATCTAAGGCCTAGACTTCCAGCTCTTTATCTGTTTTCAACTTTACTGTAGCATTAACCCCTCCTGTCAATGTCGGCGGCCCTCTCCAATTGCTTCTAACCTTATACCGCCATTATATTGTTTCACTTCTGAAAGACTCAACTCGCCGTGTTCAGCAGTTCAGAATAGATGGATTTAAATAGACATGACTTGTAAAAAGTGTTGATGGAGAGACTTTACACGCTCAAAGAGGCGAAAAACTCTTAGGAGCTACTACAGGAACTATCCAGAGGTGGGATAAGGGGGTCGTTGAAGGTGTCAAGGAGCTTATATCAGGTTAGAGCTTACAACGTCAAACACAACTATGAAGTCGGGGATTTCCTCGAAGCGTATAGGCTGTTGCTTCAAAGGACTATGGATGAAATATGGTCTAATATTAGGTGGGTTAAGAAGCACGATAAGAGGGGCAGAAGGAAACTCATACCGATAATCCCCAAGGATGGATACTTCAAACACCACCATCTAAGGGATCTGCTTCTGAAAGATTGAATTATTCAAAGCATTACGTGGATTCAGCGATCAAACAAGCATACTCAATCCTAAAGTCTTGGAGGAGAAGCTACCTTAAGGGGAATCGAAGTAGGGCGAAGCCGACCGTAAAGAAGAGATTTGTGAGGATAAAGGAGACGTTATACTCTTATAGAGATGGCAGGATTAAGGTGGGTATCAAACCCTATGAAGAATACTTATTGTTCGACGTATCGAAAGCTTGGTTTCTCAGCAGGGCTAAGGGAGAAATGGGTGAGCTAATCCTACGTGAGAACGTAATGTTTAAAACTTTTATATTTCAGAATTCGACTATTGCGATGAATTAAATGGATAAAGTTGAGAGGATCTATAGGGCTTTAAATATTGAGGAGCCTGATAAAGTGCCGAAAGGTGAGCTTCAAATACACGATGAACTTGTCTCCTCCCTTCTAAATGAACCGTTGGTGAACTGGTTTGAAGCACATATCAAGGTAAGACGCCTATTGAAAATAGATTTGGTAAATGTTGGACTTAACGGCGGACCTAAAGTCGAAGTTATCGGTAAGACTGAGAAAGGCTATCCGATATATAGAGACTACTTTGGCAATGAGTGGGTGGAGAGTGGTAAAACGAGGACATATCTAAAATACGGACTGGCAAGTCCAGAAGACTTTAAAGACTTCAGAATGCCTGATATTTCCCTTTATAGAGCTGACGGTGTCAAATTATGGTCTGAGAAGACAGACCTCTGTGTTTTTGCTCAAGTTGGTGGAGCTTTTGACTCAGTATATCCGTTAATGGGTTTAGAGACTTACGTGAAAACACTATATAAGTATCCACATTTACTTAAGAAAGTTATCGAAGAAGTCATTAAATTTGAACTCAAAGTTATAAGATTATACGCAGATTCAGGTGCGCATGTAATACTTTTAGGCGATGATTTGGCTTACGATAAAGGACCGTTTATATCTCTAAGCCACCTACACGAATTCGTCTTCCCCTATCTAGCTCAGGAGGTTAAATTGGCGCATAGGCTCGGTTTACCCGTCATATTCCACTGCGATGGAAACGTAACACAGCTTGTGGAGGACGTTGTAAAAGCTGGCTTCGATGGATTGCACAGTCTCCAACCAAACGCCAGTGTAGACATAGTTTCCATAAAGAGGAAGTGGGGCGAGTACATATGCTTAATGGGCAATCTAGACTTAGACTATTTACTGCCATTAGGCTCGTCTGAAGAGGTTAAAGCTGAAGTTTTAAGGTTGATAAGGGAAGTTGCTCCTGGAGGAGGATATATACTGAGCACAACAAATGTATTGACTAGATATGTGCCTCCTGAAAACGCATTAGCAATGTATAGGACTGCTGAAAAATACGGAAAATATCCAATACGAAGCGGAGAATATTGATCTCACAGTTGCATAGTTTACTTCATCTTTCCACACCATATTTACGTGGGATTTATCATGATCCGTATTCAAAGACACGGACTTTATACAGGCAATCAGCTCTCTCAAGCATCTTGAGACTTTTTTATCGGAAGTAGATTTCTTAGCATACTCTATGCGTTTTCACTATTGAGTGGTTAAAAAACGGACGTATGTAGGAAGTGGGTCAGGAGAAATTATTTTAAATAAAGTCAGCTTTAAGTTAAGTATGGTGTTCTTATGAAGCTAGCTATTCAAGAGAATTTAGCTCCAGGTAAAACGCTGATTGAAAAACTTGCGAAAATAGAAGCATACGGTTTTGATGGTTTAGAAGTATGGGGAAGCGATTTGCCGCAGAGGTTTAAGGAGATTAAAGATGCATTGAACACTTCGAAAGTCAAAATTTCAACTGTCTGTGCAGGGTATGGTGGAGACCTATTAGGTGCAGATCGGAAGACGCGGGAGATTGCTATTGAAGGGTTGAAGGAGAGGCTTAAACTCTGTGCTGAACTTGGAGGCGTCGGCGTTATAACCGTACCTACATTCGACGGACCTAAAATTCCAGACTTATACCCTTGGTATCCAAACGTTAGAGACGTTGAAAGGCAGATTTTAATAGAGGAATGTAAAATTTTGGGCGATTACGCTGAAGAAGTCGGCTCTTATGTCCTACTAGAGCCTTTAAACCGTTATGAAACCCACTTCATCAATAGGCTTCAACAGGCAGTCGAAGTATGTGAAGCCTCTGGGAAAGAGTATATTAAGATAATGGCCGACCTCTTCCACATGAGCATTGAAGAAGCAGATATAGCTAAGAGCATAGAAGACGCGGCTGGATACATATTCCACGTACACTTGGCAGACAGCAACCGCCTACTACCTGGATATGGTCATACAGACTTTAAATCGAGCTTCGTCGCATTGAAGAAAATCGGCTACAAGAACTTTATGGCTCTTGAATGTGGAATCCCAGGAGACCCGGAGAAAGAACTGCCAAAATGCGTAAAGTACTTAAAAAGTCTGATTTAACCAGTGTTAAAAACACATATGTGTAAAATCTGCCTAGAATCGGTTTGAATTGTTGAACCTTCTTTTTTCTAATTACTATGAGTAGAGAGTAGAGTCTAATTGTACAATGTGCTTTAATGTGGTAGAGAGTCTAAGTTTATTTAGTATTTCTACTGTTATCTTCTAGTTGATAGTATTGAGCTGGAGAGCTGAAGCTAAAGAATATGTCTGCAATGTGCTGGTTAGACTTGGAGCTTTAAAGTTTGGAGTTTTCAAACTTACAAGTGGTAAGATAAGCCCATACTATATTGATCTACGGCTTATACCGAGTCATGTTGAAGCGTTTAGAAAAATATGCGACATATACGTACGTATGGTTGAGGAGGACATAGGTCTGGATAGTTTTGATAGAATAGCTGGCATACCTACAGCTGGTATACCTTTCGCTTCAGTCATAGCCTTCAGGGTTGAAAAACCATTCCTATACGTTAGAGAAGAGGTGAAGGCTCATGGCACAGGGAGAAACATAGAAGGCGTATTAAATTCTGGAGATAGGGTAATCGTCATAGACGACCTCATAACAACGGGTAAAAGTATTCTTAGAGCAGCGTCCATGGTTGAAGCTGAAGGCGGTATTGTAGATAAAGCGCTTGTACTGATGGACAGAGAAGAGGGTGGAAGAAAAGCCTTAGCTAAATCAGGCATAAGGCTTTTCAGCTTGTTAACTATAAAAGAGGCTTCGAAGATCCTCTATCAAATAGGCGTATTGGATGAAGAACATTATAAGACAATATTAAAACAGGTTAAGCAAAGCGGTTAAAAGCCGAATCACATAAGGGTGTAACTGGTTTGATCGACCTTAGAAGGCGAGTCTTAGTCAAAGAAGCTAGGGGAGACGTAGTAGTTGCAGGGTTCGTACATGAAGTTAGAGAACTTAAAAACATAGTTTTCCTCATATTGAGAGATTCCTCTGGATTCATACAGATAACGGCTAAAAGAGGCTCCGTACCAGATGAGCTGTTCGAGTCTCTTAGAAAGATTAAACGTGAAAGCGTTATAGCAGTTAAGGGTAATGTCTTTCAAAGTAGTATTGCTAAATTGGGGTTGGAAATGGAGCCTAGAGATGTTGAAGTCTTATGTGAGGCTGTAGAGCAACCAGCCATAGAATTCTACAGAACAGATATAATTAAAACTGGTTTAGATAAAAGGCTTAGATACAGGTTTCTAGACCTTAGAAACCCGAAAGTAGCGTCAATATTTAAAATTCAAAGCACTATCTGCGAAGCTTTAGATAGTTTCTTCAGAGAGAAATGTTTTAGAGAAGTCCACACATCTAAACTCGTAGCCCAAGCAACAGAATCTGGTGCCAATGTCTTCCCCGTAGACTATTTTGGAAGAAAGGTTTTCCTCGCTCAAAGCCCTCAATTCTATAAGCAAATGCTTATGGCGGCTGGGTTTGAAAGGGTATTTGAAATTGGTCCCGTTTTTAGAGCTGAAAAGCACCACACGCCTAGGCATTTATGCGAGTATGTGAGTATAGATTTCGAAATGGGTTACATAGAAAGCGATGAAGATGTTATAATGATTATTGAAGAAATGATTAGCGCAGTCTGTCAAGTTGTCTCGAGGAAGTGTAAGGAAGAACTTGGAATATTGAATGTGGAGGTAGAGCCTATTAAAACGCCAATACCGAGAATACCTATGCGTGAAGCCTACAGACTATTAGAGGCTGAAGGGTTTAAACCAGAGTATATGGAAGACTTAAACCCGGAGGGTGAGAGAAGACTTTCAAATATCGTAGAAAGGGAATATGGTTATACGCAGTTCTTTCTGAGTGAATTCCCTTGGAAGCCTAGGCCCTTCTACACGATGAGAATTGAAGAAGAGCCTGAATGGACTAGGTCTTTCGACCTTATATGGAATGGCTTAGAGGTGACAACTGGAGGTCAAAGGGAGCACAGATACCGTAAATTAGTTGACCAATGTATTGAAAAGGGCTTAAACCCTGAAGATCTAAGCTTCTACTTAGAGTTTTTCAAATGTGGAATACCACCCCATGGAGGTTCTGGAACAGGACTTGAGAGATTAACTTCATCAATCCTAAAAATAGAAAATGTAAGGGAAGCCACACTGATACCTAGAGACCCAGAAAGAATACTGCCTTAGGATAATCCTCTAACGGATACTTTCTCTACGTATTTTGAAGCTATTTTAGCCAATTGAAGCATAAAGCTTTGGCTAGGGGGTTTAACGTCTTTAAATGTTGGATCAATCGGTTCTCTGGGGTTGTAAGCTTGCAAAACGTATTTCTTAGCTCCCTTTATGGTTTTACAGATCTGTTCAACCTCATATTCGCCGTGTAAATTTGGTACGATGGTGCTCCTGAACTCATAATCGATGTTTGAACCCATTAGAAGGCGTATACTCTCCATAACCTTCCCAACGTGTCCCTCAGATTGTACACCTATAGCTCTTCTATAACTTTCCAAGTTAAGAGGTGCTTTAATATCTAGAGCAATAAAGTCCACAAGACCGCTTGAAATTAGATATTCAAGGGCTTCTGGATTTGAGCCGTTGGAATCCAATTTAACCTTTAAACCAAGCTTCTTAACTTTTAAACAAAATACGTCTAAATCTGGTTGAAGAGTAGGCTCTCCACCAGTTATACATAAGCCGTCTAGAAGCTCTCTATTTCTTCCAAGAAAATCTAGGACATATTCTTCAGAAACATCTGGCAGAGAATCCGGGTTCAATACCAGCGTTTTATTAAAACAGAATGGGCATCTAAAGTTGCATCCCGGTGTCCAAATGACGGATGCAACATGTCCATTCCAGTCTACGAAGCTTACATCGATAAACCCTTTAATAATCACAGAAGAGAAGCCTCCCAAATAAAAATAGAGCTAGGTTATTGAAACTCTGTATCTTTCGAAGAATTCATGCCTCTTGGCTCTATTCCATCCTTTAACCTCTTGGTAGTATCCAGTGACTCTAGACCACCATCTAACCCTCGTTGAACCACATTCTAAACAGTAGGAGTTTAATCCACCTGAAACTCTATTACAATCTTCGCATATCGTTAAATCTTTAGTGTATGCAAAATATCCTATTTGAGTCTGCATAGCGATACGCTTAGTAAACCTGTAAAGAGCCTCCGGATCTGACGATGCTTCTCCCAGCCAAATGTGGAACATGTTCCCCCCATTTAGAACCGGGAAGAACCTATTCTCTATTCTCATTCTCTCTAATAGCGGTATTCTAGCACCTACGTAAACATGGGTACCATTACTATAGTAGATAGGTACATCACGCTCACCTATGGTTAAAAGCCTCTCAGCAGACTCCAAATCACCTTTAACAACCTTCCTAGCGGCTTCTCCAAATTCTGGGTCTATCAAATCACAAACAGCCAATCTTTGAGCACAAGATTCAGCTGGTGTACGGGCTAATGCAAGCTTAAAGCCGCTTTTCTCTTCAAGCTCTTTAAGATAACTCTTCATCTCAAGTATAAGTCTGATCGCTACTTTAACAGCTTCATCAGATTCGTGAAGTTGATACCCTGTGTGATATTGAACCATTTCATTTACTCCGACTATTCCTATCGTCCATACTAACTCTTCGAAGTTCACAGGTGGTGGCCCCCGCTCACCTGTGATGGGGTCTCTTGGCCTCTGCGTTGCAAAGGGTATTCTATTGTTTTCAATCATCAACTTCATCCATTGATGCTTAGTTTTAAACACGTCTACACAGGTCTCCATAAGCCTTTTAACTTCCTCGTAAAGTCTATCGTCTTCGCCTTTAGATTTATAAGCAGCTCTTGGAAGGTTTACAGTAACGACCTGCCACGAACCCATACTGAAATGTTTACCGCCGACAAAATAGAGTTTCTCCTCAAACTCTGGGTCACTATCAGGAGTATCGACAAAATTGTACGCACAACACTGGTAACATGAAACGCCTTTACCGTAGCCTCTATACTCTGGTATCATGTTGTCAAAATATGGTGAGCCGAATTTTGTAACGACTTTGTGAGCTAAAAGCCACTCTTCATCGTATTCACTGTTGAAAAGCTCAGGTATTATACCGTTTTCAAGCTTTGGAAAATTGAAAGGTTTACCCCAGTAATCTCCTTGAAGTGCTACTTCATTTAATGCTCTGTAGAGTACTCTAACTTCATCTTTGTATTCGCCATATTTATCTGGTCCAATCCTTCCTCTGGCCACTATGGGGGCATCCTCCCACAGCTTCGGAACACCAGGAGCTATCTGAATATTTGAAAAAACAGGTTGACCCCCCCTAGCTACGTAGATTTGGGTTAGCTCGTAAAACATCATCTGCATGAGTTGCTTAACGTTATCGTAGCTTAAACCGCGTATATATGGAGCGAGAAAGACCAAATAGTTGTAGAACCCTTCTCCGCCGGAGAAATTCGTCTGAGCAGCTGCTAAAACCTTAACTGAATGTAGAACAGCGACTTCAGCCCTTTGAGCAGCTCTGGCCACGGAGGTTTTAATGCCCATACCGTCGGGCATAAAGCCATAATAGAAGAAGTATCTGAGGTCCCAATCCTGGCAGTTGTGAACGAGCACGCCGCTTCCGGCATAGAACACGTGAACCCTATCTAAGTAGATGTCATAGGCGTATCCGTTGTGGGAGATAGGTTCGACTGTTTTAACTATATCAACCCCAGCCCTCAAGGGATGATAACCTTCCTTAGCCTCAGCAGCCTTAACAAGACTAGCCTCTAAACCCGGTGGTGCGAGACCAAGCCTCAATGCATCCTCAACCTCCCTCTTACCTTCGATTACTATGGTCCACACATCGTGTTTAGTCTCTATGACTTCACCACTCTTCTTAACCCCGGTGGAACCCCTACGTATTCTTAAGTATGTCCTAGTCTTCAGGCCTAGGAAACTGAATATCAGTTGAAGCTGTTCTATAAGGGTTTTAGATGTTGAGGATATCTGGATAAAACCCCCCTTCTCCTTGCTGGCATGAATGCCTCCATTCCCGGCTATAAGTCCTCTCAAAACCTCAACGAGTAGCTTCCTCGGGAGGTTTAAAACCCATTCTGGAAGCCTCTTGTCAGGTGCTTTGACCCTCCTAATTCCAAGTTTCTCATGTAAAAGCTCGTATAACTTTCTCCCAGATCCTATTATCTGAATCTCTCTCATAGCTCGCTTAGAATGATCGTAAACTGTATAATTGAAGCCCAGCCCTTTGATGATTGAGCAAACATCTCCTATCAATACCTCTGACGATTTATCGAACGTGAAGACTAAGTTGTAGAATTCGCCTACCTTAACATCGTAGTTTCCATCAGCTATGAAGTATCCGATAAGCCTAGCGAGCTCAGGAGTGATTACTACACCGTTTACTTCTGATGTATTCAGTGAGATGTCCTCATAGTTGGGCGTCGCCATTACCTTAAGCTTATCCCCGGGCTTAACCATCCGGGCTTCAACAAGCCTGCCATCTGCCAGTGGAACTCTATGTTCCTCAGTAAGCTCTACCATGAAACCCCTCTCCGTGGTTATCCTAAGAATACTATTGCAACTTCTCCTAGAAACCTTGGCAACTCTAACGAATCCTTCAGGCGTTAAAACCTCAACACTATTGCAACTTGCAGTCTCAAACCCACTACTGGGCTTATAGTCTAGATTGGTAAATACGTCGCCAACTGTGGTAAGCTTGACAATACCTCCAACCCTACACACTAAGACATTTTCAGGAGATAGGCAGAAGGGTCTTGTTCCAAAGTATTCTAAATCGTGTATGTGTATCTCCCCTTTTAAATGTGCATCTGCAAGCTCTATAGGCATTAGAAGCAAGTACTCTTCTTTAGATGTTTTATCGGCTTTCTTCTTATGAGCCGTGTTGTGTAGACATATATATCCAGTTCCTCCCAAGAAGTTTTCTAGATCCCTACCCTCTGGACGGACCTCAAAATCATAGGTGTAGGGTGGGGTTTCAACTTGTCTGATCTCTACTATTCTTTCAAACCTCAAGTCTGACTCAATGATTTTATTCAACTTCTCTAAAATGGCTCCATCATATTGCTTAGCCCTCGTTTTAACCATGAAAACCAGGTTTTTAAGTGCACCTCTAGTCGGCTTAACACCTGAAAGCCATCTGCTCAGCATGGCTGAGCACTTCTGAGCCTCATGACACCATCCATCCCACCTTAGACTACTTTTGAGTTTAACAAGAAGAGCTTCAACTCCGGGTATGACGTCACCGTACTCTATGGGCGTACTTAGCTTAAAGGGTAAACCTGTTAACTTTCTAAGCTCTAACAGGCTTGCCCCTCTGACGTAGAGCACATGCTCATACCCACCCTTCTCAGAGTACGTTCTAGGATATATTCCAAGACAAAGCATGAGCAACGCTATCTGCTGTACGAGTAGTTTACTAGTCGAGCTTATAGAGCCCTTATTTAGATCCCCATCCCCAAGATAAATTCCTTCTAGAAAGCCCGCTATACAATGCTCAGGAGCTTTATATAACCACGATGGAAGAGTTTTAAACTTTGACTTAGCTATTGGAATATCTAACCCTTTCTTTAACAGAAACATTAAAGACCTAGTACCCAAAATTAAACGCTTAATCTTCCCCCTCCCCTGTAGCCTTGGCCTCCTGTTAAAGACCTTAATCCAGGCTTCTGAGAGCTTCAGTAGAACCTCTTCATTGGTGTTTGAAACCGAAACCTTGGTATTAAGGAAGCCACTTCTTAAAGACCTGGCAGCAGTATCAGAGCCCAACCACCCCTCGGATATTAAAAGCCCGAGTATGAGCCCAAGTTCTCTCGATAGCTTTAAGACAGCTGGAATACCATATCCTTTTTTAGTTCTCCAACCACAAACTTCGTCATGTTCGTCAAGCTCATTTAAGGATATGTTGAGATATTTAAAAGCTATTAACGGCATAACTCTCCTATGCTTCCAAAGCGATATCCTATTAGTCCACTCTTTTCTCGTGAATGGAATATTTCTTATCAATCGATTACCATATCTCTTAAAAAGAGGCCATAAATCCCCCTTACTGAGCCATTTGGGCACCTTTTCACTTCTAAGATAGAAAAGCTTAAGCTCCTCATTATCACAAGTGTTAAGCAGTCTTTCTACAACATTTATCTCATGGATAATTGCCCTACGCCTTATGGCTTTTGGCACAGCTACATAGCTCCCGACTCCTAACTCAGATAATGGGGCAGGTGCTAATTCACCATCTCTTATGGTGAAGAAGTTATGGTCTTCGGTCACCTTAACTTTCCTGCCGTTCTCTAGTCTGACTTCATAAACCTCCTTGCCTTTATGTCTAACTACAGCTGTTACTAGCTGCGGTTTTACCTTAAGGTCTTCGTCAAAAGATACAACATAAAGGTCTTCATCTACCTTTAAAAACTCACTTCTCCCATTACTCATCACCTTATGCGGGTTTTTTTCAATAAGCTTATCGATGACCTCACCTATGGGCGTTAAACGGAAGCCGCATCCTATATCTATGACTACGAGCTCGTCGGGAGGTAAGCTTTCTGCGTTAGGCTGGAGATTAGCGTTTTCTTTTGCTTCAAACCCTTTTCCTATGTCTATTTCATATGCATCATGTACAGGTGTGCCTACACGCGTGTAAACGTTACGATATATCCGGTATATAGGATTGAGGGAGCCTTTCTCAAGGAGAACTGTGTTAACTATTTCTCTTATCAACGGTCCGGAAACGAATTTTAAATCCATACTCCTTATTTTTGCCTCAACTTCTAAAGCTATGGATTCGGCTTCTTCCTCAGTTATCGGTCTAACGCCGAAAAACATGGTTGCAAGCTTCGTCTCTTTAAGTAGAGAATTTACAATACTCTGTCTATTCCAAGGTATGAAATGTCCACTGGAAGACCTAACCATTGGAAGGGGTTTAACAGCCTCAACCATTCTTCTCATCCTCCAGTATGCTGATCACCAGTTTTTCATTCAATTTACCGTTCTCAAAGAGCTCTTTAAATGTTAGTATACGTCTCCCAAACTTTAAAATGGGCGCCGACATAGTAAATACATCCATCATTATAAGCTCTGTTTGAACATCTAAGTCTAATAAGTCCTTCTCCTCATATGCGACCTCCAGCCTTTCTAGAAAGCTCTTAAGAAGCTTACAATTTGGACAGTTGGGAGTTGTATAAACCGTCGGCTTCAAGTAGAATCAGTCATATCCTTAGATAGTACAAAAATATATACTTTTTTATTTATTTATTTGTACTTAAAATGCCTGAGTTTACCAACTTTTAAACACGAATTTGACAAATTTCTCAGCCCTCCTAGCGTATTAAGTCCGCTAACCACAAGCTATATGTGACGTTAACCCAGCCCTCTCCATAAGCTTGTTTCTACTCTTTAAAAATTCCTCTACTAATTCTTCAGTTTTAACTGTTTTAATCTCCCGATTCTCTACGATTATTCTACCATCCACGATAACTGTTTCAACATCGCTGTTTTTCACTGCGTAAACTAAGTGGCTAATTTCACTATACATGGGTATTGCATGCGGCTTTTGCGCATCGACTAGTATTATGTCAGCTTTCTTTCCAGGCTCTATAGAGCCTAATTCATAATCCCAGTTTAATGCTTTAGCTCCATCTATAGTGGCCATCTGTAAAACCTTCCAAGCACTCATGATAGACGGATTCATATGTATACCTTTATGTATTAAAGCCGCAAACTTCATGGTTTCAAACATATCGGAACTATTGTTCGAACATACACTATCCGTCCCAAGTCCGACGTTTACACCAGCCTCTAAAAGTCTGGGTACTGGACTTACCCCAGAGCCGAGTTTAAGGTTTGAAACAGGACTATGGGCGACTTTAACGCCTCTAGAAGCGAGAATTGCTATCTCCTTCTCCAAAAGATGAACGCAATGGGCGGCTAATGTCAACCTACCTAAAACTCCGAGGCTATCAAGATATTCTACAACCCCACCGTTTAAGTTAACGCCGAATATACGTCTAATCTTGTCAACTTCATCCATAGTCTCAGCTAGGTGTATGTGGAATATAATGGGTGCTTTTTCTCTATACTTCTCATTGAGATCCAGCGTCACATTCCAAAGTTCGACCATGTAATTCGGGTCTACGGTGTAAGGTGCATGAGGATCTACGCTAACTCTTATTCTACCGTTTTCAACTCCATGCCATTTCTCAGCTAACGATTTTATAAGTTTTAAATCTTCGTTTTTACGCCAAGAGAAGCATACATGTCCAACCACTCCTCTAGTACCGACTTCAGCTATTGCCTTGGCTTCATTAAACTCTGGTGTGTAGTGATACATAGTGTTTACTGTTGTACATCCTCCAAGCACAGATTCAACTGCCGTAAGTTTTGCGCCAATGTATACATCTTCACTCGTCATAATCGACTCTATCGGCCATATCTTTTTTTCAAGCCATTCTTTAAGAGGCATATCGTCAGCATACCCTCTAAGAAGGCTCATAGCTAGATGGTGATGTGTATTGATAAGTCCAGGCAGAACTATTTTACCTTTAGCATTTAACTTCTCATAGCCTCTTGGGTTTCTACGTTTAACATCGTCGTATTTGCCGACTTCAATTATTCTATCTCCCTCAATCAATACAGCTCCATCTCTTATTACGCCTTTTTCACTCATTGTAACTACATTCCCGCCACATATTAGAAGCCCCACATCAGCCCCTCCCTACATATTAGGAAATCACTTTCTTGGTGAGATAAGGGTTACGAGTGGGATTAAAGCAAACATGTTTATAATAGAACCCACTATAAACGGCATACCGTATCCTAAAGTATTCCATAGAATTCCCCCGGTAGAGGAACCTATTATAAAAGCTAAATTCGTTAGCGAATCTATATACCCTATTATGGAGGCGGAGTCGATCTTCCTCTTAAGCTGGACTATTATGGTTCTTCTAGCAGGCATATCTAAAGCTCCTACAACTCCAAGTATGAATGCTGAAGATACCGCCCCGCTCCATACTTTCGACGAACAGTAGAGAATCCAAGAAACAGATGAGAGAACGATGTGTGCTGCTAATACAGTTATCCCTCCAAATCTATCTGTAAATTCACCCGATGGTATTTGCGCTACTAGGAGACCTCCGTTCCACATAGCCATTATTATACCTATCTTCTGCTCATCAAGGTTTAAAGCCTCCTTAGCGTAAAGCTGAACCAGTGGATTTATTATAGAAAAACCTAGGCTGTGAAAAATCAAAGCAATCGTAAACTTCATCATGTTTCCATCTGAAAGCATCAATTTTATGTTTTCAAAAGATCTTCTGAAAGTTTGCTTGACTATTCTAAAGTTAGTAGTGGAGTAGCCGTATGTGAAAGCTATGAATAATGCTGAGAAAGTCGTTAAAACTCCAGCTATTATGAAAAGCATCGAAAAACCTAAAGATTTCGCTAGATAACCTGAAAGAGCAGAACCAATTATGCTTGCCGCTATAGTTGCTACGTAGAATGTTGACAGGGATAAACCTAAACTTCCACCCATATCTGCTATAGTCGCCTCACCTACTGGCATCTTCAAACCACCTAAGAAGCTGTAGAAAACAACTAAACCAACTATGCATGCTGAACTTTTTATGAAAGCTAACGTTAGAAGCACTGCTGCTGACAGACTGAAACCTATGACAAGTGATCCTCCTCTGCCAGTGGTCTCTGAAAACGAGGCTAATGTTAAGTAGGATAAGCTTGTCGCTAAATTTAAAAGTGAAAATACGAAGCCTATCTGCCAAGCTTCAAATCCAAGCCCTCTGAGATATATTGGAAATAGGGAATACCATAGTGAGTAGCCTAGGTTTGAAAAGATAAAAGCTAAGTATACACTGGTAAGCTGATTCTTATTCACGTATACCTATACTCACTTCCACTTCCTGAAAAGCGTTTCCTCATTTAAGATTGCCGTATGGTTGAACTTTCTCCCTTCAACTTAAGAGGGAGAAAAGTTAAGTGTTTATCGAATCCAATCTTCTACTCAGTAGATTTGCACGTGGTGATGTCTCCCGCAAACCCCCATTTAATCCAGCTGATGGATGTAGACGGTGAAGTTTTTGAATAGTTCAAGTCTTATAAATAAGGAGCTCTTTCCTCTTCATCCACGCTTTGGCATGCATATCCGCCGTCTCTCAGACTATACAAACCTCAGAATAGATGCGCTCGAAGACATGTTTCAACCCTTCACGCGTACACCAGACGTTTAAAGCCCAGACAACATAATAAGGTGGAAAAATAGGTAAACCCGCACAGTAATATATATAGCTTCAGAAGAAAATAGACTAATAGGTGTAGAAAATGAGTAGTGAAAAAGTAGAAGAGAAGATTCCGTGGGTTTTTCTAATAGTGCTGTCGGCTTTTCTATCGTTTTTAGCTGCGGTTTCTTTTAGGCTGTTGGCTCCTCTAGGTGGACAGTGGCAGTGCGGCTACAGTTTTGGCATAATATCTCGTGTGACGTGCGTTGCGGTTTACCCATATCTCCTGCCGATGTTAGCGTATCCTTTACGCAGAAAGATGACTCCAAGCATGCTGACGTACCTGTACACCGCCGGGTTGGCTATATCCTTTACTTTGGGCTTCGGCTTTATGGACTACTGTATTCTATTCTCACGTCCTAGGCTTTACGATGATCTAGGTCTTCTTGAGGGGGTTTGGTGGGTGCCTTCAGTTGATGCTGTCGCAGCTATGGTGAAGGGGGGTGTGGCGACTGATTGGGCTCAATGGGGTTCTATAACATTTGTCATGAGCCTTCTCTACATAAGCTTCTGGTTCTTCACATCCTCAGTAGTCTTGATATTTAGGCGTTCATGGATAGACATAGATATGATACCATTCCCATTGGCTATAACAGGCTATGAAGTTTTAAAAGCCGTACAAACCGAAAGTTTAGAGGGAAAACGTAAACGTAGAACACCGTTCCTCATAGGTTTTCTACTGGCCTTCATGTTCATGGTTCCTGTTTTCATGGCTAGAACGTTCCCATGGTTCCCAGACGTATATGCATGGCGTATAACCTGCCCGTCAAACGCGGTACACGCCCAAGAAGGCGATATCATAGGGTCTACAATAGTCTGGTATTCAGGCTACTCTAAAGATCCAATAGCTGCAGCGATATTCCTACTCGCACCAGTAGGCATATCGTTCAACGTTTGGTTCTGGTCTCTACTCATCCTCGTTCTAGAGCAGGTTGCATACTTTATGGGCTACCATACTGGAGCCCTCGGTCAGAGCGGCTGGGTTAAACTGTGCTGTCCAGACGAAGTAGCTGGTGTTGCTACAACCGCCCCATTCTACTGGCCGATATTCAGCATGGCAGGTGGCTTCCTAGCCTTAACCGTGATGTATATTTTCCAACGTAGAAGCTATGTTGTTGAAACGCTGAGGCTTGCTCTGCATGGTAATCCAGAGCTTGAGAAGAGGGAGGCTATGAGCTACAGGTCTATGTATATAATGCTGACGGTTTCAGCCATAGCAAGCATCGTCAGCCTGATGATTCTAGGTATAAACTTCCTATCGGCTCTTATAATCCTACTGACAAGCTGTTTTACGACGTGGTTTGCTATGACTCTCATACTTGGCACCAGCGGCTTCGGAGCTTCCGACAACAGGATGTGGGCTGTAACATTCATGAGGATCTTATGGCCAGACCCATCCGTTGCTCCTACGAACTTAGACTACGTCATGAGCCATTTATGGGCTCAGAATGGGGCGAACGTGGCTACCTACGGGTTTGGAAACGGCTTCTTCACAATGGCGCTTGCTCTTAAAATGTCCAGTCTAACTGGAACCAGCAATAGGAATACCTTCCTCGTAGCCGCGATATGCATGGTCATAGCTGTTCCAATACTCTTCGCAACTTCGGTTTGGTTAGCCAATTTATATGGTTCTAGGGTTTTGACGTGGGGGGCATGCAGTATTCAAACGATGTGCGAATCTAGTCCAGAAGCCCAAGCAGCTAGACCGTCGACCCTCACATACGCCAGCTATACAGCTGCAGGCTTTCTATGGACTGTTCTACTATCGGTTCTCCGAGCTAGATTCATATGGTTCCCATTTGACCCAGTAGGCTTCATAATAGCTGCTTCATTCTCAGGAATGTGGAACCACGTTTGGTCCGTCTTCCTCACAGCTTGGATAATTAAGACAATAGTCTTGAAAATCGGTGGAAGCCCCCTCTACGAAAACTACATAGTGCCTGGAGTCGGAGGATTCATAGGAGGAGTAGCATTAGCCAGCATGATCGGGATAATAACGGGGATTGCGAGGTTTTACATACCATTCTAAACATCCTAGTTTTTTATGAAGATAAGTGAGAGGTGGTATCCATTTCAATAAATATTCAGCCTAATACAGGCGTATGCGAAGGCTTTCTAGACGGTAGTGGTGAGCTTAAGCGTAGGTCTATAGTTTTAGCCCCTGTCAAGGTTAGGGTTGAAGGTGGAAGCTTCACGTTAAACTGGACATGTAACCTCGCAGAGCAATGCTATAACAAAGAGTGCTTCTACGCCAAGGCTAAGACATCCAGCAGCCTTCAATCCTCTCTATGAAAATCCATGCTCTAAAGCACCTAGGGGGAGGGGGTAGGTCGCTAAAAAAAGGTTTTTTCACTTAATATATTTGCATTTTTTATCAAAATATATCTGCTATTCTTTCACTTGATATATCTGCTTTTTTCCAGCGTTTTTTTAAACGTCTTTGAAGATTGACTTTACTGGAATGCAAACTATTTGACTACCGTTCTCCTCCATAGGTCTAAACACTATTTCTTCTTTTCCCCTTTACCTTTCATCATTGTCTTTATCCCCCAGCCATACTTCTTTAAAACAGCACGTGTTGCAGCTTCAATTTCAGATCAAGACTTATGTTAAAGCCTACGACGCCTTCTTGAAATTCGTTAAAGGGAGCTGGGAGATGCCTAAATTTAAGGTTAAGGAGAAGATGCCGTTCATCCCTACTGAAGAGGAGCTTGACCAATTGATAGCTGGATGTGGGAGGAAAACTTCAACGCTTCTACAGCTTCTCAAGGAGACAGGCGCTAGGCTCGGTAAAGCCTTAAAGTTGAAATGGACGGATGTGGATTTTGAGAGGAGGCTTGTTAAAATAACTCCTGAGAAGGGGAGTAGGCCTAGAATACTGCCGATAAGCTTGAAGCTCATTGAAATGTTGAACATTCTTCCAAGGGAGAACGAGAAGATCTTTCCAGCTAAAAAAGGGTCGTGGAAGAAATCCTTCATCAACCAGAGGAATAGACTAGCTGTAAAGCTGGGAAATCCAAGACTTAAGAATATAACCTTTCACATATTCAGACATTGGAAGGGAACCACAGAGTACCATAGAAACCAAGGACATACTACACGTCAAGGAAGTGCTTGGACATAAGAACGTTCAAAACACCATGATCTACGTAACCATTGGAAAAGCACTTTACCAGCAGCAGAGCGATGAATTCCACGTTAGAGTTGCACAAGCAAAAGGGGAGATAGTAAAACTGTTGGAGGCAGGCTTTGAATACGTCTTCACCCATGATGGGTTCGCATACTTCAGAAAAAGAAAATGAGCTGTCAAAAAGTACAATCTTCTGGTAAAAAATCCAATCTTCTACTCATAAGGTAGGCGTCTTCACCGTTTAGATAATACCCTCTAATGATGCGGATGATTTCAAAGTCTAAGCTTTTATATAGGTTTATAGCTGGTGTGTTTGAAATGCGGACTTCAAGGTAGCATTCTTCAGCACCATAATCTTTAAGTCCTTTCAAAGAATTGATCATAAGCGATTTTCCAACACCTTTACGTCTGTAGTCTGGTAAAACTGCTATAGAGATTATATGTCCCTTCTTAACTACGCTTATTGGTTTATGGTTGGATAGTCCCCTTTCAACTCTAGACATTACATAGCCTATAATCTTACTATCAACTTCAGCGACGTAGAAAGCTTTAGGGAAGCTTTCATAATGGTTCATGTAGAATGAAGGCGTATAGTTTTCAGGTAGACACGTCAAATTTATATGCATAACCGCATCTAAATCTTGAGGTTTAAAATTTCTAAGAGTGAAGCTTGTCCCCAATTCATGTTCACTTTTAAATGCAAAATCTAAATTTATACTTTTAAGGTTTTCGAGAGTTTTCTTGCTGAAATCTTGAAACGTCCATTTTTAAGGCCTCAAATTCTACTCTTCATGGAGAGACTATGAAATTCTCAACATTGAAGTGTAACTAACTTACAATGTTGCTGAATAAAATTATCCATGTATCAAAGAAATACAGTGATGGATAGAGTTTTTCCTAAAGTATTCCCTTATCCTTTAAGTATAAACGGTAAACGTCTTCCAGTACTCTAACATCTGTTAGAGTATCCTCCCCCGATGAACAGAATGGCTTTCCACTTAATATACAATGTATGAAGTGCTCCGCCTCCCGCTTGTAAGACCACGTCCACATAGGCTTAGGTATGGGACGTATAAACTCTTGAACCCCACCAGCTTTATACACTTCCAACTCAGCTGGAACATTTTTCAGCAGTAGTGGAGGTGCCCAAGCCTTTATCCATCCATGTTGAAAGTATACCTCTGTTACCTCATCCCAACGGTAGTGTGATATCTGTCCAGACTCAATGGTGGCTCTTACACCATTCATATCGAAGATCACTATACCGGTCATTCCATCTTCATCAAAATCTACATATTTCACAGCCACTCTATCGCCTGCGTCAAGAAACCACCTTAATAAATTAACATTATGCGTATACTGCTGTAAATAACCTATATACGAGCTTAAATACTCATTCGGCAACCACTTAGGCTTTACAATCGGCGGTTCGGGCGGCTTCTCATCAGTCACCTCCATAGGTGTATCTATGTTGCACACCCATTCGCCGCAGAAACCGTGATTACGCGCTAAGATTATTCTTCCAAGCTCACTGTTCTTCCTATAATTCGATATGAGGTTTTTAACCAGCTCATTTCCAGCATCATAACGCTTCATGTAAGCAACCATAAGTCGACTTCTCTTCGCCTTGCTTGCTGCCAATATTCTCTCAGCCTGTTCAATGGAGACTGCCATAGGCTTTTCCATAAAAACATGTTTCCCAGCGCTCAGTAAATCCCGTGCAATCTCCCCCTGTAGTGCAAAAGGTGCCGAAACACCTACAGCATCTATATCTGGGTCGTCAGCCAGTTCTAAGTGGCTTCCATAGAAACGTGGAATTCCATACTTTGCTTGAACCTTCCTCCCCAATCTCTCCCTGACTTCCGCTATAGCTAAAAACTCACATTCAGATATGCTTCTGAAATTTGGAATATGTACCTTCTGAGCCATAAAGCCGCAACCCACATATCCAAATCTCACGCGTTCAGTCATGAAAGTCAACCTCTAACGGTTTTCAATTACTCACATTGAAATTTACTAAGAAATATTTTAATCGATCCACTCGAATAAACTTAATCCTAGGGGTTTAAAGGATTCTATTGCAGTACGGATGAGAAACGGAGTATTCGATTAAGTAAAGTGCGGGAAATCTTAGAATACTAAGGCTCTCTTAGGCATGACGGAAGTAGTTGCATCGCTGGAAAACTACTGTTTCATGAATAAATTCGGCAAATTTTCCATGTTTTTAAAGGCATAGATATGGAAAAATCTCCATAGAAATATAATGGTAAAATCTAGAGGGGGCGGATTTAAGATAGCCTAGATTCAGAAACACATATACTGGTATCATCAACCTTAACATTTGCCACTGTTAGAATAGATGAAAGTAAATCCAGTTTAATGCCGATTAGTATGGTAGACTAAAAAGAGCCACTTTTTAGTCTAAAAAGTAGAGGGTTTAACAACTGTTTTTTAACGGATTTCCTGCCGCATAAATATCATGTATGATGCGATGAATGCGATAGCTGTAACCAGCACTAATACTAGAATGTTGGGCCACGCTGAGGTTAAACCCTCCATTATGGAAATGCTCCTAACCTCTGTGGAATTTCTAGGTCCAATGGCCATTCCAGTGTAAACATTTAAAATGTACTGTGCGATTCTGCCGAAGTGGTAGTTTGGCGTAAAACTATTTATAGCCTCCGTTATAACTGTACGGCTCCTCATCTCTTCCATCAGTTGTTGCATCTCTTCTCTGGTCATATTTTGTATGTTTTGACCAATGCGGATCGGTCTAACTGTGAAGGCAACTAAGGAAGCTATTATAGGTATGACGAATGTGAATATCGCCCATAATACGACTCCAATAATCATACTTTGCGTAGTCCTCTTCGAAATAGTTGATAGTAATACTGCTATGCTGTAGTATGTCATGGCGAAGAGTATAGAGAACACTATGAATAAGACTAGTCTAGCCACCTCTTCACCCGTAGGTGTAACACCTAGAATAAATACGGCTCCTCCTATGTTCGCAATAGATGCTACGAGTATTGCTAGGGAAGTTGCTAGAAGGGCTGCAAGAAATTTCCCGTTTACAACGATATCTCTATATACAGGTTGAGCAAGGACGATCTTCAATGTACCTTTCTCCTTTTCACCCGATATAGCATCAAAACCGAGTGCTAAACCTATTATTGGTGCAAAATACGACATCATTGCAATTAGTGTATACGCTGCTCTACCCAAGAAGCCACGAGGCATAGCAATTCCAGGTATGTTAATGTTTTGCATTACCGTAAGATAGACTGATGCAATGGCTACTGTAAGAAGTAAACCGAAGACTATCACTAGCACTATGAACCGCTTTCCCTTCATGATGTCGGAAAACTCTTTTAACGCTACTGTAAACATACTAGGCATGTTCTGCCACCTCCCCCCTCCTATAGTATTTCATAAACAAGTCCTCCAACGTTGGCTCTTCTATTTGAAGACTTAAGACCTCTAATCCAAGGCTTAATGCGATCTTATTCACATCAGACCTTACATCTCTATTCGCCTTTATGAGTATGGTATCGCCTTCACGTTTAACTTCACTCACTTCATTGAGCTGTGCTATATTTGTAATTAGCGTTTGCACGTCTCCTGTAGCTTTAACACGAATCCTATAGCCTTCTTCAACCATCATCTTCTCTACGAGTTCTCTGACTCTTCCCTGAACTATCAATTTACCTCGATCTATTATAGCTATGTAGTTGCAGAGAGGTCCAACTTCAAAGAGTAGATGCGTACTAAGCATTATAGTCTTCCCCTCTTTACTGAGTCTGCCGACCTGTTCCCTGAAAGCTCTAGCTCCCTCTGGGTCTAATCCAGCAGTAGGTTCATCAAATATCAAGAGTTCAGGGTCTTTAATGAGGGCTTGAGCTATACCAAGTCTCTGCTTCATCCCTCTAGAGAAACCTCCAACTTTCCTATCCTTAACCTCATACAATCCCACAGCCGTCAATACCTCTTTAACGCGTTTCTTTCTTTCAGCTTTAGATATGTCGTTTAACGCTGCTATATACTCGAGGTTTTGCTCAGCTGTAAGGTGGTCGTAGAAGCCGAATGGGTCTGGTAGTAGTCCAACTTTCCTCCTTATTTGTAAGGACTCTTTCACTATGTCGTATCCAAGGACTTTACCTGAGCCGCTCGTCGGAAGAGTCAACCCAGTTAACATCATAATTAGCGTTGTTTTTCCAGCACCATTAGGTCCAAGCAATCCGAAGACTAAACCCTTTTCGACATTTAGGTTTAAACTGTCTACAGCCACCACGGTCTTCTCCTCGGATTTGTAGATTTTCGTCAAATCGTACGTTTCAATCGCATAACTCAAACGTTTTTCACCTCCTTCCAATCTTCCTATATACCATGATTAAACCAATTATGGCAACCATGATAAGGACTCCTCCGTAGATGATCCAACTCGTTTCGTGGAAAACTTCAACTCTCAATGTAAATGTTTTAGATTCAGCTTGATCAGATAAAACGTTAAAATCAATGTAATAGTTACCTGCGTTAACATCCGCCTCCGTTTTAATCGTTGTGGCGAATATGAATTCTTCATCTGCCTTTAAGGAAGAGACATGGCTGGGTGTAACGTCAACCGTGAATCCATCAGGTATACTTCCAGTTACGGCAATTGCTCTAACATTTGTAATTTCTTGAGTACCAGTGTTCTTAACAGTGAAATCAAACGTCGTTTCTCCTCCAACACTTAAAGAAGTGTAAAAGTTTGTAGTGGTTACAGTAAGCCGATATAACCCTAATACATTTAAAGTTAAATCTGTTACACTTCTCACGTTCAGATCAGCTACTGAAACCGTAAAACTGTACAGGCCTAACCTATACTCTTTAGGCACGGAAACAACTACGTAGAATTCCCTCGAACTACCAGCTTCAACATACATCCTCGTAATCTCCTGTTTATTTACATCCTCAAACCAAACTTTTAAACCATCAGGTATTTCTTCAACAGTAAGATTCAGTAGTTGATCATATCCTCCCGTATTCGACGCTATAATCTTAAATCGGCCACTAGATCCTGCATATACGTCAAGATAGGGTGGCACCGCCGTCAAATCGACGCATGGTTTTGGTCTTTCCACTATTAAGCGTATAAGCAGTTCTCCGGATACGCTTGGAGATTTAGCTGTGAATGTAAAGTTGTACTCTCCGTCATTTACGCTTGAAGATGTTGATATTTCGACAATTAAATCAGCGGAGCCCCCTCCATCTAACACTATATCCGATACGGCTTCACCGCTGCTACTTTTAACGGATACCCCCCAGCCTAATGGCCGTGGGTTAATGGAAATGCTAAACCTCTGTTCTACATCTGTAGGATTCTTAATCTTAACTTGAAATTTAGCAGTGTTTCCAGGTGTGACCGTTTTACCTGGAAACTGGCAGAATATTATGTTTTCACTTAGGGGTTGTATTTTAACTCTGAACTCTAACGATGAATTTATCGAGCCGGTGGCGATTAGTCTAAGCGTATAATCTCCAATAGAGGCAGTAGACGGTACTGTGACTTCAAGTTGGAGATTTAAACTTTCCTTAGGTGACAGTATAAACTTTGAAGCTTCTCTGTTGTTCTGGGTTAAGGTGCGTGCAATCCAGCCTCTAGGGTTTATTATTGAAAGTTCCACCGTTTCATAATCTTCTCCACAGTTCTTAACTGCAAATGGGATGAACAGTTTTCTAGCAGATTCAGCCGTCAATTCTAGAATAGAACTGTACAATTGTACTTTCCTTTGTAGCACTATTTCGCCTAGGTCTATGTTTTCATCTCCCAGCACAATGTTTCTAGTGGTTTTAACATAGCCTGGTTTTGAAAAGTAAAGTATGTAACTGTTAGAGGAACCCAATCCAATTGTAAAATAGCCATTCGCTCCACTAGTCATGCTTTTAACGAGAGATCCATCAGAAGAATATACGTCTACTGTTGCGTTTTCCACAGCGTTGCCCATTTCATCCATCAGTCTGCCTGAGATTATAACAGCTGGCTTGACGTATATAGTCATTGTTAAATAGTGTTTTAACGTTCCGATAGCTGCTAATGCTATGTCATACTCAGTATCTACGGATGCCGTTGAGGGAATGTATAGCTCCAGCTGAAGGTTCTGCTTACTCGAAGACGGTAGATAAATCTCCGTGATCTCGTGGTTGTTCTGGTCTAAAATCCTCGCAGACCAGCCGCTCAGTTTATACACGATAAATTCCACTATTTCAGCAGAATCTCCTTCATTGCTTATCGTAAATGGGATGGTGATTTTACTGCCTAAACCTACCGCTAACCTTAAAGCCGGACTGTATATCTTTAAGGCTCTGGATAGAGTGATGGTGCTCACATTCATGTTGCTTAAGACAGTAATGGTTTTTTCAACCCTAACATAACCTGCTTTTGAAAAACAGAGCTTATACTGCTGACCGCTTTCTAACATTAACGCAAAATATCCATCTGAATCTGTGTAGCCCCGGTCAATGAATGCTCCACTTAAACTATAAGCTTGGACTAAAACATCACCCAGCTTTACTCCACTCTCATCTACAACTATACCGTAAACCGTATAATGTTGTACGCATTGAGCTTTGGTGAAGATCTGTTGGAACTGTAAAAGTGCAATGGTTGTTAAGAGTATAATGGCGATTCGCGACGCGCCTTGCGTCCTTATCATGGTGTTCAATGAGAGTTGAGCACATCTATTATTTAAAGTTTTCTACCTATATACATAACATTCTATTTTCAGCACATACTCTTTTTAAGACTTAGAGTAGATTTTATTAGTTTTTCTCACACTGATAATAGTGGTGTGATTCTTGAACCACTTAGAGCGTTTCCATAAGGTTTTCCAGTTTAAAGAGGTCGATAGAGTTCCAGATTACGAGTTCGGGTATTGGAATGAAACGATCGATAGATGGCATAGAGAGGGTCTTCCACTTGAAGTGAAAACCAATAGAGATGTGGAGTTATATCTTGGGCTTGAAGGATGGGATTACATAGATATGCTACCAGTGGTGACAGGATTATGGCCTCCTCTACCGAGCAGGATAATTAAGGAGGAAAAGGACAGAGTTCTGGTTGACGATGGAATGGGCGGTGTATACTTAGCCACTAAAAGTACGTCTTCTCCGCCGCATTATATTAAATATCCTTTGAAAACTAGGGATGATTGGGAGAAGCTGAAGCCCTTCTTTGACCCAAATACGCCGGGGCGCTTCCCGCTAAACTGGGATGAAATAGCAGCTTCATATAGAGAGCGTGAAGCTCCCCTAGGAATAAGTATTGGTAGCCTATATGGGTGGCTTAGAAACCTAATGGGGGTTCAAGGAATATCCATAGCCTTTTACAGGGACCCAGACTGGGTTGCTGAAATGATGGATACTTTAGTCAATCTATGGATAGCTGTCATTAGAAAGGCTTTGCGAGCTGTCAAGGTAGACTTTGCAACTTGGTGGGAAGATATGTGCTACAATAGAGGCCCATTGATATCCGTCCGCCATTTTGAAGAATTTATGGTTCCGAGATATAAGAAAGTGACGGATGTACTTAAAGAATATGGAGTTACAATTAACATAGTTGATTGCGATGGAGATATAACCCGCCTAGTCCCTGGGTGGCTTAGAGGAGGGATAAATTGTATGTTTCCATTGGAAGCACGCTGCACAGACATATACAGGCTTAGAGATGAATATGGCCATAGGGTTCTACTCATGGGAGGTGTAGATAAAATGGCTTTAATAGCTGGCGGCAATTCTATAGATAAAGAGCTTGAAAGACTCACACCAATACTTGAAGAGGGAGGCTACATACCCATGGTAGACCACAGATGTCCGCCAGAAGTCTCATACCAAACATACCTTTACTACTTAAAGAAGAAGAGAGAATGGATTGGTAGATGCTATATTTAACGTATGAAAATTTTGAAGTAATACTGGGTTTTTCTCTTTTTCTTAGAATGTAATTCCCGTATCTAGTTAAGTTAAAGTGAGAATTATCAGAGTTTCACTCGTATCTTAAAGCTACTACGGGCGGGATTTTCGATGCCCTGTATGCTGGTAATGCTCCACCAACTAAACCCACTGTAATCGTCAGTAGAATCGTCTGAACGATTAGATTTGACGTTATTTTGGGACTTACTACAAACGTTAGCCCCATTCCTCTTATGCTAAATCCCCTAGAAGATAATATATGTGCACCGAATGCTCCCAGTGATATGCCGACCAATCCTCCAACTAAACTCATCATTATTGACTCTAAAAGTATCATAAATAGGATTTGGCTATTCGTATAGCCTATAGCCTTCATCACACCTATTTCCCTGGTTCTTTCCATAACTGCTGTTATCATGGTTGCAGCAGTGCCTGCTACTGCAACGGCGAAAGCAGAAAGTGAAGTTGAGAAGTTTATGAAATTTATCGCACCAGTAATACTAGATATTGTTTCAGCTATTGCGCTAAATGCTATAACCTGCAACCTATCTTCATACTTGCTTCTTAAAGTTGAGACAATCGCCTTAACAAACGATGGGTCTTTGGCAAGTACAAATATCCCTGACCAATCCCTCATACCGAGCAATCGCCTACCTGCTTCTGGGCTTAGAAAAATCGTTGAATCCGGGTCGACTATTAACGCTCCACCGTATTCTTCAAGGATTGCACCTAAAATCACGTTTAAACTCTTCTTACCAGTTATCTTCCCCCCATCTATCTTTGGGACGTCTACTGTTAAAACATCATCCAAGGTGAAATACTGTTCACCGCTATCTTTGAATGCGATCTTTCTACCAACTATAGAATATAGTAGCTCCGTCTCAGATGGAATTTTCCCCTCACTTATTTTTAAACTTCCTATTGCTTCAAAAAGCAACGTATAGTCTATGGCGAAAATCGAAACCCTAATTTCTTCGGTTCCTCTTTTAAGCGTTCCTTGAGTTGAATAGAACGGTTCAGCTCTCGCAACCTCTGGTATAGACCTTACAAATCGTAAGTCTTCATCGCTTATCTTGTAATTTTCATTTGGAAAAATGGCTATCGCATTCTGTCCGAGGGATGTCACTCTTTCAACTATGTAATCTGAATATCCTCCCACGACAGAGCTCATCATAACCAACACTAAGGGTCCTATGGAGATGCCGACGGTTGTTAGAAGAGCCCTTGCCCTTCTTTCGCTTAACGCCTTTAGTGAAAGTCTAATGAAATCTAAAATCATATATGGGTTCATCAACGTCTCCACTAAGCTCTACCAGTTGAATGGGTCTTTAAAAACCTATAGATTAGAAATGCTGAAACTGTTAGAAACACCGCGACGGCAACTATTATTATCCAAGTCTCAATACCAATTCCCTTGCTTTGAACTGGTGTTGTGGTTGTCTCCTCCCGTAAAATTATCTTAACAATTACTTCACTATAATTTAATTCATTGAAGATATTATAGTACCTTATCCATAGTACTCCAGTTTCATTGTAAGCCGGGACATCTATTCTGAAAGCCACTTCTGAGCCTGGGTCGATATCTCCAATGAGGGTTGACCTACTCACATCGTTAACTTTCAAGCTAGCTTCAACTCTGTAAGCCGTAGCCGAACCATAGTTTACGATAATACCTGAAACGGTTGAAGATGAAGGTGTCCCAGTAGCTTTGACCTCTCTTATCTGAAGGTCTATAAACGGCTCAACCACAATCGTTACTGTATTGTTAAACCTTTTAACCATACCACTTGCATCCTTATAAACCATTGAAATCATAAGTGGAACAGGACCATATGTGATCACAGCTACTCCCTCAGCTTGTGTTACTGAACCAAGCGGGTTATAGGCTAATGCAATTGGTATTTCGCGTCTACCATTTGGAGCAATATTCTCAACGTAAACTATCGAAGGGGATGGTATTAAAATAGCGGCTTCTCGATAAGGTGATATTACTATGTAAACATCGTACATTGGAGAGCTTCCCACGTTTACTATAGTCAATGAGGCGTTTGTAAAACGTTTTCTAACGTTTAAACTTCCATTCATATAGAGTTCAACGTAGCTTGTTCTCCCTAAAATCGTAATTGGAATCGTAACATTTACTGCTCTTCTAGTACCCCATTGATCTATGTAAGAAAGTCTACCATCAGCATTGTACCGTCCAACGTCCAAATCAAATATGTTAACACTTACAACAAACGTTAAAATGTTACCCCTAGAAAAAGTTTGAGGGGCCTCCACTTGGTAGATGCTTAATAGCTCCTCTAGAGTTGGAATCTGCATTTGCTGGATCAATCCAGCAACTTCTCCAGATACTGGGGCGATTTTAACGTAAGAGGAATTATCGTGAGAATTAAAGATACCGTTTGGTAAATTCAACTCTAAAACAACGCCTCTCATATTATCTACGTAGTTATTTCTAATCGATACCAGTAAATGTGCCCCGTAAGTATTAGGGCCAACTGCGCCTTCATACCACCTACTATCTATGAACTCTACCGCCTGGCAATCGTCGCATATACTGATTGTTAAATCATATTCTTCAATGCATTTAACTCCAGGTCCACCAGATAAAACTATGAAATCTACTATTAAAGTCCCATTATATTTTCCCGGCTGTGTTTTCCCAACGGAAATTATAAATGAAGCAGTAAAAGTGCTTAAACTCCTTATGGGTCCTTCAATGTACGCATTAGTTTCATCTCGTCCGCTTGAAGTCATACCTTTAGGTAGTTTAAGTATAAGGTTTATTCCACCTATAGAGAATGGGGTTCGATTTGCGATGGTCACCTGATATGTCGCATTATCGGTTTCTGGAAAAACGCTGTAGTTGTTCTGCCAGCCAGAGTCAACTATTGAAAGCTTACCGTTTGAGGCCGGATATTTTTCTATTGGAAGATTAATTATAAACCTCCGAGTTACCTCGATATGTGTTCCAAATTCGTCGAAGATGTAATCCACGGAGACCTCAATTGGGATAAATTTGATGGAAGCGTTTATGTCGAAGTAGAGGGTAACAGATGCAGAAGACCCTGGCATCAACCTGGTTGGTAGCGTTTCCGAACCCTTAACCGTTCTCAAGTATTTTGAACTTACGTTAACAAAGCCTCCAACAATGTCATAGCGTCCTTTATTGATAAAACTTAAAGTCAACGGGGTATACTGTGAACTCTCATATGCTGGGTTTGGATTTGGAGAACCCCAATAGGTGGATGAAATGGCAAGTTCTGGCACGTAACTGTGAAAGCTTTCAACAGTAATCTGAAACCTCACATTCTGGTATGCTAAGAAAGAAGCCCCAGAAACGATTTTAACGTAGGATATGCTGAGTAATCCGTCGTATTGACCAGGCTTTACGGTTGAATCTACATCAACTGTTATATCTATAAAGGAAGAACCTCCAGCTCCCATTCCATTGACATATGTTCCAGAGATAGACGTCGCCTCCATCCCGTTTGGAAGTAGAGGTATAATACTCATAGCACCTATGACATCGGAGAGTCTATTAATTAAGCCGATTCTAAGAGTAACTCCCCTTGCCGATGGAAGTAATGGTGCTGCCTCACCCCGATACGTCACTGAAACATATGAGATCATTATTGGGTCTTCACGTGGAGGAGTGGTTACACTAAACTGTACATTAAACGTTGTTGCATCATTGTATGCAACACCATCTTCAGTCCTCATGCTTGCATCTACGTAAACTTCAGCTGTATAAACGCCGATCGATGCATCAATAGGTATCGAAACACCTGAAAATGTTAAAGTAAACCTTTCACCTTTGTTGACAAGTCCAACAGTTGCTTTAGAATTATCAGCTATAAAGCCTTTTGGTAATGAAAGATTAAAACTAGCTGAATTTATTGTAGAATCACCGGTATTTTCCAGTAGAACGTAGAGGTTTGTATCACTTGAGCCTGGATAGGTTGCTGGTGATAGGTAACCATCAACAACTCTCAGAAAGATGCCAGGGTAATCGTAAACACTTATAGCTATTGTATGCTCTTCATATGAAAGGTTTGAATTAGAGCGGTAAGTTATGTTCAATATTAAATTGTACGTGCCAGGTTGCAATGAGTTTGATATATCCAGTAAATAGTCGAAAGTTATGTAATCTCCAGTTTTAACTCTGTATGCAACAGACCCATTTAGAAATTTTGCTGGTGCCGATGAACCGCTTCCTGCGCTGAATTCTATACCTGTAGGTGTTTTTAAAAGTCCTACTACTGTCTCTGCTTCAACACCCACATAAATGGCTTCAATTCTCAAGCTAACTCTTCTACTGCCAGGGTATATGTTTGATGAACCCGACGAGGATTTAACATTTACTCCAACTATGCTGAACTCCTTCTGACAATACACATCTATTTCAAAAGAAGTAACACCCGTCAGTAGTATCGTTAAAAGCAGTATGAAGGCAAGACTTCCTCTTTTCAAAGCCTATACACCTTCAAATTGACATGAATACTAGTTTTATCTTATGATAGCTTCTTAATAAGAGATTCGTCAGGATTTGGTCTGTATTCACCAACTATTGTTCCGTCTCTGATTACGTATATCTTTTGAGTGCAATTCGCGACTTCAGGGTCATGCGTCACAATTATTACAGTATGTCCTTCTTTATTCAACTCTAGAAGAGTTGTAATGACTATCTTTGCCGACATTCTATCTAGATTTCCAGTAGGTTCATCAGCTAGTATTACGGCTGGTCTTCCAACAATAGCCCTTGCAATCGCAACTCTCTGCTGCTGTCCTCCAGAAAGTTGGTTAGGTCTCTTTTTTAACCACTCTGTTCCCCCTCCAACTTTAATCAATGCCTCTTCAACCATCTTAGCTCTTACGTTTCTTGAGAGACCTTTAGGTATCAGTGGGAGTTCTACATTCTCAAAAACGGTTAATCTATTGATCAAGTTGAAGGTTTGAAATACGAAGCCCAACTTTGTATTCCTCAGATTGGCAAGCTCTTTATCGCTTAATTTTGAAATGTCTTGACTATCAAAGATTATTTTTCCACTGGTCGGTCGATCAAGAAGTCCAAGCATGTTAAGTAGTGTCGTCTTACCGGAGCCGGATGGACCCATTATCGCAACTAAGTCTTTTTCATACACTTTAAAATTTACATCTTTAAGTGCCATTGTAACTACTCCCTCCACTCTATACTCTTTACAGACATTTACAAGTTCAACTAAAGCCGTCTTCGTATTATTCAATACTACCATCTTCCTACATGCCGATACTTAATCCTACGCTTAGAGCAATACTTCAACCTTTAAAAGTCTTCTTGAAAAATTTCGAAGATAAAGTTGTTGCCGTCTAATATTAAGCCAACCTCTCCTACAGCCCTCGAGAAATGGACGAGGCCATGTAGACTTGAATCATTTAAACGTTTGAAATACTTGTCCAACTGCCTCTAAATCTGCTTTAAGTTCTTCGAGCGAAGCGACTCCTAACATAAAATGTTTGATGTTATTGTTAGTAAGAAAGTTAAAGGCTTCATATGGGTTAACTCTTCCTCCAGCTAAGGGTTTAATTGCTACTACTCTATCGGCGACTAGTCTAATGGCTTTCAGTGCTTCTTCAGCTGTCGGAAGCATTAAAGCACCTATAGGATTCACAGGGGTGACATATCCATCTATTTTTAAACCCGAGTTTTCAATAATCGGTATTGTAGATCCGGCATGGTGGGAAGATATGAGAACACGGCTAAAGCCTTTAGACTTTAACCATTCAATTAGCCTGTTTAAAATATCCAATCTACCCGTCATTGCTAAGAAATCGCATTCTGAGCCCAAGTTTATGAATGGCTTTTCAAATTCTTCGAAGGCAGAAACCCTATTTTCCAACAGTTTAAAATCAACCTGAATCTTTTCAAAATCCTCTTGGTTATATGGCTTTCCCCCCTCCATCATCTGGAGGAAGAGCCTCCTCCAATTTGGCCTTGTTAACAGAATAGGGTCCTTTAAATACTTCTTCTCAAGCTCCTTCGGGTCGAAGTATCTACATTCATAGTCGAAATAAGTAAGCCATCTTCTGTAATCGTCGACAGGGTAGTCCTCCAGCTTCAGCGGTATGCTTATACATGGTGCAACTTGGAAAACAGTGTCTTCTTTCTTGAGAAGCCTTAAGGCTTCTAAAAGCTTCTTAAATAATTCATTGCCCGGCATGCTCATGACCGATACCGTATTTAAACCGCTTTCATACGCCTTTCGTAAAAGTTCAACTGTATAGTATACATTTGAAAACCTAATCCTGTATACGCTGTTCTTCTCTTCACCCTGATATGATTCTCCAAGGAATGGTTGTGCACCCAGTATTATCCTCGGTATCTCCAGCTTCAAGGTTAAATTTATAAAAGCTAAACATGTTTAAATGGATTTTCAGAGTGAAATGAAACGGGTTATGGTTGCTACATGGGACTTCGGTTTTAAAGCTGTCGCGAAAGGCTTAGCTATTCTAAAGTCTGGAGGTTCACCACTGGATGCTGTTGAAGAAGGTATAAAAGTAGTAGAGGATGATTTAGAGGTTTTAACTGTTGGTTTAGGTGGGCTTCCAAACTTTAAGGGGGAGGTTGAACTCGACGCTTCCATAATGGATGGGGGTACTCTCAGATGCGGTGCTGTCGGAGCTTTAAAGCATATAAGACATCCGATATCTGTAGCTAGAAAAGTTATGGAGCTTACACCGCATATATTACTTGTAGGTGAAGGTGCTTTAGAATTCGCTTTAAAATGCGGTTTTAAACAGGAATTTTTCTGGAAGCCTAATGCAAGGGAGAAATGGGTGGAAATGCTTGAGAAGATTAAACGTGAGGCATTAGAGGAACGTTCATTTTACGGTAAGGTTCTCAGAGTTATGCGAGATTTTTGGAGAGAAACGGTAAGCGTTATAGCTTTAGATACAAACTGTTCCATGGCGGCGGGGAATTCTACAGCCGGTCTATTCATGAAAATGCCTGGTAGAGTCGGAGACTCCGCTATAATAGGAGCTGGTATATACGTCGACAATAGAACAGGAGGTGCTGTTACAACTGGAGTTGGTGAAATAGCTGTAAACTACTGTCTCTCAAAAAGGGTATGCGATCTTATGAGTATGGGGTTAAATCCTCATGAAGCCTGTGAGAAAGCTATATGTGAAACCCTTTATCTTAAGAACTTTATAAATGGGATAGCAGTTTTAGCGTTGAATAATAAGGGTGATGTAGGTGCTGCAACAAGTCTCAAGGAGTTTACCTATGCGTATCAAGATGATGATATGGATCGTCCTGAGCTTAAGAAGATCCGAGGAATTTTAACTTAGGTTGTCTGTAGAAAGCCGGATCGCTAGTCCTCCGCAGACTGAGTATGTATTGTCCAACGTTATTTCTTCATCCCCCTCTTTAAATCCAACGTTTCTTCCATCTACTAAGATGGACTCAATCTTACGTTTCCTTAAGAATGGAAGTTTTAACCTTCTCACTCTTAGTTCTCCATGTTTAACTTGAATTAGAACTTGGGATTTATCTGATTCGAAAACACCCCACCCTGACTCGAGAGACCAGAAACATCTAAACCTATCGTTTTCGTTTATGCGTGGATTGAAGCCTACGTATTCCTTAGCTGAGTCAAATTCAAATCCACTTAAAGCCACTAAGAGAGCGTATGAAGCCATAGAGCGGGCGTAGTTACTTCCACACTCGATCTCATTCCAAGGGTTTCGTTTCTCTCCGTCATATCTATCTCTAATGGCTTTTACTATTTCTAATCCTTGCTCAATAAGCCCTTCCTGTATCATATGGCTTGCAACGGCATATTCGAACCCGTTCATGGTTTCTTCAGCATAGGGTATTGGTATTACAGGTTTACGTCTTCCCTTAGGCCATTCACATATAACTACACCAGCTTCGTCGTTTAAACTGAATATACGGCATGGATTTGCAAACTTCCTTAAATCCTTCTTGAAGTTATACTTATATATGGCTTCTAGAGCTTTTCTCACTTTTGATTTATCGAATATTTCTCCAAGTCCTGAAATATTCGCATGCCATTGAGCTACTACCTGGTCTATTTCACAACCTTCACCTATCTGGTATTTGATCTCACCATGCTCATCATCCCAATACGTGTCTACAACTTTATCATCTACTTGTTTAAATCGCTCAAGAATACTCTTATCATTTAAATCTACGAGTTGATAATAGTATTCTCCATTGAAAAGATTCTGATCCACCCACTTCCTGCCCTTCTCAAACATCTCCAGATACTCCTCAGCCTTATCCACTTCACCCAAATGTCTTGCCACTTCTGCTCCTGCTTTAAGAGCTGCAAGATAAAACCCTGTGAGCCATGAGTTTGGACCAAAAAGCTCCATGTCTAAAGTGTGGTGTTGTCTCCCCTCAATTACACCATCCTTATTTAAATCCCACATATCTTCATTTGTTTCAGCCCAAGCATATTCGATTGCCTTCCTAATATTACTCCATACGGATTTTAGCCATGAGGTATCTCCAGAGATTTTCCAGAATCTGTAGGCTCTGATCACACAGCCGAATTGTCCATCTACTGCTGCATGTGGAAACTTCCATAATCCCCTACCTAGGGGAAGTTGGAGACGGAAACTTAGTTTTCCATCTTCATTTTGACAATATTTAAAGTAGAGGTCTAACATGGATCGTTCAAGGCTTGGAAATAGAAAGGCCGTCGTAACGGCGTAATTCCACACATGCATACAACTTCCTTCACAGCATCCAGATGATGGATGGCATCCTTCAAACCCATATAGAGAACCGTCTTCTAAGCGTAGTACTGTTGGGGTCTTTAAGATGGAGATGTTTGCAGATATTGCGTCTATTACAAAGGACGGAAGTGTTGAAGAGAATAATGCCTCTTTAAATTCTAGCGTCTCCCCATAAAGCCTATCCCAGTTCTTAAGCCCATAAACGGCTACTTCTGTAGAGTCTTTAAAAATAGTAGCGTAGTAATTCTTCCAAGTCTTAACTTTCCCTCCCTCTTCAGGATTCCAATAATTGAAACAGTTTGGAAAATACCAGCTTATTATGAATCTAACGCTTCCTTCACAGCCTGGATTAACTTGAAAATGTGTTGCTAGTGAGCAGTGGTCTTTAACGTTGGGCTTGCTTTCGCTGTAACACCTATTTCTAAGCCTACCTGGCGAAGAGAAGTCTCTCCAATATACAGCCAACTCGTCGAACCAAGATCCGCGATACCAGTACTCTTGATAGCTTACATCTACAGCATCTGTGGCTATGGTTAAATTGCCATAGTTTAAGTAGTCTTCTCTGAATGTTTTAGAGCCGAGTTTTATAAATTTGATGTCCCCCATCTCACAGTACATATTTGTTGTACCTGATGGTAGGGGATTTTTCATAGAAAGACAAACTGTATATACTATTCTCTTATCACTCGTATTACGTATTTTGACTTCGAAGAATGCTGCAGGTATGCTGGAGTCTCTATCATTTAATGGAATAAACGGGTTGAATGCTATCATCTCTACTTCCCCTGGGAAGTCATCGTCTTCAAACGAAATTTTCGCTATGGGGAAACCCCCCTCAAACTTGGTTTTCTTAAAGTGGGGAAAACCAGTCATATATCCTCTTGGAGGACCGAAACCGAATGATTGGAACGGTGGTTTAGAGAGCTCTCCACTATAGGGAGGTGGTAAATCGCCATTTAAAATCCTAGCGTCTAAAACTTTTCCATCAGATTCGGCTTTTATAGCGAAGTGTGAAAAACCGTTTAATCCTCCTTTATTAGGTCTGTTGAAGATCTCCCAGTCTATCAGTCTTCCATTTCCAGCTAAACCTATGCAACCAGTTCCAATACCTCCTAAAGGAAATGAGATTTGCCAAGTCTTCCTACCTTCATAGATAATAGATCGACTCACGTCAGTAAGTAGACTTAAAGACAAAATAATATTTAACTGTGGTTTATCCAAGGAGGGTGCTAAGTAGGAGCTGTGATGCATAGAAAGAGCTTATGTCGATTTTAATTAAGGAAAGAGGTTTAAGATATCTTCTTAAGAAGACGTAAGTATTATCCATGTGAATGGAAGTAGTCGACGAAAACCTTTTATTTAGATTCTTCTTGTTGTGTTCTCACGTGCCTCTTTAGAAAGAGGGTTAACAAATGGGTCGTAGGAAAAAGAGGGCGCCGAAGAGAGGCTCATTAGCTTATATTCCTAAAGTTAGAGCCAGCTCGATTGTTGGAAGGATTGGATTTTGGCCTAGTGTAATCTACGATAAACCTAGGCTACTAGGCTTTGCATGTTACAAGGCAGGCATGGCTCATGTGTCGGTTATTGACGACACTCGCGGTTCTCCACATTATGGTAAAGAAATACTCGTACCCGTAACTGTTTTAGATGCTCCTCCTCTTTACATAGTTGCTGTAAGATGTTATGAAAATACGCCTTACGGTTTAAAAACACTTGGAGAAGTGTGGGTTGATAAGCCTCCAAAGGATATTGAAAGGATTCTTAC
The DNA here is from genome assembly GCA_018396755.1 of Candidatus Bathyarchaeota archaeon. Lineage (GTDB taxonomy): Archaea > Thermoproteota > CALKCG01 > B24 > B24 > DTBU01. The sequence goes on along the minus strand of JAGTQM010000002.1, from coordinate 118,259 downwards.
GATTCCTGAAAAATTTAACCGTGATGAAATGATTAAAGGAATTAAGAGTAGCGTAGATAGAATATCAGAGGTTAGAGTTCTAACCTGTTCTCAACCCCGTCTTTCTGGTCTTAGAAAGAAGACACCCGAACTATTTGAGATAGGTGTTGGAGGTGGCTCTATAGAAGATAGACTAGAATACTGTTTAAGCATCCTCGGTAAAGAGATCAGAGCTAGAGATGTTTTAAAGGAAGGAATGTACGTGGACGTTTCCGCTATTACTAAAGGTAAAGGTTTTCAAGGGGTCATCAAGAGATGGGGTGTTAAACGTCGTCCTCATAAATCGAGGAAGGGTGTTAGGAAGGTTGGTACGCTTGGACCTTGGTCTCCAGCAACGGTTCTAAGTACGGTTCCAAGAGCAGGTCAATTGGGTTTCTTCCAAAGGATTGAGCATAATAAGCGTATAATGAAGATAGGTGTGAACGGGGAAGAAATTACACCTAAGGGTGGCTTCGCTAGATACGGTGTAATTAGGGGAGACTATGTTTTGATTAAGGGTAGTGTGCCTGGTCCTGTTAAAAGGCTCATAAGACTTAGAGTGGCTGCGCGTTTACATAAGGGTACTCCTGAAACAGCACCGCAAATAACGTATGTTAAAGTCTAATGAAGGTGGTTGCTCTTGTCTAAGACTGGTTCCGAGGCCTTCTTGAGAGTCTTAAGCTTAGACGGTAAAGTTGTAGGTAGGGTGAAAACTCCAAAAGTCTTTACGATGGATATTCGTCCAGATTTAATACATCGGGTTGTTGTAGCTCTTCAAAGTCATAGACTTCAAAGAAAGGGTAGGGATGAACTAGCTGGTAAACGTCATGTTGTTGAATACTTAGGCGTAGGTAGGGGTCTATCAAGAGTTCCGAGGCTTAAAGGTACTACTAGAGCTTCATTTGTCCCCTTAGCTGTAGGTGGTAGGCTTACGCATCCACCTAAGCCTGAAAAAGACATCTATAAAAGAGTGAATAAGAAGGAGAAGCTTCTAGCGTTAAGTTCAGCTATAGCTGCTACAGCGTCTAAGGATTATGTACAAGCTAGAGGACATAGGGTTGAGAAAGCTAAATACTTCCCGTTGGTGATTGTAGATGATGTTCAATCTTTAAAGAAGACGAAAGATGTTGTTTTTCTATTTAAAAACCTAGGCGTCTGGGATGATGTGTTGAGAGTTAAGAATAGTATGAGTAAGATTAGAGCTGGTAAAGGTAAGATGAGAGGTAGGAAGTATAAAGGTGGTAAAGGTCCACTTCTAGTAGTGGCTAGAGACAATGGTATAGGATTATCCGCTAGAAATATTCCAGGTGTCGATGTAGTAGAACTTAGAAACGTTAATGTGGAGGTTTTAGCACCTGGAGGTAATCCTGGTAGGCTTACAATATGGGATAGATCCAGTATAGTTGCTTTAAGATCTATATTTAGAGAAAAGGAGTGAAACTATGAGTAAAAATGCGGATGTAAAATTTATGGAAAATGTATGGCTGTCTAATATTCTTCTATATCCTCTTATGACTGAAAAGGCAATAAATCTAATAGAATCCCAGAATAAATTAACTTTTATAGTTAATATTAAAGCGTCAAAGAACGATGTTAAAAGAGCTTTTGAGAAATTCTTCAACGTTAAAGTGTCTAAAGTTGGGACTGCTACAATGCCCGATGGACGTAAGAAAGCATATATAACGCTCAGCCCCGAATATAATGCCTCAGACATCGCAGTTAGACTTGGAATACTATAATGGTGAAGTGATCTAAAATGGGTAAAAGAATTCTCGTCCAAAGAAGAGGTAAAGGTTCTCAAACTTTCACAGCACCAACTCATAGAAGAATAGCCCCCTCTAGATATCCACCTCTAGCAGTTTTACCCAGAGATGGCATTATTAAAGGTGTTGTCGTCGATCTTCTTCACGATTCCGGTAGAGGTGCTCCGCTGGCATTAATAGAGCTTGAAAATGGTATACGTTATCACATGGTTGCGTGTGAAGGTTTAGGTGTTAACGATATTGTTGAAATGGGGTCAAAAGCCTCGTTTAAAATCGGAAACACTCTACCCCTCTCCGATATACCTGATGGTACTATAATATGTAATGTCGAGAAAAATCCCGGCGATGGAGGTAAACTTCTAAGGGCTTCTGGGAGTTACGGAGTAGTTTTAGCGCATACAGATACTGGAGTTGTAGTGAAAATGCCATCAGGTAAAACAATAGTATTAAATGAGATATGTAGAGCAACAATTGGTGTAGTTGCCGGGGGCGGTAGAATTGAAAAACCATTCCTAAAAGCTGGTGCAAAGCTTAAGTTGATGAAGGCTAGAGGCCGTAAATATCCAACTGTTCGAGGAGTTGCTATGGCTGCAGTTTACCATCCACATGGCGGCGGTAGACATCAGCATCCAGGTAAATCAACGACTGTTGGTAAGACTGCTCCACCTGGCGCTAAAGTCGGGCTTATAGCTGCTAAGAAAGCTGGTAGAGGCGCTAGGATTCGAAAAACCGTTAAATCGTCTGTTTAAGAAAAGTTTAACTTTACTAATGGTGCTATTTGGAGCACTATTTGAACTTGTCCATAATTTAGACGTGTAAGAACACTTGAGAAGCAGTAGGAAACATACAGGGTTAATTCAAGGAATCGCTATTGGCAAACGTTTTATAAGTTTCGTAACGGTCTTCTATTGTTGAAGGAAATGGACTCTGAAGTTTCTAAAAAGCTTAGGGTTCAAACTAAACAAGTAATAGAGCTTTTTGAGGATAGGGTTAAAGTCCTTCAGAAGCGTAATGACCTTCTACGACTATTCAGGAATATAGACTCCAGAGAGTGTTTAGAGAGTGCTAAGAAACTGATCGGTGAGGGAGGGTGGACAGCTGTAGGTATAGACGGCTCTATGGACTTCGATGAGCATTTAGATCTCCTACTGTTTTACGTTTACGCTACAGGTTATAAGTGTCCTCTCTATGTTGGACGAGATGATGTTTCTGTAGATATCAGAAACGCTGTTAGAGATATGCAGCTTTCAGCGTCAGCAGCTATACCGCTTTGGGTGGAAGATCTTCTAAACATTTCACGAGGATTATCTATAAGCTTTGAATATGAAGTTCGACGTATTGCTGAAGCTATACCCATATCTATTATGACGATGGCTGAGCTATTTCTTGCTTTAAAGTCTATTGAAAACCCTACTGTTAAGCTCTTACTGTTAGATAGACCTCTATCTGGAACTTATCCCTCCCTCTTAAAATCTTCTAGAATAATCCTCAGCTCTAGAGATTCTATATTAACGTCTATGGAAACAACCAAGGGGAGAGTTTCACTTACAGATATTTGGATTGCCAGCATCCTTGGACCTGGATGCTTCTATGTTCCCCCTAGAAAACCCTACTCTGAATTTGCCCTTATTAAAGCCCTTTTTGAGAGACATGAGCTTTCTAAAGAAGAGGCTTGTGTGATTTTAAATGTAGACGTCGCAAGACTTGAGAAAATCTTAAGGCATATTCATCTTAGAGAGGAGGCGTTTAAGTCCAAGATAATCGATGAGTTTGGGAATATACTTAGATTAGAAGATGAGGCTTTCGGATATTGGGATAGAGTCTACGAGGCATCTATGGAAATCTCTAACAGGATATTTAAGGGGGTTGACTATCCTCTGAGGATTGGAGAATCTTGGCTGACATCCCACGATGTAAATCTTCTAAACCTATTTTTACTCTACGAACTTTTACGCAGAGCATTAGTTAATCGTACTATTTTAGTCGGTATAGCTAAAGATACGGAGGCTTCTGAAATCGTGAGATCTGTAATACCGTTTATGTGTTTTAAAGGTTCTATCAAAGTCGAACAATCCATTCCATCCATAAGGAACAATAGACGTTTTCTAAGTCTTTTAAGCTCTTTAAACTACGACCTCATTAAAACACCTTGGAGAACCCCTTGCTACGATTCATGTTTTACAACTATCAGCTTTTCCAAGATTGAAGGGTTTAAACCCGCTAGAAAAGTTGTTTCTAGGGAAGCTTTATTCATTAGGGTGAGCTTTCAACTTAAGAGTCTTGAGGCTGATGAAGCAGTCCGCTCCATGGTTTTCATGTACGATAGACCATTTAATCCTTCATTTGATAAACTTGGGGATCCCTTCAATCTCAAGGATGATGGCAGCACGATAACAATTAGACCCGTTTTTGAGGGTCAAAAACCTAGCCTCTTAGATAATTTGATACTCTACTTACTTTCACTTATGGATAACCCTGAGGTTTTAGAGGCTTACGGATATAATCAGCTCCTCTATCTAGCTGATAAAGCAGTTAAGGTCGAGGTCGAATTTATGAAGAGTTCTCTAAGAACGATAGCTGAACTTGAACTTGCACCTTTAGCCTCTAGAAGAAGATTGTTCACCTTTAGAAGTTACCGGGAGCTACGTAGAATTCTTGAAGTAAGCCGGAGACTGGGCGGTTGAAAGTGGCTTAGAAAGATTTATGGATTCGTAGAGTATATTCTAAATGGTGGAATTTGAATAGGCTAATTTTGTTCGATGATCTAGGTGGCTTATTTGAAGCCAGATTAAAAGAGGTTAGAACTGTTGTAAGATCTACTAGGCTTAGAGAAGGTGAAATAGCTCTCTCAAGTCAGCTGGCTACGATAGAGGCGAAATTCCTCTACAAGGTTTTCGATAAACTCCATAATCCATGTTTTATAGCGATTGAAAGGGAGACTTCCGAAGGTCTCACCTATCTGATATATGAGATAGTAGGCTTAAAAGCTACTCACTTCCAAATGCCTAGCATAGACTCTTCAGTACCCAAAGTCATAAGGCTTGAGCTTTTAGACAAAGTTAGAGAAGGGTGGGAAAAGAGTGAAGAAGCTTGGATAGACGTATACGCTATTCCCACAGGCTATAAACTAGACGTGAAAAGTGACGAATTGAAGTTTATAAAATCTCCTTTATCTCCCCTTGCTGGAGCTTATGTGCATCTACTTTCAGATGATGCTGTTAAACTGTTCCTATGCTATGATGAGGGTGTTGAAGTTGGCTCTCTCCTTGGTTTTGACATAGATTTAAAGATCAACATGGTAAACCTCGTCAGATATCATATGGGGGTTTTCGGCTTTACAGGTGTAGGTAAATCCAATTTAACCGCCTTCTTAATAAGGAAGGCTATGGAATCCATTGACGATCTTAAAGTAATCGTTTTCGACGTCGCTGGCGAATACTCTATTCACCTTTTAGATATTCTTCAAAACGGTCGGTTTTACGTGTCAGAAAGGAGCCTATTAAACTTAGACAGACTTATACAATCTCAGGTTATACCTGAAACTCTTGAAGAGAAAATCGACAGTCGCTTCATAGAAATCATATATGAAAGGCTTATGAACGAAGATCGATTAAAACTTCTATCCGTATCTGAGTCTTACGAACTTATATTAAATGACGTACTTAACTCCCTCAGAAGTACTTTTGAATCCGGGAGATCTGGTGCTGTAGCCGCTAAAAGAGCTTATAGCGACCTCGTCAAACTGCTTATTGTAGATAAAGGTTTAACAGAGGAAACTCCTTTAAGAGAGATACTAGCAGACAAAGAAACTTGTGAGATCTTTCTAGACGTTTTAAAAAAATTGACGTTAAGCCTCTCCGATAGAGCTGGTTTAAAATCAGATTTAGAATCCATATTGGAATTTGCTGAATACGGACTTACAGTATCTCACGAGAAACTCGTGACTATGCCTGAAGAACTTGCCTTTGAAATATGGGCTGGGAATACACCGGGACTCACCATAGTTTACGTTCCTGAGCCTATACAGGCGAGGATAACGGTCTCGAGATTCATAGATAAGCTTCTCCTACTTAAGAAAACTAGCGGCTTAGGTGCTAGAGTTTTAACGGTTTTAGATGAAGCACAAGAGTATATACCTGACAGAGTTCGTAGCGAGGATAAAACAGAAAACTCCAATAGAGCAGTTGAAATGTTACTTAGACAGGGACGTAAATATAGAGCTCACTGTTGGCTTGCCACCCAACGGGTTGCTCATCTGAATGTTAACGCGCTACAGCAATTACACAGTTATTTTGTAAGTACGCTTCCTAGATTTTATGACCGTATGGTCATAGCAGACGCATTTTCCTTAAGCTACGATGTACTTGAAAAGACTACGACATTAGATATAGGTGAATGGCTTTTCGTATCTTACAAAGCTACAAAACGTAGAAATGTACCAGTCTTCATAAGAACCTCGAATAATGAAGAGATCCTTCTTAGGAATTTTGGTCTTCTTTAGATATTTATCCCATCAAATGTAAGCCTATTCCATGCTCACCCTTTTCAGGCTAATTCCCAGGCTATAAGACAGTAGTACGATTTATGAGAGTAAACCTTTTATTAACGCTTAACCTCTGATATTTGGGTGTTTCAATGCCTAAAGAATTTACGTACAGAGGCTATACAATCGATGAGCTTAGGAAAATGCCTATAGACAAGTTTATAGTGCTCTTACCATCTAGAGCTAGGCGCTCCCTTCTAAGAGGGCTATCCAAGGAGCAGAGCGCCTTACTTGAAAAAGTTAGGAAGGCTGCTAAAACTGGGTCAACTAAAGTTATTAAGACGCATTGTAGAGACATGGTTATACTACCTGAAATGGTTGGACTTACGATAGCCGTCCACAATGGAAAAGAGTTTACACCAGTTAAAATAACTCCTGAAATGATAGGTCATAAACTCGGAGAATTCGCGTATACTAATAAACGTGTCGTACATGGAAGCCCAGGAATAGGTGCATCTAGATCTAGCATGTACGTTCCGCTTAAGTAGATTTTGCAGTTTCAAGGTGACACCTTAAATTGAATAGTACCTTGAAGGGGCTTTACATAGGACGTTTTCAACCTTTCCACTTAGGGCATCTTGAAGCCGTTAAGTGGATTCTCGAAAGAGTTGATGAGGTTATTATAGGAATCGGAAGCTCCCAATACAGTCACTCTCTAAAAAACCCCTTCACAGCTGGAGAGAGAATAACGATGATAATTAACGCTTTAGAATGGGTTGGAATAGAAAGGAGAAGGTTTCTAACACTTCCAATCCCAGATATTCATACACATTCCTTGTGGGTTGAACATGTAATTTCATTAACGCCCAGCTTCCAAATAGTCTTTACAAATGAGCCTTTGACTAAGAGACTTTTTGAGGAAGATGGAAGGTTTAAGCTTTCTTCCATACCATTCTTTAAACGTGAGCTTTACAGTGCCACGGAAATACGTAGGAGAATGGTCTCAGGTGATAGTTGGGAGGAACTTGTGCCAAAACCAGTAGCAGAGTATATTAGGGAGATAAGGGGTGTTGATAGAATTCGAACTCTAGCATCTACAGATAAAATAAAGAATAATTGCACAATTCTCAATGCCTTTCTATAAAATGTTTAAGGGTTTTTTTAAAAGCGTTAACAACTTCTTCGTTTAAGTCTATGAAGATTATGCGTTCAACCTTTAAACCTTTATTCAAGTGTTCTTCTAAAGCCTTAAACATAGCTTTAGCCGCTTTATTAGGGGATAGCCCTCCAACACCTGTACCCATACCAGGAATCGCTATACTTCTAAAATTCATATTGCATGCCAATTCTAAAGCCGCATACGTGGCTTTGTAAATGTTTTCAACTGTTGTGGGGCCTGGCTTTTCCATAGTTGGGGCATGTATCACATTTTTAGCTTTAAGTCTACCCGCCGATGTTACTATGGCTTTACCAATTGGAAGAGGGGCGTTTTCAACAGCTTCTTTCTCTATTTCTTCTCCACCTGCACGTTTAATAGCTCCAGCTACTCCACCCCCCATGGTAAGCATACTGTTAGCTGGATTTACAATGGCATCTACTTCAAGCTCTAGAAGACTTCCACGTTTAACTTCAATTTTAACATCCTTCACATGAGCTTCAGCCATATCAATCTTCGAATCATAATAGTGTGGCTCTAACGGTTAAATGTTGTATTCTCACTTTGCATACTATAAAATACTCCCCGCAATCCAACTGTTGATCAAGATACATTACAATAAAGTTTAAAAGCTCCCCTCTTATTTCCAGAAGAAGGAAATGCAACATAAGGACTTTGAGCGTATACTTCAGGAAGGGGAAAAGCTCCTTGCATGCTTTGAAAGCGACCTCACGAAAGACGGGCTGTTCGGTAGCAATTTTCTCATAATCACCAATAGAAGAGTAGCCGTAGCTGATGCTGACCTTAAGGTTGAAAAGTCAGTAAATCTGATGGATATAAGTTCCGTTAAAATAGATGACTATGTTGGAAATGCCGAGCTTAAGATCACTTTAAAAGATAATTCGACTATTCCGCTTGTAAGGTTTTCACGATCCCTTAGGAAGAAGTTTGGAGATGCTGCTAGGCTCATAGAAAATCTAACGCTTTTAAGAGAAGTTGAAGTAGAACAGCTTTCCGAAGAGGTAGGTGGAGAAAAACCTAAGTTTAAAACTGGTCCCCTACTATACATTTTAAAATTCGTCATGCCGTACAGGTTAATCCTTACCATAGGAATGCTAACAGGGATCACTAGCATTTTCCTGGGGCTTTTACCGCCATACTTCATGAGAATGCTTATAGATGACGTTATTTTAGGACATAAAGAAGAGCTTCTATCGCAAGTAATTGTAGCGATAATACTTACTCAAGCAGTAAGCTCGGTACTTGGAGTGGTGCGTAGCTATAGTCTATCCTATGTAAGCCTTAAAGCCATGTATGATATGAGGGTTAAAATGTTCAATCACATCATGAGCTTTCAGCCGAGTATACTCGATACTTATGAAGCTGGACGCTTAATATCCAGGATAACCGATGACGTTAGTAGGGTTAATTGGTTCTTATCATGGGGGCTTGAACAACTTTTAAGAAGCATGGTGTCGCTTGCATCCGTAGCAATGATGATCCTTGTATTGGAACCTAGGCTAAGCTTAATCGCTTTAATCCCGTTACCTATACTTGGGCTTGGAGTCTTCCTCTTTAACGTAAAATCTAGATGGGTGTACCACTACGAGTGGAGAAGATGGACTGACGTATCGGCTTTACTCGTGGATGTTATACCAGGCCTCCCAACAGTTAAATCCCACGTCATGGAGAAGGCTGAAGAAGAAAAACTCAAGCTTAAACTCAGCGACGTTATCATAGCTGGTTTAAGATCAACAAAGCTTAACCTACAGTTCTTTCCAATGCTGGGCTTCGTTATGTCTGCTGGAACGGCGGTAATTTGGTGGATTGGAGGCTATGAGGTTTTAGGAGGTACTTTAACCCTTGGAACTCTTTCAGCCTTTATTTCCTACGTTAGTCAGTTTTACAGTCCAATATGGACTCTTGTAAGCATGGTTGAACCCATGAAAAGAGCTAGCACTGCTGGTGAAAGGATTCAAAATATTATGGGCATGGAGTCTAAGATTAGAGACGAAACTGATAGCGTGAATTTGAAAGTTGAAGGTAGCATCGTGTTTGATAACGTATCCTTCGGGTACCTACCATACATGTACGTTCTAAAGAATGTAAGCTTTGAAATAAAACCAGGTGAAAAGATAGGTATAGTTGGACCAACTGGAGGAGGGAAGACAACAATCGTAAAGCTTCTCATGAGGTTTTACGACGTAGATGAAGGTAGAATATTAATAGATGGTGTGGATATAAGGAAGATTCGTCTTGAGAGTCTTAGAAGACAAATAGGTATAGTAAGTCAAGAACCTAGGTTATTTAACGATACTATAGCAAACAACATAAGTTATGGTAAACCTGACGCGTCTTTAGAGGAAATAATAGCTGCCGCTAAGATAGCTGCGGCTCATGATTTTATCATCCAGAAGCCTTTAGGTTACGATATGCCGTGCGGTGAAGGTGGAAGTATGCTATCTGGTGGGGAGAAGCAGAGAATAGCCATAGCTAGGGCAATAATATCAAACCCGCGGGTACTCATACTAGATGAAGCGACAAGCAGCGTTGACACCATTACAGAAGATTCAATTAAGAAGGCTTTAGATGAAATATCCAGAGGGAGAACTACAATAATAATAGCTCATAGGCTTAGCACAGTTAAAGACGCCGATAGGCTGATAGTTGTAGATAACGGTAGAATAGTGGAAGTTGGAACGCATGAAGAGCTTCTGCGGAAGGATGGATTGTACGCTAAACTTTGGAACACTCAGTTTCTTGAGAAGCCAATTGAAGTAAGAGTGTGACATTTATGACTAGTGTAGAGTCTTATGTAAGAGCATTTCTCAAGGTTGTCGATCCTAGTAGGGTGAAAATCAGCTACGATTATTCTAATGATATATTAGCCATTTACATCGATGGGGTGGCTTATAGAGATGTAGATCCCGTTAAACCGTTTCCTTTATCAAATCCAAACTATGTAATTTTTAAGTCAAAGTCTTCTGGAGAGGATATATGCATTATATCTGACATTCGTATGCTTGATAAAGATTCCTTTAAATACTTAGAATACGTTATAAACAAAAAATATTTCATACCTATTATAATGAAGATCAATGAAATAATATATACGGGAGAATTCTTTGTATGTAATGTTAAAACAAATAAGGGCGATCGATTTTTCAATGTACGGAGTAGGAGAAATGTATTTAGGCTTGGTAATACTGTAGTGATATTTGATTCCGATGAAAATTTATATCTTATAGACAATTATGAAAAACTAGACAAGAAGAGTAAGGAAGAACTTATGAAAATAATTTAAAAATAATTTCTAAAGAAACTTTTCCAGTAAAAATGATGTTATGAAAATCGCCCAGGCCAATGCAATTATAATTCCAAGGATTTTTCTAAACGCATTTGACAATTCTAACAGTATGTATATAGCCGTTAGAACCGTTAACAATGTCAGAATGTCTCCATATGCTGAGAACGTTTCCCCCAAGATAATTTTAAAGAGATGTGTACATCCATCTTTTAAAAGATTGTATACAACGTACAGGAAGTTTATGAGAACAGTAGGATCCAAGTTTACATTAGCCATTATTCCACAGCCCCCAATATTAAAGCCAGTAGGCTCATCCGAACCAGAAGCCCATAATACACCTGTTTAAAATACTTAGCCTGAGGTGTCTGATCTACTGCATAGTCTATTTCATCTACCCTAGGTAGGGGATGCATTATTATAGCGTCTTCTCTCATTTTCTTAACATGGTCTAATGTTATCTTGTAACTGCCTTTAACCTTCATATAATCAGAAATATCGCTAAATCTCTCCTTCTGGATTCTCGTAACGTAGAGTACATCTACTTCTTCTACTACATCGTTTAAATCGTTTACCTCTTCAACTGATACTTTATTCGAAACATATTCTAGGATTTCTCTACGCATTTTAAGAATCGGCGGTGAAATGAAATATAATTTAACGTTATAGTTTGCTAGAGCTACACTTAATGAATGTACAGTTCTACTGTATTTTAAGTCTCCTACAAACGCTATGGTTAATCCATTTATCCTTTCCTTCTCTCTCCTAATAGTGTAGAGATCTAATAGTGCTTGTGTTGGGTGCTCTTCAGCCCCCGAGCCTCCGTTTATAACAGGATTTTCTGCTATTTCTGCAGCGAGTCTAGCAGATCCCTCTAATGGATGTCTAATGACTATAACATCCACATAATTATCTATAACCCTCACAGTGTCTGTTAAGTTCTCTCCTTTCTCTATGGAAGCTCTCTTCGGCTCAGACATATCTACAGTCTCCCCACCAAGCCTCTTCATTGCTGTTTCAAAGCTTATTCGAGTTCTCGTACTAGGTTCGAAGAAGAGTATAGCCATTACTTTTCCTTTAAGAAGATCACTTCTTTCGATTGAAAGCTTTCGAATTTCATCAGTCTTATCGAGTATGTACTCTATTTCCTCCTGCGTAAAATCCGTTATCGATATCATATCTCTTCCTCTAAGTGAAGGCAAGGTAATCCCTCTAATGTCTACTTATTTACTTCAACTTTAAATCCTTTTAACACGTTCAGTTCAAGACTTCAGCATTCCAGCATGACCTCACGTAAAGGTTTGAAATAATATTGAGTAATTCATCGCGCATTTCTATTTAACTCAGGACTCTTTGGATCGTAGCTCAGTCTTAGTACCATCCAAGTATACGCATGACATCCAATAAGTCTTCTCCTCGTACTACTATAGTTCTAGGATCTTCCCGTTCTACTCTCGGAATTCTAGCTTGCACATCTGCGTAGTTTGGATGAGAATATTTCACTCTTACGGTAATGGGTGGGTTTACCTTAAAGGGCTTAAATTCCCCCACCTTCTGGGTAGCTCTTTTAGCAGCTTCCCTAATAAGCTTTCTACTTTTCACAGGAGGTAAACATATCGCAAAATTTCTACTCAATCCCTCTTTAACAACCACGCTCTCAATATTGCCCAACAGCGACTTAGCTTCTTCTACAGCCATTCTACAACCAGTAACTAAGACTATAGGTACATTGAAATATCCAAGTATAGAAGCATCTATTCCTATTTCTCCAACTCTCCGATCGTTTATATACGCATCGACTATAACTCTAGTTGACATCGTATGGTCTAAAACAGCTCTCTGCGTTCCAGCCATAGCGTGATAACCTATCATAAATGCTAGGTTGAAAGACTCATCTATCCCCGCCATTCTACAAGTCCTCGGTCCTCCTGTAACATACCTGGCATGCTCGTGTAGTTCTTCAGGTATAAGATTGAAGCCACCGCGTGCTCCATGTAAATCATTTACAAGGATCTCCGTCGCCCCTCCTTCTAACGCTCCTTCTACCGCTGCGTTAACCTCTCTCGTCAGCAGTAGACAAGCCTCTTCATATTCTCTACTACTAGGACTTGTCTGTTCTTCTCGAACAACATAACTGATACCTTCTAAATCTGTTAAAATGTATACCTTCACAAGACCACCTCTAAAAAATACGTATATTGAAATCTTAAGGTTTCTATTGAGTCTTCTCAAGTTTCCGGTTAGTTAAATGCGAATTTAAAGTTGGAACCCAATACAATGTGATTTCAGAACATTTAAGTGACGATGCATAAAGCTTTTTCTAGATGGAAAGTTAAATACTTAGAGTAGTAGCACATTTAAATAATCCGATTGTTCACGTAAAGTTTTAGCCTTAAAGAGGTCAGGGTCTCCTTGAGCATAGATCCGTGGGGTTCAGAAATCATAGAAGACTATGAAAAACTATTTGTAGAATTCGGTTTAAAAAGAATTTCCGAAGAGATTAGATCAAATCTTAAGCATTTGAGCTTCGAAAGAAACATAGTTATTGGACACCGGGACTTTGAAAAAGTCTACGACCATATTATATCTAGAAGACCGTTTATAAATATGACTGGTATAGCTACTTCAGGTGAACTGCACTTCGGTCATAAAGTAATCATAGACATTTTCAAGTTTTTCAAGGATAGTGGTGGGAGAAACTACTTCGCCATATGCGACATAGATGCTTATGTGAGCAGACCTGATAGTAGGATTCCATCTCTAGAAGTAGCTAAGAAATACGCCGTTGAAAACCTATCGCATGCATTAGCGTTGGGTTTGGACGAGAAAGATGTCTACGTTCAAAGTAGGAAAGAGAGACGATACTATGAATTTGCATTTGAAGTTTCAAAAAAGATAACTGAAAGTACGTTTAGAGCCATATATGGGCATCTAGACCTCGGTAAAATAGCAGCAAACTTACTTCAGTATGCTGATATTCTGCATCCTCAGCTTCCAGAGTATGAAGGGAAAATGCCATCAATCACAGTGATCGCAGCTGAACAAGACCCACATCTAAGAGCCGTTAGAGATTTGGCAACACGTCTACCCTATGACTTTGAACCCCCCTCGGCTCTCATAATAGTCCACTTATCGGGGCTTAAAGCTGGCAAGAAGATGTCTAAAAGCGATCCAGAAACCTGTGTATTCTTAGGTGATCCACCTAAAGTCGCTGCTGGAAAAATCATGAATGCTTTTACTGGAGGACAGCCTACAGTTGCGGAGCAGAAGAAACTTGGTGGAAACCCAAACATTTGCAAGATTTACGAATTTCTAAAATTTAACTATCCATTTAACGTCAAGCTTAGAGAGCTGTATGAAGATTGTATCGCTGGAAGGATAATATGTGGTGAGTGTAAATTGCTAACAGCAGAGTTTGTTAAAGAATTCCTAGAAAATCACCATGAAAAACTCAAGACAGCTGTTGAAATTGCGAAGAGGATTGTTTATGGGGAGGTGTAGACTTTTGAAGTTTAAACTTTCTGAAGATGAAGTGAGACTTCTCAAAATTCTTGAGAAGTCTGGTGGAATTGCATCGGTAGATAGAATCGCATCTGAAATGAAGCTTACTTCAGACAAAGTTGCCGCTTTAGCTTTAAATATAAGCTTAAAAGGTCTTCTGAGTTTAAAAACCGAAGAGGACAGCATTATAACGCTTACGGATGAAGGGTTAAGATATGCAAAACTTGGACTACCTGAGAGACGTATAGCGGATCAGGCTAAAGCTAAACGTATCCTGAGTATATCTGAACTCGTAAATCTTGAAGATTGGGAGAAATCAATTGGTTTAGCTTGGCTTAGAAAGAAGGCCTGGGGTACTGTAAAAGCTGGGAAGGTAGAAGTTTCAGGTGAAGCTACCAAGGACACTGATGAGAGGCTCATAGAGCTTATAGCATCTGAGGGTAGAGTTTATATGAGTAGCCTCCCCTCTGAGTTGAGAGAAGCAGTTGATGTTTTAAAAGAGAGAAGGCTCATTAAAATCGAAAAGTCTTCCACAAGATTTATTTCTTTAAGTAGACTTGGGGAAGAGGCTTTAAGAGGAGAAATTGAAATACTAGAGGAAGTCTCTAGATTAACTAGAGAGCTTATAATTTCAGGTAGATGGAGAAATGTCGTTTTTAAGAAGTACGATGTTGCACTTCCAAGTTATAGGATACCAATTGGTAGACTAAGCTTCGTAAGGGAAGTGTTGGACTATATTAGGCAGGTATGGGTTGAAATGGGCTTTATTGAAATGGAAGGACCAATACTTGAGACATGCTTCTGGAATTATGATGCTTTATACGTGCCTCAGGATCATCCGGCTAGAGACTTACAAGATACATTCTATGTTAAAACTCCCAAATTCGGTAGACTTCCAAACCAAGACTTAGTTGAAAAGGTTAGAAATGTCCATGAATCTGGATGGTCAATAGGCTCTATAGGCTGGGGATACCACTGGGATCTTGAAGAATCTAGGAAAACCCTCTTAAGAACGCATACAACATGTCTATCTGCTAGAACATTGGCAATATTAAGGGATGTAGAGTTACCCGTCAAGTTTTTCGCTGTAAGTAAAGTCTTCAGGAATGAAAAACCTGATCGTACCCATCTCTGTGAATTCTATCAAACCGAAGGAATAGTTGTTGATGAAAATGCCAACATGAAGAATCTCGTAGGTTATCTTAAAGAATTCTTTAAGAGGCTTGGTTTTCCAGATGCTAGGTTTAGACCCGCCTATTTTCCTTATACTGAGCCTTCGCTTGAGGTTGAAGTTTACTGTCCAACTATGGATAAGTGGGTTGAACTTGCTGGAGCTGGAATATTCAGACCGGAAGTTGTTAAACCTCTTCTTGGGAGAGAAATACCAGTTTTAGCGTGGGGTTTAGGTCCGGGTAGGATGATAATGTTAAATTACAATCTTAAGGATATGAGAGAACTTACTATGAATGACATCGACCTCCTCAGAAGTGCTCCAGTTTGGATCAGGTGAGTGGGAATGCCTGTTATAAGAGTAAGCTTAAGGGATTTTGAGAAGCTCGTCGGTTTAGCTCTTCCGATAAGTCGTTTAAGAAGTGAGCTTCCTATGATTGGTTTAAGCTGGGAGCGAGATGATTATGAAGGATTTGAAGTGGAGGTTTTCCCCAATAGGCCAGATATGTTGAGTCCTGAAGGACTTGCAAGAGCATATAAAGGTTTCATTGGGCTTGAGAAAGGTATGCCTCAGTACGTTGTTAAATCCAGTTTTTACGACGTTTATGTTGATAGGGATGTGTGTGAAGTGCGACCGTGCTCGATATTTACTGTCGTTAAAAATATACCGATGGATGAGGAAGTTTTAAAAAGCATTATTCAACTTCAAGAGAAGCTTCATGTTTCATACTGTAGAAACCGTAGAAAAGCCTCTATTGGAGTTCACGACTTAGATAAGTTTAAGCCTCCAGTTAAATATACGGTTAAAACCTCAGACTTCAAGTTTAAACCTTTAGACTATGATAGAGAGATTACGATCAAGGGAATCCTAGAATGCCATCCTAAAGGTGTGGAATATGGACACATACTGGCTGGCTTCGGTAAATACCCCATTATTGAGGATTCTGAGGGATTGGTGCTTTCAATGCCTCCTATAATAAACTCTGACTATACTAAAGTAGATGTGAAAACGAGAAACATCTTCATAGATTGTACTGGTTTGGATTGGAAAACTGTAAGCTCTGTGTTAAACATAATAACAACTTCACTAGCTGAAAGGGGGGGTGAAATATACAAAGTTAAGGTTTTCTACCCGTTTGAAACACCATTTGGAATGGTTTTTGAATCCCCTGATTTAAGGATTCAAGAGGTTAAACTTTCACTAGACTTCGTTAATAAAATCCTCGGTGAAAAACTAACTATGGAGGAAGTTTTAGAGTTCCTGTATCGAATGAGGTATGATGCTGTCGGATGCTCTGGAGAAAATGTTTTAGTAAAAGTACCCGCCTACAGGGTTGATATTATGCATCCGATAGACCTGGTAGAAGATATCGCTATAGCATATGGATATGACCGTATAAAACCAGAAATACCTAAAGTTTTCACAAGTGGTGGTGAAAGCTATTTAGAGAGGTTTTCTTCGAAGGTTAGACTTGTCATGGTAGGACTGGGCTTTCAAGAGGTTATAACAGATGTCTTAACGAATCCACACGATCTATTCATAGCTATGAGAATTAAACCAGAGCCAGTCGTAGAGCTGGAAAACCCGAAGACAATTGAGTATACGGTCTGCAGGAGTTGGCTTATGCCATGTCTTATGAAGACACTATCTAGAAATAGACACAGAGAGTACCCTCAGAGAATATTCGAAGTAGACGACGTTGTAATTTTAGATGAAAATTCTGAAACTGGAGCCAGAAATGTTAGGAAGCTCGCAGCTGTTTCGACGCATTCAGAAGCAGACTATGCTGAAATTAGAGCGGTTGTAGATGCTCTACTTAAAATTCTAGACATAGATTTCCACATAAATCCTGGAGAACATCCAAGTTTCATAGATGGGCGAATAGGGTTCATAGAGACAACGACTGGTGAAAATTTAGGATTCTTAGGTGAAATACATCCAGAGGTTCTTGAAAACTTCGGTCTTGAAAACCCTTCAGTTGGTTTTGAAATAAACTTAGAATTTATTATGAGACTTAAGGGGTTGGACGGAAACCCTAAACGGGCCCATGCTGACGGACCCTTCTGAGAAGCCGTCCGGCTTACTATGAGGATTTGGGTTAACCCAAACATGGGACAGGCCCAAAGGGCTGTACTCCACACCCCTAATCCCCATAAAACTACTTGCCTAGACTCTACGTCAATCTTAGGGTTGAGGAAAAATCCTTAATACAAGGCTAGGGGTTTTATTTATATGGTAGGTGTCAGGTCCCATACGGAGAGAGCCAGCTGAGTAAGGTGTAGACGCCTTCTCTATGACGCTTGGTGTTAGTCGTATGGGATATAACATAACCTGACACCTACCGACCAAAGGCTAGAGATTGGATTGAAAAACGGATTCAATATGTTTAGTTAAAGTTTATGAAAAAGTTTATGTTTACCTATCTCGTAAATTTACGATTGCAGTTTCCATTATTGGGTAAGGATGATTGTCTTGAGTACAAATGAATCTATCATAAAGCGGGGACTTGAAGAGATTATAACTGAGGAGAGACTCAACTCTTTACTTAAAAAGGATGGATGTTTGAAAGCGTACATAGGTGTTGAGCCCTCTGGTCTATTCACAATTGGATGGATGATATGGGCTCGTAAATTTAAAGACCTTGTCGACTCTGGTGTCGAAAGTATTCTCCTTCAGGCCACATGGCACGCGTGGATAAACGATAAACTCGGCGGAAGCATGGAAAACATAAGACTCTGCGCCCTATATATAGAGCACTGTCTAGAGGCATTAGGGATTCCTGAGAATAGTTATCAAACAGTTTATGCGGATGAATTGGTCTATTCTAAAGATTATTGGAGCTTAGTGCTTAAAATAGCTAAAGCTTTAACGTTGAATAGGGTTAAAAGGGCTTTAACGATAATGGGGCGTAGATCTGATGAAGCGGCTATGGACTTCTCTAAACTCATATATCCATGTATGCAGGTGGCAGACATATTCTACCTCGACCTCGATCTATGCTTAGGTGGTATGGATCAGAGGAGGGCACATGTACTCGCAATAGAAACAGCTGATAAACTTAATAGGAAGAAACCGGTGGCATTACATACGCCTATACTTATAGGTCTTGCAGGTTTAGGTAGAATGGAGGGAAACGTTAAGGGGGAGATGCTGTACGAGTTTAAGATGAGTAAGTCTAAACCTGAAACTGCCCTCTTCATACATGATGAAGAGGATGAAATTGAAAAGAAGATTATGAAAGCCTACTGTCCAGCTAGAATGGTGGAGAATAACCCTGTCCTTGAAATATGTAGGCTTATACTTTTCCCTGAGCCAGGCTTTGAACTTAAAATTGAAAGGGAAACATGTCACGGCGGTGATATTGAAGTTAAAAGCTATCGAGAACTTGAAGATTTTTACTTTAAAGGAGAATTGCATCCGTTAGATCTGAAGAGAGCTGTATCTGTGGCGTTGAATGAGCGTCTTAAACCCGTCAGAAAATACTTTGACCATGTAACTGAAGCCTACGAGCTTTACAGTAAGCTGAAGAATTTAACTATAACGAGGTAATTTTATTGAAGTGGACTTTAGAACGCATAGAACTTTTAACCTCAATCCTTAGAGAGCTTTATGATGCATGTGAAAACAGTGTTTATGTTGTTGAAGGTAGAAGAGATAAGCTGGCTCTTAGAAGACTTGGGTTTAGAGGGAAAATAGTAGCGCTTAAAACATTAAATCGAAGCTTAAATTCCATCGTTGAGAACCTCTGTGATGAAAGGCAAATCATAATTTTAACGGATTTTGATAATGAAGGCGAAGAGCTTGCTACACGGCTCTACAAAGTCTTCAAAAGTCGGAATGTTGAAGTAAATTTAGAAGCTAGACGAAAACTAAATTCTCTTTTAAAGGGGGAGATTAAGGGCTTGGAGGAACTTGAACCTTTAATCTCTAGAATTTCCCAACAGTTTAAAACCTCTCTGTTGTTTAATCGAGGCTAACGTCAATGAAGTGGCCTTATACTCCTCTGCCCAAAACAGATATTCATACGCATAGCGAATTTTCCAAATGTAGCGTCAATACAACTGTGTGTGGCAACATAACTATGGCTGTTTTAAAAGGTTTAGAAGCAATAGCCATAACGGATCATACTCAGCATGTATTGAAGGTTGGCTTTGAAAAATATATTGAGAAAATTCTAAGATTACGTGAATCCAATTCCACGGGTTTAAAAGTCTTAACTGGTCTAGAAGTTGACATAAAACTCGATGGAGAGCCTGATGTAAGTCGAAGGATGCTGAGGAAGCTGGATGTGGTTATTGGAGCTTTGCATAATCTTCCATACGGTAAGTCATTCGTAGAATCTTATCGAAACGTCATATTGAAGGCTTTAAGAAGCAATTGGATTGACGTATTAGCTCATCCAACTTATGTGGATGAGCAGAACATAAATCTTCCAATAGAACTTATCTATGAAATCTGTGAAGAAGCGCGTGAAAATTCGGTAGTTGTAGAGCTTAATTCAAATCATAAATGTCCTTCCGACGAGTTTATAAAAATATGTGTAGATACCGGCGTAACGCTCACACCGGTATCAGATAGTCACATTTTAGGTAATATAGGTGCGTATGATTGGCAGCTTCAGACGCTTAAGAGGCTTAATGTTCTAAATGATGTAAAATGGTTAACTGTAGACCTTCTTCTTAAAAAAAGAAGAAAGGGGGATTTTTAAAACTTAGTATTCCAACTTAGTATACCGCCATACTACTGTGTCGCCATTAGATACCCTGTATTGGTCTGCTCCAACCTCCGGTGAAACCTCTTCACCATCAGGTTTTTCAATGCTGTAAAGCCACCAGCAGCTGAGTTCCATAGAATTTTCAACGCTGTTTATTGAATCGACGAATACACCAAATGGATATACGGTGTATTCAACTTTAGCCACTGCCATTAAAGCGTTTAAAGCAGTTGCTCCCTTAACATCTAGAATTATATCTCTAAATTCCTGGACTGTATTGTTTCCATAGTCTATGATGATGTTTACTTTAACGGTTGAAGCCTCTAAACTCTCCAAAAGAGATGTAGTCTTAACGTATTCCGAGTAGTAGTAAACCGCTGCGCTCGAAGCCACTATTGCCCATATGGCCAAGACTAAAACCAACGTTACTAAAAACTTACCTTTCTCCAAATCCACCCCTCCTGACAGAGCGTATTATAGATGGTGCAAGGGTGCCCATGAGAAGTGAAGTAGTAAATTCGTGGGCAGGACCCATAGGATATGGCGATGGAATGAAAAGACCAATTAGAACTGTGTAGAGTAAAACATTAGGTTTAACAAACGGTATCATCGTAAGTATGGATGTAGCCAAATCGTAGAAAACCGTGAGTAGAAGCCCTCCTGAGGCAAGCTCCAATCTGGATAATTTACTCTTATTGTGCCAGAATAAGCCTGCTAAAAAGCCGTTTAAACCCATAAAAAAAGCCGTTATAGGACTCCAAAATCCTAAACCGAAGAATAAGGCATCTGAGATCACCATGGATAAACTACCTATCAGAAAACCACTATAGGGATCCGTTAAAATACCTGCAGTCATCGTGAGAAATGAGTTTAACTTAATGTTTGGAAGAGCTGATAGAACTACTCTAGATGCTACGGCTAATGCTGTAAAAGTGGATATTAGCGCCAGCCTCTTAGTGTCCATAATTGGATAATTATCCAATTATGGATAATATAAAGTTTTCTACGTTAATCCATATCTCTGGAGAGCGGACGAACTATTGCATACCAGACGGCTACTACTACAAGCACTCCTAAGCCAAGGAAAAGTAACGCTACAAAATACGGCAGATTACTATCAGACAACAGCAGATGCAGTGCTAGAATAATAGCTAACGTTGATGTAACCATGTAGCCTATCTTAAGCTTTGAAGTCAAAGCGGTCACCATAGTTTCAATCAAATATATTATTATAATAGTCTAGTAGAGATAAGTTTTTCAACCTCTTCTAGGTATGGGCAACTATCTATAGGGCCAACTCTCGTGACTGATATAGCACCAGCAGCGTTTGCAAATAAGCCAACTCTATTTAAAGGCCACTCATTTATCAAACCGACTATGAATGCGCCGTCGTAAATATCTCCAGCTCCTGTAGGCTCGATTTCTTCAACTTTAAAAGCTGGTATGGGCAATACTTTCTCCTCAGTGTAGATCGTAGAGCCTTCAGCCCCCCTTTTTAAGGCAACCATTTTAACACCCATATCTATAAGCATTCTACAAGCTTCGTCTGGAGACTTTCCACCAGTAAGCATCATAGCCTCCTCACCGCTCGGTAATACGAGGTAAGCTTTCTCAAGAACTGGTTTACAGATCCGTCTGATTTCCTCTACGCTAAGTAACTCAGGTCTAACGTTCGGATCCAGTGAAATTTTAATACCGTATTCAACGGCTATTTCCAATGCCTTGTAGCAAGCCTCTTTACTAGATTGACTTAAGGACAAGGCTGATCCCATTATATGGAGAACCTTGGCAGATTTTATGAACTCTTCATCCGCGTCCCTAGGTGAGAGTTGCCCTGCTGCGGCATGTCTAAGATGGAAGATAAACTTGCGGCTTCCAGAGGGGGAATACGTTACAAAAGCTGTTCCAGTTGTGTAGTTTTCGGCAATTCTTATATGTGATATGTCAACACCATCATTTCGAAGCCTGTCTAGTAAGAGTGTACCAAACTCATCCTTACCAACGACCCCTATTAATGCTGATGAAACTTTAAGTCTAGCTACGGCGTCTGCGAATATTGCTGGAGCACCGCTTGGAAAAGGTCCTATAAATTCACTAAGCTCTGTGAAAGCTCCCCTCTTATGTTTATCTATAAATTCTACCAGAGGCTCTCCAAGTGTTATAACATCAGGCAAAATCCCACCTCGATAAAATCCTACTCACCCATGACTTGTACTACTACCCTCCTCCTTTGAGGTCCATCAAGTTCAACAAGGTATATGTTCTGTCTAGATCCGATTAAAAGCTTTCCATCTACGACTGGAATTGTTAAGTGTCCTCCGAGTAAACTAGCTCTTATATGGGCCCAAGCATTTACAGCAAGTCTACCGTCTTTAGCGAAATAATGGTGATGGTAGTAATCGCCTTCTTCTGGAATAAGCTTAGAGAGGAATTTTGGAATATCTTGTTCTAAACCAGGCTCGTCTTCATTTATCGTCAACCCAGTCGTAGTATGCATCGTATAGACGTGTACAAATCCATCTTTAATACGGCTCTCTTTTAAAGTATTGTAAACATCGTTCGATAAGTTTATGAGGTGGGTAGGCATTTCGGATACTACATCTATTGTTTTCGTAAAAACTTTCATTTTTCACTCCTCCTCTATGTCCAGAATCCTTAAGGCGTTCAACCTCATAATTTTATCTAACACTGATCTTTCAAGGGGCAAACTCTTAACGGCTTCAACCATTTTAAAAGGCTCCATCCTAGGCCAATCCGACCCGAATACTATTTTATCTGCGAGGAAACGTGAAACGAAGCTTGGTGTTAAAGTCTTAGTAAAGACATGGAATATATGTTCTCTGGGTGTTCCAGTGAAAACTCCGCTTAAATCTAAATAAACGTTTTCATACTTTACAGCGATCATGGCGGCTTCCCAAATCCATGGAAAACCCATATGTGCTAAGACCGCTTTAAGATTTTGAAAATTTACCGCTACATCTTCAACTTCGAGCGGATGGCAATAGGCTAATTCTACTCTTCTAATCCATGAAACTCCTGTGTGAAATAGTAGTGGCATATTGAGTTGTTGCGCTCTTTCATAGAAAGCGTAAAATTTTCTATCGCTTGGTTTGAAACCTTGAAGTGGCGGATAAAGTTTAACCCCTTTAAATCCTTCTGAATGGGCTTTCTCAAGCTCGTCTATAGCTTCATCTCCTTTAATCGGGTTTAAGCCAGCGAAACCTATAAACATCTCTCCGCTCTTCTCTATAATATTTTTAATAGACTCATTAGGAGGCATTTCTCCCTCCGGTGTAGCTATGGAGAGTAAAACAGCCTTAGATATTCCAGCGGTTTTCAACATCTTTACAAGAGTATTTAAAGGTTGTACAGACGTACCTATATGGTAAATCTCTCTAATCTTTTTCTCAAGTTGCTTATCTCCTAAGAGGGCTTCCTCTATCACGACTGGATGAATGTGGAAATCTACTGCCGAACCTATTGCAGACATATTGAAGTAATATTCTCCTTAAATCTATATAAAAGGATTCTTGAAAAACCATCATCTAAGTTGAAGAGTCGACATTTAAAGTCATCCTATATGCATCAGCCCCATCCCAATAGTAGTTCTTCAAGGTTTTGACTATTTTAAAGCCGAGTTTCTGGTAAAGTTTTAAAGCTTGAATGTTATCAACCTTAACTTCAAGAATTACTCTCTTAGCACCTAAGTCTTTAAGCCGTTTAATGTTCTCTATTAGAAGTTTCTTCCCTATACCGATGCCTCTATAATTTGGGTGGACAGCAATAGATATTACATGCCCCTCGAGACCTCTTAAGACGGATGCGGAGTATCCCACTATGCAACCGTTTAAAGATACTACGAGGAATGTTTCAGGGCTTAGATATGCAAGTGTTTCAAGGTATGAAGATGGATAAGGTCTTTCAAATGAAAGACGTTCAATAAGGTAGATGCTTTTCAAATCCTCACGTTTAACAGTTCTAATCATTAAATTGCTCAATCCTAGATCAACTCTTATTAGGAGATGGTCTGCTACATTATCAGAGAATGAGGATTTTAAACTTAAATCTTAAAGAAGGTGTTGCAGAACTTATACCTGAAAGTATAGATGATCTATGGCATTTAGTGAATATAGTGAGACCTGGAGACCTAGTGGAGGCTAAAACCAGTAGGATCATAAAAATTAGAGGTTCTATGGGTGAAGTTGAAGGTAGGTCTAAAGTTAGCTTAAGCATCAAACTCAGGGTTGAAGCTGTCCAACTCGACTTATACATTAAGCGTCTAAAAATCTATGGGATTGTTGAAGATTCTAGAGATGTGGAAGGTTTAAAAGGTAGACATCACTCCATCAACCTTAAGGTAGGTGAGCCCATATTTCTGCTTAAAAACAAGTGGCTTCCAAATGAACTTGAAAGACTTGAAAGGGCGAAATTGACTGAAAGCAGAAGCTTAGTAGTAGTATCTGTGGATAGGGATGAATGTTGTATAGCAGTAATTGGAGAACATGGTCTAGATGTTAAAGCAGAAATCCCCATCAGACTTCCAGGTAAAAGAAACAGTGAGCAATGGGAGAGTAGCGTTAGGGAAAACTTAAAAGCCATTTCAGAGGTTCTCAGTAGGCTAGACATTAGCAGAGAAGTTTTCATTTTAGTTGTTGGACCAGGGTTTTTATACGAGAAGTTAGCTGACCATTTAAGTCAAGAACCACAATTTAAAGGTAGAGTAAAAACTGGTAAAGTTAGTATAGGAGGAGTTTCAGGAGTTTATGAAGCTTTAAGATCTGGCTTAATAGCTAATTATCTTGGTGAAATCCGCCTCGTATATGAGGCTAAACTCTTAGACGAAGTATTTAAAATGCTCTCAGAGAAACCCAATATGGTTACATATGGAATTAAACCAATCAAAGATCTTGCTTCAACAGGCGCTATAAAAACATTATTAGTTTCTGAAAGGCTTTTAAAAAACCTCCCAGATGGAGAGTTGGATGAGCTTCTTAAAGCCATAAGGGAAGTTGAGCAGAAGAAGGGTGAAGTAGTATTCGTATCTTCTGGACTTGAAAACGATAGAATATTGGGTTTAGGAGGAATTGTAGCGATTCTAAGATATCCGTTAACTTAATAGAGGGGTAGCGGCATCCCGTCAAAGTGGGCCCCCTCCCAACCCGAGTATTTCACAGGCTTTCTCAACTCCGCGCCCTCGCAAACGCTTGGCTGCCCACCTTAGGGCTGCTCCGTTCCCGGCCTGACCCGGTTCGGCGGTGAAGAGACTTAACTCCATCCTTCGACGGGGCTGTCTCCAACCAAGCCCTGCGAGACGAAGTCTCACCGTCATCCTGTGAAACCTCATTTGGCTGTTCAGGCTGCCGCCCTTGACGGTTGGCGGATCCCCGCATGTAGCCCTTTTCGGGTTACAGGGCAGGGCTAGCTCCCCGATCCTTAACCCGCCACCCCCAATAGAGTCATTAATAGAACTACTAATTTAGCTTTACTATTCTTTTAAAGTCTATTCTCAACCTTCTCGGAGAGTTCTTGAATAGCGCCCATAGTAGTCTCTAAAGCTATCTTCTTCAATTTTTCAAGTGTTGTTTTATCTTCTGCTTCAACAAAGACTCTGAATAAGGGTTCTGTACCGGACGGTCTTACCAGGATCCAGTTTCGTCCATAATAGACCTTAATACCGTCTATAGTGATTATGTTATCATAGTCTCTGGGTAGCATTTCTCCAACAATCCTGACTACGTCGTGTTTTATAAGTGGGTAAATATTTCCATCACACTTAACGCTCAATTTAGCCTGTTCATAATTTGGCAATTCACTTAAAAGTTGGGAAAGCGGGCGTCTCTCCCTAGCCATTATGTCTAGAACTAAAGCAGCAGCATATATGCCTTCTCTACTCCAAACCCAATCTCTAACAATCAACCCTATGTTTTCTTCACCACCTATCTCAGCACCAGTCTCCTTCATCTTCTCTACAACACAGGATTCACCGACTGGTGTTAAAGCTACCTTAACTCCAATTTTCTCAGCCACATCAAACACCACTGAACTTGTTATAACGGTTGTAACGATTACACTTCCAGGTTTACTTCTAAGATGGTTTAAACATATGAGTGCCAGTATCTTGTCTCCTTGAACGTAATTGCCGTTTTCATCTATAAAGGAAGTCCTATCTCCATCTCCATCATGTGCAATTCCCAAGTCTGAAGACGTAAACTTGACGGTCTCCATAAGTTTCGACAGGTTTTCAGGTCTAGGCTCTGGATTCCTCATTCTGAAAAAACCATCTGGCTCGCAACCTAAAGTTGTAAGCTTACAGTTTAATTCTCTCAACAATTTTGGAGATGAAAAACAGGCTGCTCCTCCTCCGCAATCTAACACGACCCTATAGCTTCTACTTTTCACAGCCTCTACATCTATCCTATTTAAAATCGCCCCCACGTACATATCGGGTATTCCTTCAACTCTTCTAAAGCTACCTATACTGCTCCAAGATGCATAGTAGTCTTCATTCTTACACATTAACTCCTCAATCTCTCTATCTTGACTCCTTGTAAAGATTGTCCCGTCGTAATTCCACAACTTGATACCATTCCACTCAGATGGATTATGAGAATTGTGAAGCAATATCGGAGGACAGCCGCCGAAAAATGCCTCCGTATCTGGGATGGAAACATCGTAGACTGGCACATTCCATTCAAGTTCCTTGACATCCTCCACAAGCGCTATACCTATATCGGAGCTTAAAATCCTCCTTAACATGGATACCGTGTTAGATTCGTCGCTAGTTAATGGCTTCGTTCGAGTCTCTAAAATATGGCTGAGAATCCCCTTAGCCTTCTCAACACCAATGGTTCTGTTACTGTACAAGTCCCTACTAAAAGCACCCACATACTTGGGCTTAAGGTTAGTCCACAGCTCCCTGAGCATAGCAATAGGTATTCTTCTAGCTTGAGGGTTAGAAGTATATGGTGAAGGATCAACGTGAGAGAACGGATTATCTACAGACGGTATGACCACTACGAAACTCTCACACTCCTTTATAAGCTTACCTTGGGACGATCGATGCTTTTTGTGCGTTGCCTTATAAAGCGTGCAATTGACCCCCCTTAATCTTAAAAGCCAGATGAGTTCTTCTGCTAACTTCTTGCTAGCAGTCGTGAACTCTATTCTCCCTCTCTTGTATCTACTGTAGTTGATGTGAGAATCGCATAGATAGCCTGAGAGGAATAGTAGAACCTGTTCCTTCGATGCATTCCAAAGGAAGTAGGGTAGATGTTTCTCCTTAGAGTTTTTACCCATTAGATTGGAGAATAAAAGGGCAATGTTTTTATTCGAAAACTCGAGCTGAATGGAATTACTTGAGTCTCTCCGATGCACGTTTAAGCCAAGCGTGGATTTCACTATGTATTCAGCATCTTTAGCCATTAACTCCTCCCTTCTTCCGAATCTAAGCCCTATCCTGTAATGTGGATGCCTTATGTAAGCCCACCCTTCAGCTAAATAATAGCCCATAAGCCTTAAGAGTTCAGGCGTAACTCTAAGTGTTTTAGGGATCTTAACTCTAGTCCTTTTTGAGAAGCATGAGTTAATGAGTTCTAAGTTTAACTCTCCAAAGCCCCCCTCTTTGAAATTTGCTAGGAGAGTAATCAACATATCTCCTTTCCTTAACTCTGAAGTCTTTTTCACCATTATACCAGTTTTTTCATCAAATACGAAAATTGAATGATCACCTGATGCTATGATTGTACCACCTGTATATTTTATTTTATAGACTTTATCCACTTTGTGCTCAAAGAAGTAGCTTATTGGGCGAAAGCTCACTTTTAAATCGTTATCAATAGATAAGCATAGAATTTTCTCCAACTTCTTATTCTTTAACTCCCTTATAGGGATTAGCTTAATCTCCCCATCCTCGTTTATCAGAATAGGGGTATCTCCCGCTACAGACGCCGTTACCATAACTCCTCCATCGGCTTTTAGCATTTTGATTGCAAACGATAGCGTTGGTGTTGCAGCAACTCCTATATCTTCAACGTTGCATCCTCCACTTAGAAGACCGGATATAACGGCCATTGCAATCATGTCAGATGAAACTCTAGTATCTCTACCAACTACAATGCTCTTCCCAGACCCAAGATATCTAGCCATGCATAAGCCGACTTGAATAGCCAGCTGAGGAGTTAAATCCCTATTCGCTATCCCCCTTATACCGGCAGTTCCGAAAGAAGGTTTTAAGGGGTTTCCACTCAAAACCTGAATCACCTACAATAATAATTTAGACCGAAACTATTTAAGAAATTATCCACTCATAAAGTTCACTGTCTTCTAAAACATTAACTCCTAGCTTTCTAAAAAACCTGTTAATGTTTCTGATGTCTCTCTTTAGAAACTCGTGGCTGAGAGGATGGTCTATTGAAACAGCCTGCGATAAGTCTATCAGATAGGGTAAACCTTTCCAATACATTATATTGTATTCGCTGAGATCTCCGTGGACGAGTTTAGCCTCTCCATACAGTTTCCTAATATCGTTCAAAATCATCTTATAGATTCTCGCTGGATTTTTAACTTCAACATCTCTTATAAGTGGGGCTGGTATACCTTCATGTCCTATAAAATCCATGACTAAAACGTTGTTTTTAACTATAATCGGTTTAGGGACTCTAACGTTGCAGACATAAGCCTCTTTAAGGTTCTTAAACTCTTTTAAAGCCCACTGGTATATAAGCCCCCGCCGGTCTCTTTTAACGTTTTTAAACCTTGGGTCTCCCTCTATGTACATGATCATTCCTGTTCTAAATTCAGATGCAACTGTCAAGTAGATTTTCACAGCGAGGTCTTCATTCTCTGGACCCCTAGCCCAGAATATTTTACTCTCCTTCCCAGCTTTAATAGCGCCATACATTTCAGAGATCGTCCCCTGTCTAATCATATTGTATAGGGTTAGGAGAGTAGGCTTATCGAAAACTTCCTCAAGAGCTTCATATTCTTCAGAACGTTTAACTTTGAAAAGCTGTTCAATTATATACCTCTTCTCTCTAAGAAGAAGCTTCTTCTCATGTTTAAGAAAATCATCTCTCCCCAAGTTAGAAGCCTTCTAATTCGCTTTCTACGTCCAGTCTTGAGGAATGTATCCATTTTTAGCAAGCCAATCTACTTGATTATGAGTATAACGCCACGTTACATCTCCTCTAGTCTCAGATTGGAAATCCCAAGGCGATACGAGAACTACATCACCCTCCTTAATCCAAACTTTACGCTTCATTTTACCTCTAATCCTACATAGTCTCGTATGTCCATCTACACATCGTACTACAAGTCTATCATAGCCAAGAAGTTTCTCAACCATTCCTAAAACCTCGCCCGGACTAGGTAATACGAGAGTTTTAATTTCTTCTTCGCTGATGACTTTCCTTTTACCCAGCTAAGACCAGACCTCCCTACTACTTATAGGTGGAGAGGCTAGGCTAATATAAACATTGATTTATCAAGTAGACTGTGAAACATGGAAAACTCGTAGAGAATTACTGGAAGAGTTAAAGTTAAAGTAGTGGTCAGCTATATTCAGGGTTATGAGTGGTAAAGGGTTCAAAGTTTATGTTGAAACAATAAAGTTTAACACTAAAGGTGAAGTGGATTTTATAGATATGACGGATAAAGTAGCTGATATTGTCAGAAGATCTGGTGTTAGAAATGGTTTAGCCCACATATTTGCCCCTCATGCTACGGCACTTATAACTTTAAACGAGTATACTCCAGACCTGCTTAAAGACTTTGAAGGTCTTCTTGAACGTTTAGCTCCGAGGAGAGGAGTATACGAGCATCCTGTTAATGCGCACTCCCACCTTAGATCCATGCTCATAAATCCATCTAGAACGGTGCCTATAGCTGATGGTAGGCTTTCCCTTGGAACGTGGCAATCCATAATATTCATAGAGGCAGATACGCATCCGAGAAATAGAACAGTAGTAGTTCAAGTAATAGGTGAATAGATTCTCTATGAAAAATAGAGTGGGCAACATGCTGTATATGCCATTACATCATATGATGGAGAAATCTCCCCCGCAAATCCCCTATTTTTTTTCCATTTAATCCAGCTGATGGATGTAGACGGTGAAGTTTTTGAAGAGTTCATGGGCTGTAAACAGGGGCTCATTCCTCTTTGCACGCCTCGGCAAGCATATCCGCCGTCTCTCAGACGATATAAACCTCAGAATAGGTATGCTTAAAGACATGTTTCAACCTTCCACGTACACCAGATGTTTAAAGCCCAGACAACATAATAAGATGGAAAAATAGGAAAACATGTACAGTAAGATATATATCTTCAGGAGGAAAATAAACTAATAGGTGTGGAAGATGGCAAAGGAGGTTGTAGAGGAAAAGATTCCGTGGCACTTTCTAATACCTTTCATTGTTCTCATCGGTTTTCTAGGTGAATGGTGGAACGTCACAAATACGCTTTCGTATCCCGCGGTCTTAGGTATAACCGTTATATGTTATGCGGCTTTGACATCTCTACCGTTCATATGCTTCTACTTCGCGGGGTTTTTTGGAAGGCTTTTCAAGAGAAAAGTTGATACGACTATTTTAACTTGGCTTTACGTAGCAGCCCTACCGATATCCTTCGTATTCGGTAGAGCAGACGCCAACCAGATGTGTTCGAGCATTGGTCCATTCATAAGCCATAGGATCTTCAACCCTCCAGAAATAACGTATAATGTTGTCCCATGGTATATGGGTCCACCGATAGAAGTGGCTAAAGCAATAGTTCGGGGTGGAATACCAGTTCCATGGGCCGATTTGATGCCTATGATAATTTTCTGGTGGATTTTCTGGATCCTATGGGGTCTTCTAATGGTGTCTTTCGCAACATTGTTCAGAAGACAGTGGATGGATGTTGAAAAGGTTCCGTTTATGCATGCAGACGCCGCACACAGGCTTATGATAAATGTAGTAACGACCCCTAAAGAGTCTGCAGCTAGGAAGGCTGTATCACCGTTTTGGATAGGTGTCATTATAGGATTTATTGCATGGATGCCAAGGCTCCTCGTAGACATATTCCCATGGTTTCCAGACATATACGGTTGGAGGACCAACACGTGCGGCTACGGATCTTGGTGGGTTCCACCTGGGCACCCGCTCGCGGGTTTAGTTGGTTTTAGTAAAGCGGGTAAAGAGCCTCTAGGCGTGGCTATACTGTATCTCGCTCCTGTGCACATACTGTTCGGCATATGGTTCTGGTATTTAATTATGTTAATAATTGCTCAAATAGCGTTCTACATGGGATACTACACAGGGCTTGTAGACATCGGTGGATGCGGCAGGATCTGGTGTGGTGAGAATACTCTCAATTATGGTCCACCCATCGCCTTGAATGCTATAACACTTGGAGGAATCTATGGTCTATCAATATTGTTGTTAATATCAGGTCGACACCACATCATGACGACTATAAAAGCCGCCCTAGGGAAAATGGATACTAGTAAGAGGGTTGAATTTGAGAAAAATGAGCCTTTAAGTTGCAGAGGCATGTATATGCTCTTTATACTGCTCTTTATAGCGACGGTAGCCATATGTATGGCAACTGGCATGTCCATAGCATCAACCGTTCTAACTGTTATAAACATAATAATATTGTGGTTTTCACAGATGAGAACCTTAGGATTAGCTGGAGTATACTTCCGAGATGCTGATAAGGGGGCTCCTCTTCAGAGGCTACTATTCTGGCCTGAAACCCCGGCAGATTACACTACGAATAGAGATTACTTGATGACAGCCCACATTAACACGTGGTTTCCAGACGCACCTGACATGGGTTTTGCTCTAGGTGGAAACTTCTTCTCGGCATTCTTAGCCTATAAGATGGCTTCCTTCACAGGTGTAAGCAGTAAAAGCGTGTTAAAGGTTCTCATAGCATCTATAGTCTTAGGCACACTAGCAGCAATATGCGGGTTCTTCCAAGCAGCCTACACGTTTGGGTTAACGAGGATCCCAGGAAGCTGGGCTATCCAAGGTTGCGACAGTTTAGTGTCCAGAGGAACACAACCTAGCGATTGGACTAGATATCCAGCATCAGGCTTTTGGATCCCACAATTCTCCATAGGGTTTGCTATGATATTTATCCTAGGCTTTCTACATGCAAAGTACATATGGTTCCCATTGGAGCCTGTAGGCTTCATCACAGGTTTAGGCGTAGGCTTTGGATGGTGGGGCTTCTGGACTTACGGGCTTGTAGCTTGGATACTTAAAACTATAACGCTTAGAGTAGGCGGTAGCAAGCTCTACGAAGAGTATGGTGCACCCATAGCCTCAGGATTCATAGCTGGACACATGCTGGCACTAATACCTGGAACCATAATATCGAAGATAAGATTCTTCTTCCCATTCTAAACATCCCCATTTTTTATTTACAATGTGTATGGAGGTGTTTATCCATTTCGATAATTATCCAGCCTAATACAGGCGTACATGGACATATATCAGAGGGCTTTGAGAAAGCTTGTAGAGGCCGGTGCAGATCTAAGGGATCCGGAAAGCGTTAAGGAATCACTTGCAAAAATGCCTCTCAGCGCCCAATGGAAAAACCAGATGATCGCCACATATGCAGCCTTCTTGAAGATGCATAGGGGTTCTTGGAAGCCACCAGCATACGAGGTGACGAGGAAGTTACCGTTCATACCTACGGAAGAGGAGATCGACGCTTTGATCGCCGGCTGTGGGAGGAAGACGGCTACTCTCCTTCAACTCTTGAAAGAAACCGGTATGCGTGTAGGCGAAGCGTTAAGGTCAAGGTGGATTAACGTTGACCTTGAAAGGCGTCTAATAATCTTAAACGAGCCTGAGAAGGATGGAGAGCCACGATCTTTAAGATAAGCAGTAAACTCGCAGGGATGCTTGGAGAACTCCCGAGGAAAGGTGAAAAATTGTTTCCAACGTCGAGGAGAGTTGTGGAGAACACGTTCACCACGTCTAGGAGGCGGATTGCGAAGAAGCTTCAGAATCCAAGGCTTGAACGTATAACCTTCCATACGCTACGCCACTGGAAGGCAACGATTGAATATCATCGGACGAAGGATCTACTTCATGTCAAACAGATCTTAGGCCATAGGAAAGTTGACACAACCACGCTCTACGTCCAAATAGAGAAAGCCCTTTTCAGCGAGCAGACGGATGAATTCTACTCGGCGGTGGCTAAAACAGTTGAAGAGGCTAGGAGGCTTGTTGAAGCAGGCTTCGATTATGTCTGCGACATCGACGGCGTTAAAATCTTTAAAAAGCGGAAATAAAAAAGATGATGTAAAAGGAGAAAACATGCTGTATATGCCATTAAGAGATGTTGTTCACATAGTTTTATGCGTCGCATCGATAATCGTATACGGTAGATTCGGTATAGTTGTAGGGTCGCTTCTCACGGGTGCTCTTCTACTAACATATCTCCTAAACGAATATATGAGAGTTAGAGGCGTCTCAACATACTTTACTAGGCTCTACAAGCATATGCTCACTGAAAGAGAGAGTGTAAACATAGCAAAGTCTCCACTATTCCTAGGGATATCCGTCTTAGTTTTAATGTGCATCTTACCGTTTGAAAAAGCCTTAACGGTCGTATTTATAACTGGCTTAGGTGATGGATTTGCAGGTCTTCTGAGGACTTTAGGAGAAGAAAGGTCTAAAAACTTGTGGCGGGTTAAAACGTCTTTAGCAAGTTTCACGATAACTGCTTTAACTGGAAGCCTTTTTTATGAGCCGTATACTGTGCTTGTAGCATGCGTAGCATCAACTATGGTAGAAGCTTTAATACTCAAGATCGATGACAACTTAACGATACCGTTTACTGCAAGCACGTCTATCTATCTGTCTGAGTACGTAGGCTTTAACTCGACGTTGAAGAGCTTAATAGAAGAGCTTGACTTCTCCATATATTTAACCATCAGAGAGTGGTGGTTAAGTAACCCGATAAACACTCTCACGCCTCTATTTATGGCTCTAGATATGATACTGCCTCTAACGTATTTTGCATTCGCATTTCTTACATTATTCAGACGTAGAAAACCGATAGACGTTATAACGCTTATAGTGCTCGCATTAACCACTTCCATCCTAATTAGAGCCGTTAAAGAGCTGTTTAGAAGACATAGACCTCCAGCTTCTATTAAACAAGATTATGGCTTCCCGAGCAACCATGCGGCATTGGCCGGGGTTTTCACAGGTTTCTTCTATAATTCCCCTAAATGGTCATCCATTTTTATTTACACGATATCAGTGTTGACGGTTTTAGAAGTTTTAGCTCTTGGAAATCACTGGTTTTCAGACGTAGTAGTGGGTTTCCTCATAGGTCTATTTGTCACATTACCTTTTAACAGTTCTCCGTTGTAGGATTCATAGAAAGCTTTCTGGGGCAACGGAAACCCCCCCCATTCAGGCTCTGCGCTCTGATTCCACCCCCCAATGGCGAAACTAAAACCATCTGCACCTGATATGGAGAAACTGGGAATCTGTAAAAGTCTATCTATTTAGAAACCGTCGTCCTATTCTAGTTTACGGTGAACCGTCTGAAACCTTAATATGTTACGTTTTCTCCTTTATTTTTAAGATAAATTGAGGTGTTTAAAATCATGGAGCAAACTCAACCTGGAACGACTAAGTATGCTATTTACGCTAAGTTTGAAGTAGATGGGATCGTTGAAAAACCAGACGTAATAGGTGCTATATTTGGTCAAACTGAGGGACTTTTCGGGCCAGAACTTGAACTTAGAGAGCTTCAGAAAACTGGTAGAATAGGTAGAATAGAGATTCAGCTATCGACTAAGCAGGATAAGACGCAGGGTAGAATAATAATTCCAACAAGCTTAGACAGAGCTTCAGTTGCACTCATAGCCGCCGCACTTGAAAGTATTGAAAGGATCGGTCCTTGCAACGCTAAAGTAGTTTTAGAGAAAATTGAGGATTTAAGAGAGATTAAAAGAAAACGTATAATCGAAAGATCCCGTGAAATCTTAAAGAAGTGGGATATGGAGTTAGCGTCTGACACGGAAAAATTGCTTAAGAAGCTCCTTGAGGAATCTAGGGAATATGAAGTCATTAAATATGGCTCTGAAGAGCTACCTGCTGGACCAGATGTAAAATCTTCAGATTCTCTAATCATAGTTGAGGGTCGAGCGGATGTTCTAGCTCTACTCAGAGCTGGGATAAGAAACGTTATAGCGATTGAAGGTGTTAAAATACCTGAAAGTGTTATAAAACTCGCAAAGACTAAGAAGGAGGTTATAGCTTTTCTAGACGGGGATAGAGGTGGAGATTTAATACTTAAAGAGCTTATGCAAATGGTTCCGATAACTTATGTCGTAAGAGCGCCGTCTAATATGGAAGTTGAAGATTTAACATCTAAAGAAATTTTAGAATTGCTTGATAAAGCTAAGAAACCTCTTGTGGAGTCTGCTGAGTCTAATATTCACATGGATCGCATTAAAACTGTAGCTGAAGAGCTTCGAAATAGTTTGGAAGCCGTAATCTTTAACAGTAATATGGAAGTCATCGCTCGCATACCTGTGAGTAACCTTGCTGAAGAACTTAAAAATATGGATGGGATTAAAGCGGTAGTATTCGATGGTATAGTTACTCAGAGAATTGTAGATATTGCTTCAGAGAAAGGTGTAAACTTGCTAGTAGGCTGTAGAATCTCAGACATCGCTAAGAAACCTAAGGATCTTAAAATCATGAGCTTTGAAGACTTTGAAAAGTAACGGTGAGTTTATGAAGAGGTCTTCCATATATCCATCGTGTTTAATACTATAATCCTCTAGTGGAAAAATGGGTAAAACGACAGTATTTTCGAGGTCTAGATTGGGCTTAGACCTTGCAAATCTTATAGCTGAACCTAAGCTGATAACTGAGTTAAATCCAAGTGAAGTGGATATTTCATATAAAGTTCCAAGCGGTAGTTTATGTGTCCTATGCAAAGGAGCTAGAATGCTTTGCGGTAAATCTAGATGTCCAATAATAGTTAGACTTTCTCACTATGTGAGAACTTTAGTTAAAGTTAAAGGGTTAAATCTAGATGGGTCAAGCCCACCGAGTGTATTCGTGGGTAGATTCGGGTATCCCCATGTGTTTGTAGGTCCTTTAACCCCTCCTGTTCATGGAGATACTTCCATGATGGATACCCCGGAGCTTTGGTTCGGTAAGTCGATAGATGAAATCGCTGAAATCAGGTTGAGTCTTATCAGAGGCAATTTTAGGGTTAGAGTCGATCAGCCGATTGGTTCAAATAAGCTTCTGGATGAAGTTAGAGATTTAGCTCTTTCAAACTTTTCAGTCGAAGTTGAAATGTTTTTTAGAAAGAAACCGGGTGGTGTTTTTCTGGTTGATGATGAGGTTCAGCCTTTCGGAGCTTCAGCTCCAATAGAGTCGCTTAGAATCGGTTCTCTCAAATTGGATTATAGGCTTGAGAAGGTCTACAGCGATTACGATTTAAAAGCTTCAGATGCTGTTTTAGAACTTTATAAAAGTAATATACCTGTTTCTAAAATTCAGAGGGCTTTCAGCGTAGGAGCGTTTGGAGAATACAGACGGAGAAGACTCGTACCGACAAGGTGGAGTATAACAGCTGTTGATAGTATTATCTCAAATACTTTAATGGAGAATATCAGAGAAAACCCAATTATAAATGAGTATAGAGTATATGAATCAGACTACTTGGATAATAGATTTGAAATACTTATGGTTCCAGATGCTTGGAGTTATGAAAGTATAGAAGCGTGGTATCCCGGAACTGTTTGGAATCCTCAGGGAGATAGAGTAGTCATGTATGGAGATTATGAAGGCTTCGGTGGAAGAACCACTTATGCTGACATGGGTGGATGCTACTATGCGGCTAGGCTTGCTGTCACAGAGAAGCTTACAATTGAACGGCGTCAAGCTTCAGTATTGATACTTAGGGAAGCTCACCCTGGTTACATAATGCCTGTCGGCGTCTGGCAAGTTAGAGAAAATATTAGAAACGCCCTTAGAAAACCTCCTTTAAAGTTTAACAGACTTGAAGATGCTCTCGAATACATATTCTATAAACTCAGCATACCCAAGGAAGTTTGGATACGTAAAAGTAAATTACTTAAACAAGTTTTACATCAGAGAAAACTCACCTCTTTCTGAGAAGGGTAGTATTTTCATGGGGGAAAGTTGCATAGTTAAACTTATCTAGATTTTTCACATGGAATGTCTGAAGGAGGCTCTTTTTCTTTGTGGTATGATGCGTATCCCTCCTCAATTGATCTTTTTCAAAGAAGAAGTTTAGAAAGGTTTTGCTGAATCCTCCAAGCTTAGACCCGGTTCTTGGTGTGGAGCAGGCAAGCTCTTAATGGATCCTGAAACAGGTGAATTCTGGTTGACAAGTAGGCTCAGAATGGGTCCTATTAAGCGAGGCTACTGTTTTGAAATACATCGGTCTAACAACGGAGAAGACTATACCTTGGCATTTTCTATGAGTAAAGAGGAGCTTGTGAAATTGTGGGATCAGCCATTCATAGTATTGAAGGTACGCATATTCTTAGAGACCTGTCAACTGGACAATGCATGCTATACCTATCCGTAGATGTAACGGATGGAAATATTGCTGGTAGAGAAGGTGGTGTCTACGAATCTAAGTGGCAAGCATATCTTATGACTGCTGATGATCCGACTGAACCTTGGAAGGGGGAGGGCTTTACGATTAAATGCGATATGGATTACGATAGTGAGGAAGCTAGAGATGCTACAATAGACGTAGTAGACGGTGTATACTTTGCTCTGTATAAGGCTAGGAAGACGGGCGAAACCAAGGTTAACACGGCTCTAGCCTTAAGTCGTAACGGCTTCAACTGGGTTAAACTTGGAATTTTAAAGGTTGATGAATATGATCAGCCAGATTACTTTCTTTTAAATGGTTCAATAATGGCTGGATGCTTAGGTTCTATTTTTCATAGGAACTGAAACGCTTCACGTAATTAAAGCTGCAGCTTTAACTAAGCACTTCTCTTCTTATGTGATAGATTATAGGAGAGTTAATCTTGAAAGAATGTTCAGGTCGGAGTGGAAAGCATACCTATCTACGAACATCCAGATTATCCGATACATACCTACATGAGCATTGCATACGACTCGAAAAGCAATAGATGGCTTATAACGGTTGAAGCCGTAGATTCAGAGTATAGTAGAGGGCTTGGGTTAAACACGGAAGTAGATAGACTTCTTCTATATACGTCTACTTGAAATGCTTCATCCTGATCTTCAAATAGTTAGATTGATGTTAGTACGTGAATACGGCATTACCAGCGAGCTACAGTTGATTTTTTAAAGTTAATCTTCCAAATATAAAAGTCTCTAAAAGAGTTTCAGGCTTGAGAATTTAACCGTTTCATATAAACTCTTAAATATTCCCTCCTCTGATAAACTCTCTTTTAGTGGGAAAGTGAGTGAAGAAATAAGAGTTGGTAAAATTCCTTGGATTCCTATAATTCTAGCGACGATAATACTGAATTTCGTAGGCGGACTGTGGGTTATGTTAACTGGAGGTATGAGAAGCTT
This sequence comes from Candidatus Bathyarchaeota archaeon, assembly GCA_018396755.1. Taxonomy (GTDB): domain Archaea; phylum Thermoproteota; class CALKCG01; order B24; family B24; genus DTBU01. The sequence continues at coordinate 79,591 of JAGTQM010000002.1, read as the reverse complement.
TTATAGCTTGGGCATAATTCTATGTAGCATAGCGTTTGCAACATCCTTCTACATACTGCATATACTTCTCGGAGGTCTTACACAGCTAACAGGCTCTAAGTGGCTGGCTTCAAAGCTCACGAATGAGAATATGGTTTATCTATTTGTAATAGGCTCATGTGTAGCGTGGTTTATATCGCCTACGGGACTACCGTGGCAGGCCTATGGTGCATTCATAGGGACAAGACTTTCCTATCCTACGGAAGCTGCGAGATTATTTCCAACATTCATTGCTCCAGACCCTGAGTTCTGCCGTCCAATGTTGACGGGAGGTGCAGCAGTTCCATGGGATGTATGGACTCCCTTCATAGTCTTCTGGTGGCTATATCTCTATGGAGTAGCTCTTTTCCTGACAGCGGCTGCCACAATTCTAAGAAAAGACTGGATAGAAATTGAAAGAGTACCCTTCCAACAGGCTATGATACTTTACGAAGCTGTTAGAAGAATGCCTACGCCTGAAAAACCTAAATTCAGATTAAGTCTAACGTCGCCGTTTAGCATAGGTATACTGCTTGGAATAATATTTAACCTTCCGATCCTTCTAACGTATCTGTTCCCATGGTTTCCAGATATATACGCTTGGCGGACGAACACGTGTGGACACGGCTCAATAACGAGTCTATCTGGCACCCCATTTTGGGAGCTTGTCGGTATAACAATGGTTAATAAGCATCCAATCGCCGTTAGTGTCATGTACTTAGCTCCACTCAGCATAATATTCAACATATGGTTCTGGTACTTCGTATATCTTGTCCTGATGCAGGCTGCGTACATCGTGGGTTATTATACAGGTCTTAGAGAGGAGCCGACTGGATGCTGTAGATGCTGGGGTCCCGTGAATGTTAGAATGGATGAGCCGTTTAAGTGGAATGCCTTTGCATCTGGCGGAATGGTAGCTCTGACCTTCTTCTATCTTGTCATAAGATGGCGTTACATAAGAGATACTCTTGGAGCAGCATTTGGAACGTATAAAGAATTTGAAAAAGGCGAACCAACATCCTATAGAGTTGCATGGTTATTATTCATAGGGGGATTGATACTCATAATGGTTGTGTGGATGGTAGCGGGCATGGGTGCAGCAGAGGCTCTTCTACTACCCATAACCATATTTGTTTTCTGGACGACTAAAACAAGAATATGGGGTATGACTGGGACTTATATAAGAGCTGCTGAACATGGTCATGCGCTTTATAGACTTCTATTATGGCCTAGAGCACCAGAACCAATTACAGAATATCCAGGTTTTGTCATGGCTGCTCATCTTAGCGAATTTAATGTAGACTGTCCTGAAAATCAAAACGCAGGCTCATACTTCTCAGCTTTTGCATCCTATAAACTCGCAGACCTACTTAAAGTCGATACGAGAAACGTGTTTAAAGTTCTCCTAGTAGTTCAAGCTATCACGCCGTTGGTGAGTACGATCACATACATTTGGGGCTTTCACATATTTGGTGGTGCTAGAGTTGGATGGGGCATCTCCGCTTCTTCACCACCTCTAGAGAGGTGTGCCAACCCAGATAACTGGAATAGGCTTCCGGGGACAGATCCTTGGGTTCACATATTCGCTATAGGTTTTATAGCACTGGGTGCTATATCGTATCTCCATGCAAGGTTCATCTGGTTCCCCTTTGAACCCATAGGTTTCTTAATGGCCTTCAGCGAGGCATGTCTATTCTTCGGGATGTGGCTTCCAGCGCTTATCGCATGGGTACTCAAGTACATAACGCTTAGAATAGGCGGTTCCAAACTATACGAGGAATATGGTATACCAATTGCGGCAGGCTTTGCCATAGGCTTTGTGTCGATAAGCTTCATAGGTGGAATAATAGGAATATACCGGTGGTTCTTCCCATTCTAAGACCTCCCCCGTATTTTTTACAAATCCTAATAGTCCTCCAAGGAGAAAGCTTAATCTACTGAAACACATTGTAGACTTAACATTTCTCTCAAAACTATGAAAAACATATGCCTGATTCATAGTAAAGTTTTAAATCAGAAATATGCAACTTTTCATTGTTACCTATGACTGGAAAACCATATGCTGCTATCATAGGAGTTGGTAGGACGAGATTTGGAGAGCTTTGGTATGAAAACCCTGAGAGTATGGTAGTCAAAGCTGGCTTAGACGCCTTAGAATCCGTAGATAAGGGTCTTCATAGAGCTGATATCCAGGCGTGCTACTTTGGAAGCTTCATGTATCAGGTTACAAATAAGCTGGGTTTAGTTCCAGGCTACATATCCAGAGAACTTGGCTTAAACGTGCCTATGACTCAGACGGAGGCGGCGTGTGCTTCAAGTAGTTCAGCTCTCCATAACGCATGCCTAGCTATAAAATCTGGTGTTTACGACGTTGTATTGGTAGGTGGTTTTGAAAAAATGACTGACAGATATGGGAAAATCGTGGATGACCTTATGTTTGCAGCAGATCCACATGAATTCGACTCTGGCTTTACTTTTTCAGGTCTATACGCAACGATTATGGCTAGGTACATGTACGAATTTGGTAAAAACGATGAGAAATGTAGAGTAGCATTAGCTCAAATAGCTGTGAAGAATCATCACCATGCTGTTAAGAATCTGTATGCTCAGTTTAGGAACGAAATACGTGTTGAAGATGTTTTTAAATCTACTCTTATAGCAGATCCGATAAGGCTATTGCACTGTAGCCCAGTATCTGATGGAGCGGTAGCAGTAGTGTTGTGTAAACCGGAGGTCGCTAAAAAGTATACAGATGACCCGATTTACATAGTTGCATCTCAACAAGCTACCGACCATGTATCGTTATTCAGCAGAATATCCACCTTAGAAATCAGAGCCACTAAATTTGCTGTAAGCAAAGCCTTAAAGGAGGCAGGTATAACGCTTAAAGACATCCATATAGCTGAAGCACATGACTGTTTTACAATAGAAGAGTGTTTGTTTATGGAGGATTCAGGCTTCTACAGTAAAGGCGAAGGTTGGAAAGGGATATACGAGAGTATAGACTCATTCAGTGGTTCAAAACACATACCGTATGTTGGAAATGGTTGGGAAGTATTCGTAAACGTCGGAGGAGGTCTTAAAGCCGATGGTCACCCAGTTGGCGCTACAGGACTTAGGCAAATCTATGAATGCTTTAAACAGATGCGAAGCGAAGCTGATGAAAACCAGATTAGCGTTGAAGGCGGCATCAGATATGCTTTATGCCACAACATAGGCGGTAGTGGTGGAATAGCAAATGTGCATGTATTGGCTAGGGAGGTTGAATGATGAGTGAACCTATAACTAGAAGAAAAATTACGGTAGACTATAATATTCGAGTAAGCAGATGTGAAATTTGCGGTAGAAGGTACTTTCCACCTAAACCGTTCTGCGATATTGAAGGGCGGAAAAGTAGAATGACTTACGAAGACTACTTCTACTGTAGGGGGCTGTTCTATGCTGGGACAGTTATAAGAAGACCTACAAATAAGTTTTCATACTTAGGCTCGTTCATAACGGGCGTCATAGACTTTAATGGGGAGGTTAAAGTCCCCGGTAGAATCACGGATTTCATGTTAAACGAATCGGAAGTCGATGTATCGGAATTTATAGGCATGGAGGTAGTGCCTAGGTTTAGGAGGATTTACGTCGATGGTGAAAGTGGTCTAATATACTATTCAAGTTTAGTCTTCTCGTTTACAGACGATTATTATGAGGCTAAAGACTATAAGCCTTTAAAACCATCTGAAAAATCTGAAAGACCTGGTATAGTAGGCTACGGAATATACATACCAAAATTTAGAATTAAAAATGAAGACCCCTCTGTAGGTGCAGGGATCCTAGAGAGAGCAGTACCCTTTCCAGATGAAGATGCGGCGACTTTTGCGGTGGAAGCAGGTAGAAGGGCTCTAATACATGCAGCTTTAGATGGCCGCTATATTAAGAAGTGTTACGTGGGTTCTGAGTCTACACCGTATGCTGTTAAGCCTTCAGCTTCAACAGTTATACAGGCTTTGAAACTCGGAGAACCGTATGAAGATGGCTTCTTCTCCGGCGGATTGGATACGCAATTCGCGTGTAAAGCCGCCACGGATTTATTCATAGATGCCGTAGCCCTAGTTGGGTCTCCGATTTTCAGAGGAGAATACGTAATGGTTATAGGAGCTGATAATTCTCAAGCGGCTCCTGGAGATCCATTAGATTATACTGTTGGAGCTGGAGCCGCAGCGTATATATTCGGTAAGAGGGACGTGATAGCTACGCTTGACTATTATGTATCATATACTTCTGATACACCAGACTTCTATAGGAGGGAAGGCGAGAAGTATCCTAGGCATGGAGGGAGGTTTACTGGGGAGCCGGCATACTTTAAGCATATAGTATCAGCCATAAAAGGTGTATTGAAAGAGTCGGGGTTAACACCAGGCGATATATCCTACATTGCTCTACACTCTCCCAATGTAAAATTCCCTGTGAAGGCTGCTTTAGACGCAGGCTTCTCTATGGATCAAATTAAACCAAGCCTCGTAGTACAGTACATGGGTAATCTATACTCCGGGTCAAGTCCAACGGCTTTAGCGGCTTTACTCGACATCGCTGAGCCTGGATGTAGAATTTTAATGGTCAGCTACGGGTCTGGCGCTGGTAGCGATGCGTATATCTTCACAGTGACTGAGAAGATTGAGGAAAAACGGGAAAGGTCTGTGCCTGTACTTTCGCAGATAAAGAACCCGAAACGTCAGTATGTAGACTACTCAACCTACAGGAAGTGGAAGGAGTCAAGTGGACTCTAATTAGAGGTAAACATGAGTAGAATCTTTGAATCGCAAACTGGTAGACTTAAACTGCTAAATTCTTTGAAAGAAGAAGGTTATGGTGTTAGAATACATGCTTACGAGTACTTCGTAAGAGGTAGATACTTCATAGCATTTATTCAGCTAATGCCTTCACGTAATCTAGCCGTTGTAACAGGTTTTAAATGGAATGAGGAGGAATTTAAAAGGGATTTCAATAAAATAACTACATTAATTAAGCGTATAGATCCGACGATAGCAGTAGAATCTTCCATATACCCTTAGCCTTAAAAAGCGAGTAAGGTTTAATAGGGAAGCTGTTTCTTCTCAGTTGAGACCATGTCTATAACTGAACAATTGGATAGAAGCCGTGAATTTAACGACATTTTCCTCTTAGTTAAGAAGGCAGTGTATAAAACTTTAGGTAGACGTAGAGTAGGTCTAATGCTTGGTTTATCAGATATGCCATCTGCAGTAGCCGCGTACTACTCCCCAAACGTCATCGTTTTAAACCGAAAGCTTATTGAAAAACTTAAACGGGAGGCAAACGATGAAAATATTCTTAAAAGTTACTTGTTCGAAGTATTGCTACATGAATATCTCCATTCGCTAGGTTATGATGAGGTTTATGCTAATGAGCTTGCCTATATGATCTGCAAAAACAACCTTGGTGAAGAGCATCCGGCAACTAAAATGTCTAAATATGGTCTAAGATCGGTTCTTCAGTCGTTCAAAGAGCTGGATGAAGACTTGAACCATCCCATTAGGATGAGGCTTAAAAATATAGAATTTATAAAAGGATTTGACTCTGAAAACGTTACATATCTTGCGTAGCCGCTATGGTTTAAACGTTTAAAGCTTATAGAGTTTTCTTAGAAGCTCAATATCTCGTTCAGATATTTCAGTCGGCTTAACACCCATGCATTTAGCTACAAAAGTCATTTTTGCACACTCTTCTAGAATCTCCATAGCTGTTACTGCCTCATAAATATCATAGCCTAATGTCACAGCACCATGGTTTTGGAGAAGTATAACACGACTGCCCATAGCGGCTTCAGCCACTGCCTCACCCAACTCTTTGGTTCCAGGATATATAAAGGGAACCGTGAGTGCTCTAGCTATCATTAGAGCAGCCTCCAAAGTTATAGGTCTAAACTCTACACCAGCCAATATGAGACCAGTTGCATAAGGCGGATGACAGTGGAGAACACAGTTTACATCAACCCGCCGTTTATATATTGATGTGTGGATGGGCCACTCCATAGAGGGTTTATAGACCCCCTCCAATAAATTACCCTCCAAATCTATCTTAACAAGGTCTTCTGTGTTCAACTTAGGTTTATATAGTCCAGATGGTGTTATCCAAACTTCGTTGGTCTCAGGCATCCTGTATGAAACATTCCCCCCTATGCCTGTCATCAAGCCTTTATCATGCATTATTTTCATTACCTCTATAAGCTCCCGTTTAACATTCTCCTCATCTATATATCCCATTCGCTCATCAGCTCCATTATATACTGAACAGTTTCTCCCTATATAGCTAAACTTTAAGAACTTTTCTAAAGTCTTAGAGAAGCTAGATGTCTAAAAGATTTCTCATAACTGGACCACCTGGCATAGGTAAAACTACGGTCTTATTGAGGGCTATTCAAATACTTAGAGCTGAAGGTCTAAGGGTTGGAGGCATGATTTGTCGAGAAGTTAGAATCAGGGGTGTTAGAATCGGCTTTAAAGTTGAAGATTTGGAAAGTGGTCGATGGGGATGGCTGGCAAACGTAAACTTCAAAACTTCTATCAAAGTTGGCAGGTATGGTGTTAATGTAGAAGACCTTGAAAACATAGGGGTTGGAGCTTTAAGAAGAGCATTATTAGATGAAAGCGTGCCTATTATAGCTTTAGACGAGATAGGGCCTATGGAGCTTAAAAGCCGGCTGTTCCATGAGACAGTCATAGACATAATTAAAAGCTCTAAACTGTTAATAGCTGTTTTACACCATAGAATTGGCGGCCCATTAATAGACATTTTAAACAGTAGTAGCCCCATAATAGTTAAAGTTTCCCTTGCTAACAGAGATACGTTACCTAATACAATTGCCAGAGAAGTTTTAAACGCAATAAAGACGTAGAATCAAAAATACGATGAACCTTGTAGATGATCTTAACAAAGTTATTGGAGCGTATTTAGGTTCAGGGGCTTTAAGGGGCAACTGGGGAATTTTTCAACTTCCTTCCAAGATTCTAAAAGCTTAATGCAACCTAGCTTTATCATTCCCACCGTTTGTTGACATGGTGTGTGAATCTTTAAAATCCTCCTTTTATAATCTATTTCTTCTATAACACCTATGCCGATAAACTTTCCCTCCTTATCATATAATCCAACTATTAATCCTCTTTCAGACCCAAGCCACATAACGCTTACTGATCGACTTTGGTTTTCAAATATTCTTTTTACATGATCCTTAGAAGCAAATTTTTCGTTTAAGACTAAAAGTAAACCGTTAGGTGTTTCCTCTCCGTAAATTAGTCCTCCGTTAAGCTGTTCATTGAGCTTCTTAAATCTATCGTCGCTTAGAATCACTCCCGTACCTAGATCGTGGTTTAAAATTTTAATCCAGCTTATAGGTATTGACCTTATGGTAGCGCCTCTCAGGTTTTTCTGATAGCTAAGCTCTCTCAATTCTTTCCGAGCTTCTCTACTTCTCTTCCTAGCTTTAGCTAATTGCGGGGCTATGAGGACGTTAAATTTTTCAGAAAGCCTTCTTCTAAGCTCTTCAAGCTCTCCTTCATAGCAAAGGACGATTATAATCGAAGGTTTTAATGCTTCGGCTAGTTTAATTTTATATTCCACAGCTTTTTCATCGTCAATCCAACCGTCTGTATTCACTACTATTAAATCTACGTTTAAACTTTCAGCTTCATTCTTAAGTTTACGTATAGCTTCCACGATTTCTCCTTCAAAACCCATAGGGCTAGTGGATCCGATAAACTCGGAAGTTATGGGATTTTGCTTGAATAAGTCAGGTGATGGTACTTTAGGTATAGCAAGACTTACGGTTGTCGGGGGGCCTATCTCAGCTTGGCCAACATCTCCCTCTATAACGCCGACTTTCAAACCCTCTGAAAGCATACGATTGGTAATAAGGGCACATAGTGTGGATTTTCCAACATCTACAGCTCCTATGATTAACACGGCACCTTTGACCTTGGAAACTTTATCGGTTATTTGTATCCAGTCGGCAGGGTACGGCTCATCTATGCGTTCAATAAACCCATTGATGCCGTGTTCTACTTCAAGAAGACTTTTCTCAACCGTTCTTATAGGGATTGCTCTGAAAACTCTTACGACGATCCTCCCCCCCTTACCCAGCTCAACTCCTAATGCTTCAACTCTACCTTCGAGTATTTTCAACTGAGCTGGCCCACCTATCAGTAAACACTCCCCGGCTTCAGCTTCAAAACGTCTAGACCTACTCTTCTCCATAGCAATCTCTCATAACACTATTAAGCAAAGGAGAAATTTATCTTTTCACAATACTGCAATGGATGATAAAAGCTAAATTTTAAGGAAAATAGTTAGTGACCTATAGGAGGTGCATTTCTCCTGAGTCTACTAACGGGCTGTCGAACGGTGGATGCGGTGCTTGGAGGAGGTTTCCCTAGAAGCAGTATAACGCTTATCTATGGTGAAGCTGGTTCAGGTAAATCTACGTTAGCTCTTCAAACGGCTGTTAAAGCTGCTTTAAAAGGCTTTAAGACAATATACATAGATTCTGATGAAAGGCTTAGCTCCAATAGGCTTTTACAAATAGATGAGTATCTCAATGATGAGGCTTTACAGAGAATAGCAATATTACGTCCTACGTCATTTAGCGAGCAGACATATATAGTGGAATCTCTTGAGCGGTATATTAGCCGTGGTGTAGGATTGATAATTCTAGATTCAGCTACGAAACTGTATGGAATCGAACTTTCAGAAACTAAAGACTCCTTCGGTCTTAATAGGGAGCTTAATAGACAGATGGCTTATTTGAGTAAAACGGCAAAAGCATTTAACGTAGTTTGTCTCTCTATAAGTCAAGCTAGAAGTTTAGAGAAGAGGGGCTTAGAACCCGTTGCCAGTAGAGTTTTAAAATTCTGGTCTCCGATAGTCATTAAGATGGAGCTGACGGGTAAACCCAATCTAAGGAGGATAAGTATTGAGAAGAATGAGCTTACAGGTAAAAAAGCTTCAACCATCGTTTCAATCACTCCTAGGGGGCTTGAGGAAGTTTAAGGCCATGGTGCTCCCCAATACTTGGAGAAGTATATACTGAAAATTAAATATACGGATACGAGTAGAAGAATAGTAGATGCTATAATTATACTTCTCATTGTTTTTACGCTCACTTTAAATTTTGAACACAGATAGGGCATAGAAAGTCCTAACACAGATATTGTAAGCGTAATGCCTACAATGTAACCTTCACCCAGCGTTTGACTCCTCAACCCTGGAATAGTTATGGATATTCTCTGAGATTGTCCCCATTGAACTACAACCCAAGGCTGATTTATGATGCTCTCTTCTCTCCCCTCAATTAACACATATAATCCTCCGCAGCTTAAATATAGCGATACACCTATAAGAACCATGATTAAAAAAGACTTAGGGATTTTAATTCTCACAGAGTAAACCTCCAGATTTTCGACTAAGAAGAAAATATTGGAAAATAAAGCCGAGCTATTCTTATGTCAGTCTACTATGGCCCTTTTACAGTTATTTTCTCGATTATACCTGCTGCGATTGTTGTACCCATGTCCCTAACTGCAAATCTACCAAGCTGAGGAATAACTGTGTATTCTTCGGCTACGACGGGTTTTAGAGGCTGTAGTCTTACTATCGCACATTCGCCTGTTCTAAGGAACGATGGGTTTTCTTCAATCGTTTCACCAGTTCTCGGGTTTATTTTCCTAATCAATTCTGCGAATTTACATGGAACATGACCAGTGTGTATATGCATTACTGGCGTATATCCTACTGCTATAGCGGTGGGATGATAGACTACTATTATTCTAGCTATGAGCTCTTTAGCTACCGTAGGCGGGTTATCGACTGGCCCGGCAACATCTCCCCTCTTAATATCGGTCTTGGAAACACCTCTAACGTTAAAGCCTATATTGTCACCGGGATATGCCTCTTTAATTCTAACGTGGTGTGTCTCAATGGATCTAATTTCGCCTTTAGCACCAGATGGCATAAATACCACGGTCTGACCTTCCTTTAGAATCCCAGTCTCTACTCTCCCCACTGGAACAGTACCTACACCAGTTATTGTGTACACGTCTTGAATTGGCACTCTCAAAGGTTTATCTATCGGTTTAGGTGGGACTTCGAATACATCTAAAGATTGTAGAAGAGTTGGACCTTTATACCACGGCATTTTTTCACTAAGTTTAACTATGTTATCTCCAGTCCATCCTGAAACAGGTACTATTGGTATTTTCTCAACGTTATATCCAATCGTCTTTAAAAGCCTAATTACTCCGTTTTTACACTCTTCAAACCTCTTCTGACTCCAGTTGACAGTAACATCATCCATCTTATTTATAGCGACAACCATCTGACGGACACCTAAGGTCATCAGTAGGAATGCGTGCTCTCTAGCCTGCCCGCCTGGTTGTATTCCGGTTTCATATTCACCAGTCTTAGCTGAAACCACCAGCAACGCAGCATCTGCTTGACTGGCACCAGTGATCATGTTTTTAATGAAGTCTCTATGCCCTGGAGCATCTATAATCGTGAAGAAGAACTTGTCGGTTTCAAACTTAACGAATTCTAAGTCTATCGTCAGTCCTCTTTCTCTTTCTTCTTTAAGAGTATCTAAAACCCAAGCATATTTGAACGTCTCTTTACCTAAGGCTTTAGCCTGCTCTTCATATTCTCTTATTGTTCTCTCGTCTACGGCACCCGTTAAGTACAACATATGTCCTGTTAGAGTACTCTTACCATGGTCTACATGTCCGCAGACTACTAAGTTTAAATGGGGTTTCTGGCTCATACAATAACCACCTTTCTAAAGATAAACTCAAGTATCCGTTATAAAAAGTTTTAGCTTATATACTTAGTCTGAGAGTTTTTCCTTTTACTGTCCTTCTAATTCTTAAACTATCTATTCGATTCTCTCTGAAAATTGCATTTAGAGAAGAGTCTTCGGCTACAGTTAGAAAGTTAAAGTCATACTACCTTGACGCTAATGCTATACGTTCAAGTTCATCTTTACGTTGTATTGCGTATGAGTCTTGAGAACCTTCAGCTGCATTTATTATCTCGTCGGCTAAGCATTCGTCTATGGTTTTAGGATTGCTAAAAGCTTTAAGTCTAGCACCGTCCACGATGAATCTTAAAGCTAAATCCAGCCTTCTAGATGGAGCTACATCAACGGCTCTATGATACACTATGCCTCCATAGGCAACACGTGTAACATCTTCACAAGGGGCGGCATTCTCTAAAGCTTTAATTAGAACTTGAAGCGGGTTCATTTCAGTCTTAAGGTGAATTATTTCAAATGCATTTCTCACAATGTTTAACGCTTTCACTTTCAAACCGCCGCTTTCACCTGGACGCATAAGTTGATTTGCAAGTCTTTCAACGATAGGAGTGTTTATTCGAGCAAACGATTTATGCGCATGTCGACCGCCAGTTTTAGGATATAGAACTGGCTTAAGACATATGTACAATTTAAGACTCGGGTCTTTAACCTCAACCTCCTCATATGACCATTTTCCAAAAAGCTTAACCTCTTTAGACATTTTACCCCCCTCTTAAGATCACCTGGTCGGTTTTTGAGCTTTTCCAATTATAAGTCTATTTAGAGGGACATCATTAACTTCTATAACCTTAAACCTGACACCCGGTATATCACCCATGGATCTGCCTCTTGTCCCTCCAATGCTTTCAATTAAAACCTCATCATGCTCATCTACGAAGTTTAAAGCGCCATCGCCAGGTAAGAAAGCTGTCACAACCCGCCCATTCTTTATAAGTTGGACGCGGACGCACTTCCTTATGGCTGAGTTGGGTTGCTTAGATTCTACTCCAACCTTTTCAAGCACTATTCCTCTAGCCATAGGTGCGCCTTCAAGCGGGTCTGCTTTTATATCTAGACCAAGCATTTTACGCTTATAGTATCTATAACTCCACTTGAACTTTTTCCTTTTATTTTTAAGGGATCTAGCGGCGAATTCACCAGGCATAGCGAATAGCATAAGTACTTTAGCAACTATTTAAAGTTACTGAGAAAATTAAACGGCTTGAGGTCTGTTGTGAATGGTTTTAGCTCTGCATGTTTTTTAAACGAAATGTGGGATGCAACAACAGAGGGGATTAACATCTAAATATTCAGATGGAAGCGTCTACAAACCGGAATATTTAAAGTTGATTCTACATGGTGGGCTCCAATAAAAATGCTTCTAGTGATAGATTAATCGTCTGGTTATACTACTATTATATGGTTTATGTTGAAATATCTTCGAGCCAACTTTCTAGTCCTTTCGATAACTCTACCGTTTTTACCTATGGCAAGACCTTTATCTCTAGGCTCAACAGTTATAACTGCTAATTTCTCACCGTTAGGCTTCTCCGTTATTCTAACCTCTCTGACTCTAGCTGGTGTAAGCGATTTCGCTATGAAAACTTCAGGTGTTGGAAAATACTCTAGGAAGTCTACTTCACGTTTAAGAAGTCTCCGTATGAGTCTAACGTTAGATCCTCTTTTACCTAAAACGAGTTTCAGGTCTCCTTCTTCTACTATGAAAGTTACTCTACCGCTATTAGAATCTATTAAACAGTCTCTACACTTAGCCCCTGTTAGACTTTCAACTATGTTTATCAACCCCATTTCTTCAGCCGTAAGCCTTATACTATCACTCTTCATGTTTCTCCACTAGCTCCATTATGTTTGAATTACCCGGTTCTCTAATAGCCATCATCATTATGGGAAATGGTTTCCCACATATATGTCCCAGGTCTATACTCGTACCTTTATACGTGTAGACTGGTATTGACGTCAACTTAGTATAGTAATCGATAACCTCTCTTAAGTCTTTTGGAATATTTGATGCAACTATCACAAACTTGGCTTTTCCCATCTTAAGAAAATTGAGAGACCTTCTAGAACCCAATATAACTTTCCCTGTTTTTACAGCACTATATATAGCCTTATTTACATCAACCATTTCACTCACCTCTTGAAGGTGGATTAGGCGTCATGTATATGTCCACTATACCTGTCCCTACCTTCATATCTTGACCAGCTATAATGTTTTCCGTGACACCTTTAAGTGTATCTTCAACTCCTCTCACCGCAGCATCTATGATGCTTGAAACAGTTATTTCAAATGCTGCTCTAGCTAATGTACTCGATTTTTCACCAGTTACACCGTGTCTACCAACTTGACGAATCTTACCTGTATTAGTCATAACGTCTGCTACAAGCATGAGATGTCTAATGTCAAGATCTAAACCACCACCTATACCTTCAAAAACGTCTTTAGCCTCTCTTATAATGGCGTTTCTAGCAGCTTCAACGCCGAGCGTTTCATAGATTTCATAGATATTGTTAGTTAACGTCCTAGCTGGGTTTATGCCTGGAACTTGAATAACTCCGCTTAGATTTGATCCATCGGCTTGAATAACCCACTCATTTCCCTCTGTAACAACTTGGATTCTATTGATTCCAGGCGTTCCTTTTACACTAAGCTTCATCACCCTGTTAACAAGCCTCTTTAACCATGAAATATCCATAGCAGACTTGGGTTTAATGATAAGTTCATCACCTGAAAACTCTAATGTCGCATTGGTGATTGTCAAATTCTTTAAGTCTTCAACTGTTACTCCTCTACTCTCCATAAGAGACCTGTCGATTTTAATCCTAACAACCCCCTCTTCTAAGTCTATTCGGTATTCGCCTTTAGCCGTCAAGTCACTTACGGTAGTATAAGTGAGGGATTGAGCTACTTTAAAAGCTTTATCTCTATCGACTCTATGTTCTTCATCGAGTCTTATTGTCATGATTGGAGTTGAAGGGTTCTTCCTAGCATCAACAATCTCTAGAAGCCTCGGTAATCCTAAAGTTACATCTCTCTCTCTGACACCAGCAAAGTGGAATACTCTAAGAGTCATTTGTGTACCTGGCTCGCCTATAGATTGAGCCGCTACAACTCCAACGGCTTCTCCAGGGTCCACTTGGGATTTTTCAAATTCCTCTACTGTAGCCTCTACAAGCCTAGTAGCATCTTCTCTACTTAAATGCTTATCACGTATTAGCTTTCTAAGGCTTAAAATGTAGAAATGTGTAAGTCTATTACTATACTTCTCCAAAATCTCATTAATCTCACTGAGTCTGAGAGGTGTTTTTCCCTCCTTGATATCCATTCTCTCCAAGAGGCGTTGCAGGTTTACTGCTTTACCGTGATCACTCTTAGACGGGTCTACTCCATCCTCACCATACTTAAACTGTACTATTTCACCATTAGTTGTTCTAACCGTCCCATCATATTCAACCCTCAGAAATTCGAGCGCATGAATAAGCCTTCTCTGCATATAGCCGCTTTGCTGAGTTCTAACAGCAGTATCGATTAGACCCTCCCTACCCGCCATGGAGTGGAAGAAAAACTCTATTGGAGATAAACCTTTATAGAAGGATGATTCTATGAAACCTCTAGCTTTCGGACTTTGATCGCCCCATCGGAAATGCGGCAGGGCCCTTTCAATATATCCACATGAAATTCTCCTTCCTCTTACAGACTGTTGACTTAGACAAGCAGTCATATGACCAACATTAAGTTCAGATCCTCTAGCTCCACATCTAACCATTACTATGCCTTGATTGTCTAAACTTAATGAAGAGGAAGCGATTTCATCACAACGGTCTCTAGCTTTAGAAAGCTCATTCATTATGAGAATCTCAAGCGACTCTTCCATAGTCTTTCCAGGTATTCTCCTCAATGTACCTTTTCTATATTCATCGATCAGCTGACGGACTGTTTTCTCAGACTCCTCTATAACCTGACGTATAGATTCTTTAACATTGTCAGGTAGGTTAAGTTCGTCTAGAGAGAAGCTAAATCCTCTAATCGATATAAAAGTGTTCAGTAGTCTGCAGAGTTTATTGAGAAACTCAGCAGCAAACGCCGTACCATAGTCTCTAACTATCCTATGATATAGTGTTTCCGCTCTTTCAGCTCCTATAGAATTTTTGTCTATAACTCCCTTAATCAACTGTCCATTCTTAACGACTACTACGCCTTCTAATGGGCAGTCTTCATCCGGAGATGTATGTTTATGTTTACATACAGCTGCTCTGCCAAAGTAGTTAAAGTCTTTAGGTAAAAGCAGACTGAAAACTTGCTTACCGCTCCATAATGGTTCTGGCTCTATTTTAGCAGGAGAAGGAATTTCACCATCATAACCTATGGCTGCTAAAAGAGTATATAATTGCTCTCTATCGACGTACGTGTCTTTCCGAGTGAGAAGATACGCTGCGGTTAAAAAATCTCTAGTTGAACCTATTATAGGCGCCCCATATCTAGGAGATATTATCTGATCTTGAACCTGCATAAGTAGACGAGCCTCGGATCGCGCCTCCTCACTTTGAGGAATGTGAAGGTTCATTTCATCTCCATCGAAGTCAGCATTATACGGTATACATACTGCTAGGTGGAGTCTAAACGTCTTATAGGGTAGGATTTTAACCCTATGCGC
The DNA here is from genome assembly GCA_018396755.1 of Candidatus Bathyarchaeota archaeon. Taxonomy (GTDB): domain Archaea; phylum Thermoproteota; class CALKCG01; order B24; family B24; genus DTBU01. The sequence continues at coordinate 64,060 of JAGTQM010000002.1, read as the reverse complement.
CATTATCGATATTCTATGAAGCGATGGCTGCCGGTTAAATAACGCAATTTCACCATCTCTAATATGTCGTTCAACAATGTAGCCAGGTTGCAATTCATCCACCAGCCTACTTCTATCAGTTACAAAATCGAGTCTAATTTTCCTACCGTCCGGTCTAGTTATGTATAGTGCTCCAGGATAATTGTCAGGACCATTTGCAACTAGCCTCTTCATTTCCTCTATATTCCAAGGAGTAACTCGTTCTGAAATTGTAAGTTTCTTGGCTATATCTATTGGAACTCCCACTTCATCTATACTTAAACATGGGTCAGGAGATATGACGGTTCTAGCTGAAAAGTCAACTCTTTTACCTGTAAGGTTTAATCTAAACCTCCCCTCCTTCCCTTTAAGCCTCTGACTTAAAGTTTTAAGTGCTCTACCAGACCTGTGTCTAGATGGGGGGATTCCTGAAGTTTCGTTATCTATATAAGTAGTTACATGGTACTGAAGAAGGTCTGAAAGTTCTTCTCTTATAACTGTCGGAGCTCCACTTGCAATAGCTTCTTTAAGTCTCTCATTAATACGTATAATATCTACGAGTTTATGGGTTAAATCATCTTCAGACCTTATACCTGTTTCAAGCGTTATAGATGGTCTAACATAAACTGGTGGAACTGGAAGAACTTGAAGAATCGCCCACTCGGGTCTCGCTAAAGATGGATCATACCCTAGAAGTTTAAGATCTTCGTCAGGTATCCTTTCAAGCCTACTTCTTATGATGCTTGGATCTAATCTCGTAACACCCCCATCTTTCTGGTACTCGTAGAACGACGTAGGCTTTATAAGCTCTATACGATATTGCGTACTTCCACAATGGGGGCATTCCGACCTTTTTCTAGCTTCTTTCTTAATGCTGTCAAAAAAATCCTTTGAAACTTCTCCAAATGCCTTTTTAAGCTGCTCCATTCTATTCTGAAATTCTTCAACTTTATCTGTTGGAATGAGGATTCTACCGCACTCCCTACAGGTAATCGTCAGAAGCTCTTGAATGTACTTAACAAAACCGATATGTATTATGGGAACTGCAAACTCTATATGGCCAAAATGTCCGGGGCATGATGTTGCAGTATTTCCGCATGTTGCACATCTCTGTCTAGGCTCCAACGTGCCGAGTCTACTATCCATAAGTCCAGTTGGTATTGGTAGGCCGTCTTCATCATACGTATCAGCTGTCCGAATCTCCACCACAGACATTTTCCTAATTTCATGGGGTGAGAGTAAACCGAATTTTATCCCGGTTACATTTTTATAGGTTTCTAAAACCATGTTAAACCCCCTCTTCAACTATGATTTTAGGAGCAATACACATGCTCATAAGCTCCTGGAGGAGAAGTTTAAATGCGTAAGGCATGACCATTGGATGGATTTTAGCATCTTCTCCACAGATCCTACAGACATGTTTACCCGTTTTTGAATCATAGTAGGCTAAAAGTCCACACTTCGTACAGACATATGCTGTAAATTTATCCGACTCCTCCAGCATTCTATCTTTAATAAGCATAGCTGCACCATATCCTATCAAGCAATCCCTCTCCATCTCACCAAACCTTAACCCTCCCCCCCTCGCTCTACCTTCCGTCGGTTGTCTTGTGAGCATTTGGACTTGTCCTCTGGCTCTAGCATGAATTTTATCGGCTACCATATGATGCAGCCTCTGATAGTAGACAACACCTATGTAAACTTTAGCCTCAAGTTTCTCACCGGTTAAACCGCTATACATAACCTCTTTACCAGTAAGTTCAAAACCGTAGTGTTTCAACATGGCTTCTATGTCCTCAATTTTCTCCTCTTGGAATGCAGATCCATCTACGGGTCTACCCATAAGGGCAGCAGCTTTACCGAATAACGACTCTAGAAGTTGACCTACAGTCATCCTAGATGGAAAAGCATGTGGGTTTATTATAACATCGGGGACAACCCCATTTTCCGTAAACGGCATATCCTCAGATGGGTAGACCATTCCTATGACTCCTTTTTGGCCATGTCTAGAAGCGAACTTATCCCCTATTTCAGGTATCCTATTGCTTCTAACTTTCACTTTAACTATCTTATTGCCCTGAGACGTTTCAGTTACTACAACTGTGTCTACAATTCCTCTTGTAGATGGTCTTAGCGTTACTGAAGTATCTCTTCTAGATGGACCTTTAGCTTCCAATTCTCTATACTCCTCTATGAATCTGGGTGGGCTTGTCCTACCGATTAGGACATCACCACCTTGAACTTCACTTTCAACGCTTGCTATTCCATCTTCTTCTAAAACTCTGTAGTACTCATCACCCATGTATCCTCTCATTCCGCTTGATGGTATTTCAATGGAATCCTTCTCTCCTCCCATGTATTGGTAACACTCAGCTTCATAAAGTTGGAAGAATGAAGACCTCGCCAACCCCCTCTCTATGGAATGTTTATTGAATATTATGGCATCCTCCATGTTATATCCACCCATTGTTAAAATGGCGACCACCATATTCTGACCAGTTGGTCTTTTATGGAAGCCCATAATTTCCATAGACTTGGTCTCTACTAGAGGCTTTTGGGGATAATGTAGGAAATGCGCTCTAGAATCCATCCTTAGAAAGTAGTTTATCGTATATACGCCTATAGCTTGTTTAGCCATAGCTGCTTCATAGCTGTTTCTAGGTGAATGGTTATGTTCAGCAAAAGGTATAATTGAACCGCATATCCCAAGAATAGTGAAGTTGCTTATCTCCAAGTGAGTTGTTTCAGGTTTAATGTCCTCAACTTTCAAAGCTATGTAAGCATTTTCTTCTTCTTCAGCGTCTAAATACTCTATGACGCCTATCTTTACAAGGTCTTCCCACTTTAATAGTCCCTTTTTCAATGCATTCAAATGTTCCTGTTTAAGTAGCGGAGTACCGTTTTCAACGACTATCAAGGCTCTTCTACATCTACCTGCGTCACAGTTAACTTGAATCTCATTCTTAGCTTTAAGATACGCTATGTTTACTTCAGTGCTTACACGTCCTCTACGTCTATATCGTATAAAATCTCTTACAAGTTTCTCTGGCTTCAAAGTATAGAAGCTCAATGTTCCGTTGATGTAAACCTTCACGCCTCTAATACGGGTTTCCCTATCTGTATCCTCAACTGAAATACATCCTAAATCCTTCAAAACTTTGTAAACGTGATCTACATCCGCTGAGACCGATATTGTAGCCATGAGGGCTAGGTTTTTGACAAGACCGCAGTTTGATCCTTCTGGAGTTTCAATTGGACATAATCTGCCAAAATGTGTTGAATGAAGTTCTCTAGCTTCAAAGTTTGGCTGGCTTCTACTTAAAGGAGATTGTAATCTACGTAGGTGGCTAAGCGTTGAGAGTATATTCGTCCTATCCAAGAGTTGGCTGACACCGACTCTATTTCTACCCCAATTACCTGTGGCAATAGCGTGTTGCAATCTCTCTGTTAGAATGCCAGGTCTAATGGCCAATTTAATAGATTCGTTTACAAGCTTCTTGGCAGATAAGCGTTCAAGTTGATAACTCATATCTTTAATCATGTCTCGAAATATGGATCTAAATAGGTCTGCAAGTAGAGGGCCTGAAAGTCTAATACGTTTATTAGCATAATGGTCTTTATCATCCTCTACTCTGAAGCCGAGTTTAAGTTCTATAAGTCGACAAGCTATTTCCGCCAAGTATCTAGCTTTAGTAAGTCTAGCTTCAAGAATTGTACCTAAGTGTAAAAACAAGTTGTTATCTAGTATTGAATTGGCTCTCTGTATTCTACGTGCTTCATCTTGACCATATGCAATTTTATTGCCTATGAAAACTATAGCCTTCTCAGTGCTGTCAATTCTAGGAGCTTTATCGAATGAAGGTTCAAGCTGCTCTATAATCGTAGGGTCTGGTGAAACCATTTCCGCAATTTCGCTGTCTTTTTCAACTCCAAGAGCCTTCATTAATACTACAAATGGAAGTTCTACTGGTACACCAGGTATTGAAACATATATAGCTCCATCAGATTTAAGCTTAACTTCAACCCTCGTTCTAAAGCCAACTGTTGTGGAGAAAACTTTAGCCCTATAGACAAACCTAGAAGTGCTTCTATCGATGTCTACGATAACCTTGTTAGGGGCAAGATCTTCAAAACCTACAATAAGCCTCTCAGAGCCATTTATTATAAAATAGCCACCTGGATCATCAGGGTCTTCACCTATCTCTAAAAGTTCTTCTCTAGCCATTTTACTTAAAGGGCAAATTTCAGATTTAAGCATAATCGGTAAATCGCCAATGTAAACGGTATCGGTAGTTATAGTCTTTCCGTTCAATATTGGTGTCATCTCTAAAAAGAGAGGCGCCGCGTATGTGAGGTTTCTAAGTCTGCATTCAAGCGGGGTAACTTCATGAGATGAGCCATCAACTTCTGTGATTCTTGGACTACCTATGCTAATTTCACCAAACTTTATATAGAGATTGCCGCCGCTAGTAGGTATCTCCACACCACCAATGGAATCTATGATCTGTTGTAGTTCTTTTTCAACAAATTCGTTATAAGAGTCTAAATGTTGTCTAACTAAGCCTTTCTCTTGAAAGAAAGCCTTCATTAAAAGCCACATATCTTCTTGCGTGTACATTTCAACCACCTACAACAAATCTATAAAATACAGCTAACCCAGCCGTAGGACTTCTTCTAACAATTCTAATAACATCTCCAGGTTTAGCGCCTATGAGTAAAGCAGCTGGGTCTCTAACTCTAATCTTGGGAAGATGGTATTTCTCAATACGATATCTTCTTAGAAGATCCTCCACTTCATCTTTTGTTAAAATACTATGTTTAGGAACAAGCTCATGTTGAAAGATATTAAACTTAATTTTTTGTTGGGTGCTCATATTTAAACCTGCTTAGAAGGTGCTAACCTAGATAACGCTCAGCCTTTAATAAATATTTCTCTCAACAGATGAGTGTATAAGTATTCTAGGAATATGAGGTTAAGCTTCAATCTTCAATTTTTTAATCAACATAGCAAACCTCTTAGCTTTAGACTTAACAGTATCAAAGTCTTCATCTTTAGGCATTCCTCTCGTTATTATTCCATAATGTAAATCTTCTGGGTCTCCTTGAACAATCATACCGTGTATTAACATGGCCTGTATGATCGATAATATGGTTGTTTCACCTCCAGTTCCATATCCACCAGCCGTTGTAAAAGCTAAGCCAGCTTTACCATCAAGTTTACCGTGGAGTCTAACGGTTTCATCTAGAAACTTTTTAACTTCTCCCGCCATTTGACCGTAGTAGGTTGGGGAGCCTATGACAATCCCCTCATATTCTAAAAGCTCTTCAACTTTTGTATCCAACACCGTTTTCATGCAAACTTCTAAATCTTCCTCTTTAAGCGCCATTGTAAGCATTTCTGCAAGCTTTCGCGTGTTTCCTCCACGCGAATAATAGACCACTAAAACCTTAACCATTCAGCTCACCTTTAACCATAATGGGGGCTTACACTAATTAAGTCTTTTCACAGATTCAACAATCGTTTTAAGCTTCATAATGCTGACTTTATACGCCTCATCCTCAGGTAAAATACCTCTTAAACCTCTAAATCCACAATCCGGCTTAGCCATGTAGACTTTATCGCCATAGAGGTTTACTGCTTTAGATAAAATACTTAAAACTTCTTCAATTTCTTCAACTTCAACCTTCTTAGAAGATACGCAACCTACAGATAACAGCTTATCCGATTCCTTGATTTCCTTCGGGTTTAAATTTTTAAAATTCTCCGGTGTATCTTTAAATTCATGGTCTAAAAGCGTGAAGTTAGATTCTAAAAGCAGTTTAGATAGAGCTGGTGAAATCCTACCGCACACGTGTATACCTATAACAGACTTACGCGTTTCAAATTTTCCAAATATTCTTAAAACATCTTCGCTCCTATGTTTAAGTAGCGATATTCCACCTCCGTAGACAACCGAAAGAATAGGTTCATCGACTACTATTAGATTATACCCTAAATCCTCAAGTTTACGTATCAAATTCGATATGGCGGAAGCTAAACCCTCTAAGAACATCAAATCGTTCATTAGAGATTCTCTTATTGAATGTGGTTTCTTAGTCCGATAGACCCGTGAAGCCAACGTGAAAACTCCAGTTACAGGCGCTCTTAAGCCTGCAAAATTTAAACGATGTCTCCCAACGTATTCTGCAAACCATAGGGCTTCAAAGGGTACAGATATATCTGCTTTCTCCAATTCTCCAACTCTGTCGGCCAAAAACACGTAATCTAAGCCGTTTTTGTAAATGAATTCTTGAGAAGACAAGGGGTCGAGAAACATGGCTGTGAAATCTCTGAGTTGCGGATAACTGGGATGCGTTAAACCGATGCTATACATATCCTTTGCAATCTTTTCCACAGATTCTCTACAGAATTCTACTGGAAAACTTCCTACGCAACTGGTATACATATAAAATCACCTGAATCCGTAGGCTACTTTAATGCTACCATAATGGTTATATCCATTAAATTCACACCTGTAGGTCCTGTAAATATGAGGTCGCCCAGCTTCTTAAAAAATCTATAAGAGTCATTATTGTCGAGATACTCCTTCGGGTCTAAGTTCGCTTCGATCGTTCTTTGAACAGTTTTACCATCAGCTATAGCTCCAGCCGCATCAGTTAAACCGTCAACCCCATCCGTTCCAATAGATGCTATTGCAACGTTTTCAAGACCCTGTATTTTCATAGATGCTGAGAGAATGAGCTCTTGATTTCTACCTCCAATCCCAGATCCTTTAACTGTGACCGTAGTTTCACCGCCGGCGATTATAGTTGCAGGTTTGTCAATAGGGTTGTTTTCTAAAGCTTCTTCAACGAGTATACCGCCGTATACTGTACCTACGTGTCTAGCCTCTCCTTCAACTACGGAGGATAAGATAGCTGAATTTAAACCCAATTCGTTAGCCGTTTTAACAGCTATTTTACAGGCCAATCTATTGCTTCCAACTATGAAATTATGAACTTTTTCAAAGATTTTATCTCCTGGTTTTGGAGTCTCCTCTACTTCCCCCTTCAAACCAGCTTCTATCCGCCTTCTGACTGATTCCGGTATACGACCCCATAAATTGTATTTAATAAGCACATGGTAAACATCTTGAAAAGTTGAAGTGTCCGGTGATGTTGGTCCAGATGAAATAACGTCTAATCTGTCACCTACTACGTCTGATATTATTAAACTTAAGACCCTAGCTGGATACGCGTATTTAGCTAGTAATCCGCCTTTGAAGGCTGATATGTGTTTTCTAACAGCATTAAACTCGTTTATATTGGCTCCACTTTTAAGAAGAAGCTGTGTAACCTGTTGTTTTTCCTCAAGCGATATGCCATCTGCGGGCATTGGTGTCATGGCAGATCCACCGCCTGAAATAAGACATATCACCAAGTCGTGTTCTGAAGCCTCCGAAACAATTCTCATGATTTCTTCTGCACCTCTCTGTCCACTAAAATCAGGTATTGGGTGACTTGCCTCTATAAACTCAACCCTACCAGTTAAAGATTTGAATTCTACACCCTTGAGTACATTTATAAAGCCTCTGCTGATTCTATCTCCTATGAGTTGTTCTATGGCTAAAGCCATAAGGTGGCTGGCTTTACCGAAACCTACTAGGTAGATGCGTTTAAAATCGTCAAGATTTAACGTTAAACTTCCTATATTGAGTATTGAACCGTTTCTCTTAACGCTTGACTTTATCATATTTATTGGATTTATCTCTTCTAGGGTTCTCTTTAGAACGTTTAGACAAATGGCTCTGGCTCTTTTATCTCCGTCAGTTAAGCCGTTAGAAATTAAACCTTCAAAATTTTTTATAATTCCCATCTAATAGTTGGACACCTATTAGAATTTGACTTACTGCGAGACTTAAGCATTCTCTTAAAAAGCTAAATACTTAAATCGTTGATTTTTCTCTAAATCTTGGAAATGAAACCTAGAACTGGATTATCTGTGCTGTTAGGTATTGTTACATGTGCAGTTTTAGATTTTATAATTCTACTGACGGCTGGTTACTCAGATATCATTCTAATCTCCCCGTTTTTAGGAGGTTTAGTTGCCGGAAGCTTCTTCATAGAGCCTATGAAGGATGGTGGTAAAGTGGGAGCTATAACTGCAGTCGTAGATACTCTAATGGTGAGACCGCCTATACAAACGGTTTTAATCCAGATGGGTTTACTAATAATACCTCCGGAGATTTCAGAAATAGAGTCGTTAGGCTTACCAATGCTCTTGCTACTATCTATAATAAGTTTCCTAGTACAGCTTGGCATAGGGTTTGGAGGAGGTTTCGTCGGCTCCTACATTAAAAGCCGTATAACTCCTCCACAACAACCGCTGCCTCTAAACGTCTGTCCATATTGTAAGGCTAAAATTCCTCCGGGAGCCATATACTGCCCATATTGTGGGGCAAATCTTAAAGAATTTAAACCCCCCAGGTTTTAATGATTTGAAAACTGCTGTCCTTTTTTCAGGTGGTAAAGACAGTCTTTATGCTCTATGGGTTTCTATAAATCAGGGTTTTGAAGTATCTTGTCTTGTAACTCTTATCCCTGAGAGTTTTGAATCTTGGGTTTTCCATTATCCAGCCGTAGAACTTACGACACTTCAAGCTAAAGCTATGGACAAGCCTCTCCTCACGAGGAGGACTGGTGACTCCATCCGTAGTAGTTTAAAAGGCCTCTATTGCGTGCTTAGAGAAGCAGTTGAGGATTTTCATGTAGATTCTATTGTTTCAGGCGTTTCTGCAAGTTCCTATCAGAGAAGTCTGATCGACTCTATTTGTGAGACACTTGGGCTTAAAAGTTTTACGCCGTTATGGGGTAGAAAAGCTGACTGGATTTTAAGAGAAATGTTAGAGCTTGGGTTCCTAATAATGGTCGTAGGCGTAGCGGCTGAAGGTTTAACAGAGGAATGGTTGGGCAGGATTCTAGATGCCGATTCCTTTACAGATTTCAGTCGACTAGCTTCTAAGCATCATTTCAGCCTCCTAGGAGAGGGAGGCGAATATGAAACACTTGTTCTAGATGCACCATTCTTCAGTAGACGCTTATACGTTAGAAAAGCTAAACCAATATGGATGGGTGATTCTGGTTACCTAAAAATAGATGAAGCTCATTTAGAAGATAAAACTGTTTTCTACAGGCTTTAATCGCATGTTAAATGTAAACTCTGTTTACCCACTGTCAAGAGTTACTAGAAGGCTTGATGTCAAGTTCTTCTAAAGCCTCTTCAACTAAGCCATAGACCTCCTCCTCATCTAGAGTTTGGAAGACACCTTTAAGCATTAAAGGCTTACCTTGGACAAGCAAGGTATCTACGCTTAAACCTTTAGCGGCATATACGAGATTTGCTATTAAGCTATCTGAGCTATGAATCGGCTGAAGACTAGGACTTCTAATATCTACCAATATCAGGTCTGCTTCAAAACCCTTTTCAACGCGTCCAACAATCTTTCCAAGACCTAGGCTTCCACTAGCGTTAACTGTAGCCATGTCGAGAATCTGTTGAGCGTTTATAACGCTCGGATCCCAACGGTTATGTTTTTGAAGTAAAGCGGCAATTTTCATTGTTTCAAACATATCCAGTGTATTATTGCTTGCTGGTCCATCTGTTCCTAGGGTTATAAGCACTCCGGATTCTACGAGTTCTGGAATTGGAGATACACCTCCTACTCCCAGCTTCATGTTTGAAATCGGGCAATGAGAAATCTTAACGCATCTACGTGCCAATAGTTCAATATCTCTCCTCGTCAGCCAAACACAGTGTGCGGCTAGAACCTTTCCGTTTAGAAAACCAATCCTATCTAAATATTCGACAACGCTATATCCGTAGTTTCTCTGAAACATCGCTTGTTCTCTTCTAGTTTCGGTTAAATGTATATGGATGAGTGTGTCGAATTCCTCAGCCATTACCTGGCTTTTCATGAGAAGTTCATCGGAACAAGTGTATGGGGCGTGAGGGGCCACTATAGGTTTAATCTTAGAGTCGTTTAATTCCTGGATAATTTTAACTGTTTTATAAGCCGCCGTTAGAAAGCTTTCCCTTAAACTCTCATCCGATGTTCTATCATCTGATACTGTATCTATTAAGCCTTGACCTATAAACCCTCTTAAACCAGCTTTTTTAACTGCTTTAGCAATAGCTCCAGCATGGTAATACATGTCGACTAGACACGTTGTACCAGTTCTTATCATTTCGAGACATCCGAGTAGAGCTCCTACATAGCAGAGTTTCTCAGTAAGTTTACGTTCTATAGGCCATACCTTCTCTTTAAGCCATCTATCTAACGGTAAATCTTCAGCATAGCCTCTAAGCAAGCTCATTGAAATGTGTGTATGCGTATTTATGAGTCCAGGCATTAGAACCTTACCTTTGCCAGCTATGATCATGTCTCCTCCGTTTAAATCGCGGTTTATATCCTCGATAACTCCATCTCTTATCAAGACCGATGTCTTCTTCAGCAGTCTTCTACGCTCATCTTGAGTAATAATCCAATCACAATCTTTAATCAAAATCTCCAACTCGACCCAGAGTTTTATAGATGTAGCAAATTTATTTAAATTCAGCTAAATTTTTTCTAGAAAACTGAAAACTACGTTTATTAGAATTATAAGGGTGACATTTGTCCGGTAATTTGAACCCGCAAACTCTTGAAGAATTCGTTAGAGAAGCTACAGAGATAGCTAATTCGAAGGGCTTCCATGTGACATGGGATAATGTGCCAATCTATCTGATGCTAGTGGTGACTGAACTATCTGAAGCTATGGAAGCTTGGAGAGACGACGACCCTGAGGCTTTTAAAGAGGAAATAGCTGATACGCTTATTAGAATTTTCCACATGTGTGGAGACCTTAAAATAGACATATCGAATGCCGTTAACGTGAAAATGTCGGTAAATAGAGCTAGACCCTATAAACATGGTAGGAAGAGAGTGTAGCTTCGCACAGTACAAATCAGGAAAACGTGCTAAGCACATTGTCTAGGATTTTTGAAGCCTCTAGTATATGCCCCTCCTCTATGACTAGAGGAGGTAAGAATCTTAAAATGTTCCTACCGGAATACAGAGTTATAAGTCCATTCTCAAGACTTTTAACGATGACATCCTTTATATCAAATCTAAGCTCCGCCGCTCTCATTAAGCCTAAGCCTCTAACTTCTCTTACAGATGAATGAGCTTGCTTAAGCTTCTCCAACTCACGTTTAAATACCTCTCCCAATCTTTTCGCCCTTTCAGGCAGTTTCTCACCAACTATCACATCTATTACAGCTGAAGCTGCTGCACATGCAAGAGGATTTCCACCGAATGTACTCGTATGTTCTCCAAGTTTAAGACTATCACCTACATCTTCTCTTGCTAAAACCGCTCCCATGGGAACCCCTCCAGCTAAACCTTTACCGATACAAATGATGTCTGGCTTCACATTCCAGTGTTGGCAAGCCCACATGGCTCCAGTTCGACCAAGACCCGTCTGAATTTCATCTATTATCAATAGGCTACCTCTTCTATCGCATATATCTCTTAAACCTTTTAAATAGTCATCTGGAGGAATTTTCACACCGTTTTCTCCCTGGATTGGCTCTACTATAAACGCCATAGTGTTTTCATCAATCGTTGCTTCGGCTTTCTCAAGATTTCCATATGGTACAAACTCTACGTTTCTAATCAAAAAGTCTTTGAAAGGCTCTCTATACTTTGGGTTCCACGTCACAGATAAAGCTCCTAAGGTTTTACCGTGGAAACCCCCCATCGTTGAGACCAGTTTAGATCTACCGGTGTTTTTCTTAGCCATTTTAATAGCCACTTCAACGGCTTCAGCTCCGCTACTACCTAGGTAAACCTTGTTTAAACCCTTCGGAGCTATTGTTACAAGCTTCTCTAAGAGAGAAGCTCTAACGTCATTGTATAGGCTTGGATGACATATCGTAAGTCTACCGATTTGTTCTCTAAGCGCTTCAACAACCTTCGGGTGGGAGTGACCCACTATGGCAACACCATACCCCCCCATTAAATCTATGTAGCGCCTCCCCTCAGCATCCCATAATATTGCACCGCTTCCTTTTACAATGGCTGCTGGGTATCTGAAGTAGACGTTAACCATAGTTCCCTCTTCAAGTTGGATGATCGTCTGCGTATCCAATATTGCTCCTCCTAAACCGGATGGATTCCAGGATACATTAATCCCGTCTTCTCATCCAATTCATAGATGATGTTTAGACTCTGAACGGCATTTCCAACAGCACCTTTAACAAGATTATCTATAGCGGCTAAGGCAACTATCCTATTCGTATATGGGTCAAATTCAAACCCCACATCGCAGAAGTTTGAGCCTACTGTAAGTTTTGGATCTGGATACCTGAAGATTCCTTTAACGTCTCTAACGAGCCTTATGAAAGGTTCATTTCCATAGAACTGTCTATAAATCTTCCAAAGGTCTCGAACAGTTACATTTTTCTCAGTAAAACAATGGCATACTACGAGTATCCCCCGCACTATGTTGACGGAACTTGCCGAGAATGCAACTTTAACATTTTCACCAGCTAATAGGCCAAGCTCCTGCTCTATTTCACTCGTATGTCTATGTCCAACTGGCTTATAAGGTCTTATAACACCATACCGTTCAGCGTGTATACTCGCCAGTGAAGGAGTAGCACCTGCACCTGAAGAACCTATCATAGCATCCACCACTACAATACTTTGCTTAATAAAGCCAGTTTTAGCTAAAGGAGCCATGGCAAGTATGGCGGCTGTCGACATACAACCTGGGCATGCAATTAAATCGGCTTTCTGAATATCCTCCCTATGAAGTTCTGGTAAACCGTAGACGGCTTTTTCTAGAAGATCTGGCCTTGGGTGTTTCCAACCATACCACCGCTCATATTCTCCTGGATTCTTGAGTCTAAAGTCTGGGCTTAAGTCGATTACTTTAACTCCGGCTTCTAGAAATTCTGGCGTCATCTTTGCTGAAACACCTGCTGGTGTACATAGGAATACTACATCGCTTTCCTCAGCTATCTTCGACGTACTAGGGTCTGTAAATTGGATATCGAGTATTCCTCTAAGGTTTGGATGAACTCTGTGAACGTAGTCACCTACATATCTCCTAGAGGTAGCCATTTTGATTTCTACGTTTGGATGGGTCGCCAGTATTCTTAAAAGCTCTCCACCAGTGAACCCTGATCCTCCTATGATGCTTACTTTCAAAGATGACCCCTCCAAAATGGAGTAGGATTTAACATTTAACTTTTACTTTCTATCCCATTATTATGGGCTTTCAATTCTCAGAAGAGAGAAAGCTTCTTTAGTTTAATTGTACCTCCTATTCTCTTAGAGGGATTTGCCTTGAGCGAAGATGGCGAGCTGAATTTACTAATGAGGAAAAAGTATTTAGAGATTCAGCGGAAGCTTATGGCTAAAACTTTAAAGGGCTCTCTTGAGGAGGATAAAACTCCAGACTATGAAAGTATTGTTAGAAATTCTTTAGACAGTTCAGGTTTAAGGGTTCTATCGGCTCTCAAAAGCCAGTATCCAGATGAAGCATACACGATAATTAATGTTCTTGGTAAGGCGATAGCAGAGCGTAAGATACCTGCTGAAATAAGTGGTGGTGAATTTTATCAGCTTCTACTAAGCCTTGGTATTAGAGTTAGATTGGATACGAAGATATACGTAGAGAGAAAGGGTAGAGTTAAGGAGTTTTCAGAGTATCTAAGGGAGAAAATTAAAGATTCTCAGTAAAATTTATATCTTAGTCGGCTTTCCTTAACTTAATGCTTGGATTTAATTGAAGAGTTTGAATGAGGGAGGAGGCTTTGAATAGAGTCGTACTCGCGTACTCTGGGGGTCTAGATACATCTGTTTCAATAATATGGCTTCAAGAAAAATACGATGCAGAGGTTTACACGGTTACCGTTGACGTAGGTCAGGGTGGTGACTTCAAACTCATAGAGGATTTAGCTCATAAGCTTGGCGTTGTAAAACACTTCTTCATAGATGCTAAGAAGGATTTCGTAGAGAACTACGTTTTTCCAAGCATTAAAGCTAATGGGTTATATGGAGATAAATACCCTCTCAGCAGTGCTCTTTCCAGACCATTAATAGCTAAGAATGTTGTTGAAGTAGCTGAAGCTGTTAAGGCTGATGCTGTAGCGCATGGATGTACGGGTAAAGGTAACGATCAGGTTAGAATAGAGTCAACGGTTAAAGCGTTAAATCCAAATCTGAAGGTTTTAGCCCCAGTTAGAGAATGGGGTTTAGATAGAGAATTTGAACTTGAATATGCTAAGAAACACGGAATCCCATTCACTAGAGAGAAGATATACAGTATCGATCAAAACCTATGGGGTAGAAGCATAGAATGTGGACCTTTAGAAGATATAGAGCTTGAACCTCCAAGTGAAGTTTTCAAGTGGACTGTAGACCCAGAGGAGGCCCCTGATAAAGCTGAGTATGTAACCATAGGCTTTGAGAATGGAGTACCTACTTCGCTTAACGGAGAAGTTTTAGATGGTGTGTCACTTTTAATGAGGTTGAATGAGATCGCGGGAAGAAATGCCGTAGGTAGAATAGACCACATTGAAGATAGGATTGTAGGAATTAAAACTAGAGAAGTCTACGAGTGTCCAGCAGCCGCCTGCATAATTGAAGCGCATAAAGACCTTGAAAAGCTTGTTTTAACACCGAGTCAATTGAGTTTTAAAGAACTTGTAGATAGACAGTGGAGTTTTCTGGTATATGCTGGCCTATGGTATGAGCCTCTTAAACAGGACTTGGAGGAATTTATCGACAGTTCTCAGAGGTTTGTTGAAGGATGGGTTAAGCTGAAGCTTTATAAGGGAGGATTAAGAGTTGTTTCAAGAATGTCTAATTATTCGCTGTATAGTAAGGATCTTGCCACTTACAGCGTTAAAAGCGTTTTCGATCAATCTGCAGCCCCCGGGTTTATAGAAATATGGAGCCTGTCTCTGAGGACCGCTCATACGGTTCGTAAAAACCGTGAGAGGTGATCCGTATGGTTATAGTTTTAGAGTGTTCCGAATGCGGCGGTAGGATTAAGATTCCCGATGACGTTCTTGAGGGTGAAATATTCTCATGTCCCGATTGTGGTATGGAGTATGAAGTCTACATAAATAATGGTAAAGTTGAACTTAAACACGCGGAAATAGAAGGGGAAGACTGGGGAGAGTAGCTAAAAGATATTACATTGAGGGTTGATGTTTGAAACTGGTAGTTAAAATCGGTGGAAGCATTCTTAAAGATGGTTCTCCAGATGTAAACCTGATAAGCGACATTAAAGAGGTTTTTTCAAACTGTAAACTCGTCTTAGTACATGGCGGAGGAGACGAAGTTACAAGCATAGCTTCCCGAATGGGTAAAGAACAGGTTTTCGTAACTTCTCCAGACGGCTTTAGAAGCCGATATACTGATAGGGAAACACTTGATATCTATGTTATGGTTATGGCTGGTAAGATAAGCAAAGAAATAGTTTCAACACTTCTTGAATTTGGTCTTCCAGCCGTAGGAATCTCGGGTGTAGATGGAGGGCTTCTAAGAGCAGAAAGAAAAAAGAAACTTGTTATAATAGATGAGAAAGGCAGGAAAAGAATTATACCTGGAGGCTATACTGGGAAAATAACGGATGTTAACATTGGTCTGTTGGAAACACTTCTAAACTCGGGCTATTTGCCTGTTATTTCACCGCTGTCTATAGGTTATGAGTATGAGATTTTAAACGTCGATGGAGATAGAGCTGCGTCTTACGTAGCAGGAGCTTTGAAAGCAGACCGCCTCATACTACTGACAGATGTTGAAGGTTTAATACTCGATGGGGAGCTTTGCGAGGGAATATCCTCTAGCCAATTGAAGGAGAAACTTAGGAAAATCGGTCCAGGTATGATTACTAAAGTCTATGCTGCTATGGAGGCTTTGGAGATGGGTGTTGATAAAATCGTAATATGTTCTGGTTTAAAACCTAAACCCATAACATCTGCTCTTGAAGGTAAAGCTGGAACTACAATTTATAGAGGTTAATAAATGCATATAGGTTCTGAGTTTAAAGCTAAAGCAGTAGATATACTTAAAAATGCTTTAAAGATTTACAGTCCATCCTTACGTGAAACTGAGCTGGCGTTTTTCCTCATGGACACTATGAAAAAACTAGGCTACGATGACGTATATATCGATGATGTGGGAAACGTTTTAGGATCTGTAAGTGCTGGTAAATCCAAGCTCATGTATGTAGGTCACATGGATACGGTTCCAGGGATCATACCGTATAGAGAAGAAGGAGGCTTCATATATGCTAGAGGGGCTGTAGATGCTAAATCTGCATTAATAGCTATGATTGTTGCAGGAGCTTCTCTTAAAAGCGAGAATTTAAACGGTAAACTTACTGTTGCATGTACGGTTGACGAGGAAGGCTCCAGCTTAGGCTTTAAACACATACTGCGTAAAGGTGTGGATGTTAAGTATGTAGTTTTTGGTGAGCCGGGTGGGGTTGAAGTCATAACCATAGCTTATAGAGGTAGGGTTCAACTTTCCATAAAATGTAAAACAAGGTCTGGGCATGCTGGGTCGCCATGGGCTTTTGAAAATGCCGTTGAAAATCTCTACGAGTTCTACGAGTTTTTAAAAGAAAAAATAGGTGAATCCTACTCCACTCGCACGTTTTCAAGTAGGTATTACACTACTTCCACGTCAATAACTTGGATTAAAGGGGGGGAAACGTCAAATATAATACCAGATTTCTGTGAGGCTAAACTCGATATTAGAATCCCGCCTCACGTCAAAGCATATGAGCTCATAGAGTTTTCCCGGAAGCTGTCGAAGGACTTTACGGATAAACATCTAGGTGTTCAAGTGGAAGTTGAACCTGAAGAATACTGTGATGCTTACGAAGCGAATAAGAGTTCAATGCTTTTAAACATTTTGAGAGAATCTATTAAAGAAGTCAGAGGAAAGCATCCTAAGCTTATTCGGAAAACCAGTACGGGAGATATGAATCTTCTAGCTGGGCTTCCCATAAATGCTGTAACATATGGTCCGGGCGATTCAACTTTAAGCCATACGGATGTGGAGAAGATAGATGTTGAAGAATACTTAGACAGTATAGAAGTCTATAGACTTACAGCTTTAAAACTTCTAAAGAGCTGTTGACTTCGCAAGCTAGTTTTATACGTTTTAGCTCTGTAATCATTAATGGAAAAAATGGGGGGAAAGTTTAGAATGGGAAGAAGAATCTATATCTACCTATTATAATTCCCGGTATTAAAGCCAATACGTGTCCAGCTATGTATCCACCTGCTACTGGGGCTCCAACTTCTTCATATAGTTTGCTTCCACCGATTCTAAGCGTTAGTTGTTTAAGAATCCAAGCTATTAAAGCTAAGCTCCAGAATCCCCATTCAAATCCAGCTCCTATTCCAAGTATGAAGCCTACGGGCTCAAACGGGAACCATAGATACCTCGCGTGCAACCAACTTAAAAGCCCCACGAAGATGAAGCCAGCGGCAAAATGCGGCACCCAAGGCTCTGTGCCTGGAGCACTGTTCCACGTATCGGAGCTTGCAGACCTCTGCATTACGGCGTTGCATCCGTGCATACCCCAAGTGCCTGGAATCTTAGTTATGCCAAATGTATAAGCGATAGTCATCCACGTCGGTATTGTAACTAGAGAGTATATTATTATGGAGGCTACGAGGACTTTGAAAACGCTCTTAGTAGTTACCCCTGTGAGGCTTGCCATTCTATAGGCTTCAAAAGCTGTTAGAAAGTTTCCGCCAACTTGGTTACCCATGTCCGGGGCATCTGTAAACCATGTGTTGAAGTGCGCAGACATAGCAAAATCTCTATCCACAACTTCAGGCGCCGTCGGCCATAGTAGAAGCCTATGCAACGCATAGCCTTTATCCGTTTTACGGTAGTAGAGTCCACCTAAGCCTAAAAGCCTCATAGAGCCGAACCATAGGGCTATCATATTTATGGGTGTCAATAATGATGATAACGGGTTCATACCGCATGCGACGTGTATAAATATTGCTACAATGAATGTCACTATTAGTAAAATGTAAGCGCCTCTGTAGCTTATAGGCTCACCCTTTTCAAATTCGGCTTTACCTGAGGAGCCCATTCTTCCAAATGCGGCTTTTAAAGTATCTATAATGTGGTGTCTGCTTAAGATCAATAGGAATATCGTTAAACCCCATATCCCTCCTATGAGGACGGCTGTCCATTTAAACGGTTCACCGTAGGATATAGATATTTCCCCACACCATACTCTTCCACAACCCGGTGTATTTGGAATCCCTGTGTAATATCCAAAGAAATATGCTACTTGACACAATAATACTAGTACTAGCCACCAGAACCACATGTTAAATAATGTCGTTAAAGGTGCAAAATATGCTATAGCTACACCTAGAGGCTCCTTCTCAATCCTAGCCATACCTATGAGAGCCGCTAACGGCTCACCTGGTTGGACGAAGTGCGATCCGTATCCACATACATTTGCCTCCCATCTCCACCCATAGATGTCTGGAAACCATGGGAATAGTCCTGTGCATAGTGTCGGTATCCAAACGGCAATCCCAAGTATAAGTCCGATTAGGAACGGACCTGAGAACCTTGCTTTTCTCTCAGGTAATGTTCTTATTAAGAGTTCGTACGCGGCTCCTACGTGGGGAAACGGAACCTTTTCAACGTCTATCCAATATTTCCTAAAGATTGTAGCGATGGATACCATTAGAAGACCATATATTATCGTAAAAGTGCTCCAGAAAATCATCATAGGCATTAAGTCTGCATAAGGTGTTGAAACACCGCCATAAAGTGCTTGCTTAGCTATGTCCGGGGATGGAGCCATAAACCATGGAACCAGCCTAGTCGTCTCTTCAACTGGAGACATTATCCTATTACCTAGGAAAACACCGTAGCTGGCGCATGGTGTGTCAGATGTAGGTCTACCGAGGTAGAAGGAGAGACATAGCGTCGTAGTATACAACCAAGTCATAGTCGTCATGTTAACTCTTTTCTTAAGGAAGTTTAACCTTCCAAGAGCGCCTGCGAAATAAAAACATATGAACGGTAAGGCCGTTAGAGCTGAATAGCATATGACGACAACACCCATGGCTGCAGAGTATCCAGGAGGGTTTCTCCACGTACCAGTTGCATTCAGAGGGTTTACAGCCATAGCGAATACTCCGAGAACGATCATGAAGGGTATTAGGAAATGCCATGGAATCTTCTCTTCTACTATTTCCTTTGACACTTTTTCCACCAATTTTAATTTATGAAAGGAATGTATATAAATATTTTTCTTGAGCAATTAATAATTGCTTGGTAAACTATTATTGTTTTTGTGGTTTGATTAAGTTTTTACGTAAATTAGAAGTCTAATTCTAATCCATGGACTTTTATTTGATTCTTCGTGAAGGCTGAGGAAGTAAACGAATTCAAGGTGAAAATTGAACTACGAATCAATTATTATAATATAGGTTATTATAGCATAAGAGGCACTATATTTATAATGTAATAAAAACTTGGAGCAAATAGCTTTCTAAGACTCTGTCTCTAACGTGATAAGCCTAGTATTTTATCCACTAAGAATTGGTCTATTTTAAGACCATGTAGACATTTACCTTTTAAACGCTGATCTAGTTGAAGTTCTTTCACGGGGATTGGGTTTTGAAATTTCACAAGTCTCCCAAGTATCAGGACAGTTTTCCAAGCGTGCTCTGTAAAGTTTTCCCTTCTAGTTTTAAACCACTCTTCCTTAGTTTTATAGTCTTTCAGTATACCATACCCTACTACGGAATCTCCAGCCTCGGTTTTCATGAGGAAGAAGCATTCTAAGCCCTTCTCCCATTTTCTCCTAAGTGAAGTATAGTATACTCCACTTTCAAAAACCCTATTGGCCCCAATCTTCTCGAAGTATTCTCAGGAATATAGGCATGTTATATTAAACAGAGCTTATAAGTATTTAGGCTTTTCCCATCTTTCTTTAATTAAGCATTAGTCTACCTCATTCTAAGGAGTTTCAGAATCTCTTCAGCTCCTACTTCAGCATGCTCATACGGATGCTTCTCAGAGAAGCGCAGGTTAACAATACGTAAAACCGCTCTAGCCGCATTCGCAGCGGCTGCTGCAAATAACCTGTTTACTTGCTGCTGTTGCTCGATCTCTTCAGATGTCTCTACGTCTCTACCCGTTCTAACGCCTCCCATATCTTTCATACGTCTAGACAATACAACGTCGGGATTGAATTCGAAGAGAATTAGATAGTGTGGTTTCATCAGTTTAACGACATCATCAGGCAACCCCGGGTAGTATCCCCCCTCCATTTTTATAGATGCATGGGTATCGATCAAAATGTCTCCGGATATGTTAGATATTTCCTTAGCAGCAATCTCCTGAAGTTTAACATAGTCTTCAGGCAGCAGCTTCTTACGCATTTCATCCCTATCTTTAACGCCATAGAGTTCTCGAGCGGCTTTAAACATGTAATCTCCAAAATTGACGATCGTTACATCGGGTTTCCTCATCTGAACATAACGCATTATAGTGGTTTTACCTCCCCCTGGAACGGCTAAAACAACTATCCTCATGTAGGTCGATACCTCCCCATTATAATTTGACTACAAGTTTCAACTACTCCTTTCTTTCTTCCCGTGGTATTCAGTCCACTTAAACTTTCTAGGGTCTCGGTGGAACTCCAACATACTTACTCTACATTTCCTCGAGCAAAACCAGAGTATGGCGCCATCTCGCTTAACGTACATAAGCCCTGATCCGACGGGTATATCAGAGCCGCAGAAAGAACATTTTCTAGCTCTAGA
The DNA here is from genome assembly GCA_018396755.1 of Candidatus Bathyarchaeota archaeon. Classification (GTDB taxonomy): domain Archaea; phylum Thermoproteota; class CALKCG01; order B24; family B24; genus DTBU01. The sequence goes on along the minus strand of JAGTQM010000002.1, from coordinate 43,182 downwards.
TAGCATAACATATTCCGCCTCTGCAACTACCTTATACGTTTCGCTTCTCTCTCAGTTTCTTTAAGGAGGACAACATCACCTACTCTAACGGGTCCTTTAACGTTTCTAGAGATCACCCTACCCTTCTCACGGCCAGCTAAAATCCTAACTCTAACGAGTTCTATCTCACCTGTAACGCCAGTCCGTTCTATTATTTGAATAACTTCAGCTGGACTAGGCTCCTCTTCTCTAGGCCTCTTAGAGCTCATCAACTTCCACCTTTTCTAAGAGCCCCAATTTTAGAGATAAGCTCTTCGAACACTCCCTTCGCTTCTCCCGGGTCTATTACAGCTATTGAGGATGTAGCTACTTCTATACCGCTTACTACGCCGAGCTGTCTCTTAGATGGCACGTAAATGTACGGGACTTTCCTTTCTTCACATAAGAGGGGAAGATGCGCTACTATTTCAGGCGGATCAACATCCTCAGCTATGATCACCAGTTTAGCAGCCCCTCTATCAACAGACTTTGTAACTTCGTTAACTCCCCGTCTGATTTTACCAGTCTCCTTAATCATGAATATTGTCTCATAGGCTGCATCCGCCAGCTCCTTAGGTACATTAAATCTAACATAAAACGGTTTTTTAGCTGACACTTCGCCTCACCTTTAGCACATACACACATTACTCTCTCCTTAAAAAGCATTACGCCTTTCAATCCCTGAGATTATTCCTCCAACCTGGTTTGAAGGCATCCTGAATAAATCTTGTGTATATCCATAAGTGAGAATGTCGGATAGGTCTCTAGGGATTGTGGCTGAACACTTCATCGACGCTAGAGTAAAACCGAGACTTTCCATTTTTTCACTCAAGTTTATAAGCAACGCAAATAAAAGCTAGAACATTACGGTGAAAAATTAAGGTGTTGCGGTTATTTTGTTAAACTTTCCCATGTATTTTGAGAATTTCCCCATAATATAGGATATGCCAATCTCTTCTTGGATAAATATTCTCAACTAGATCTTCAGGTAGCGTTTGAAGTTTAACGGAATCCTTGTAGAGGATTTTGCACTCATAAACGATGGGGCATCCTTCTACAATTGGCGCTTTGACAAATTCACCACGCTTCCAATTCAAACCAGTCTTATCAAACTTGTCAACCTCTCTACCGGATGTGGTTCCACAGATTTTACATGCTTCACCCATATCTTCAGTGGGAACATTCACTGTGAATTCGCCGCTTTCCTCTAAAAGCTTATGTGTATATCTACTTATCCTAACGGCTGTGAGGAAGATCGGTTTGGCCCAGATTATTCCAATTAATCCCCATCCTATTGTCATGAGGTTTGACTTTCCATTAGATCCGGTTGAACCCAGCAGTAGACCTGTCTTCTTCATGGTGTTGTAGGTTGCAGGTATATACCTGTCGAGGTCTTCTAGGATGCTCATTCTTCCCCCTCATTTAACTCTATACGGGTTTCCATATCTATCGAGGTGGAAGATCTCTTCAATAGCTTTCCTAGGTCTAGCTGGAGGCTCCTCATCTGGAACACCTATTGGAATTACGCATACGACTTTAAGCTCGGAAGGTATATTCAAAACCTTCTTAACAGCATCCTCATTAAACGCCCCTATCCAACATGTTCCATAACCAAGCTCTGTAGCTTCTAAAACCATGTGTTCAACAGCTATCATAGGATCTTGTGGATACCATCGTGAAGCAGATGGATCTCCAATCGCTGCAATAGCCACTTGTGCATCTGCTATAAAAATTTGATTGTTACATGCTTCTGCAAGTTTACGTTTAACCTCAGGGTCTTTTACTACTACAAACCTCCAAGGTTGACGGTTGCCGGCGGAGGGAGCTAATCTAGCTGCTTCAAGAATCTTCAGGAGATGCTCTTCCGGGATTTTAGTCTCCCTTTTATAACGTCTAATGCTTCTTCTCTTTTTAATTGCTTCAAAAACATCCAAAATGGAACACCTCAGTATCAATTGATTAATTTATACTAGATAAGTCTTTACACAAGATTTTTAAGTATATGGGGGATGTTTAAATAGGGCTTGAACTTTTAAATGTGCGGCGAAGCGTTTTGAAAGTTAGTCTCCCATATGGTAGAGAGCAGATTGAAATTGAACTGCCGGATAAAAACCTTATAGGTGTCTTAAAAACGTCTAGACCGTCAATGTCTACAAATGAGGAGTATGAGGTTAGAAGAAGCTTAGAAAACCCAGTAACACCGTTTATCAAGAAAGGGTCAAAGGCTCTACTCATAGTTACAGATTATACTAGAGCTACTCCACTGAGTAAAGTCTTACCACCAATTATCCAAAAGCTTAAAGAAGAAGGGTTTAAAGACTTCACGGTTCTAGTAGCGAATGGATTACATGAGCCGGCTTCTCAAAACCAGCTTGAAGAACTTTTAGGTGGAAAAGTCTTTGAAGAAGCTGAAATCGTAAATCATGACGCTTCAAAAACTGATGAGTTGACGTATCTCGGTGAAACATCTTGGGCTACTCCCCTATGGGTTAACAGTAGAATTTTTGAAGCCGACTTAAAGATTGGCTGTGGCACGGTAGAACCCCACTTCTTCGCAGGATACAGCGGAGGAGGTAAGATTATTCTACCGGGGATTTCCGGTATTGAAACAATCTATAGAAATCACTCCTATGCTATGATAAATCATCCAAGCTCTAGACTCGGAGTTTTAAATAGGAATATAATCTATAGGGATATCTGCGAAGCCTCCTCCATGTCTGAACTCGATGCTGTTGTAAACGTTGTCTTAAGCTCCGAAGGAGGAATTTCAAAGTGTTTCTCAGGCGAACCTATTAAAACTCATAGGTCTGCTGTAGAGTTTATAGAACGTTCCATAAAGGCTAAGGCTGAAAAAAGAGCAGACATCGTTGTAGTGAGTGGTGGAGGCTACCCGGCCGATAGAAACCTATATCAAGCCGTTAAAGGCATGGCCGTAGGTGAACTTCTAGTCAAGACAAACGGTGTAATAGTGCTTCTAGCCGAGTGTAGAGATGGAGTAGCCCATAAACACTTCTACCAGCTGTTTTCCAAGTTTAAAAACCCAGCAGATTTACTTAAGCATATAAAGGATCATGAACCTATTCGGGATCAGTGGGAAGCCCAGATAATGGCTAGAATACTCACCAAAAGCCGCATAGTCGTCTATGCAAAAGGTGTAACAGCTCAAGAGCTTGAAAACATGATGTTAATACCTGCTTCAAGCCCTGAAGAAGCCTTAGAAATAGCGTTCTCTTTAACGAGTAGAAATGCTGAATTACTTGCAGTTCCAGAGGGAACACATATTATACCTGAAGCTCCAGAATCAAATAACACTTAACTAACCCTACTTCAAGTAGTATTTAGAGGACCCGTCGTCTAGCCCGGACTAGGACGTGGGCCTTCGGAGCCCAAGGTCGCGGGTTCGAATCCCGCCGGGTCCACCTCTATCTCTAAAGATAACCGACAGAGGGAGAAACAATACGGCTTCTTCATGCTTTGACAGAACTATTACTCAAATTTGAGTAAATTTTAAATTTTGAGTAAAAAATATAAGCGGGTTCTGAAGAAGAGAATTCTGTGAGTCGTTTAAAAAGTGCTAGCGGTATTGTAGCTCTCTCAGCAGTATTTGGAGCTTTAGCATATTTGATTGAACTTACAGGTGTAAGCCATTTCCTACCGTTTCCACCGTTGAACTACCTCCTCTACGATCCTGCTGAGATAGTTATATATCTCCTGTACTTAGCAGTTGGACTTAAACCTGCACTACTTGCAACGGTTCTAGTAGTGTTGGGGTTATCAATAAATATAGATAGTTTCAGCGTGCTTATAATGAGTTATACAGGCATACCATTCTTCGGACCCATTATGAAAGGATTAGCTATAGCGTCAACTTTAGCCGGACTGACTTTAATCGAAAAAAAGCGCTGGAAGCTTGCCGTGTGCTCAGCTGTAATTTTAAGAGTTGTCTTAATGACTATTCCAAACCTAGCCTTCATCCTCCTAATAGTACCTAAGCTTCCATTTCCCCAACCTACAATAGAATGGTTCACTTCAAATATGACATACATATTGGCGCTTACGGGACTATATAATGCCTCTCAAGTCTTGATCGCCTTCTTTCCAGCTCAATTAATCCACAAGAGACTTCTACCAGCTCTTAGTCGAAAGTTTACATCAGTTGAAAAGCCTAGACCACAATAGTCGCATTCAACTGTATGTAGCGTTAAGATAATATGGAGTCAGGTGTATCTTCCTTCATATATTTCCTTCAAGTAAAGCCAGGATTTTCTACCTCTTCCATTCTTCAACTCTTTCAAAAAGAAACTGATGTCCTTCTCACCATCTACATCTAGCATTATACTCTTAGAGTAGAAGACGGCTACACTAGACCTGATTTTTTCCGCCTCATATAGATGTAACGTGTAGCTATTCGGTCCAAATCTGAAGGTTATTGGTGTAGGAAGGCTCAACATTAAAGCGTTCGTCCCTTTATCTTCAGACGGCGATATAACTACATAAGGTTTCTTCAAGCTTAAACCTGTCAACAGCAACTTGTCAACATCTTCAGGGTTTATCATAGGTATATCTGCTGGCAGTATCAGTACAGCTTCTGCTCCCAGTTTTCCGGAATGCTTAACCCCTAGTTCCACAGCTTTATTGAGTCCAACGCCTCTAGCCCCTTCTCTCACAGTTTCACAACCTAGTTTTCTCCCTAAATCTAAAACTTCTAGACTTGAGCTTATAACCACTATTCCAGCCAATAGTTTAGAATATTTCAACGTTGAGATCACGTCTTCAAACATAAATAGCGTCAGCTTCTTCCTAGCATCAAGGCTTAAAACATTAGACAATCTTGTCTTACTTTCGCATGGGTCTTTTACTGGTATTACAGCGTAGACTATCTGCTTCAACAATTTATATTATGAATTTCTAAAGCTGCTTTAAGAGTTTCTCTGGCGAGGGTAATCTGTTTACTCAAACTGCTCATAATGGTATCCGTTAAAACGACTTTAATGCCGATTTGTTCAACTTCGAATTTAAGATTTCCATCTCTAACATCGACTATGAAAACTTTTAAAAAGTCTCTGTAAAACTCTGCTACAGTTAAAGCTGACGGCTTCAATCCAAGCTCCAACATAATTTTATCAGCTGGACCTTTCAAAGCTTTACCAGCTACTATAGGGCTTATGGCTACTATAGGCTTTAGAGACCTTCTAAGGAAGCTCCTAATACCTTTAACAGCCAGTATTGGTCCTATGCTCAGTATTGGATTGCTTGGACATAACACTATAACGTCAGCTTCTTCCAATGCTTCAAAAACCCCTGAAGACGGTTCAGCTTCTTCAGCTCCTTCGAAAACAATACCTAAGACCTTAGGCTCACATTTCATCTTAACGAAGTATTCTTGAAACGTTAATCGTCCTGCATCAGAGTATATTACTGTCCGTAAGTAGTCATCAGTCACAGGGATCAATCTAATTTTCAACCCGAGTTTTCTACATAGTTCAAGTGTTGCTTGTGATAGTGTTAAACCGCTTTTAAGCAGGTAGGTTCTGTAGATATGCGTCGCTAAATCTGTGTCTCCAAGCTTAAACCATGGATCAAACCCGTATCTTGAAAGCATATTTAGACAGTTGAAGCTATCCTCCTCTATACCCCATCCCTTCTCTTTACATACCAAATCTGCAAGCGTATACATGACTATATCTAAGTCTGGGCTTATATGCAAACCGTAAAGCGTTAAATCATCTCCGACATTTCCAATAATACTCACATTTTCTTGAGGAACCACTTCAATAAGGCCTCTGAGAAATTTTGCTGCTCCTACGCCACCCGCTAAAGCCGTAACTTTAAGCTTACTTAAATCTTCCATGAGGTTAACCCCTCCTCTGATGTTAAGACCCATACGATTTCGCTCAACGTCTTCCTCGGAGGAGGACTACATTCTCCTACCGGATAACCCAACGTCAGTATAGCCTGTGGCTCAAACTCCTCTGGAAGTTTTAAAGTCTTCTTTACGACCTCTTGGCAGAATAGTGGTGCACATACCCAGCATGCTCCAAGCCCTTCTAAATGGGCCGCTAAAAGTATATTCTGTACAGCAGCTGCCACGCTTTGAATAGCCATAGTATATTCAGCTCTCATTCTTCGTTCATCAGGATACTTATCCATATCTCTCATAGTTAAACCTACAACTATTAACACGGGGCTTTCGGTAAATCTCCTCATAGATTCTTCTTCAATGATTTTCAATGCTTCCTGATCTGAAACTCCATCCCTTCTCAGGTCTTCAAACCACGCATCTGCCATAGCCCTAGCAAGCATCCTCTTAACATCCCTCTCATATATTACGATAAAACGCCAAGGCTGAGCATTATGAGCTGAAGGAGCCCATCGAGCAGCTTCGAAAATTCTACTTAAAACATCTCTTGGAACTTCCCTCCCATCATAGGTTCTAACACTTCTCCTACTCTTAATAACTCCATACAGCATAGTCACTCAATAGTAATTTAATCTTTAAGAGCATTAAATATTTCAAGGTTTAAATGATTGACCGCGCTAATTCTTCAAACTTCTTTTAGAAAGATTTATACAACACATTTTCGGAAAATTCTTTAAGGCCGGGGTGGCCGAGTGGCGAGGCAACGGGCTGCAGAAGAACTGTAGGTCTATATAGCTGTGGAAACCCGTTATACAGGGGTTCAAATCCCCTCCCCGGCTTTCATAATAAATTCTCTTTGTTAGGTTTCCATAAATAGGCTGATCAGCATATTCAATCATGCGGAAAAGGGGATTTTAAATAATCTTATTTAGAACTCTCATGCAAGAGTACTAAAATTTTCTCTGCAATTATGGCTAAATCCGTTTTCAACTATTGAAGGTTTTTAACTAAATGCGAGTAGTTTCGAATATTCCTCACCTTTAAGATCTCTAACATTGTACCAGCCAGTATCTTGAGATAAAAGGAGCCGCTTCTTAAATCCATACTCATATACAAACTTTACCAACTATGTATATAATCGTGGTTGAAAAGAATAGATCATCTTCCATTATAGTCGTCTGGTAATTTTATTAAACCTTTAGTTGTTCTTGTCTCTATCTGAGGAAATTTTCACCTATTACAGACATTCTATATCCTTCCATAATTAACTCACTACGATAACATTTCATAATCATAGCATACAAATTTGCTAATTCAAAATGTAGCTGATAATTGAAATAATGAAATTACGCGATATTTTTAATTAGTCTTCCTATTCATACGGCTTAATTGATAATGCGACCTTCAATAAATCCGTAACGATGCGGGTGGCCTCTTTAACTTCTAGAGTTGGGGCTTCCCCAAATGATAGATCACCGGGTTGAACACCTATAAGTACGACTTCCCCATTAAACCCCATAAGCCTTAGATATTTTACGAGTACTGTTAAAGGTAGCCTGTGGGTTGATACGGCTATTTCATCTATCACTTCCTCAAGTCTAGCTACTACTACATCTCCAGGTTTACGATTTGCCTCAACAGTATCCACTATTATGAGATGTGAAGGCTTAAACTCTAAAATATCATATAAGAATGTCTCAGGGGAAATGCCAGCCTCCAATATTAGAACATCTTCAAAATTAAACCGTTTAAGCGAAGACGCAACGTATGCACCGAAACCGTCGTCCCGCCTCAACGTATTTCCAATACCTAATACTACTACTTTACGCCTATTTTCGAGGAGCTTATTGAAAACCTCTTCCATTTCCACAAACCAGCTACGATTAAATACTTATGGACAATGCGCTTACTTTACAACTAAATTACTCCTATTGAAGCCAGCCACCTCAAATTCCCTTGTCAATGTTATAGCTTTCCTAGGGCATACTTCTTCACATTGAGCGCAGAAAAGACACTGATCTATATAGAATATTGGACGTTTACCCTTATCATCCTCTACAAGTTTTGCAGCCCCACTTGGACAAAACCTTGCACATAGTCCACAACCTATACAAAGTTCCCGGTTGAAGCTCATTTTACCTCTAAGCCCTTCCGGCACAGGTATTTTCTCCCTATCTCTAAACGGGTACATTAACGTAGCCCGTTTCTTGAAGATATGTCTAAACACCTCCGGAAGCATAGCCATCCAGTTTCACCTCTTCAACCTCTTTAACTCTTCCAAACTGCCAATCCAAATCTTCCCCCTCTCACTATCTAATATGGCGACTCTAGAAGTACAACTTAAACATGGATCTATTGAAGCAAATACCACTGGCACATCGGCTATGTTAACCACGTAATTCCCTTTAGATGTAAGCATTTCGCAGAGTGCAGATAGATTTTCAAACGTAGGAGTTCTAACCTTATATCTTTCAGGTTTCTCACTTCCATTAGACTTTACATAATGTACAAGCTCTCCCCTAGGTGCTTCTACTCTACTAAGGTGTTCGCCAACTGGCGGATTCAACCTAAGCCTAGCTCTAACTGGTCCACTAGGCATATGTTTAATACAGTACCTAACCATATTTATAGACTCGAATATCTCATCTATCCTGACTAAAATCCTACCGAAGCTATCGTTAGTATCATACACGATCACATTGAATGGAACTTCATCGTGAACAGCATATGGATCATCCGCTCTAACGTCGTACTTCACGTTTGAGGCTCTTAAAGTCGGTCCTACTGCGCATAGTCTTACTGCTTCATCGGGTTTAAGTATTCCCACCCCTACACATCTTGCAGCTATTGTTGGGTCTGTTTTACAGACCCTCTTATAATACTTAGTCCTCTCCTCTATATAGTCCATAGCCTTTAAACATTTATCGCAAGTCTCAGGTTTGACGTCTCTTCGAACACCTCCGATGGTGTTTATGGCAGATGTAACCCTGTTACCAGTTACCTCCTCTATCAAATCCATAACGATCTCTCGGTCTCTCCATACATACATAAACAACGTATCAAACCCTATTTCATGAGCTGCAACGCCAAGCCATAGAAGATGGCTGTGAATTCTAGCAAGCTCCTCAACTAAAACCCTTATATATAACGCTCTACTCGGTATTTCAACATCATATAGCCCTTCAACGTTCTGGCAATAGCATAACGTATGCGCTACATTACATATGCCACATATTCTCTCAGCCAAGTATATGTTCTGTACGTAGTTTCTCTCCTGCATAGCTCTTTCAATACCCCTATGTGTGTACGATACGTCTACGTCTGCTGCGACGACATGTTCACCCTCAACTATGAGTTTTAAGAACAGCGGTTCTTTTAGAGCAGGGTGTTGCGGCCCTATAGGTATGTCGAAAAATCTCTCATAAGAGGAACTAACACTCATTTACACCACCTCTAATGGGTTTAGGGGGTGTAAGTTGACTCTCTTTTCTAAGTGGGTGAACCCCCTCAGGCCAGTCTTCAGATAGAAGAATCCGATTTAAGTTTGGATTACCCTTAAACTCAACACCTAACAGGTCATGTACCTCTCTTTCATGGAAAGATGCCCCAGGCATCACATCAACTATACTATCTACTACTGGTTTATCCTTAGGTACACGTGTTCTAACGCTTACAGTCAATCCTCTACCAAGATGAGGCATAACCTCTATCTCTTTACCAAAATCTGTGGAAGTTATGGTTTGAATATGTATAAAGCCAAACTTTTCAGCTAGAAACTTGACGACTTCTTTATAGTGCTCTGGAGGAATATGGAAGTATACCCTACGTGGAGCTATTTTAAACTCTGAAACTTTATCTCCGAAGACCTCTTTAAGTTTTGATACGACTTCTTCTTCCTTCATAATCTACCCTCCAGCTTAGCTAATAATGCTGCAACCCCGTTTATTATCGCTTCAGGTTTAGGTGGGCATCCGGGTATATATGCATCTACTGGAAGAACAGCATCTAAACCTGGATAAACGTTGTAGCATCCTTGGAAGACTCCACCACTACACGCACACGCACCTACGGCTACGACAAACTTAGGCTCAGGCATCTGCTCGTAGACTCTTATAAGTCTATCTCTAACCTGTCTAGTCACTGGTCCTGTTACGACCATAACGTCTGCATGTCTAGGACTACCTTTAAGTAGACAGCCAAATCTTTCTAAATCATATCTTGGAGTTAAAGTTGCAAGAACCTCTATGTCGCAACCGTTACATCCTCCAGTGTTGAAATGTAAAAGCCAGGGGCTTCTTATTCGAGACCACGTAATAATGCCCATAGTATGCACCCGACGCGTCTAAGTACTCTATTTTCAGTCTTAATACTTCTTAACTTAAGAAGGAAGTATTTAATTTAAACTTTATCATCGCTGATTTTTAGCTAAGTCTACTTTTTTGGTTCTCCTCCGGTGTCCGAATACATCGTATGAACATTTTTTCCTCAGGTCTTTAAGACTAGTTCTGCCAAATGAAGCGGAAAAAGAAAAATAGTCATATAATGGAGGAAATATAGGAGGTGATTATACTGGACTGTAGAGCATCTATCGATGCAACTTCACCTATTGGAAGATTCGACAGAAGATGCTATGGGCAATTTATAGAGCATTTAGGTGAGTGTATATATGGAGGTATATGGGTCGGTGAAGATTCTAACATACCAAATGTGAGAGGATACCGTTTAGATGTTTTGGACGCAGTTAAACAGTTGAACTGTCCCACCGTTAGATGGCCTGGTGGGAACTTCGCCAGTGGATACCATTGGCTGGATGGCATTGGACCTAGGGAAAAACGGCCTAAACGCTACGATATGGCGTGGGGTCAGGATGAGCCTAATACTTTTGGAACAGACGAATTCATAGATTGGTGTAGCCTTGTAGGGGCCGAGCCTTGGGTGGTCGTTAATGCTGGAAACGGAACACCTGAGGAGGCGGCACATTGGGTGGAATACTGTAACTCTAATAGAGACACCTACTATGCGCAACTTAGACGTCAATATGGACATGTTAGCCCGTATCGCGTTAAAATATGGGGGGTGGGAAATGAACTGTATGGAAGGTGGCAGATCGGATTCTGCGTAGATGGTGTTGAATGTGCGAGAAGAACTGTGGAATTTGCAAATGAGATGAAAACTGTAGACTCGGAGATCAGGCTTATAGCGGTTGGATGTGAAGACCTGGAGTGGAACATTGCTATGGTGAAAAATGCAGGAGAGTACTTCGACTACTTGTCTATTCACATCTATATTGGTGGGGACAAGCCCTATAGAGAACTTGTAGCCTATAGTGTAGACATTGAGAGGAGACTGAGAAACGTTTACGAGCTTATTCAAGATGTAAGGAGAAAGTACAATATTAAACGTGAAATAAAACTGGCTTTTGATGAGTGGAATGTTTGGTATTCAGAAGCAAAACCTCCACTACTTAGACAGATCACGAGCGTTAAAGATGCTGTTTTTACAGCGGGGGTTTTAAACTCTCTACATAGGCTGTGTAACGAAGTACCTATTGCGGCATTTGCACAAACGGTGAACGTTATACCGTTGATAGTTGCTTCAGATGATGGACGAATGGTTTTAACACCTCAGTATTACGTGTTTAAGTTGTATGGTGAAAGCGTTGGAGATTATATTCTTCCAACAGTTGTAGATTCACAGCTTTACAAGTCAAGCGAGCTTAACCGTTATATTCCATTCATAGACGTATCGGCTATGATTACTGAGGGCGGGGGGACTCTATACTTATACGTAGTCAATAGGCATGAGACAGAATACGCATATATTCAAACGACCTTCAAAGGTTTTAAACCTAGTAAAGGAGGTATGAAAACGGTCGCGGGGAAGAGCATTGAAGATAGGAATACCCTTGAAAATCCTCATGTCGTAGGGATTGAAGAGGCTGATATTAAGATAGAAAATAACAAGGTTAACCTTGAACTTAAGCCCCACTCAGTTAACGTCGTAAAGCTTCAAGGTGAAACCAATACATAACATCATTCGATTTACATGGACACTATAGACCTATATGAAAGATTTTTAAACTCCATGAGTGTTTTTAAATTTAAAAAGCTTTCTGAGGATAAGAGTTATTGATGAAGGCTGTCATTTTAGCTGGCGGTCAAGGTAAGCGTTTAAGGCCTTTAACAAATGATATGCCTAAACCTCTGGTGGAAATTGCTGGTAAATCCATTATAGCTCATCAGATTGAATGGCTAAAGAAATATGGAGTTAGAGAATTCATAGCGACTGTTGGGTATCTTAAGGAGAAGTTTATAGACCATCTTGGCAGTGGTAGGAAGTATGGAGTCCATATATCTTACGTCGTAGAAGAAGAGCCTTTAGGCACAGGTGGTGGGCTTAAAAACGCTGTAAATCTTCTCGATAAGGAGGAAATGTTCTATGTCGTTAATGGAGATGTGATAACGGACATAGATCCAACTAAACTCATAGGGGTATTAGATGGAAGTGCGATAGGGGCAATAGCTACAGTACCCCTACCTTCACCGTATGGAATAGTTTTTTCAGACAGTAGGGATTACATAATTCTCTTCCAAGAGAAACCCGTCATCCGCGACTACTGGATAAATGCAGGATTATACCTATTCAAACCTGAAGTGTTTAAATACCTACCGGATAGAGGAGACTTGGAGAGGGAACTATTTCCAAAACTCGCAGACGCCAGAAAGCTTAAAACTGTAAAATATTACGATTTTACAATTTGGAGAAGTATAGATACCATTAAAGACTTAGAAGAAGCTGAGAAAATAGTTGAAGAAAAACGTATAAACTGATTTAAGACAGCGATTGTCCATGGTAAAAAATGACCTATATGTTTCATTAGCTACGTTTTTCTGAAACTGTTTGTTTCTTAAAGCTTAATGCAACACTACTATCGTAAACTTGAATTAAGATTTCTAAGATTCAAATTAATTTCTATTTTTCCAAGTTTTTATTGATTTTAATGAGATAAATTTAATGAATCATTTGAATATATCACTGTTAAATTTTAAATTTCTTTAAAAATCTTTATAAGCTTAAAATAAGCTATTTATTATTAATGAAAATAAGGAAAATAGATTTTCGTTTAGGTGCAGAAACCTTGCTCTTGAAGTTCCCCCATTCTTCTTAAACTTTGAGAAGGGGAGCTTCAACTCCATTATGACCAGGGGAGAACAGCAACTTAAATGTAGAGGAGCCCTATTTTACGTTTACATTTCTAGGGATATTCAATTCTCTAAACTCTTATTACTTAAAGCTTTACACCCCTCCCTTTATATTCCACACTCGTTTAAAGTGAACGAAGACATAGACAGAGAGGAAGTTAACGAATTCATAGATTCTGTAAAGTATCTTGAGAAGAAGTGGAAATACGTTAACTCTGGTTTATGGAGGAGAAACTTTGATGGTTGCAGTGTTTACATGGTTTTAATAATAGGTGAAGATCGATGGACGGTGCGTCCTATAGTGTCTAAAGAAGGTTTAAAAGGATATGGTGTGGAAATACCAGTTGACGCTGAAAGAGATGAAGACTTTTTAGAGGAGCTTACGGAAGATGAGAAGACAGATTTAGAAATCCATGAGCATGTTCAAAATAGGCATTTCCATTTTACGGTTCTCAATATTGAGAGATTCATAGAGTTGGTTAAAGAATGGGATTACTACTTCGCTTATAAAGAGATATGGAAGCAGAGTGTAAGAATAACTGCAATGAGTGAGTAGATTCCTAGATGTCTTCTGAAACCAAAATGTGGATTCAATTACGGTGGTAATTAAACCTTTAAGACTTTACTGCGTATATTTTTCTCTTGGCAGAGTGGTTCTGTATGGCAAAAATAGTTTTTATTGGTGCTGGAAGCGTTATCTTTGCCAGCCGCCTACTTACAGACATAGTTTACCATCAAGAGCTTAGAGATTCTACAGTAGCTCTCATGGATATTGACGCTGAACGGCTTGAATTGATAACTCAGTTTACGCATACATTAGCTTCCAAATATGCGCCCGAACTAAAGGTTGAATCTACTCTAAACCGTAGAGAGGCTTTGAAAGACGCTGACTACGTAATAATAATGATCCAGGTTGGAGGGCTTGAAGCCTTCGAACATGATATATACATCCCATTGAAGTACGGTGTGAATCAGGAGGTCGGTGATACACTGGGTCCTGGAGGGGTTTTCCGAGGTCTTAGAACAATCCCGGTTCTGTTGGACATATGCTACGATATGGAAGACCTATGTCCAGATGCGCTTTTAATTAACTACGCTAATCCTATGGCGATTAACTGTTGGGCTATGAATAAGGCGACGAAAATTAAAAACGTTGGACTCTGTCATAGTGTTCAGGGAACGGCTATGCAGTTGGCAGAGTATATAAACGTTTCATATGAAGACGTTTACTATTGGGTTGCTGGAATAAACCATCAAGCTTTCTTCCTAGAGTTTAAATATAAGGGTGAAGATGCGTATCCGCTTCTCTGGAAGGCTATGGAAAAGAAAGAAATCTATGAAAAGGATAAGGTTAGATTTGAAATGATGAAGTATTTAGGCTACTTCATAACGGAGTCAAGCCACCATTTAGGCGAATACGTTCCATATTTTAGAACCACTGAAGAGAGGCGTAAAATGTACTGTGAACCGAGATGGTTTTATTTAGAAATATGTAAAGAAGCGTGGAAACCGCATTTTGAACACATAAAGAGGCAAGTACGAGGTGAAGCGCCGATAAAGCTTACAAGATCACACGAGTACGGTATAGACATCATATACTCTATGAATACTGACAAACCATGCCGTATAAATGGCAATGTTGAAAATAAATGGTTGATAACAAATCTTCCAAATGGTTGTTGCGTTGAAGTCCCATGTTTAGTCGACGAAGGCGGTATACATCCATGTCATGTAGGGGGCTTACCGCCTCAATGCGCCGCCTTAAATAGAACAAACATAAATGTTCAAGAGCTTGCTGTTAAAGCCAGCCTAGAAAAGGATAGGAATGCGGCTTTACAAGCAATAATGTTCGACCCATTAACATCAGCCATTTTAACACCTAGAGAAATCGAGAAAATGGTTGATGAAATGTTTAAAGTTGAAGCTAAATGGATTCCATTTTAAACTAGATCTCAATTTGCTCTGAGAGTTGATGATGTATGGTTTGGTCCCTCATTCTCCCTACTTTTATTTTTTGGGGCTCTCTAAAAATTATACAATTATAAAAGCCCTAGCATTCCGATACATTATAGGTTTGCTAGAAAAGCGTTCTTTGCCCTTTCTTCTCTAAGGGTTTCCTAAACGCCTTTAAATCTTCCTCTCTGTATCCAAAGACGCTGAGGATTCTAAGTATAGCTGGTATTATTTGATTCTCGATGTAATATCCGTAGTCTACATCTTCCGGTTTAACGAATTGATATGGTTCAACTCTATCGTAAAGTCTACCCGTACCTTTAACTATAATGGTTCCTACTTTATCGCCAGGCCCTATATCCCAGCCCATATCTGCAAGTTTCTGAGCAGCTTTTACATGAGCGGTTTTTACTTTGTAGTCTTCCGCCGTCTTCGTTAAAGTCTTCCATATGATGAGTTCTACAATTGGAACTTTACCCGCTTCAACTTCACTTAGCATTTTTCTAGCTTCTTCGAGAGCTTGTTTCGCAGATCCGGTTTCAAGAACAATTCTAACAACTTCCCGCTGGATTTTCTTGGCAACTTCAGGCCAATCTCCTCTTACAGCTTCTAAACCAGTTATATCTATCCTGCCATCTGTAAGTAGACCAGCATACCTCTTCTTAGCTTCTGTGAAAATTATCCGTTTATAGACTGTTTCAGGCTTTATCTCCAACCCTAGCTTTTCAGAGACGTACTTTACGAGTTTCTCGATCTTCTCCTGGTCGTACTTAACGAATATTGAATCAGTATCACCGTAGATTATGGGAAGCCCCATTTCCATGGCATACTTCACAGTCTCCATAAGGGCTTCCCTACCCCAAGCTGTAGTAGATTCCGCTATAGGTCTTCTATACCATCTTGCACCTATCCAGCCCGCATAACCATACATCGCATTTGTAATAACCTTTATAGCCTTCTGTCTAGCGTCTAAAATCCTATATTCAGCTGAATCCGGGCTTAAGGTCTTAAGTTTTCTATTGATTTCTGCTCTAGTTTCTAGTAGTCTCTTTAAAGCATCTCTGTAGAAACCGTCGGGTTTTTTAAGAAATCTATGTCCAACTTCGGGAGCGATGAAAAAGTCTTCAGGTCTCGCTTCGACTTCAGGCTCTACGTAAGTATCTGGAGATATATTAAACTTCATCATTATACTTGGATACATGGACCTAAAGTCTAGAACCGCTATATTCTCATGTAGACCAGGCTTCGGCTCTAAAACGATTGCTCCAGCATAAGGCTGGTATGGTTTTTCAACACGTTTAGGTATTAATTCGCCGAACTTTCTACTACACTTCATAAGATACGATTCGACTCTAAATCCCACGGCTGCCGTACATACATGATCCAGGGGTATGCAAACTAAGTTTGAAAGTTGACAGCCATAGTCTATAAACTTCCTAAAGCTCTCCATAACAATTTTACATCTATCTGATACGTAATCTAGTATTCTTTTTCTTCCCTCTGGTGACGACCATAATTTTGATATATCTAATTCCTCTATAGGCTCATTTTCCACTTTGAGACCTAAATAGGTAGCTAGATTCTCCAAGGTTTTAATCTTTATATCTGCTATATCCTCAGCGTAATCGTAAAGGTCTAAAGCTATCCTACCAGCTACTGAAATATGGCCGTAAAGGCTCCTGTGGGGTTCAGTCCCATCTCTACCTACATTAAGCTTTAAACCATTAACTTCAGCTCTCTTAGTTAAATACTCCCAATCTCTCGCATTTATACCATAGCCTACTACGATGTCTGGGTCGAACTTATCGATTATCTCAATAAACTTCTCGATTAAGGCTCTTTCACCGATTTTCTCCGAGTTTAAAACCTCTGCGTAGCCTTCGCTTGTTCTAATAGCTAAACATGCAATTCTATCTCTCTCAGGTTTAGGTGAGCCTTTAGAAGGCAGTGGAACCATGTAGAAAGCTAAAACTCGGAAAGTTACACTCTTCTGGTATTCGATAGCAGTAGGTAGCTTCAATAGTCTATATGCTTCATCGACTTTAATATTCTCCTTATCCGTAGGCTCTACTTCAACTACATGCCATCCACATAATTGAGCATCATAATCTAGGAGATAGTGCTGAGCATGTCTCAAATCACTATCATATACTCCTCCACAGCCTTCAAGCTTTGAGACAACCTCAGCTACAGAATCAACCTTATCTGGATTTGAAACGTAGATTTTAAACGCTTTAACAGTTTTCCCGAAAATCCTAGCATCTTTCACTTCAAACCCTTCAATGTCTTTGATGGACTTTAAATGTCTTTCCAATACTTCAACATCCTCAGCGACAGCGTAGAAATATGGCTTCAGCGTTTTATCGAATAGAACGACCGGTCTCCCATCATCGGTTAAACCCCAAAGTCTAACTTCAGTCCCCCCTTCTTTGAAACGGCTATCCACATCTAAAAGATAGAACTTTAAACTTGTCAAACCCCTTCAATTCATAAGTAGACTATTTCCTCTGATAAATTTTCACACTCTTAACCTAAAAGAATCCTAATGTAATCAGCCGTCTCAGCGCATGTATCAGTAGCCTTCTCTAAAAATTCTAAGAGACTCTTCAACATCATAAGAACACCGGGTTTAATTTCCTCAGCTTCCACAAGCATCTCCATGATCGATACGTACTGCTCATCTATAACGTTTTCAAGTCTGTCAACTTCAACAACGTAACGCATAACTTCTTCACTTTTACCTGTTAATTCTTCAATTGCCCTTAGGAGGGCTCTAGTACACAAGACAACGTTATCCACAAGGTTGAGGTAGCTTGCCCAGTCCTCCTTAGGTACGATCTTCTTCCCCCTCAAGAGAACTAAAAGGCTTCTAGCTGAATCCTTAACGTGGTCAGCCATTACATCCAACCCTTGAACCAAATGTGCAAAGTCTTCTCTAAATTTAGAAGGTTCCTCCTTAGCCAGTTCAATAAGAACTTTCCTTCTAAGCTCATCTACATCCACCTCCATCAGGAAAAGTCTTCCAATACTTTTCTCGGCTTCTGAAAAATTCCCCTCCATAATGGCTGTTAAACACCTTCTAAGCTCTACGACTGTCTCGACGGAGCTTTTCATCTGCTTATAGGCAAGCTCAATACTTCTATTGCGTCTTCTCCTTGTTAACCACTCTTTAAGCAAACCCTTCTCAGCCATTTAAACACCTTCTGGCATTTCTTTCGAAGAGAATGATTTTAAATGTTTCCTACCAGTCAATATTAAGATTGCCATAAAAATAACCGTCAAAATTAAAGCAAGAATCAGTAGGATACCACCATAAGGTCCTGCTGCAACACCAATCGGTATTGGAAGGAGTAGAATTACAAAACTCAAATCGCCTACTCCGGTTAAAATGGCCAGTATAATCGTGATGAGTACACCTAGAAAAGCTAAAGCGAAGCCTAGGATCATAATCTTAAAACCAATACCGTATTCTAACCCTGCCTTAGAATAACTGCTTCCTGCGCATTTTATACAAAACTCTAGATGCGGATTGAAACATGATGGGCATACTTTAGATCCGCAATTTTGACATACGTACTTAGCATTGTGAATACTGCAGACCTCACATTTAACAGTCATACAAACACACCTGATGCAATAAGTAAAACCGCTATTAAAATGATCATCATAACTAGAAGCGCCACTGAATACTTTACAAGATCTCTATCTCCAAATACTATGGGAAACGGTCCTATTAAAACAGCCCCACCAGTCTTCACTTTGGATACCTTCAGAGATTTTAGAAACTCCAGTAGAAAGCCTACGAAGATCAAAGCAACTCCAATTAGTATTACGATTAGGCCGATGATTGTTAAACCAGCCATCCAACTATTGGAAGTTCTAAACGGGTATTTAAAACTATTCTTTGTTGTTTAAAGCTATTTTCGCTTCCTGAAAAGCATTATGTTGTTGAAGATGGTGACGTATTCAAAGCCTACCTCTATCAGCTTAGAAGCTTCTTCGACAGTCGATGCGGTTTTACAGTAGAATTCGTCGTTTTTAGTCTGGAATAACGCGTTCTCAATCGTTATGTAGACCATGGTGTTTTGAATGTCTTTATGCCCTAAAAGCTCTTTGACGTGCAGTATGTCCTTGGTTTTATGGTATTCTACTGTCCCCTTCCAATGTCTGAATATGTTGCTGTGTGGGTTTTCCTATTTTTTCCACCTTATTATGTTGTCTGGGCTTTAAACGTCTGGTCTACGCGGAAGAGTTTGAAACGCAGCTTCAAACGCGTATCTATTCTGAAGTGTACATTGACTGAGAGGCGGCGGATATGCTTGCTAAGGCGTAGATGAAGAGGAACAAACCCCTGTTTACAGCTTCTTAAACCTTCAAAATTCCATCGTCTACATCAACTGGATTAAATGAAAAAATGGGGGGATTTGCGGGACTCATTCGAGAGAGGTCTCCAATCTGAATTCAAACGGGTATTTAAAGCTAGCTTGTGAAATCTGAAATCTTAGTCGTTTCTCCTGTAGACTCTAAGACTTTAATACACTTCTTAACGCTGAGTCTTTTAAATTCTAAGTTTAAAGCCTTAATCTTGTCGCCGGCCTCCCTTGTCAGGGAAGGTGCTACTAACATACCTCTAACTTCTGAGCCTCTTGTTCTTAACTCCTGAACGTAATTTGAAAGCTGCTCAACGGCGTCAACACCAGCTCTACTCTTCTTAAATTCGACTACGGCAATCTTACCGTTTGAATCGACGCAGAGGCAATCTATTAAACCGCTTCTAACCTTCTTCTCCTCAGAAACCACTCTAAGCCCTTTTTCAACAATCTCAGGACGTTTAATAAACGCTTTCTTCATTATTTCCTCACTTGTATAAAGCTTAAACGAAGCATAATCCCTAAGATTAAGCGACGCTAAAAACAACAAGCTTCTAAATGTTACTCTGATTTTCTCTTCAGGTCTTCTTCTGTAGGCCTCTACGATTAAACTTCCATTTTTAACATATGCTCTATACATACTTCCAGAAGGTTGCCAATTTACAGGTTCTAAACTGAAAGGCCGGTGGATTATAAGAGCCCCGTCGTTTTTAATTGTTACAACTCTATCTCCATAATCGAGTTCAGAATGTCCTCTACCAAAATAGTCGATTCTACACTCTCCTACGATTATAAGGATTCTTCTAGCACTAACCCCTAATTTAAATGCTTCTAAAGCCTCTTCCAAACTAGGGTTTTCTAGTGCAATCTTGCTAGACAAGTCTATATAAGAAATAATTAATGTAATTCTTAAGCATAGTGATTTCCCTCGAATTAATCCTCCGCAAATCCCTATTTTTCATTTCGTCCCGTCTTCTACATTTAAGCCTGAAATCTAAGCCCCTCTATGCTTTTTCTTTAAAGAAACTTGAGATGTAAATTCCAATAAAAACATCCATAAAAACTACTATATCATGGAAAGTCTATGGAAATTTTCCATAGAGAAAGAATGGGAAAAACTAGAGGGTGGGGTCTGAGACAAAGTGAGGTCTATCGTTTGAGAAACTCCTTTAATACAGTAAGAGCCTGCAGAGGGTGCGGGGGTATTCAAAAATGTTGAAAACCTACTACTAAGCTTTACATTGCAGCATATAGCAGCTTCGGAAGTAAAAAGTAAAACTGAAATCTTAAGTAATATACGCAACTTTTAAATACTCACTTTCAAGGTTAATATGAGCTTGAGGACTATGGGTGAGTATAAAATTAAACTCTAAAACTGCTAAGTTAACTTGTAAGAATTCGAATTTAAACGGATGTGATGCCATGCACGTTGGTCTTCTACCTAAGACATATGAGCCTAAGAAGATTGAGGATGAAGTTTTCAAATGGTGGGCTGAGAACAAAATCTATGAGAGGGTTAAGAAACTTTCTGAACATGGCGAAAAGTTTTACTTTCTCGATGGACCGCCATATGTGACAAGCTCTATCCACCTTGGAACTGCTTGGAATAAGATAATCAAGGATAGTGTTCTCCGCTATAGGCGGATGAAAGGGTTTAAGGTTAGAGATAGACCAGGATTCGATATGCACGGTTTACCGATAGAGGTCATGGTTGAACGCTTGTTAAATATAGGGAATAAGAGGGAGATAGAAAGCCGTATAGGTATCGATCGTTTTGTAGAAGAATGTGAACGCTTTGCATTGAAAAACCTATGCATCCTTACAGAGCAGTTTAAAAACTTAGGGGTGTGGATGGATTGGAACAACCCATACATGACCATTAAAGACGAGTACATAGAAGCTGTATGGCTTGTGGTTAAGAAGTCTGAAGAGCTTGGGCTTTTAGAGAACATTTTAAGGGTTACTCACTGGTGTCCAAGATGTGAAACAGCTCTAGCTGCAGGATATGAAGTGTCTCAAGAGTATAGAGATGTAGAAGACCCTTCGATATACGTGAAGTTTCCGCTAGACGGTAGGGAAAGGGAGTACTTACTAATATGGACGACTACACCATGGACTCTTCCAGCCAACGTAGCTATTATGGCTCATCCAAATTACGTATATGCACGTGTTAAAGTTGGTGCAGAGATTTACATTCTCGCTAAAGAGAGGATTAAACCAGTTTTTGAAGATATTGGGGTTGAATTTGAAATTATTGAAGAGTTCGAAGGTAAGCGGCTTGAAGGCTTAAAATATAAGCCTCCGCTTACTGAAGAGATTCCTCTTCAAAAGGAGCTTAAAAATGTCTACATGGTAGTTTTATCTGAAGAATTCGTACGTTTAACTGAAGGTACAGGTCTAGTTCATTCAGCACCTGGACACGGTGAGGAGGATTTCGAAGTTGGTTTAAGGTATAATCTACCAGTACTCTCACCTGTAGATCAATCTGGTAGGTTTACGTCTGAAGTAGGTAAGTACACGGGAATGTACATCAAGGATGCTGATAAAGTAATTCTAGAGGATCTTCAGAGGAAGGGGCTCCTCCTCCATAGTGGAACCGTAGTTCACAGATATCCGCACTGCTGGAGGTGTAAAACCCCCCTATTGCTTAGAGCTACTAAACAGTGGGTTATACGTATGAGTAAACTTAGGGAAACGCTTCTCAAGGAGAATGATAAGGTTAAATGGGTTCCAGAGTGGGCTGGTAAAAGCAGGTTTGGAAATTGGCTTATGGAGATATCTGATTGGGTTATATCTAGACAAAGGTACTGGGGAGTTCCACTACCAATATGGATATGTGAAAAATGTGGAAAGCGTAGAGTTATCGGGTCTAAGAAGGAGCTTTTAGAAGCCTGTAAAATCGAAGAGCTTAAACTACACAGACCGTGGGTGGATAAGCTGATTTTGAAGTGTGAATGTGGTGGAGATATGCGTAGAGTTTCAGATGTCATAGATGTTTGGATGGATTCTGGGTCTGCTTCCTGGGCTTCCCTAGAATATCCATCCGAGGATATAGAGTTTAGAGAATGGTATCCGGTAGATTTCATAGTTGAAGGTCACGATCAAACTAGGGGCTGGTTCTACTCTCTACTAGCATGCTCTACGTTAGTATTCAATTCAACACCTTACAAATGCGTTGCTATGCATGGTTTTGTCCTCGATGAAACCGGTAGGGAAATGCATAAATCGTGGGGCAACTACATAGCACCTGAAGAGGTCATAGAAAAGTATGGTAGAGACGTGTTAAGATTTTACGAGCTTCAGCATACTCTATGGGAAGACCTGAGGTTTTCATGGAAAGGTGTAGCCGAAGTATTCTCATTTATGAACATTCTCTGGAACGTTTACGTATTTGCATCCACATATATGAACCTCGACAGGTTTAATCCGTCTAAGTGGGATCTTGAGCGGATTAAGGGCTTCATGTCCCCCGAAGATTTATGGATTCTATCGAGAACCCAGCATCTCATAGAGAAGATTACAGAAGCTTTTGAAAATTATCACCTACATAATGTCGTTAAAATGCTTAGAGATTTCATAGTTGAAGACGTCAGCAGATGGTATATTAGGCTTATAAGGCGTAAGACATGGGTGGAGGAGGAGGCATCTGAGAAACTTGCATCTTACGGTACACTATACAACGTTTTAAAGATATTTCTACTGTTATCAGCCCCTATAATACCGTTTATCTGCGAATCTATCTACCAGTACGTCTTCAGATTTGCAGAGCCGAATCAACCTGAAAGCATACATATGTGTAAGTGGCCTCGATTAGACAAGTCTTGGAGAAACGCTGAGCTTGAGGAAGCCATGGAGGTTGCTAAAGATGTAGTTGAAGCGTCGGCTAAGATTAGACAGAATGTTGGGTTAAAACTTAGGCAACCCTTAAAATCTGCATTCCTGAGAATTCCAGACGAATTAGCTAATAAACTAAAACCTTTAGTGGACGTATTAAAAGAACAGTTGAACGTTAAAGAGTTGATTTTCCTCAAAGCTGGTGAAGATGAAAACCTATGGGTTAAAGTAGCAGAACCAAATATGAGCCTGATAGGTAGAGAGTTCAGATCTAAGGCTCCAGCCGTAGCTGAAGCCATTAAAAGAATGTCTAATGATCAAATTGATAAGCTATTCAGCCGTCAGCGATGCGCATTTAAAGTTGGAGAAGAATTTTTAGAGATCAAACCTGCACACGTTTCCGTTAAGTCGAAGTTGGCTGAAGGCTTTGCCTACGCAGAGCTTAAAAATGGAATATTGTACTTAGACATTAGGATCGATAGGGTTCTTCAAGCTGGTGGATTGAGTAGGGACTTAGTTAGGAGGATTCAGTACATGCGTAAAGAGATGGATCTCCCCGTAGACGCCTATATAGAGGTTTATGTAAAAGTTTCAAACCGGGAAACGTTAAACCTTCTAGAAGAAACCAGAGACTACGTAGCTGGTGAAGTGAGAGCTAAAAAGCTTATGTTTACGTTAAATGAAATACCTAGAGTTGAGTACAGTAAGGTTTGGAGTCTAGACGGTGAAGAATTCTTAATAGGGGTAAATAGGCTTTCTTTAAATTGATAAGCCTATGAGTGAGATAATGTATACTGAAGACTTTAAACCAAAGCTCAGAGGAAAAAGATGGGCTCCTGAGAATGAGGTTAAACTCTTAGAACTTTGGGATAGAGAAGAACCACACCGATTTAACCCAAATTCTGGAAAAACCATAGCTGTCATAGATACACCGCCTCCTTATGCATCGGGGAAGTGGCATGTAGGCGGAGCTGCACACTACGCGCAGATAGATATGGTTGCTAGAAGTCTTAGAATGCGAGGCTATGAGGTTTTATTCCCCTTTGGAGTAGATAGGAACGGGCTTCCAGTTGAGGTTCAAGTTGAGAAGAAGTATGGTGTGAAAGCATATGAAATCGATAGAGCGAAATTTGAAGAGCTCTGTCGTGGATTCTTAGACGAAGTTGAAGTCGAACTTCTGAATATAGCTAAGCGTTTAGGTTTAAGTTGCGACTTTAAAAACTATTATCAAACTGACAGTTCAGATTATAGAATGGTTACTCAAGCTACTTTCATAGAGCTCTGGCGTAGAGGATTAATCTACGAAGCTGAATATCCCGTAAACTGGTGCCCATCATGTAGAACATCTATAGCAGATGCTGAAGTTGAGTATGCGGAGGAAGATGCCCCACTCGTATACATGAAGTTTAGAGTTAAAGAGTCTGGTGAAACAGTACTAGTGGCTTCTACAAGACCTGAGCTTCTATGTACTTGCTCAGCTGTAATATTCAACCCTGAAGATAGTAGATATAGGCATTTAGAAGGTAAGACAGCTATAGTTCCAATCTATGTAAGGGAGGTTCCCATAATACCGCATCCTTATGCTAAGCCGGAGTTCGGCTCTGGGCTTGTAATGGTTTGCTCCTATGGTGATAAGACAGACATCCAGCTATTTAGAGAACTTGGTTTAAAACCGATTATAGCTATTAACTTTGATGGAAAGATGAATGAGAACGCTGGAGATTATGCAGGTCTCTCTGTTAGAGAAGCCAGAAACAGGATAGTTGAAGGTCTACGTAGTAAAGGTCTACTTGAAAAAGTGGAGAAAATACGCCATAAAACACCGATCTGCTGGAGATCTAAAGACTCGATAGAATTTATATGCGTAAAAGAATACTATTTAAAGCAACTGGACTTCCTTGAAGAGATAAGGAAGATCATAGATAAAATGGAGTTTTACCCTGAAAGGGGTAGACAGTTGCTTTTAGATTGGGTGAATGGTATTTCAATAGATTGGCCTATTTCGAGAAGAAGGTTCTACGCCACTGAAATACCTATATGGTATTGTAAAAATTGTGGTAAGCCTAATATCCCTGAAGCTGGGAGATACTATAAGCCTTGGAGTGAAAAACCACCATTCAGCAAGTGTCAGTATTGCAGCAGTTCAGAATTTGAAGGAGAATGGCGAACGTTTGACACGTGGATCGATTCGAGCATAAGTCCACTGTATATATCGTGGTATGGTAGAGATGATGAAATGTTTAAAAAGGTTTTCCAACGAGTCCTTAGACCTCAAGGCTATGAAATAATTAGAACATGGCTCTACTACACTATTCTGAGGGTTTACCAACTCTTAGGTAAGCCTGCTTTCACATGGGTTAGAATATCTGGAATGGGGTTGGATGAGAAGGGTGAAGCTATGCATAAGTCTAAGGGAAATGTCGTAGACCCTGAGCCTGTAATCGAACGATACGGTGCCGATGCCTTCCGATTCTGGGCTTCTTCAGAAGTTAAACTTGGATCCGATTATAGGTATTCGGAGGGGAAGGTCAAATCCGCATGGTTTTTTGTTACTAAGCTTTGGAATATAGCGAGGTTCATATCATGTTTCCCACAAGTTGATAAACTGGATGAGATTGAACCGCTCGATCAGTGGATTCTCGCTGAGGTTAATAGGCTTATTGAAATATGTTTGAAAGATTTTGAAAACCTCGACTTCTTTGAAGCTAGTAATAGCATTAGATACTTCCTATGGCATATTTTGGCAGACCACTACTTGGAGGCTGTTAAACCTAGAGCTTATAATAAGAATGGGGTCTTTAAGTCGGCAGCTCAACGTTCAGCGTGGTATACGCTTCACGCAGTTCTTAAAACTGTATTGAGGCTTCTAGCACCTATATGTCCCTTTATAACTGACGCACTATGGAGAGAGCTCTATGGTGGAACCGTTCATCTTGAGAAGATGCCTAGTAGAATACCGGTTGACGAAAAGCTCGTAAGCCTCACAGAGACGTTGATTGAATTTAACAGTAGTATTTGGAAGCTTAAGAAGAGGCTTAAAATACCTTTAAGTGGTTCATTAAAAGGCGTTGTGTATGCACCGAAAGAGCTAGAGATGTTTTCTGAAGACTTAAGATTAATGCATGGCTTAGAAAGGCTGAGCTTCTCTCCTCCTCCAGCTGAAGCAGAACAAGTAGGTATTTCTACTTACTACTCTCCGATCTAGTACGCGTTTCCTCGCTAGGAAGCTTAAGCTCTGCGAAAACTCTAACCCTACTTAAGGTTTTAATGAGCGGTAGTGCTGCTATTAATCCTATGATCATTTGACCGATGTTTACCGGGACTTCCGCTAACGCGTAGTAGCCCAGTACTAGGCTTTCATATAGATAGTAGCCTAAAACCATCTCCCCTCCTCCGATGAAGATGGAGATAGCATACATAGTTAAACTTGGCTCTACTTTAAGAGAAAACGCAGCCATTGCTATGAATACTAGAAAAGCTAAAGCCGTCCATATAATCGTTGTTAGCTCGCCTCTGGCCAGGATGAGTGAGCCTAAGTATGCCTCTGTAAAACCAGTATATACGGTTGAACCGATAATTCCAAGAGTTAAGCTAGTAAAAGCTGGTAACGCTATGCTCATAGCTTTTAAACTCCAGCCTTTGATTTTAAACTTCTGAACTAGAAGACCGACTATGAATCCTTCGATTCCCTTAATTATGAGGGTTCCCGGAGCGTAGATGTAATAGCCAAGTATTACATCGGCTAGCATAGATCCTACACCGCCAGCCACCGCTCCTATGAAGGGTCCAAGTAGAATGGCAGTTGTATAAACCATTACCTCTCCTAGGTTGAAGTATCCCTTTGTAGCTGGCACGTATATTGAGAAGCTTATAGTAGTTACCGTTGTTAAAGCCGTGAACATGGCGGTTAGACTTACTTTTAAAGACCTTTTAGAGGATGCCGTCATTTTCTAGGAAAATAACACATACTCAGTATTTAAGTTTTAACTTGAATACTGGGAAACTATTATAGTTGCCGCGTCTAATGTATATTAGACATGGTTAGACTTGCTTTAACAGCAGACGTACATACGCCGAAATATCTCCCACTTTTTAAAGCATCTCTTCGACATCTGAAAGATGTCGACCTTATACTATTAGCTGGAGATTTAGTTTATAGAAATATGTATGACCAGCTTCTCGAACTTGTAAAAACCATTAGAGAGTTTTCTCAAGCATCTATATTAGCATGTTTCGGCAATGAAGAGTGGGAAGGCTACGAAGATAGATATAGAGAGGTTGGAGAGATAATTTGGCTTAACGATGAAAACTTAGCGGTAAACGTCCAAGGATTAAACGTTCATTTTATAGGCTCAAGAGGTGTGCTTGACCGTCCGACTTTCTGGCAGAGAACACACGTT
>JAGTQM010000002.1:0-15535 GCA_018396755.1 Candidatus Bathyarchaeota archaeon | reverse complement strand
TTCAGCTGGAGGAGGAGAGGTTTTTGAAAATCAATAGGATGCTTAGGGAAGTTAAAGGAGAATATACTATAGTTGTAACTCATTATGCACCGACATATGTTACGCTCGAAGGTGAAAGTGAAACCGCTTGGCCTGAAATGGGCTGTAAGAAAATGGAGAGGATCATTAGGGAAACAAACCCCCTTCTATGGATTCACGGTCATGCTCATAAATCTAATCGGCTTGAAACTTGGGTGGGGTTTACATATGTTTTAAATGTTTCACTTCCAGCTAGAGGCGGAATCGTAGTTTTGGATCTTGAGAAGGTTAGAAGCGAAAGACTTAAGAGAGCTTGGGGTTCTTAAGTTGAGGGGTAGCTATGCCAGATAAGGTGACTATATCCCTCATAAAAGCAGACGTAGGCTCATTAGCTGGCCACCATATAGTTCATCGAGAACAGATAGAACTCGCTAAGAAGAAATTGCAGGAGGCTAAGGAGAAGGGTCTTCTAATCGACTACTACGTCTTCAACGCTGGCGATGACCTCGAGCTTTTAATGACGCATAGAGAAGGAGAAAACAGTCCTAAGATACATGGTTTAGCCTGGGATACTTTTAAAGAAGTTACTGAGAAAGTTTCTAGACCTCTCAAGCTTTACGCCGCTGGACAAGACCTGCTTTCAGAGGCATTTTCGGGAAATGTTAAGGGCATGGGTCCTGGAGTAGCGGAAATGGAAATAGAGGAACGTAGAAGTGAACCTATAGTAGTATTTGCTGCCGATAAGACGGAGCCTGGTGCTTGGAACTTAATACTCTACAAGATCTTCGCAGATCCTTGGAATACTGCAGGTCTTATACTAGATCCTGTCATGCACGACGGGTTCACATTTAGGGTTATGGATGTTCAAAAGGGTGAGTGCATAGACCTATCTACTCCAAGTGAAAACTATAGTTTGCTAGCTCTCATAGGTACAACAGGTAGATACGTGATTGAAAGAGTCTGGAGGAATTCAGATAAGCTACTTGCTGCTGTTGCTAGCGTTACAAGGCTCTCTCTAATAGCTGGCAGATACGTAGGTAAAGATGACCCAGTTTGCATCGTAAGATGCCAGCATGGACTTCCAGCAGTCGGTGAAGCTTTAGCACCATTCTTCACACCTCATTTCGTAGCTGGTTGGATGAGGGGATCCCACTATGGTCCTCTAATGCCCGTAGGCTTGAAAGATAGTAGATGCTCCTTCTTCGATGGGCCGCCTAGAGTAGTAGCCTTAGGCTTCCAGCTTTCAGGCGGTAAGCTTGTAGGACCAGCTGATCTGTTTGAAGACGCGGCTTTTGACCACGCTAGAAGAACAGCACTACAGATGGCTGAGTTCATCAGGAGAAATGGACCCATAGCGCCAGCAATACTTGGCATGGAAGAACTGGAATATACGGGCATCGTTGAAACTCTAAAGAAGCTTCAAAGCAAATTCTTTAAAGTGTAAACCTCTTCTTTTCCATCTTTTTTTCAAATAATAAGTCTAAGACGATTAAATTATGTAACTTTCAACAATTTCAGCTTACTTATAGTTTATTAGACTAATCTGTTTAGAAAGATAGTCAGTTAATCTTAAAAAGAAAAATGCCAACTACAATTTTGGTCAAAAGGTAGCGTCGTCTAAAATCGAAAGGTCTTGCTCAACGGAGATTGTTACGTTCCTTTGACTGTCCTTCGGGACGGCTCAAGGGTTGCGTGACAAATCCCAGCGAGCGAGGCTAAGTAGATAGGTCGTGCAGGGTGTTTCCAAGTCGAAAGGCTTGGAAACGGGCTAGCCGCAAGGTTAGCTTAAACCTGCTAAAATGACGTCTATAACCAGCCTTCGGGTTGGTTATAGAAGGTGGGAGGATCGACCTCTCCCCGCTACCTGACAAACGATATTCTCCTAGGTTTTGTATGTTAGTATGCTTTTCTGTCCTCTATCTGTTAGAAGCCATTTAACAGGTTTACCTTCATGTTTAATGGCAACTCCCTCCCTCTCCATGTTCCTGATTTGTTTAAAAATCGTCTGGTAGTTTACACCAGTAATCTTTGAGATTTCTTTTATGTTTGTACATCCGCTTTTAAGGGCTTTTATTATTAAGGTTCTAGTTTTAAGTCCTCTATTTACATTCCGTATTACTGTTAAATAAGATTGCGGCTCGTACTCCATTCAATAACCTCTACGCTTTATAAGTTTAAATGTTTATCATTTTGAGCCTAACAGTAGGTGAAATAGTTAAATCTTTATTAAACTTATTAGAATTCTCTTGAAGAATTCCAGAGGTTTGGATTAACCTATGTCTGAAAGGCTCATCGATGGTGACATCGTTAAAACCGGGGACGGCTTCATCTTTTACGTTTTCGGTTATGAACATCCTGAGGACCGTTACATAGCGTATTTAAAGTATGTGCCAGAGCGTTTTAAAAGCCTCTTTAAAATTGAGTTTCTGCCGTGGACCTGGAGGCTTGACGGAGAAATATACGTAAGGCCAGTTAAACTGTATAGTCCTGAGAATATTCAGGAGATTGTAAGAGTCTTCGATGGAGAATTCCCGCAGTATATTTACGAATGCCCATATAACTCTAAAGTTTTAATATCTGTCCCTAGTAATATGGTGGAACGCGTCTTCAAACCTGGAGAAGTCTTCTCTAGGATTATGAGTAAAACCAGCCGTCTCCCAGTAGAGAATGTAGCTGTTGAATGGATTCAGCTGATTTCTTCTGAAGCTGGCATTGAGTTGAAAAGTTTCGGTATACATGGTTCTCTATGCTTAGGTATGGTATCTGAAAAACCTGATATCGATGTCGTTATCTATGGAGGATTAAACTTCAGAAAAGTGAGAAATACCGTAAGCAAATTATCATCTAAAGGTGTTATGAAATATATGTATGAGAGTGAATTCGATAAACTTCGGAAGAATAAACTCTCTTACAAGGGTTTTAAAGTTGTCTTCAATGCTGTTAGAAGACTTGATGAAATAAGGGATGTTTATGGTGCTTACCGGAGGATGCCTATAAAAACTGTAAAGTTTAGATGTATGGTTGAATCTGCTGAAGAATCTTTCTTCAGACCAGCGATATATAGAGTTTCAGAGTATCGGGCTGTCAATGAAGAGTCTAGGCTTCCTCCTGAGATGAGACCTAGAGAGGTTATCGTTATGGATAGCACGTATAGAGGCTTAGCATATGAGGGCGATCTACTCGAAGTTCAAGGGTTATTAGAGCGTGAAGTATCCACCTCAAGCAATGTTGAAAAGTATAGGGTTATAGTAGGCTCCGGTAGACCAGGTGAGTACATTCAAGTTAGGAAGCTGTACTGAAATGAACTTGAGAGATAGAGACTATATCGTAGGCTTAAACGGTTTAATATTCAGAGTCTTAGGGTATTTCCATCCACCTGACGGATACGTTTGCGACCTTGAATACGTTCCTTTAAGCCTATACTGTTCCAATAATCCTAGAGCTCCAAGAGGGTGTGGCACTACATCCTACTACAAGCTTTACGGGGATGAGCCGTTTAAACTAGTAAATGAGCTCTTCCCAGAGTACAGGGTTTACTATAAGCCTTTAAGTAGGTTTCTACCCGGTGTTCCAATAAGCCTCATAGGCGAGGTTAAACTTCCAATAGATGGTTTGATGAAGCTTATCGATTCTCCAAAAGATAAGCTTTCAACTGCTCTAGAAAACGTTCTCAATATTGTTTTAGATTCTTCGAAGTTAAATCTGGAAGACTTCGGGGTTTTCGGTTCTCTACTCTTCGGCTTCTATAACCCAAACTTCTCAGACCTAGACCTTATCATTTATGGATCGGAGAATCTAGAGGAACTTAGAGACTGTTTAAGTATGCTCTATAGAGAGAATCTTCTTCATAATGAGTTTGAAGGTTGCTCTGAAGACCTAAGCCTCAAATGGAAATTTAGAAACTACCCATACAAACTGTTTCTAACCCATCAAAAGAGGAAGCTAATATATGCTATTTATAAGCCATCATGCTCCAGACCCATTAAAGTCGAGTTTGAGCCTATTAAAAGCCACAGAGAGATAGTAAACGAGTACATCAATCTGAGAAGTATTGTTAGATTAGGCTGGTTTAAGGCTTCTGCGATTATTCTCAACGATTCTGAAGCCGCCTTCATGCCATCCACTTACGAAGTTGAGGTTGAGAATATAATGGAAGGCTTCAAAGTAGACAATGTGAAACGTATAGTGTCATACGTAGAAGAGTATAGACTTCAAGCTTTTAAAGATGAACGGGTATACGTTGAAGGATGGCTTGAAAAGGTTGAAACTTCAAATGAAGCATTCTATCAGATAGCTTTAACATACGGTCCAAGGTACTACGAGCAGACACTCTACTCTTTAGATCTGCTTCAATCTCTTCACTTCTAGCCTAGACGAGTGTTTAAGGCTAAAGCTACGGGATAGGTTTAAATGAGGCCATTCAATATGAAGAGACTGTGGGTTCTACAAGTCTAGCAGCTTAAGGATGTGAAAATTATGAGCTTGTTCTTTGCTACTAAGAATAAAGGAAAGTTCAGAGAAGCTAAACTTGTCTTCGAAAGTTTAGGTTTGAAATTGACTATGCTAGGCATCGATAAGATTGAAATACAGTCTGACAGTTTAGAAGAGGTTGCCTCCTACGCAGCTAGAGAATTGGCTGAACGCCTGAATTTGAAAGTGATAGTTGAAGATGCTGGCCTATTCATAAGAAGTCTCAATGGCTTCCCAGGTCCATACTCAGCCTACGCGTTTAAAACTATAGGTTTAAACGGAATTCTCAAGCTTATGGACAGTGTAAACGATAGATACGCTTACTTCCTGTCGATTGTAGCATATGCAGAGCCTGAAAAACCAGTTAAGATTTTTCAAGGTAAGGTAGAAGGCTCAATAACATACGAGCCTAGAGGTTCTGAGGGATTTGGCTTCGATCCGATTTTTCAACCGTTGAAGGCTGATGGGAAAACGTTTGCTGAGATGACCGGTAAGGAGAAGAATAGATTCTCCCATAGAGCTGAAGCCTTTAGAAAACTAGCGCTATGGATTAGAGAGAACGAGCCTTTAGATCATAAGTCATAGTTACGGTTCAATAGTTTTGGAAAGGTTTAATTGGTAATTATAGAATGCTGGCTTTACAGGATCTACAGTTGAATTTTAACTTTCTAAAAACTCTAGAAGCTTATCTGCAAAACTGTTGTCGAGTTTTTCATATTTTTCAGTTGAACCTATGTCATACCATGAAGCATTTGTCTCATATGCGTACACGGGTCTTCCTCTAGCCGTTAATTCAGGAATCAGATGCCCCATTAAGTCGTACTCCTCGTCAATGTATTTTCTAGAAACCTCAACCATAATATTGAAAGCATCCCTTCTGAGAATTAAAATTCCCATGCAAACAGGTACATTGATCAGCGGTTTCTCTTCAAATTTAATTATTCTTGACCCCTCCATGTAAGCTACTCCAACTGGGAGTCTATAGCCTCTAGAAACAGCTACTGTAGCTGTAGATTTTAAATTTTCATGGTAGTTTACAAAGTCTTTAATGTTGATATCCGTCAGTATATCCCCATAGTACACCAGGATATTTCCAAACTTGTCGAAGTATCCCTGCTCGTAAGCGTTCAACATAGCCCAGCCAGTTCCTCTAAACCCCCTCCTATCGATGATGTAGTTTATCTCCATGTTAAACCTCTTCCCATTGCCAAAGTAGTTTACGATCTGTTGATACTTATAGCCGCAGAGAAGGTTTACGTTTTCAACGCCATTTTTCCTTAGTAGTAGAATTATGTATTCGAGGAGAGGCTTCTGCTTAGAGCCTACAGGTATCATAGCTTTCTGAAAGTAATATGTTAAAGGTCTAAGCCTACTGCCGACACCGCCACACAACACGGCGGCGCAAACCCCACCCATGTATATCTATCAGGTTTTCTCACCGTAGGTCTTTATATGCTTTAGCATTCTGGCTGCCTTCTTCTTAAAGAATAGTATGATGAAGCTTGAAACAGCAGAGACTGTGGAGGTTACTCTAAGAACTTCCAATAAGGGCTGAGGCCTGTAAACTATGGTTAGCGTGAGAGGTTTAAAATCTCCAGCTTCAACATACCATCCGTTTAAGAAACCGTTGATTTTCACGTGTTTTACGTTACGCGGTCCTCCTCCGGTTAATATATCTATTGGGTTAGGCTCTCCAACATATAGAGTCCATCCAGAATCAAATTTCTCATTTAAAATTACTAGAAACCTGTCTTGGAAATTATAGACGGTCACTCTATAGCGAGTAGGCTCCACTTCTACATAGTCTAGTTCAGCATAGGAGACATGCTCTACTTCAGTGTTTGAGTAGGCTACATTCCTAGGGTCGAATTCGCTTTTTAAAAAGTCTTTAAAAATGTCTCCTTCGCTTTTCAAAACCTCTTTCACTGAATATATCTTCGATAATTCGAATTCATCTCGTAATCTGTATACTGTAAGCTGTTGGTTAAGTTTTTCGTGTAATTCTAAAGGCTTACTCTCAAATATTATCCCCTTATCTAGGAAAATACCACCAACTTCCGCCTCCACTATGCTCTCTAATGGAGCATGTATAGAGAAGACAACTGCAACCACTCTCGACCTGTCTAAACCATTGTCCATAGTCGCGTCATTCAACCGTATGGCTACGAGGTTCCACTCATGCTCTTTCAGATTCAATTGCCATAAAGCCCATCTTCCGAAGACATCTTGAATCTGAATACTGGCCGCTTCTGAGCCATTCACCTTAATCCAAAACTCCAAGTAGTTGTAGTCAAGCCAGTTCGCCACTCTTGGAAGGATATATGCAAAACTGAACGTTTGATTCAGATTTGCTAATTCACTTATCCAAGATTCTCCATATGCGTATAGGTGGATTTTAGATTGTGCAGCCTCCTCTTCAACATGTCTGATTTCAGCCCCGTAGCGTTTTTCAGAGTTGAAGTTGACGAGTTGAATGAAGCCTAAATCTTCCAAAATGGGTTTAACGTCTTCGGATGTTACGTTTACAGAGCCATTAGCCAGGTTTGGGCTCACTATGAAACTGTAGTTGAGCCTTATCTCCATTATCCGTGGGTCTACCGTTTGAGCCTCATCTCGGATAATGTCATAGTGGAGTACTATGAATTTGACGTTTAAAGCTGATAGAATCTTCCAGGACTCTCCTCTACCTGTTAAATCGTTTAAAGCGGTAAACTCACAGCCGTAGATGATCGGGTTATCTAGAATCAAGCTTTCAACAGGTTTTCTGAATCTCACACTACTCCAATTGTAGCAGTATCCTCCCGTTAAAACAGGAATAGTTAGAATCCTATGGTCTCTAGGCGTAATTAGGCTGTTTAACTCTTTATAGTGCTCAGGTATGTTCAAACCGCTAGCCCATAGGAGTGGGGCTGTTAAACCTTGGTATAAGACTACTCCTAGTGCTAATAGGAAAATTAGAGGCTTCGTCAAATCGTACTCTTTACTTTTATCCCCACTTTCTCCTACTACGAGCGATATTGATATGTAATTGCTGAATATGTCTGAAAACCTTTTAAGACCCGCTGCTACTAGAAGCGTCACGTCTACTGAAATAATAGCTAAAACGTTGAGCGGTATGTTTGATGATATGATCTCCCGTGGATCCATTAGAAGTATGGCTGAAGCTATTAATGCTAAAGCTTGAGCTGCGTCTAGCTTATCTATTCTAAGTAGAAGCATGAGCGTTAGAGCTGTTATGGGGAAGACTACCACGCATAGAGGGTTGAAATTTTCAACGTTTAAGCTTGGAGGTACGGCTAACCACCAAGCGTTCATTATGAGCCATGATGCTCCCGCTATCGTTAAAAACAACGCCGCATGTTTCAACTCCACGTTTTCCCTACGTATTCTAACGGCGAAGTACGCTAGAACTGTGAACGTTAAAACGGCTAAATTGTCAAGTTTAACTAGGGTTCCTGAGAGTATTGTAGAGGTTAAAGCCGCGTAGAATCCGTAAGACGCCTTCCTCTTTTGGTAAGCCTCGTCTGTTATCAAGAGGATTATGAGTGTTAAAACGTACAAGGCTGAAACATCCAGACTACACCAGAACCCTCTTAAACTTGTGGCAGCTCCAAGGTATATGAGCATAGCCGCCAAACCAGCTAAGTAATTTTTAGAAAACCTTTTAGCCAGTAGATATGTGGAACATCCGCCTAAGGACCATAAAGCCGTTAGAAGCGTTAAACATGCTAAGCTTAAATCAGCTCCCAAAATCTTCAGTAAAGCCGGAAGCACGTATATCGTTGTAAAGGCTAGTTTATCGTTTGGCTTGCCAAGTCCTTCTGAAATCCAGCAGTATTTCAATGTTTCAAAATTGCGCTTTGAAATCTCCTGAATTTCGACCATTAAATTGTAAGGTAGACCGCCTAGGAGAATAGTATAAGCACAGACTAAAAGCACCGCTGAGTAGATTACGGCTGAGACTTCTAAAACTCTCCCGCTCTTTGGAGACAAGATTAAACCCATTAACAGTGGGCGATCTCTAGATAAAAGTTTAATTAGCGATTCTCCCAGCGTAGACGCTTAGATGAAGCGTTGGAGGATCCATGCCGAAAACCATCGAAGTTTAAAGTTTCTCGGTTAGATAAGGTTAATTGTTTGAATTGAAACTATATTCTACTGGGCTGAGTGGTAATGGGTGAAGAGGATAAAACTATAAAAGCATATATCTCACTCCTCAAGAGGAATTTAAACGACCTTATAGAGAGGTATAACAAGGCTAGAGAGGAGATGAAGAGGCTTGAGGAAGAGTTGAAAGAACATAAAGTCCTCATAAATTGGATGGATAAGTCCATTAAGATGTTTGAGAAAGCCAAGAGCATGGACGAGTTAAATAGGATGATAGATAAATCTCTAAAAGAACTTGAGGAGAAACATCCGCGGGTTATGGAGAAGTTTAAACAGATGAAACCTTCTACTGGAAAAGATACTATGGTTGTTTAGAATGGACGCTGATGAATAATTTTAACAGTAAATCTGTGAAGTGGCTCAATAATCGTAGTATTTTGGATTTTTCAGAAAATATTTAAGTAGAACTTTATGAAAGTCCTGCTTAGAGTAGGTATGACTGAAGTTTTAGTTACTAGGAAGGGGCAGATAACAATACCCGTAGAGATAAGGAGGAAGCTTGGTATAGAAGAAGGTTCAAAGGTTGAGGTTACAGAGGAGGGAGGTATGATAATAATAAGGAAGAGTTTAAGTATACTTGATCTTGCGGGGGCTGGCTCTAATAAGGGTGATGTTGAAGAGTTGAAAAAGACGCTTGACCAAATGAGGGGGGAAGATGTCTGAAAGAAGCGTTTACGATACCCGTTTCTTCATAGAATATTTCTACTCAAAAAATCTGGAGTTTCTGAAAAAGCTTAAGGAGGATCTTAAGAGGGTACGGGGGAAAGTTGTTTCAGTCTTAACAATCCATGAAGTGTATCGCATCAGTCTTGAAAAGGAAGGTAGGGATGTCGCAGATTTAAGAGGCAAAATCATATGTAAAGACTTTAAAGTCGTCAACGTAGATTACGATGTAGCTGTGAGAAGCGCAGAGTTGAGAAGTAAGTATCGAATACCTATGGCTGATAGCGTTATTGCGGCTACAGCTCAAATGCATAAATGTACTTTGGCCTCAGATGATCCGCATTTTAAGCAAGTGCAAGACATTAAAGTAAGGTGGTTCAACACGTAGTACCTTGTCTTCCATTATAGCTCAAACTTATTGAGATTTAACATACGGAGCGGATTGGGAAAATTCCAGCCTATTAGAATTAGGACTGAACGGTTTAAATATGAGTCTTTTATAAAACTTTATGACACTTATGGGGTCTTTGAAACGTGAAATTTTAGAGCTTTTAGATAAGGATTTAGAGTTTCGTTATGCCGTGGCAGGATACTTAGGCCTATCTGAGATTCTCAAGAGACTCGACTCCATAACTGAGGAGCAGAAGAACCTAAGGGAAGAGCAGACCAAAATTTGGAGAGAAATAGCATCCATTAGAGAAGAACAGATGAGCCTGAGAGAAGAACAGGTAAAGCTTAGGGAAGAGCAGATTAGACTTAGGGAAGACTTTAACAAGCTTAGGGATGATTTCAACAAACTTAGGGAGGACTTCAATAAAATGCTTGCTGTTATCGGTAGGATGGACGTTAGGCTTAGCAGAGTTGAGAAGACTTTGGAGAAACTTACCATAGACGTTGAAGATGAAGCTAAGTCTGTTATCAAGTATAGGCTTAAGGAGATGGGTATAAACGTGGATTTGACTTCGCTTATTCTCCCAGGTTTGGAGTTGAACATTTACGGGGTTTCAGATGATATATGTGTAATTGGAGAAGCAGCTGTTAGAGCTGAAGCTGGACTTGTAGACAAGCTTTTAGATAAACTAGGAAAGCTTAGAGGAAGTTACCCTGAAAAGTTGAGGAAGAATATCATACTCGTGATGTATGTCTCTCTACCGATGGTTGAACTCGTAGAAAAGGCTAAGGAGGTGGGAATATGGCTTTTAAAAGCTACGGAGGAATTTTACAGACCAGGAGAGTTATTCCTTAAGGATTAGTCGTCTCTTCTGGGCACTGTAATTGCTTTGTTGCGTGAAGTCTTCTAATTGAATGGATAAGGGCTAAATTCTATCTATACATTAAATTTATGGTATGACTCTCATATAGATGGTGATGGAATGGTTTTCATATCCATTTTTCAGATTGTACAGTCGTTCTTTCTCTCCTATTCAACTCATCTCTGAGACACCATAACCCCTTGTGTGGGTCAAGTATTACTATTCCTAGGTTTGATGCTAGGTTGTCGCTTATGATGACTTCCCCCTCTCCCGGTAAAATCGTCGCTACCGCTTCCGCTTTTACCGGCTTCCTATCTTCCATTATGAGTTCTACGCTTATGCGTTCTTCGATTCTATAGCCTGAAACCCTCCCCCCTCCAGCTACACTTAAATCCTCTATTGATGCCTGTAGATTCGTTAAGCTTAAAGCTTCAGCCAGTTTTATCGGTATAACTAGTTGAGGTTCTTCAGCTTCAAACCCACTATTCACTAAGGCTGAAGTGGTTATAGAGGTTTCACTCCCTCTTATCCTTAGCCTCACTCTTAGAGCCAAACTTGTACACCTTTAAGCTTTTCATCTTGCCTATCCTACCGCCTTTTACGACTTTCAACCGCATGTCTAAATTCATAAGATCCACTGGGGAATATAAGTCTTTATCGTCGTTTAAGGTACGAGATGTAGCTGAAAAGCTTTAGATAGGGTTCCGTCGGATTTATTTAAGATTCGTCTCAGCGATTATCGTAATAAGCTCATCCACTTCCTTTAACGCGTCTTCAACCCCTTCTTTTGCCACTAGGTTTTCGTAGAAGTTTTTATGCATGGAGGTCTGCTTTCATAAAGGCTGTCCTAAACATTCTCCGAACCCTCTTACGACCTCGTTTTTATAGGTTCTGAGCTATGTAGTTCTTGATGGATATATATAGCTCTTGGGAATCATTAGCTTAATGCTTACCCTTATCTTGCCATTTTTGTATGAGTATAATGTCTCCTTTATCCTCACGAACTTTTTCTCAACAACGGGTTTCGTCCTACCCCGCTCTCCTTTAAGATGGTTCCTTCTCCACGACTTCAGAATCGAATATGCCTATTTTATGGCCGAATCCACATAGTGCTTAGAATAGCTCCAGTTTCCATCAGAAAGCTTCTCAAATAGTGATGTTTGAAATCGTTCTCCTTAGGAATAATCGGTATTAGCCTCCTTTTCCCTTTAATCTGCTCCCCCTTCCACGTCACATTTTTCCACATTTCATCTATCACTCTCTGTAGCAAATGCTTGTAAGAACCCCCTGACATCGTAATTGTGCCTTATCTATCCCTTGCAAGAAGACCCCATTTAGATCTGTGACCTTGAAGGTTAAAAAACAGTTAAAGCTGTGGGTAGTTCACTTGCCGAATCCTACTTGGATTAAGAGGTTTTCATGGGTTGTTTTGAAAACCATTGGGTAGAATTATGTTAACAATTGTTTACATCTGTATATTTTGATGTTTTCCTTTAAAATGCTCGACCCTGAGTATAAAATTTCGTCTACAAGATTATAGATTAACCTTATAAGCAGTTTGAGAGTATTTTTCTCCGTCGAAAGTTTCGGTGGATCCATCATGTCTACCAAGAAGTTAAGTCTAGCCCTCATAGCCCTATTAGCCCTAACGCCACTATTAATCGCCATACCTGCGACACCAGTATTGGCGGCTGTTAAAGAGCCTACAGTATCCATAGACTACCCATACATGGTTATTGGAAACTACACACTTGTTCCTGTTAGAACGATCACAGTTGAGAATCCGCTGGGCAACCCAGACATCAAAGAAATCAGAGTGTATGTACCAGCTGGGGCTGCTGACTATATAAACGTAAGCGCTATTTCAGGCTTCATACCGGGTACTAGTTTCACTGTAGTAGGTGCTGGTCCATGGACCATATTGAGCGGTCTACCGGATGGCTTTGACTTCATCCTTCCAGACGGGGCCTCCGGCAAATTGACGATTAAAATAGATCCCGAGAATGCCGAGGCTACGGAGGGCGTTGTAGACAAGTACGAGCTGACCGTTACTATCAAGTTTACAGACGGCACTACTGTGACTAAGAAGCTATACATATATGAGGGTATGGCTAAAGAAGTTACCGTAGGACTCGATAAGACTTCGATAAAAGCTGGCGAATCCGTAAAAATAACGGTTTCCCTAGATGGAGGCTACGTAGCGGATAAGGGATTACCCTTAGTAATCTGGGCTAAAAACCCAGATGGTGATAAGGTTAAGGTAGCTGAAGTTGCGACAGATGCGAGTGGTGTAGCTTCAGCAACATACGCGCCTACCAAGGCTGGCAACTGGACGTTTTACGCAGACGCCGTCATAGATGCACCAGTTAATATTGGTGCGCAGTTGACACTTGTTGCAGCGACTCTAACGGTTAAGCCTGAGGCTCCTACGAAGGTTGTTGTTAAGACCGAGTTTGACGAAGAAGGCTACACGGTATCCTACCTCACGAAAGAATCGTTCAATATAACTGTGTCTGTTGCAGATAAATACGATAACCCAGTCACTATGGATGTAGCGGCTAATGTGACGTTATCAGCTACTAAAGGTACACTTGCAAACACTACTACGACAATACCCAAGGATGCTAA
Organism: Candidatus Bathyarchaeota archaeon; assembly: GCA_018396755.1. Lineage (GTDB taxonomy): Archaea > Thermoproteota > CALKCG01 > B24 > B24 > DTBU01. Next base: position 2,336 of record JAGTQM010000002.1, on the reverse strand, counting down.
TAAGTCACTACCTGTAAAGTACAAGCCAGACCCACTATACGGTACGTATGCTATGATATCTGCTAAAGTAGTAGTCCCCTCAACAAGCATATATGCTGGAACTTATAGTGGTACTTCTAAGTCGCTTAGAACGTCTACGTTTGCGACAGGGGTCACAATTACTGTTACAAGCCCCTATGATAACTTAACCACTCTTGAAGTGGAGGTTGAAGCTGGAAGATACGCAACGATAACTATGGAGCTAAATGTGCATCAGGAGGGTGTTCCAGTTAAGTTTGAGATTACTGCTGAAGACTATGCGGGTAGACTTTCAGTTGTTTCTACGACGACTGATGAAGATGGCAAGGCAACTACCAGGCTCTACGTAGATACAGAGGTAGGTAAAAAGACGAGGGTTAAAGCAATCGTATCTAAACCCATTACGACTGATCCAACGGCTACTTTTGAAGTAGAATCTGATGAAATAGAGACTATAGCGGGTGCGATTTATAGTCTCGGTATAGATGCTCCTGAGGCTGTTGCTCCTGAGGCTACGGCTACTCTCAAGGTCTACTTGGCAGATAGATATGGCAATGAGGCTACGACTAATGCGTTTGAAGCTGCGATAAGGGTGACATTATCTGCTACTGGCGGTGTGCTTGAAGAAGAAATTGTAGACATAGGGCCTACGGATACTAACGTTACGGTTGAATGGGCTGCTCCAGCCGTCTTAGGTGAGTATGTTATAACAGCTTCGACAACCCAGTATGGGCTTGCTTCAGCATCTGCCACAATACTGGTCACAACCTTAGAGCCCATAGTTAACATTACACAGCCCGCTAAAGACACGACTATCAGTACGACTGAGAACGTTACGACTGTTTATATTGCCGGGTGGGCTAAACCCTCACCTGCAGCTGCAGCAGGAACCGTTATATCTCTATTCAAGTACAGCTTAGATAAGGGTGCCAACGTTTCAGTTCCAATAGTAAGCATAGAAGATTCTAAAGCATTCTTCAACTTCTCATTGACGCTTGAAGTGAACAAGACGTACACGGTGACCGTCTACGCTATAGACTCTGAAGGATACGAGGCTAAAGCTAGCAGAAGAATAACCGTCATCTATGCGCCGCCAGCGCCTGTCATGCCTACTACGATAACGGCCGCTAAGACCGATAAACCAAGCTACAAGAGTGGTGAAGAAGCTAGGATAAGTGGTACGGTAACGAACAACGCTACTGTAAGCAAAGACGTGATCATAAGGATAACGTTCATAGACCCAGCTGGCGTACCACAGTACCCGATATACGAGCTTAGAGTAACACTTGCAGCAGGCCAGTCTATAACGCCCACAGCCATGTATCTGGCTGGAGCTGTTAAAGGAACCTGGACAGCAAAAATAATGGTTATAGACGCAGTCACAGGTGAAGCTATAGCAGAGCCTAAAACGCTGACGATAACAGTAGTCTAAAGGGAGGAGTAGACAATGAAGTCCAGCATCTCTCTTAAAACTCTGATGTCGCTTCTAGCGCTTCTAATACTCTTAGCAGCGCCAGCCTACGCAGCCGTCATAACGATAACCGTTACAACCGACAAGCCTTCATATCTCTTAGGTCAAATCGTGACCATAAGCGGCACCGTTAAAGAAGACAACGTAGCGAAAGCAAACGTCTACGTAAACATTGAAGTTAGAGACCCTGTTGGAACACTGAGGTTTGCAGACGTAGTGAAGACAGCCTCTGACGGAAGCTTTACCACAAGCTTCAAAATAGCTGAAACTCTAGCAACTGGAACATACACAGTCAAGGCTACATATGGAGGCGTTTCTAAAACCGCGTCGTTTACCGTTTCAGCAGCTCCAACATTCACAATAACCGTGACACCTGAAACATTAGTAGTGCCAATAGGTCTAAGCGACTCCGCAAACATTCAAGTTACTGCTGTAGGAGCATACGTCTACGAAGTGGTTTTAACCGCTACGACAGTTGAAAACCTGTCTGTATCGTTCATAAATGCAACTGGCACGCCGAGCTTCAGCTCAATAGCCGTAGTAACAGCGTCTCTTGAAGCGGTAAAAGGAACATACAGGCTGACGGTTACTGCGACAGGTGAAGATAACACAACCGTCAGCAAAAGCCTGACAGTAGTAGTCGTAGATACTCCACCAGCAATATCAAAACTACTATCAGAATTAGAATCGATTAATGAGACGCTTACAGGGCTTGAAAAAACTGTTAAAGATTTGAAGACAGACGTAGACACAGTTAAAACAAGTGTTACAGGCTTAACGTCTAGACTATTAACAGCTGAGACGAACATAGATTCTCTCTTAAGCGATGTAAGGTCTCTAAGAGAAT
>JAGTQM010000029.1 GCA_018396755.1 Candidatus Bathyarchaeota archaeon | reverse complement strand
TGAGATTCTCCTCCCGCTCCTCAGGTATGATGATCGTGAGCGGTTGTACTTTCAATTCTCTTTATGAGATTCTGGTGACGAGGGCCATGAGGGAGGAGCCGGCGATCAATAGTGAGCGGTTGTACTTTCAATTCTCTTTATGAGATTCGAAGAAAATTTTGGAGAAGTATTATGAGAGCGATGGCTATACTTTCAATTCTCTTTATGAGATTCGGAGAGGATGCAGCAAAAGCCTTACGTGCAGCTTTAAGCACTTTCAATTCTCTTTATGAGATTCTGGGGTAGTGCCGTAGCTAAACCGTTAGGGGCTTATTTCTTTCAATTCTCTTTATGAGATTCCCGAGGTAGAAAAGCTGTCTTCGGCGACCATTTAACGGAAACTTTCAATTCTCTTTATGAGATTCTTCAGGTGTTTCCTACAGTATTCAGCTTTTTGGATTAGATCTTTCAATTCTCTTTATGAGATTCTGAATGAGTATCAGAACCATTAAGGTCATGAAGCCTATCACTTTCAATTCTCTTTATGAGATTCCTGCTTCACGACGAGGAATTGGTGTTGGTGATGGTGTCTTTCAATTCTCTTTATGAGATTCTATGCAGATTCACCGCAAAGTTTGTGCTCTTGTGTGCTCTGCTTTCAATTCTCTTTATGAGATTCCCGTAGTCCTCAAGGATCACAAGCATAGTGCCACTACTGGAGACTTTCAATTCTCTTTATGAGATTCTTGGTAGAGGTGTGGCTGAGTTAGGTACGGGTTTCCAACGACTTTCAATTCTCTTTATGAGATTCCGACCCAGCCAGTGGAAACTACTACGTTATAGCTCTCTTCAGGTTTCCAACGACTTTCAATTCTCTTTATGAGATTCCGAGTGCTGGTCGTATCGCCGTTGGGCCGATTGCCTTACCTTTCAATTCTCTTTATGAGATTCCAGCTGCCGGGGTAACGGAAAACGTCAGAACGTATGACTTCTTTCAATTCTCTTTATGAGATTCTTCGCGCTGGAGCAAGTTATGCAGAAATACCCAGAATCTTTCAATTCTCTTTATGAGATTCCGGGATTGGGACGGTTAGCTCGGTCAGTGTTCCGGCTGGCTTTCAATTCTCTTTATGAGATTCATGAAGTTTTCGACGAGCGTACCGATGACGTTATGGGGCTTATGTTCCGGCTGGCTTTCAATTCTCTTTATGAGATTCAGATATTCTTCACGTCGAGCTCGCTAGGGAGCTCGCCATTGCTTTCAATTCTCTTTATGAGATTCCTAATAGTCATAAAGAAAAGGAGGCGTGGTAAGTGACTTTCAATTCTCTTTATGAGATTCAAAAATGAGTTACGATCCGGATCCTGATCCAGCTAGGAGACTTTCAATTCTCTTTATGAGATTCATGTCATTCTTGATGTCGTGAATAGCCCCGACCCAGCGTCCTTTCAATTCTCTTTATGAGATTCATCATAAAGGTAGGAAATGGAAGGTATAGCTTTCTAAAAACTTTCAATTCTCTTTATGAGATTCTACGTACAGATTTTTTCCTGAGCGTGAAAAAATAACTGCATCTTTCAATTCTCTTTATGAGATTCCTGTAAAAATCATGCGTCCTCTTATGGATTACCCTAGGGCTTTCAATTCTCTTTATGAGATTCATCCAGATCGTCTTCGCTTCGACAGAAAGTATATTCAGCTCTTTCAATTCTCTTTATGAGATTCATCATAAAGGTAGGAAATGGAAGGTATAGCTTTCTAAAAACTTTCAATTCTCTTTATGAGATTCTACGTACAGATTTTTTCCTGAGCGTGAAAAAATAACTGCATCTTTCAATTCTCTTTATGAGATTCCTGTAAAAATCATGCGTCCTCTTATGGATTACCCTAGGGCTTTCAATTCTCTTTATGAGATTCATCCAGATCGTCTTCGCTTCGACAGAAAGTATATTCAGCTCTTTCAATTCTCTTTATGAGATTCCGAGGGTTTTTCTTCCTCTGTTTAAGAAGATAGGGCTGTTTTTATATTTAAATTTTTCAGGTTGCTTCGGCGGTTTGGGATCTGCTCTCAGGGCATGGAGCACCGCCGAAATCCAAGAGGCTATTGTGCCGTTTAGAGCATAGAGCAAATGAATGCATGGAAGCGGTATCTTAGTGAACTGATGCTGGCAACCTTCTGTAGCTCATTTAGCTCTACTCAGTGTATTAGCTCTGCTTTTAGGCTTATAGCTGGAGCATTTTCTTCATCTCCGTGAGCAATTCTACCATTCTCCCGTCCCTTTTCTCTAAGCCACTGAGAAGACTTTAAGCTCCGTTGGACATCTCATCAATACGCTAGGTTATTTCAACTCCCTATTTTCGTAACACTTTCATGGCTTCTTCAGACAGCTTATTTTCCCCTCTTTCCCCTGTTTTAACCCTCATAGGTGTTCCAGAAGCGGTCGCCAACCATTACGCTGATGTAAGCCTATACCTGTGTTTTTAGCCTGATTGTGAGTAGTTGTATGATGTTTTGTATGGCTCTTGTATGGAAAAACAATAGACCCCCCAGGCAATTAAAAACGCATTTTTCATAGTGGAGTATCCTTAGCCTGTGGAAGTCACGTGACTTATAGATGCGAAGGTACTTAGGAGTGTGGAGATTATAGGTGGAGAAAGCCGAAGGTGGTACGGTAAAGTATTTGTGAGCTGAAAGAGGTTGAAGGAAGCATTGAGCGGATGGGTGGTTTATTCTCTGAACTCATTGCAAAATTATTTAAGTCTTCTTCTTTCATATCTTCTTCATGGAGTTTCGTGAGGTTGGTGATTGTGAGCGGGAGCTTGTTAGGCCTCTGCCTCCTCCTAAGGCTGGGACTGATAGGTCTAGGAGTAGACCTAGAGAGGTTACAGGCGACTCGGCATATGACGTTAAGGAGGTAAGGGCCTATCTCAAGCGTAGGGGGATGAAAGCGAACATAGATGTCAACCCGAGGAATAGGCGTAAGCCTAAGCGTGGAAGACCATACAAGTCTGATAGGGAAGCGTATAAAAGCATGAGGAGCGCCGTTGAAAGGTTCTTCACATAGCTAGCATCAACATTCCAAGCATTCATACGAATAGCATGCATCATAATATACCTAAGGGGTTTTACGATGAGTTCACTATTTAAGTCTTGATGAGTTGATTCGGTATTTCTGAGGTTTGCAACAAGGTATGTGTTTCCACCGAAGTTTTCGTTGCTGCATTGTGTTCTTTTAATCCGTCTTATCTTCTTTTTGCAATGGGACGTATTTTACCATACCTAGTCCGGCTGTTCTTCTTACACCTAAGTTTGTTAATTCAGCCATTTTCAGCAATGCGGCAGCGATTTTAGCATACTTTTCCTCATACATGTCTTCTTTCACCGCGAATCTCACGGTTCCCATGAAACCAGTTATCCACTTATTTGTAGTTGGGTGCTCGTAGACGCGTACAGTTCTTATTCCAGGTTTTGGGAATCCTGCGAGCAGTATAGCATTTCCAGCCCATTGGGCACTACTCCAAACGTCTAGGCGTGTGCTCGAGAACGCAGACCATATTCTCGCAAGGTTTCTAAACATCAACGACGGTATTGGCAATGGAACGCTTACGCCTCCACATTTAACAGCATACTTGCAGGGCTTTTCCACTCTTCTACCTTCTCTAGCCATAATCATGTACTCGACGTAATGTGGACATGCCGGGCAACAATCGTAAACCGAACGCCTAAAAGCAGTTGGCGTTAGAAACCTCATGGCGAACTTCTTCGGAAGAGGCTTTGAATCGGCGATTTCAGAAAACCTTTTTGTATTCACTGCTACGCTCACTATTTTCGCCTTAACCTTAACAAGCTCCACCTCACGGTTACCGTTTGAAGGCTTTAAAATAGCCTCTTTAAAAACCTCTGAAACCTTCTGATCCATAATAGTAAAAGTTACATTCACGATCGAGGGGGCTGACAAAGCCCTATAAACCACCCGACAAGGTGGAGGGGCCTCCCTAAAAATTGGCGTAGCAACCCAAGGAGCAAGCTTCTTAGAAGAATGTAGCTCCTCAGCCAAATGAGCATCAACAGACTTGATAAGACCATAGAAAACACCGCAAGAAGCAAAACCGGAAAAACTCTGAAAAGCAACAGGCTCCTCAACAACAAGTCTAAGAGTAAAGGAGGAAATGGAGGACATAGATGTCTTCACTTGATAAGTTTGATTAATGTATCAACTATTCCTATGTCTAGGGGTACTTTATCGGTCTTTTCTATTCTTTCTAAGAAAGCCCATAATGACCTGACTATATCATATATATTGTATCCTGGAATTACTAGACTTTCAGTTAATAATGTCAATAACTCGGGCTCTCTATCTGCAATAGTGTCTATCAATCTAACTAAAAATGGGCTTTTTCTTTTTGCTTCAGCAACAAACTTATAAACGTTTAAAAGAGGCATTGAACCAAAGCTTCTAACACTTATAAAATTACCCTCTTTAGCAGAAACCCAGTAAATGGCATCTAGAAGACTTTGCGCGGATAATGCTCCAATGGTTTCTCCACTAGCCATAGAATAGAGTACTCCTCCTAACGCTGGTATCTCACGATCACCCGCTCTTACAACCTCCACTTTTTCTCCAAAAATGAGGCTTAGTAAAGCAACATCGTCTTGGGTAGCTTTGACAGGGGATGGAAGGATGAAGAGGGTGCTTTTTTTATTCTTAGTTGAAAATACAATGATCGAAGTGCTCTTAATTAAACCAGCCCAAGAAAAAATAAAGCAGAAGGGGCATACGATGTAATCTGCCTCCTCAGCTTTGAAACCTGCTTTACTTGCTGTACCAGTATTACCTACTGTCATGTAGGGGAGTCTTAAATAGCTACCCGTAAATGGAGCGATCTGAACATGTACTTTAAATAAATTCCTTTTTTCTTTCCCCCTTCCCTCTTGCTTCTTCATCGCATGTAACTCGTCAGAAAAATCTTCAATGAATGAGGATTTAGAGGAGTTGATATGTGAAAGCGCTCCATTTATAGCTTTCACTATATTCTCTGGTCTTACAGCAGGTTGAGAGCTAAAAGACAGCCCAATTTTTCCCTCGGTTTCCAGCTCACAATCTTCAATTATGGACATTATGGCATTATCAATAACATTTCTCTCATTTATATCATCTTTATTTAAGATTTTGACAATAAAACGTGAAGCTTGCTTTAGGACCTCTATTTTTATGTCTGGATATTCCTCCATTAAGGATAGAACTATTCCATTAACGATTAATGTGTCGAGGGGGTCTCCATGTCCCGGAGTGTAAAGGTTTATAACCATGCAAGGCTAACCTCCGCTTTTTCAGCCCGTTTGGTTATAAATGTTCCACCACCATCTAATAATTTTCTATTTTTATTAGCAGCAACGGAATCTAGTATAGACAGTAATGTTCCTAGTGAAGACACTTTAAGGCGTAAACTAGCCCTCCGTTGAGGTGAGCACTTAACACATAATATCAGCATTAGTTCTTTTATTTTCTCTAGAGCATCATCTACTTTTATTTCCTCTGGTATATATTTATTAAATGGATAATTTTGTAATTTTTTGCAAGTCCAGTCAATCCCTTCCGAATCAAATTCGATAGTATCTCCGCAGGTTTTTCTTAGTCTTCTTTCAATATCGGTTATAGTTAGATATCGTTCTGCATATCGGCCTACTTGTCCCATTAAAATTGGCTCATGATGTAACAATATTGCCCCGCTAGTCAAATAGAGCTCATCAGCGCTCACGATGAAAAATGTTAGTGCTGCGCTTACAATCTCATGCCTATATTCGCCACGGCTAATGGCCTCTTTCTTTCCTCTCAGGGCTTCCTGATAACCAAGAAAAAGTTTACCCGTATCATGAAGAATTATACTAACTTCTACAAGATTGTTCACATATTCTCCATCGAGAGTAAGTATTCTAGAAAGCGAAGGCAGATGAGTATTTTTGAATTTTCCTCTCCATAATTCTAAAACGCTATTCACGTGATCTTCATAACTCTCTTCATTTGAGACCTCTTTCCATGATAAAGGTTTCATCTAGTTACACCTCTTTAATTCCTAAAGAATCTTCGTAAGCTTGGGGTTCTAGCAGCCATATTTCTAATGGATGAATATATTGTTTTTTCTTATCCTCATGAGCGATCGTCACTCTTACTAAGCCTTCACCATAAACAGGAGATGTGTCCAATTTGCCATATAAGAGACCTTTCTCCGCAAGAGACCTCGCAAAATTTACTGAAACATTTAAACTATTCATCTCTAAAGTTTCTCTAAATTTTTCAAACTCGTTTCTCGTGAGAACATTGTTTTGCATTTGTCTAATTTTACTTAATTGATCATTATTTGTAGTTATGAGAGTAACGTACATTTCTGGTCTAAAAGTAAATTGTATACCTTCTGGTGGCAAGCTAAACAATCTAAGTTTATGTAAATAATGTAGCGAATGCACATACTTCAAATTTTCACTTTTAATGAATTCATCCACATACTCTTTTTTATATATCTCATCAAGAAGCATCTGTGACTTTTCCATGTTTTGAAGGGCCTCCCCTATAAGACCTTCATCTTCTAATAGGAGGTTTTTAGTTGCATCTATTATTTTTTGATGATACGGTTCAGTATCTTCAACATCTACTATAAATGCCTCTCCTAATTCACCAGTTTTTCTAGCAATTCTCCCAATTCTTTGGATTAGACTATCAGGAGGAGCGACTTCCGTTATTATGAGACCGGCATCAAAATCATAACCAGACTCTACAACTTGTGTCGCTACGACAACAAGCCCTTTTTCCTTTTCAAGTTTCTCTTCAGCAGTCTCTCTATCCTTAACATTTAACTTTCCATGAATAAGTACAATCTTATCGCCAAAGATTTGAGAAATTTCCTTGTAAATTTTTATTGCAGTAGATACTTTATTCACAACTATAAGCGAGTGTTTTCCAAGCTCGATATTATTCTCAATTTTCTTTAATAACTCTTTCTGAACAAGGATTCTTAGCATTCTCTCTTTTCGTTTAAGGAAGTTAATGTCAATTAAAACCATTCCTCTTCTGGATTGCAATTCAATAATTTCTTCATAGTCAATACCTAAAAGCATTCTATTTTTTAATTCATTCGGCATAGTAGCCGTCATAATGATTATTGGCATGTGAATACTAGCTAATTGATTTAGGATTATATTTAAAATTCGTGGTGAATGATAATACTCATCTTGCAGCATTTGAACCTCGTCTAAAACGAACAAGGATGTAGATAATAAACCAGATGGTAAACTTAGCCTTGGATTCCTCAAGCCGCCTGGAATTCTCTGAGTAACGTAAGAATAAATGATTGCATCTATAGTGCCAACTGTTATAAAGCCACCATAGAGAAAATCGCCCTCTTTTATAAGTGATCCAGTTTCTAGTCCAATTGGCAACTTCAGTATGTTCTTCTCAAACCATCCTTTTTCCTTAAGGAAAATCTCTATTTCACCTAGATCGTCAAAAACTCTTATAAGTGTTCCAAGCAAATATACTGAAGCCCTTTCCCACATAACATTTGAAAGGGATCTAAGTGGTAATGAGTATATTAATCTTGGCGCAATCCTAAATTCTTTTGTACATAGCTGGTTAAGAAAAGGGATGAAAGGGATTTCTGTCTTTCCAGAAGCTGTTGGTGCCTTTATCAATAGAATTTTCCCTTCAAGAGAATATTCGAGTATTTTCTCCATTGTCTTTTCTTGAAAATAGTACGGAGTAATATTTTCAGCATACTTCTTGAGTTGATCAATTCCAAACCTATCATCATTTAACCATTCAATAAATTTTCGTGCCACCCCGTTTTCCTTAGAGTATTTCTTATAATGGTCCCAAGATGAAATACAAAGTTTTATCAAATCACTTATGCTCAAGTCAACCACTCTTCCTTTACAACTATTTTAGCATCATCTTTTGTTGTCTTAAAATGAGCAATAGTAAAGTCATCTTTAGTTTTGGCTAGAAATGCTACTGGTTTGTATATTAAATAATTTTTAGTCGTTTTCTCAACTGTAAGTGGTAGATAAAAATCTTCAGAGAACTTGAGAAAAAGTTCCAGTCTTTTCCTTGCTACATCGGCTGGTTTGCCCCCTACTTTTTCAAGTCTATATTTAGCATAATTTTCTTTGCAGAATTTTGATATTACAAAATTCCCAGAAGCTCTCTCCAGCCAACTACTAGGAGTGTACGTATCTATTAAACCACTCTTCTCCCTTCCTATGAGCGTTGTCCTTTCAACTCTGGTTATTGATATAAGCGACTCCGTATCGCCCACTCTATTTATTAGGGACAGGGATTTTGTGCTTTTTTCAGCAATTTCGTCGTCTGTGAATAAGAAATAAATTGAGTATGCTCCAAAAACATACTCTCTTATCATAGCATTAGTAAGCTTTTCATTGCCAGATATTTTATCTTCGATTTTATCAACTGTCCACTCAAGAGTTCTTAATCGACTTAATAGTATGGGCGTAGATATTAGTGGAGTTAAAGGCTTTATAGTTACCCTGACCAATCCTTTTCCGGCAGATTCTATTAAATTCCTTAAGTATTTGTCGCCAAAATCTTGTGCTGTAATCGATTGCGCTCTCGATAAACAAAAAACTAAAGTGTTTACAAGAGTTGATGGTTGCGGCAAGATTAGAGAGTCTCCGACCTGATAGGATAAAGGCCTCTGTACTGAGAAAACGGATTCTCTGACGGCAACTTCGATCGTTGTCAGCATCGACTTTATTCACCATTCAACTTTATCTACTTCTTCTACAATCTCTTTGAAGATCTCCTGCCATGTCAAGTAAGATTCAATATCTATTTCTTCCTTGCATTCCTTTATTAGTTCTTCGGAGATTTTTGCACCATAAATCAATATCTTTGCCTTAGATTTTATTAATTTACAATATCCTCCAATTGTATGCATGGTCTCCTCCACATAATTTTTGAAGAAACCATGCGTTGTGAGTGGTAATGGGTCTCTTGAATATGCCACCAATAGTTCTTCGACTTGGAGGGCAGGAAGGGACCTAGAAATATTCGCTCCTAATAAGCCACTTAACATAGGAATGAATGCTAAAATTGCGGATTTTGCTCTTCTCTTTCTTTCATCACTATCGTAGATGGGTCTCTTATCCGCACTATAAAGTCTTAATCCTATATCAGCAAGATCTGCTAGGAATGAAAATCCGTAAATATCGGATGCATATTGACGCTTAAATATCATCATCCCTGCTTGTCCTTCGATCTTCCCCCCTTCATCAATAATCACTCGATTATGAGTTATGGTGTCAATGGGATGCTCAAATAATTCTTCTACTGGAAGAAGAAACGAGAATTTTACTAAGCTTTCACGTCTTACCTGGGTATCAGGCATTAAAAATCCATGTACATCTTCCGCTGCGCACTCCTTAATATAATTGGCTTCATCGTTACCTTTTTTAAACCTCGTTCTAAATGCCACTCCTCGTTTACAGTCATCGCATAAGTCATTCCCACCATTCTGTAAGTATTGATCTATAAAATGGACAAAATGCCAGTGTTTCATAGTATTGCCTGAAACCGCCGAAACTTCTACGGGTTCGTATGATTCATCTCTTTTAACTAATATTCTTAGCTTTGTTATTTCTAGAAGGTTTCCGACTGTCCCTTGGGCATTTAAACTCGCCGCATTTATCCGTATTCTCCCACTCAATCTAACATACATGGTTATTTCACCTCTCCGTAAGTTTCCTCAAGTTATCAAAAAGTACTGTGCTAGCAATAGATTTTGAGCCTATGTAAGAGGCAGTCTCTTTTATGGAAAGCGGTCTGCTTGCCAACTTATTCCTCAATATTTCTACATCTGAGGGGTTAAAGCTCCTAATATAACCTAGGGCTCTATTTAGATACTCTTTTTGTTCATCCTCAACTTTTGAGAGCAGATCTCCGATTTTTCTTTCTATGGTAAATTTTCTTCTTAATGCATTATATATCGCTTCAAGAAAATCATCAAGTCTTCTTGCTTTTGCCACTCTATCAATCAAATCTATATCATATTCGATAGCTAGTACGATATGCAAATAATTGGCTAATTTGTCAGCGGTTTCTATTAACTCTTCAGGTAATTCAGGCACTTAAACCACTAATAAAATAATTGATTTAGAATCGTTTATAAATTTTTCCATTATCTATGGAAAATCCTAGAAATTTTGAACTTAGTCTCTATTTTCTAAAATTTATAAGACTGTCTATAATAAGTTAGATTGGTTGAGAGCTATGTCAAAAAGCATTATAGTAACGTTTGGGTGGACAGAATATCCAGTAATAGGATCTATAATTAGGCATGGACTTGAATCAAAAGATAAAGTCATCCTATTAATTCCAGCAGACAAAGATGAAAGAACTGAGAAGGCAATAAATGACCTTAAAGCATTTACTAGGAATATACCGAGCGTTGAATTAATTGAAGAGAGAATTGACATAAGCAATTTTCTTGGTACTGTTATACGTATTAAAACTATTCTAGAAAGATGCAAAGATCGCATAATAGTGAATCTTAGTGGTGGTATGCGTATCTTAGTGTTGGCGACATATCTTGCTTCACTATTCACTAAGAATGTTGAGGTGGAGGTTGAGAGTGAAAATAGAAAATTTAGGGTTTATCTACCTTCAGTTGATGTAGTCCAGCTAATGAAGCTAAAGAATAAACACCTAAGAGTGTTAGACATGTTGCAGCAATTTAAAGGCGAATGCCTAGTAGGAGAATTAATGAGGATGCTAAAATTCTCCCGTTCAACATTATACGCCTGTATTAAAGATCTTAGAGATATGGATTTGGTCAAGAAAACTAATAGAAAAGGAAAAATAAGGATTACGAATAAAGGCATTTTGGTAAATACTCTGTTGGGAAGATGATGTAACTTGTTCTTTTTAGATAGGCTTGATTTGGATAGGCGTTTTAAGCTTTTGCGTAGAGAGCTTGAGGCTAGAGGTGTTAATGAAGAATTGAGGGGTTGGTGTTTTGATTCTCCGCCTGTTGAGCCCCCTTCACGTTCAGTTTTGCTTAGTGTTAGTGAGTTGGCTGGACGTTATTGTCAGACGATGAGGGATATATATTTGAGGCGGGTGCTTAACATTAGACCTCCACCGAGCATTAAGATGGCTAGGGGTATAGTTTTACATGTGGTTAATCGCGAATCTCTCTCAGCCGTCAAAAGGCTGTTATTTTCTAGTGAAGTCTTATCTGGCTCAGATCTGGTCGAGGATTTACTTCCATTATCTAGAGAGATTATTGACAAGTCGATATTTGAAGCTGAAAATCTACTGGCAAAATTGGATGCAGATGTTAAAAATCAGTTGAGGACTGAGGCTTTGGCATTCTTTAGGTTTCTTGCCGTTCAAGCGGCTGCTAGAGTTGATCAAGCAGTATCCAAGTATCCACATTCAAATGTAGACTCGTTGATCAGCATCGCCGTTCCACCAGTTGTCGAGCGTAAAGTTGACGGAAGCCTTGTTGGGTTGAGCAGGGAATTGAGTGTTGACATTTATACGCCGTTTAATGCCATAGCTGACTTAAAGACTGGTGAGGTTAGGGAGTTTCATCCGTATGCTGCAACTGGGTACGCTTTAGCCATGGAGGCCGAGGAAGGGGTTCCTGTAGACTTCGGTTTCGTAATATATGTCCAGGTTAATCTATCTAAAATGGTGCCGAGCTTTAAGCTTAGGTATTTTGTTATAGGCGATGAGTTGAGGCGTGAATTTTTAGAGTTGAGGGATGAGGCCTTCGAAGTAGTCTCTCTTGGAAGAGACCCTGGAAGGCCATCTAAGTGTCCAAGTTATTGTCCATATTATGCCGTTTGTGAGCGTGGGATCTTTGAAGCGCCTAGTCATAAATGAGCCAGGGCTTTTCTTACGTGTAAGGAGGGGTATGATAGTTGTTGAGAGGAGGGGGGAGAAGATACTGGAGGTTTCTCCGTCGAATATAAGCCAAATAGTTTTACTGACCCGCGGTGCTACTATGTCTTCGGCTATATTCAGATTGCTTGCAAGACATAAAGTAGACTTAGTTGTTTACTCAGGCTTCGGATATCCCGTCGCTAGATTGGTAGGTTCTAAAAGTAGTGGAGCTATTAAGTTGCGTAAAATGCAGTATGAAGCTCAGAATGAACCGCTCGGCGTTTACTTGGCCAAGAGGTTCGCTTGGGCTAAAGCCGTTAATCAAAAGGCGATGTTGCGTGAGGCTGGTAAGAATAAAAGCGACTTAAGATTGTCCAAAGAGCTAATTGATATGTCTAGAAGGGTTTCCGATTTGGCCAATGCTATCAACAATGTGATTGGAAGTAGCACAGAGGCCGTTAGGAAAGAAGTTATGAGGCTTGAGGCTGCGGCTGCGGAAATATACTGGCAGGGTTTTAAACTCATGCTTCCAGAGGGCGTAGATTTTCCCGGTAGGAGGAAGAGGTTTGAACATCCTGAAGACCCAATCAACATAATGCTTAATTTCTGTTACGGTCTACTTGCATCTGAAATCTGGCTGGCTGTTGATAGTAGTGGTCTTGATCCTTACGCTGGTTTTCTTCATGTAGATTCTCCGAGAAGACCTGCACTTGTGATGGATATTCTAGAGGAATTTAGACAACCTGTCGTAGACAGAACTGTACTGAGGCTGGCTTCAAGCTTTAAAGACTTCTCTTCTATTGTAGAAGGGAGATATCTTAAGAGAGAGGCGAGGTTTCAAGTGGTTAAGGCTTTCTCCGAAAGGCTCTCTGAGGTTTTAACGTTTTCCAACAGGTCTCTACCGTTATCAAGCCATATCTTCCTACAACCTAGGAGGGTCGCCGAGTTTATATCTGGAAGGTCTTCAGACTACGCACCTTTTACATTAAGGTAGGTGGGCATCTTTGCAGACGCTTGTCGTTTACGATATAAGTGATGATGATATTAGGCTTAAAGTGAGTGATGCATGTAAAAGATTTGGTTTAACTAGGATCCAGAGGAGTACTTTTATGGGCTACTTGACGAGTATGCAGAGGAAAGAGCTTACGGCCATACTCAGAAGAGTACTGGACGACGCTGATGGGAATATACAAGTATTCGTAATATGTAAAGCCGATTTAGCGTTAAGAGAAGTATTAGGTAAACCGTTTGAAGCATACGCTAAAGGGGATTTGCTCGTATAATGGTTTTAAGCATCGGCTCGGTGGAGGTTTAGAACTTGTCTGAGGATGAAAACTTTCAACTCATACCCGTGACCTGGATTAAACAATACCACTTTTGTCCTAGAATCGTCTACTATTTGGGTGTTATAGGTTATAGTGAAAGGTTTACGGAGAGTATGCTTGAAGGCAAGGAGTTTCATTTCTCAGAAGAAAGGAAAACTAAGCGTAGGAAAACGGTGGGCGGTGAGAGGAAAGAGCTGGTCAAAACGCAGTGGAATAAACTTTACATAACATCTACAAAGCTCAGTCTTTATGGTGTCGTCGACGGGGTGGCCGAGACAAATGACGGGCTGGTCGTAGTGGAGAATAAGTGGATGAAAGCGCCGAAGAGGCCATACCCTGGGCACGTCTATCAGACAGTTGCCTACGCGATGCTAGTTGAAGAAGCATTTGGCAAATTCGTTAGAAAGGTTGTGGTGAGGTATGTACGCGATGAGAAGTCATTCGAAATACCGTTAACCGAAGATTTAAGAAGACACGTATTGTGGACGATTTCGAAGATAAAGTCGATTATTGAAAGCGAAAAAACGCCGAGGATTAGAGAGTCTAAAAAGTGTTTGAATTGTGGCTTTAAGAAAATATGTAAGGGCCTCT
>JAGTQM010000028.1 GCA_018396755.1 Candidatus Bathyarchaeota archaeon | reverse complement strand
GTATTCGGAGTTGGGCAAATAGAAACGGTTAAAGGTGGAACTGGAAGCGGCGACACGCATCCAAGGTACGTCATATCCATACTTCAAGGTTTAAGGGAGAGACATTTCAACATCGATGGGGAATTGGCGAAAACATATGAAGATTACGTTAGAGAGATGAGGGAGAAGGAGGAGTATAAAATCAGGAGAGTATTTTTCGGAACCCCCATTGCACCTAAACTTCCAGAGGATTTCTTAAGCGGAGAAAAATTGAGAGAAGTTTCGGAGAAGAATGATGTCGGAGTAATTGTGATCAGTAGAATATCGGGTGAAGGCTACGATAGAAAGCCTGAAAAGGGAGACTTCTACCTCACAGACGACGAACGTAGACTAATAGAGGAGGTATCTCAAGCATTCCGAGGAAAAGGTAAGAAAGTAGTAGCCTTGCTGAACATAGGTGGGCCAATAGAGGTCGCTAGCTGGAGGAATCTAGTAGATGGAATCCTAGTCGTGTGGCAGGCTGGTCAGGAAACCGGGAGAATAGCAACAGACCTGCTCATTGGAAAGGTTAATCCTTCTGGGAAGCTTCCGACAACCTTTCCCAAAGACTACTTAGACGTTCCATCGTGGAATTTCCCAGGAGAACCGAAAAATAACCCTCAGAAGGTTGTCTATGACGAGGGAATATACGTTGGCTATAGATACTACGACACTTTCAACGTGGAGCCGGCGTACGAGTTTGGCTTCGGACTCTCATATACGAGATTTGAATATAGAGACCTTAAAATAGTGAAGATGGAGAACTCTGTAAAAGTCTCCTTTACGATCGTAAACAGCGGTAAACTTCCCGGGAAAGAAGTTGCACAAGTCTACGTAAGAGCACCTAAAGGAACCGTAGATAAACCATTTCACGAGTTGAAAGGGTTCCATAAGACGAGGCTTCTAAACCCAGGTGAATCGGAAAAAGTAGAAGTCGAAGTCGATTTAAGAGAACTCTCAAGCTTCAACAGTGGAGGATGGCTATTGGAAAAAGGCGACTACGAAGTAAGAGTTGGAGCTTCCTCAAGAGACATCAGATTAACCGGCATCTTCACAATAGATGAAGAAAGAAGATATAATCCGTAAATTCAAACACCTTCATTTTTCATCATTCATTCCATTTTAACATCACGTCTAGATCACTTTATTATACCAGTTTTCCTCAGTTTTGCTTCAACGCTTTCCAATCCAAGTTTTCGTAGAGCCTCCGGCTTGAATATCCCCAGATTCGCACCTAGATAGGCTTCAAGTTCATAATCAGGGTTGTCGCATACTGCTCCTTTAAATTTCCCAGCTCTAATGGTAGCAAGTTTTAAACATGTAACTGGACAGCCGAAGTCCCCCCCAATACTTTTTAACCCAGTAGTTATCGAATTCCTCCCCTTTGAAACTTTCCATGTTATGCCACTCCTCCTGCCAGTTTCTAATAGGCTCTGAACTAGTTTCAGCTCCAAAGCGGTAACCTCCTCCCCCCGTTCCCCAGCGTCTGAAACCTTCTATCTCAAAATTCCTTCTTGAGAATTCGTTAAACAGGCGAACCACTTCATCCCTATCATAAACTTCAGGTAATGGGCCAAACCCCTTTACCACAATTGCTTTTAAGTTCTTAGAGCCCATCACCCCGCCGTATCCGCCATATCCAGCTCCATGTACATATTTAGCTACTACGGCTGCAACCCTCGTTTTGTTTTCACCTGCAGGTCCAATATATAAGATCGAGGGCTCTTTCACTTCTCCATAATTCGACCTAAACGTTTTAATTTCCTCAACCGACCTTTTAACTAGAAACTTTACAGTTTCCCTAGCTCTCCTACCCCATATAGATGTAGCATCTTTAATTTCGACTTGACTATCACATATGAAAATGTAGCTTGGTTTTTCAGATCTACCAGTTACTATCAAACCGTCATATCCAGCACACTTCAAATCTACACCGAACTCACCGGCAACAGTAGACCCTATCATCCCATTGCTTTGTGGAGACTTCCCTGAAATACAAACCTTCGTCCCCGGTATGAAGCCTGTCAATGGCCCTGTAAGCACCAGTAGAATATTTTCTGGAGCAAACGGGTCGACAGTTTCCCATTTTTCACCTAGCCTATCCCAAAGTATTTTTGCCGCTAGACCTCTTCCGCCAATATAATCGCGTAGAACATTATCTGGGAAACTGATTTCTCTAATACTTCCAATTGAAAGATCTATCTCCAAAAATTTCCCAGCATATCCTCTCGTCAACTCAAAGCCTCCTTAACTGCTTCTTCATCCAAAAGCTTCTTCGCTACTTCAATAGTCAACATCTGCGGAGTTTTCGCAAAGCCTTTGTATGAAACGCCTTCAGTTCTAGATACGGCTTTTAACGCGTTCCACTTCCCTTCTTAACAAGCTTCAACACATTTCGGATTTCCATCACATAAATCGCATATGACAACGTGGTTCTTCTCCGGATGCATGTGTGGAACATTCCCCGGACAGACACTTATACATAAACCGCATGCAGAACACTTTGAAACGTCAACGTTTACGGCTCCTGTTCTACTATTCACAGATAAAGCTCTAGATGGGCAGACGTTAACGCACGGGTAATCTTCGCATTGAAAACAAAGATGCGGAATCTCAACGCCTGGAATAAACATGAAAATCCTCACTCTTGAAGCTTCAGGCCAAATTCTCCCCTCATGATACAATGAACATACGATTTCACACCTTCTACAGCCACTACAATTCTCGTAATTCCGTTCAATCCAGATCTTTTCACCAGCGCCCGTTGACAACACCACTTACAACATTTGATTTCAAACAATGATAGTGCTTTAACTATAAAAATTTTAGATGTAAAATAGCGAAGATTCATCAACATATGTTGAAGAGGATAAATGGAAGTATTCATTCTCAGTCTTCATTTTCGTACACTAAGTCTGCAGTGGAACCATAGTTTTACTTTTTGCATTGAAAAACAGAATTACTTAAGTTTTTCTAGGTTTTTCTACGCTCTTAAGTTTAGATACGATCGTTAGAGCAATACCGACACATGCGATGGTCAACCCTACAAGAAGGTCTGACTTTTTCTCAAGCACCATAATCTTTTGATCAGTTTCAAATATCGCGTATAATGTCTGCGATTCACCAGACCATACGTACCACCAAAATTCAAGTTTATGGTCACCAGCTTTAAGCTCTATAATAGCGGATTCACTCGCTGCTCTCCCAACCATCCACAGGTCTATTGTCAAATCTCCATCTACATAAAGTCTGGAGCCGCATCCTCCGCCAGAACCTATTTCAAAGACTACAAACCCATCTACAGGCATATACACGTCAGCTTTAGCTATGAAGCCGACTTGATCGTAGAATCCTCCAAACACTTCCTCTTTAACCATTCCACTTCTCTGCCAACTCTTACTGAATAGAAACGGTGCTGTAGAGTAGCCTAAAAGAAAGCCTTCAAAGCCTTCATCCGTAGGCGTCGTAGGAATACTATACCATGAAACAGTCCAGTCAGATGCTTGAATGACTTGTTCAGTAGGAACAACCTCTTCTCTGAAGGGAATAACGGCTATTACAACGCCTACCAGTACTACTACAATGCCGATTTTAAACATGTTCAAGATACCACCTCAAACGAAGCATTATACTCAGAAAGTTTATATGCTTTAAACTCTTAAATCCAGCTGGCTTATCGTAAGTTTAAAAACTTGACGACTTCACAGTAGTTCATGAAGGTGATTATGTGCATAGTAAAGAGGATGAGAGGAAAGAAGATAAGCTTTATTCGATATCATAGAAAACCCTTGTCTACTGTTTATATCTTAGGTACAGCTATTTTCATTTTGATGTAGATGAATCATAGGGAGCGTTTCTTTAAAGCTTTAGAGTTGGAGGAGCCGGATCTAGTCCCTATAACGGATCTTGCTTTAGACCCTCCGATTGTAGACACCGTTTTAAGACGCAAAGTTTCCGGTACGGTTTTAACGATGGCTGGTGGAAGCGATAGCTGGGAGAACTCGCTGAACTATAGGCTTGCACTTGTAGAAGCATGTGAAAAACTGGATTTCGACGCTGTACCAGCTTTATCGGACTATTCTCTTACGACGAGAGATTACAGACCTAAGTACTTAGACAGTAAAAGATACGTTGACCATTGGGGTAGAATTATGCAGACGAGCAAGGAGGCTAAAACAACGTATTTCGTAGGAGGAATTATCAACTCCCCAGGAGACTTGGAATCCTATGAGCCGCCAGACCCATTCCATCCAGATGTCGTTGAAATGGTCGATAGAATCATGAGAAGAATTAAAGATAGAGACATCGCCGTAATAGCTCAATGCCACAGCGGATGGCATATGGCTTTCCAAGTAAGAGGGGGGATAGATAAGATCTCAATCGATCTATACCGCAATCCTTACTTTGCAAAGAAGCTCATGGAGAAGATTGTAGAAGCCTGCCGTGGCTTCGCCAAATTGATGGCTGAAGCCGGAATTGACGCTCTTTTCGTAACAGACGACTATGCTGACAGTAGAGGCCCTCTAATAAATCCTAAATTGTTCAGAGAATACGAATTGCCCAATTTGAAGGATATTGTAAATATTGGGAAGAGTTATGGAATACCTGTGTTGAAACACTCCGATGGAAATCTCTATCCAATATTAGATGATATTATCAACACGGGGATACATGCTCTACATCCGATAGAGCCTGGTGTAATGGATTTAAAGGACGTCAAGGAAAAGTACGGTTCTAGAGTATGTTTAATCGGAAACGTTGACTGCAAATACGTACTACCCTTTGGAGGCGAAGAAGACGTTAGAAGAGACGTTAGAAGATGCATAGAATCGGCAGCTCAAGGTGGAGGATTCATTCTAGCATCAAGCAATTCACTACATGCCAACGTTAGAGTAGAAAATATTTACGTAATGGTTGATGAAGCTAGAAAATATGGGAAATATCCTTTAAGGTTGAAATGATCCTTATGAAAACTCTACATCTCCTGTGGCGTTTAAGTAGAAAGCGATATTAAGATGGTCTCGTAGAGATTCTAAATAGAGCTAGATGAATTCACTACACTCTTATGTAATTTTCCTTCCAGCTGAGGAGAAAGATAGAATATTAAGTGCTATCTTCGGCTCAAAGGCTTCCCTTGACATTTTAAGGTTCTCCCTTAAACAGGGGATTTCAAATAAAATCTACCAGAAGGACCTTGTAAAAAAACTCCAATATTCAAATAAAACGATCATTGAAAATTTGAAGGTTTTAACTAAGCTTGGGGTTTTAACCGAGGCTATGGAGAAAACTGAGTCAGAGGGGCGAACAGTATGGGTTAAAGCCTACAAGCTATCAGATGTTGGAAAGTGGTTTGCACTTCTCCTGGCAGAAGAGGAAGATTTAACAGACTTAGAGAAGGCGGAAATACTTCAAAACATTTTTAGAAGCTATGTTAGATGGGTCAAAAATCTTTCGGAAAAACTCCGAGTAGGTAAGGATGTACTCAAGCAGATCTTCAGCGAAGAAATGGAGGATTAAATAGAGTTAACCATTCCCAGGTTTAAATTTTTGACCTTCACCTATTCTAGATCGTGAACGTAACGGTTTTTAACTGCTTAACCCCTTTCCTACCCGCAATTTCATCCACCAGCTTTTTAATACGTGAAGATTCACCTTTAACCGATATTATCAACATACAGTTTCTCTCATCAACGTGGATGTGTAAGGTTGAGATTATAAGCTCTCTATACGAATGCTGAATATCCGTCAAAGACTCCTCCAACTCCCTAGTTTCATGATCGTAGAAGATATTCAAAGTTCCAAAGACGAGCACGCCTTCCCTATGCTTCCAAGTATGTTCATCCATAAACATACGCATAGCTTCTTGAACAGCCCTAGACCGACTGTAATTTAAATCTCTAATGAATCTATCGAAAGCAGTTAGTAAGTCGTGTGAAATCGAAGCGCTAAATCTCACAATACCTTTACTCATACAGACTCCACATTAATAATCAACATTAATCCTCATAAAAATTTATCATATGCCTTCTTCGCTTAAAGAGCCCTATGGAACAACTTTACACTTCTTCAAGTATAAGCACAGAAACACTGTAAACTTCAGTTTCATTCAACTTTAGTTTAAGAAGACTAATTCAAATTAAATCGACAGCCCGTTCAATTCTTCAAGAAGAACCACTTTAGATATATTCCCACAACTCCCTTTCAATTGACGGTCGGCTGTAATTAATTGCGCATTCATCTTCTTTGCAAGGTGTATATACGTTGAATCGTATACGGTTAACTTTGCTGCAGTGGCTATGTTTAAGATTTCTACTAAATCCTCCCACTCGGTAGCTTGAATGTTAAGGCCTATATACTTGAGTGCTTTTAGTGCCTCCATACAATCAGAAAGTTTTAAAATACCTCTAGAACACGCTCTCAGAATAACTGATGCTACTTCATATAGAAGGAGCACCGGAATATAAGCTTCTACACTACCGGACACTATCGTATCTCTGAGAACTCTAGCTTGTTCTTCCCAAGGTTCCCCTGGAATGATCCATTTAGCCACTACGCTGGCGTCAACAACTATCCTAAGCTTTTCTCCCTGTCCTCCCTTATCCATTTCACAATTTCCTCCGTAGATACTTCACCAGATCTTCTACGAATCTCATCCAGTTTTTCAGCAGCTTCCTTAGCGATTTCTTCTCTAATCTTCGCCTCAATGACCTGCCTAAGGTATTCACTCCAATTCACATTAACTCTCTTCATCAACCTCCTTACTTCTTCAGGGACTTTGACAGATACATTAACAAGCCTACTCAAAAGACCTACCAAATAGTAATCTCAATAGAGACTACTATATTAAAATTACTGAAAAAAGAGGAGACAGCCGTAGAATCAAAATACAGGACTAGTAACCACGAAGTTGACTTCTAGAATGCTTCTAAGCCGGGCCATGGAAATGGAATTGGAAAGATCTTCTTCAGTATTGTAGCAAGCTCTCCATTCTTAGGTATTTTAAGAGGTTCTTCAACAGATCCAAAGACTAAACGTACTACCATTCTACTGTCAAAATGAAGACGCTGATTTTTAAATTCTACGGTGAAAACGTCGTTCTCCTGTCTGAAATTTAAAAGCTCCACGTCTCTGAATCCTAGATGCACTTCAAAGTAAGGTTGCAATCTTCCACAGAGCCTTTGAAAATCTATCATTCTAATCGTATGCCCGGGGAGGTCTTCAACTTCCGGTTTAAGCCCCATCTTCTTAAGTAGATATTTGAATTCTAAATCGAAGGGTGAAACCCATACTAGAAGCTTTTCAATTCCATACTTCTTGAAGATCCACGGCATTGCTTCGATTATAGCACTTCTAGATCCAGCGTACTCACATAGAGCGACAGTTTTCCCCTTCAAACCTTCTTGAGTAGATGGTTGAACAACTACGTAGGTTAAACTCTGAGATTCGTAGCAGAGCATGTACGTGTTCGGTTTCACGTAAAACCAGCTTGGCCAGAGGGGCCACCAATATCTCTTATCCATGTCGTTTTCAAAGTGTTCAATTGTTCTATGGTATCGAACTGGCTCCATCTGGTAAATCTTAACCAAATCTAATAGGTCTCCATCACAATATTCTTTAGGCTCTACTATTCCTCTAGGGAAATTTTCAACGTCTGCTCTAGATACTTTAAACAAGTAATATGGTGCTGCGGCGACACAGTTAAGCCGTCTGTATAGTCCACGGTCTCCAGATACTAGGAGAATATCGCATCCATCTTCCCAAGCCTGTTTAATCGCGGATTCGAGAAGCCTAGTGGCATATCCCCTCCCCCTATACTCTTCCTTAGTCCACACGCCTCCTATACATCCAACCTTAAATTTGCAACCATAAACGTATACGTCTCTCTCCCATAAACCAACTCTAGAAATGGTTTGACCCGATTCTAAGTCTAAAGTAAGCCAAATGACCTCTCTATGTCTCTTAATCTTTTCCATGATATTCTCCAACGTTTAAACCTCCAAGGAGATAACCATGTTAATTCTCTCAGAAATTTAAGCATTTCCTGAAAAATCAGACAACTTCCAACTTTTAAAAACTTTAAAGCACAATTGATTTTCCCTTGAATCGTATGAACAAGTCGAAGTAGAAATTGTAGGAAGGAGTATGATCAATAAACGGGCATCGCTATTAAACCATTATTGGATTCAACCAGGCTTTTCTACCCTTTGAATCGGTCAACTCTATTCTGAAGTACTTTTTTAAACTGTATTTTTCAAGTTTTAAAGTCGTTAAACCATCTTCAGTCTTCCTCAGAGTCAGTTTGAAACTACCAGCATTTAAATAAGCGTTTTCAACACCATTTTCAACGTTAAATTCAGCTTCAAATCCTTCCATCATCATCTTACCCTCACTCGTAGAGAGAAACTTTCTAAAGTATTCATAGGTGTCCAGCGATATAGATAAGCCCACACCGTTCTCAGATACCACGTCGATTCTACGTACAGGTGTAAACCGCACCTCAATTACGCCAGGCTTGTAGGAGAATTCTTCAACCATAGGTCCCATTGAAGAATAGAATAAGCCCTTCTCCAAACCGTAGAGTATGCCTTCAATAGAAGGCACATCCGTTTTAACACAAATCCAACCGCCGAGGGCATCTATGGGAGGCGTTAAATACCGATGCGCATCATCAACGGCTAAACCGTATATAGGCTTACCAGTTACTAAGACTCCATCCCAGTGAACCATTGAAAAACCCTTAGCACATTCAACATCGCAACCAGTATTGTAGACTTCAACACCTAAGTAGTTTTCCAGGCTTATGAGGTCTTCCAGCGTTAGACTTGACCAGTATGGGTGGGCTATGAAGGCTAAACCACCGCTTTCAAACGTAAAATCTAGGAGTTCTTCTATACAGTTTCTAAGCTTCTGAACATGATCTACGTCTTCAACGTTGAGAAGGACTACATGATAGTCGTAGTTTAAACGCGTACCTTTAACGCTTGTCTCAAAGCCAGGCACTATTACAAGTTTATCTGTTGAAAATTTAGTTAGCTTCTCATGGTCCGTTATAGATAGGAGGCCGTAACCGTTTGCATAGTATAGCTCTGCCACCTGCTCAGCCGTAAGCCTACCGTCGGAGTTCGTTGAGTGTGTATGCAGGTTGCCTTTAACCCATAATCCGCTTCTACTGGAAAAGCCCATGAAAACCCTCTAAGATATTTAGAAGTTAAATATTTAACGGTATCCAGTGAAATTCGATAAAAAATGAGATGAATATCCTAAGAAACTATGTTAAACCTACGTTTAACCGTCTTCTCAAAACCATCCTTCATGATTTTAACCACTATTTCCCCATTACGCGTAGGATATGTGTATGTTGAGAAGTATCCGTCACGTACTTCAACAGGTTTACCGTTGACTTCAACGTAAGACCCATTTTCACACACGCCTTTAACTATCACCGTAATTGGACCGCTTACAATGGTCTTCCACTCAGGAGGCTCTGTTAAAACTAAAGCTAAAGGTCTACTCTTAACCTCTAAAATGTTCTCCACTATTCCACGTCTAACCTCCATTAGAATGTCAGGGTCTCTAACGTATCCCGTTATACTGGGTACTACGCGCATACATATTTCTAAAGCCCTTCTCTCAAAAGGCTCTTTTAGAGCTCTTCCTCCCAATGTCTCCTTAACCTTTAAAATCTCCTCTTCTAGAAGCTTTAGATATTCGTAGTCTTCAAGCCCATCCCTCATGACTTCAAGCCTCAAACTAGATAGAGGACCATTCCTCCCAGGGTAGGCTATGTGTGTATCCCCTGGTGGTAGGTTTGGATTCAACTCGCCAAACGGATCTCTACCCCACCAGTTGAAGCCCCAGTGTAAATACCCTTTAAGGGCATAGGCGTAGTTCAACCAGTGGAGTACCCTGGTCTTGAGTAGGGAGAAGTCGAGGAATCTATTTGGGTATCTACCTGTAGGGTTGCAACAGGTGTAGAACCAAACCTCATGCTCATCCATTGCCTCAATGTACTCATCCATCCAATCGTTGAAGTGATGCAGTGTTGGAACCCAAACCTCTAAAAACCCGTTGAAGCCTACGGTTTCAATAGCATCTATCCTCTTAATCCTAGGTGCGTATTTGTGGACAAACTCAGAGGCCTTTATCCAGTTTTCAAGACCATCTTCAGTAGGTTCATCGGCTATATGTATCATAGCCATGTTAAGCCAACCATTCTCCTCTAAATGTTTCTCAAGGGCTGGAAGCAGCAAAGGAAGAACCTTCTCTCCACTCTCACGCTTCACAACACCATTAGGATGTATTGTATCAAACTCTCTGAAGAGTAGCTCCCTCACCCCCCAAGTCTTAAAGTGGGCTATGTGAGTTATCTCTATCCTATCCGCCTTATACTTAAGCAGAAGCTCAACATACCTGTCGAAAATTGAGAAGTCAAACTTATAACCATCATTCTCCGCAAGTACTTTAACCGTATCTATAGGTATCCAGAAAACGTTCTGCCTATGCTCAGCCATAAGCGCTATCCACTTCTCAAAAACCTCCCAGAAACCTTCAGACCACAATTCAACACCATAGAATGAAGCTATGTTATCCAGTGAAAACCAGTTTGTGACGTAGAGGCTTCTACGGTCTGGTAACGTTATGGGGTAAACGTGTAAAAGGACTTCTAGGAAAGCCTCCCCTTCGTCGGATGAAATCACGATTCTACCCGTGTAATTTCCAGGCTCAGCATCTTTAGGCACGTACACTAGAAAGTAGCACGGCTGTGTTTCACCGCTCTTAACGTTTACAGTTTCTACATCAAGCAGAGGATCAGGTGCGTAGAAGGGAGCTACTCTCTCAAGCTCTTCAGTCGGTGTATTAGGAGTGTTCTTTGAAACTGGGATAGATCCTACGAAATACAGCTGAACGTTCTGCTTCGGTATGCTGTAGTTTCCATATGTTAAATCTGATGCTTTAAGCTTAAGACTATGAACATCTACATTCGCATAAACACCGAACATACAGCCTTCATACTCGTTTCTGGCACAGCTGATTTCAATACGCCTGTTTATGTACGATTCCTCTGGAACAGTATCCTTATAGATTCTCTCGAGAGGCTTGGCAGACCAAACCAAGAAAGGCTTTTCTACCCTAGTTTGAAGCTTGACTAAGCCTACATAGCCAGCAATACAGCCTATGATAACCACCAGTACTAAAACTAGTACATTCCTAGCTTTTAAAAACATCCCCTTAAAGACTATTCATCAAACCAAGTTTTAACAATTACCACTCCTAGAAAAGATAGTTTGGATTTAGCCTTTTCGAAAGCTCTACTTTCGTGTTTTGGTATGAAGGATCAGAAATAGACAAACAATCATCATACCAAGCCATACCGCTAAATCCACGTAGAGGGCTGTAAGGTTGATCCTCCATATGTCTACAGGCCCATGTAAAGTATTCAGTACATGTACTCCCCAAACTAGCGGGTAGCCGTAGTTCACGTGAACATAGTCAGGCCAAACATACTCAGTACTCCAAGTTAAAGCTAAGATTAAGAGGATACTCCATAAGACTGAGAAGAATATTGCTAAAGTGTTCCTCGACATATGCATAAATAGGAAATAAAACGATATAAGGCTTACCTGCTCTAGCTAAATGTTTTCTCCTTTCGTAAACAGCAGTTTCAGTATAGTGTAACAGGGAAAGCCCAAATACCAATCGGCTTCTTTTTAAGGCTATACTGGTTCACTGCCTCTAATGGCTGAAGATAGTCATCGATACATTACGATAAAAGGGTCTAAAATGTAGTAGCAGGCTACTAGGGATAGTATGTATATTAACGTGTAGACTAGAAGCCTCATTTTCCTACTGGAAGTTGCTCTTGAAAAGGATTTCATCTTTAATTTTAGAAGTGGTATTATAAACGGTACTCTGTCCCTATATTGTAAATATTCTTGACCGAAGAACTTCTCTAATTCAAATTCCTCGTATTCAGCTAGAAGCAAGTATGAATAGCATAGTGTGAGCCACATTAAGTAGTTTATAAGCCGCCACCCTGAGACTGAAAAGCCGAGCGCCCACAGGAATATGCCGAAATACTGCGGATGCCTTGTAATGCCGTATAACCCTTTAGTTAGCAATGTCCGCCCCCTCTTAGCATGCGATAGTAACTGGTATAAGCTCAAACTGTAAACGATTAAACCTACGGCGATAAGTATGTAACCCAACATGTCTATGGTCAAATGCATATCTTCATCTGGAAGACGTATAATACCATTGATTATTCTGTTGGCAAAATCTAGCTCCACCAGCATCAGCCAAGGCGTATAGAAAACACCTATAACCGAGAAGAAGAGGATGAACATAGGTATTAAAGTATTGAAGAACACTGGGAAATAGAAAACCCATCCTATGAAGGCAACAGACTTTGAAAGCTTAAACTCTAAGAAGAGGGGGAAAAGGGCAGATGCCGTAGCGATAAGCCCTAAAAACACTAAAAGCCAAGCGTCTTCTCTGAAAAACACCATGTATGCTTCTAATGGCGGTAAGCTAAATCCAAACCTAGACGTCCAGACACACATCAGGAGGGCTACAACTGTAATTACGATGGTGAATTCATATCTTCTAGACGTCAACCGCATCAGAGGAAAAGGGGCATTTAGAAACTATAAATACATTTCTAAATAACTTTTACACCATCGACTACGAGTAAGAAACCCATGTGTAAGGTTGAAACTTCATCCATCAAATCTATTATTCTTTCCTCCACCCAGTCTAGAAAAGAAAAAGGAAAAAGATTGTTTATGATTTTATACTATGTTAATCATTTACTTTTCGGCTTTAGGTAGATCTTGCTTCCTATAATGGCATTGTTTGGTATCAATACTTTTAAACCGTCAGCTTTTATAACACTCGTAAATAATGTTGCAACATCATCTATAACACCATCTTCTCCGGCTAAACCGACTTCATCACCGATTTTAAATGGTCTTGCTATTAATAGAAACAACCCCGCAATAGCCTGTCCCAATACCTGCTGACAGGCAAAGCCTATGACCATGCCTATGAAGCCTCCCAAGGCGACGCCTGCAGCACCGCCAGCTACGCCACCAGCTATAGCTGCAACTAGAGCCCCGATACCTATAATCCTAACAACGTTTCTAATTGCAGCCGCTGTAGCATGATCATATTTCACCCTCATAGACCAGTAGAAGAAAGTCGCAACACCGCTAACGATCAAGTATCCAAAGGATACGGCAAGCAGTATCTGTACGTATGCAACATAGTCTATAAACGGTAGCAAAAAGCTGGTGAAGATCCCTTGAACAATTGCCGCAACAATAACATAAAGCACTACGTAGAGAACTATTCTCGCCATTGCAGCTGACGCTTTCTTCGTAACCTCCTCCCCGCTCAATTGCTCTTGTTGAACTGTACCCATCTCCTCACCGTATTGACATTTATCATAAATAGATATTTATGAATTTTTCAAAATCCTCCATATTTTGCTTCCCCATACTTATTATTTATGACCGGCTTGCCTACATCTAACATTAAAATTTCGTTTAATCCTTCTCCACCATTTAAGAGAAGACTGAACCTATACGGGTTTTAGCTTACTATAAGGATAAAATTTTATAAGAAAGGGTGCCCAGAAAACCTAGAGTTTTAACTCTGAGATGAATGGGCAAGGTTTAAATATGCTTGAATTGAATATGTCCTTGGGATGTTCCCTATGCAGAAGGATGTTCAACTGTGTGTAGTGGGAAAGGTTTTCAAACCCAATAGGCTGAAGGTTTTAGCCTTAAACAGGACCTTAGAGAAGTATTTCGAGCTGGTCAAGTGGTATTTGAGCTTCAACTCCTCATCCAAGACTTTTCTGCACAAAAATGGCTACGAGATTGCCAAGAAGCTCTTCAATTTAAATACAGCCTTAATTCAGACTGCAAGGGACAAGGCTGTTGAAATTCTGAAGAGCTTTGAGAAGAATGGGAGAGAAGACAGCATCCTAAGCCTTAAGAGAATATCCATACGCTTTGACGAAAGATGCTACAGCTTCTCGAAAACTACAAATGTTTTAACGCCGTACTGGCTTACGGTGAGTCTGGATAAAAGAGAGAAGATAAGCCTACCA
>JAGTQM010000027.1 GCA_018396755.1 Candidatus Bathyarchaeota archaeon | reverse complement strand
GAAGCTGGTTAATATAGCTTACCAGGGAAAGCTCAGCCTGCTTAATATCCATATTCTTCTCAAAGGCAAGTATTTGAGCAACCTCTCTAAGCGTCCTCCTACCGTCTAGAAGTCTTAAAACGTAAGAGCCGACCTCGTCGAAAACGTACTTTTTAGCCCTAGGTCCTAAGAAGCTTTTCCGCCTAATGGTTACACTTATCTCACCCGTAGGCTCAACACTCCACTCCAGCTCAGGATTCCTCACAGCTATACGGTCTAGAATATCGCCGCTCATCAAACCCATGGAAATAAGGCATATCCTCAGATTTAACGGTTTCGCTTTAAACAGACGGACAACCATAGAAAATTTTTAAAAGGCTTAAAACCGTAGATAGAAATGAGAAAATGCTGGATGAAATCTTATACGCTTCAATCCTGTTCGCATGGGTTTTAACAGTAGTCCTACTAATATCTAGGAAATCCTATGAAATAGCGAAGAAGAAGGCAGAGTTGAAATTAGGCGTTGGCGAAAAAGCCCACTACGTCGGAGTATACTTCGCCAGGAAAATCATACATATACTAGCCGGAGGGCTCGTAGCACTCCTAATACCGATGTTCAACATCTTTAAAACCCCCATAATTCCATCAACCCTAGGACTAATACTAGCCCTATTATGCTACATACCTCATAAAACAGGGAAACTCATGTACTGGTTTCAAGACCCAAACAACATATACGAGGTAAACTTCAGCTTAATATGGGCTTCAATGATAAGCATAGGCTGGGTTTTAGCCAGCGGAAGCTTCTGGCTACCAGCAATCCCACTAATATTCATGAGCTGGGGCGACGGAGTAACCGGAATAGTTAGAAACCTCATGTTTAAAAAGAGGACGAAGCATTGGATTGGAAACCTAGCCATGTTCCTAATATGTGCTCCAATAGGCTACCTCCTAAGCAGCAACATAAGCAGCCCAGTCTCAGGGCTGGTGGCAGCATCCATAGCAAGCCTAGTAGAACACTTCGAGAAAATCGGCAACTATATAATAGATGACAACATAACAGTCCCACTAAGCAGCTTCACAATACTATTCATAGCCAAACTTTTAAGCTAACATTATCCGTTTCACCATACTTCTAGGAATTCAAGGCTATGGTTTAAGCTTTAACACCGTACTTGGAAAGCAGGAAGCTTACATAGCCAATTGGGAGATGAACTTTTCAACGGCTTCTTTAATCTGACTCCACTCCGCTCTGCTGTGAATGGTAAACTTTTGATTACGCCTCCACCTGCCGTTCCTATTCAACCAGACGTACATAGCTACTTGTCTTCTACCGAAGGATTCAACTAAGACTACTGCAGACCACCATTTAGCCGTCTTATAGATTGTAACGCTATCTAAAACCTTCAACTTCTCAGATATAGGGATCTTATCTTCAGACATACAGCCTAACACACTCCTATGACATTAAGCCAAATAACACATCATCAACTTATAAACTTGTCAGAGTAAACTATAACAGATAAACCCGAGAAGCATAATGAAAACCCCAGAAAACCCTTAAATATCCAGTATTCAACTTCTTTTCCCAGTGTTTACCTTGGAGAAACTTAAGCGTGAATTCCTAGACCTCCTTGAGAAGGATTTAGAATTCCGATACACCGTAGCAGGCTACCTAGGGCTATCTGAGATACTTAAAAGATTGGATAGACTTGAAGAAGGGCAAACTAAACTGTGGGAGGAAGTGAAATCCCTAAGAGAAGGCCAGGAGAAGTTATGGGAGAATCAGAGTAAATTATGGGAGGAGGTTAAGGCACTTAGAGTTGAGCATGAGAAGATACGTAAATACATGATTTCAGGCTTTAGAGACTTAAAACGAACACTTATGGTTGCATTTGAAGACCATGCAGCATCCTTCTTAGAAATAATGCTTGAAGAAATAGGTTATCCTGAGGCTAGGGTTGAGAAGAAGTATTTAGCCTACCAAGGTCAAGTTATCGATATAAATCTTTTCTGTGAAGACCCCTTAGCCATCGGTGAAGCAACTACAACCGTTAAAAACATTGAAGAAGGCAAAGATGAAGTCGATAAGCTTTTAAAACGTGTAAAGATAGTTGAGGAGGAGTACGGTAGGAAACCTATGCTGATAGTTTTATCCATCGCTAGAACCACTCCTGAAATCGCTGAAACTTTGAAGAAGCTTACTGAGAGGCATGGTGTAAAGCTGATCCTTGGAAGGGAAATAGAGGAGGCTCTTTCCATTTAAATCCATATTCAATCCGTCAATATTTGAAGACTCCAGTTAAGCATGAGTTTAAAAAACCAATGTTACCTGTTAATCGCTTCACACACGATATGTTTTCTCCAAGTTTACTGAAGCTTCACGGTTTACATTTATGAATAGGTATGTTGCCGACGCCATCACGCTTCCAACTATTCTTAAAGTCACGCTTCCACGCTCCATGGAGTTTCTAATCGCCTATATAACAGTTTCGATAGATATGTTTAAATATTGGGAAGTATAGAAAGATATTGATGGTTGAAAGGCTCTATACCATCAAGGAGGCGAAGAAGCTTCTCGGTGTTACTACATGGACTATTCAGCAGTGGGATAGGCAGGGCAAGATTAAATGCGTTAGAACCGTTGGTGGTAGAAGAAGGGTTCCTGAAAGCGAGATAAAGCGTCTTCTCGGTTTAAAGGAGGAAAGAGCTGTAGTAGGATATGCAAGAGTTTCATCTTCAACTCAAAGGGATGATTTGGAAAGGCAGAAACAGCTTATTTCAAGCTATGCTAGGGAGAAGGGTTATGGTGAAATTCAAATCCTAACGGATATTGGCTCTGGACTTAACGAGAAAAGAAAAAGCTTTCTAAAGCTCTTGGAAACAGTCTCTGAAAAGAGAGTTTCTAAGGTAATTGTCGCTTACGAAGATAGACTAACAAGGTTCGGATTTGAGATCTTAAGAAGAATATTCTCAGCCTTTGGAACCGAGATAGAGGTAATAAACCACGAAGAAAAGACGCCTCAAGCAGAGCTCATTGAAGATCTAATTACAATAGTTTCACATTTCGCTGGAAAACTCTACGGGATGAGGAGCCACAGGTATGAGGAGGTTGTTGAAGGTGTCAGAAAGCTTATTGGTTAAAGCATACTCCATACCTCACACCTTTAATGTGGATGAATTAATAGAGGATTACATGCACGTTTTAAACGCCATCTTCGACGACCTTTGGAGTAGCATCACGTGGAAGAGGCAAGCGAAAAGACTCATCCCACTTTTAAAGAAAGACAATGATTTCAGAAAATCCCTCAGAGTTAAATATCTTTCAGGATGGACGTATTCCAAGCACTACATCGATTCGGCAATAAGGCAGGCATATTCCGTGCTAGAGTCGTGGAGGAAAAGATACATGCATGGACGAGCTGGAAGGAACAAACCCAGATTAAAAAGGAAATTCGTCAGAGTCAAAGAAACCCTCTACACTTATAGAAATGGTGTAATCAGAATTTCTATTAAGCCGTATGAGGAAAGTGCGGTTATAGATTTGAGGAAGACGTGGTGCTGGGATAAGATAAAGGATTTGGAGCTTGGTGAAC
Source organism: Candidatus Bathyarchaeota archaeon (assembly GCA_018396755.1). Taxonomy (GTDB): domain Archaea; phylum Thermoproteota; class CALKCG01; order B24; family B24; genus DTBU01. Next base: position 10,886 of record JAGTQM010000027.1, on the reverse strand, counting down.
TCATACTCAAGCAAGATAGGCTCGTCGTAACGGTTAAAAAGAAGGTGAGGCTTGAAATTAAAGATCCTGTAGCATGGGATATGAACCTCTTGACCTTAGACGGCTATGATGGTGAAAAGAATCATTCGATAGGCCTGAAGGAGATCTACACAATTCACAGAGCATATGAGTTGAAGAGAAGAGTCGTCCAAAAGCTTCCTGAAAAAACTAGGAAGAAGCTTCTGAAGAAGTACAGCTCAAGGGAAAGAAACAGGGTTGACGATGTATTGCACAAAATAGCCAAACAATTATCGGATAGGACTAACGTCTTCGAGGATTTAAAGAACTTCAAAGAAAGAGTGGCTAGGACAAGGAGTAGAAGCATGAACAGACAGAACAGCAAGCATGATTACATTAAACTCCAAAAGTATGTGGAGTACAAGTCTGCATGGAATGGATACGCAACCATATATGTGAGAGCTGAAGGCACTTCGAAGACCTGCTCCAGATGCGGGTACTATAATAAAGACCTAAGGGGAGCAGTCTTCAAGTGTCCAAAATGTGGGCTTATAATCGATAGGCAGGAGAATGCATCAATAAACATTTGGAATAGTTTCCTTAAGATGTGGGGATTCGTGGGTTCACCCCGAAAGGAGCAAAGCCCGATGAAGCCTCCGATGAACCCAGAGGAAGCTAAAGGTGATGAAGCTCAAGAGCTAAGCAAAACCATACATATCCATACTTAGCTCAGAACCCATTAGAATCGTACCTACTTCTATATGCATCACCCCCTTCAATGTTGCAACCCCCTTAGATGGAAGAGATTTACCGGCAACAGTTATCTCTCCAAGCTTAACATCTCCTAAGAAAACTTCCAAGTAAACCGATTGAAGAGTAATAGACGTATCCGTAGGGTTTTCAATGGTCAGCGTTATCTTAACCTCTGCACTCGGAGGGAACAGCGATACATCTACGACTTTAAAACCTGAAACCTCCATGGTTTCCAGAGACCTATTTAAAGCTTCAGCTGTCTTCACATAGCCGTAACCGTAGAGCCCCACTGGAAAACCTACAATCAATAAAACGATTAATACTGAGACTACGGTCTTCACATCCTCCACTTACCTCATCAGTCACTATATATACTTTACCTGCTACTCGACGGTAAAGCTTACATTCCACCCATTTCATAGCAACCCTAAGCAGATACTGCTAGATAGAGGCTTATCCGATAGAGTTAAATAATTCGAATGCGTTGTTTGCCTTGAAAAAACCTAGAGAAGAGTGATATTATGGCTAGGGAGATTAAGCTTAGAGTTGCAGAGGTCAGCCATCAGAGGGATGTTGGACGTTGGAAGGTTAGAATAGACGCTAAAACCATGGAGTTTCTAGAGGTAACCCCTGGGGATGTTGTAGAGATTAAGGGTAAGAGAACTACAGCCGCCGTTGTTTGGCCCGCATATCCGGAGGATACTGGTAAGAATATAATCCGTATGGATGGGATAACTAGGAAAAACGCAGGGGTTTCTATAAACGAATATGTTTCTGTTAGAAAGGCTGTTGTTAAAGAAGCACAGTCTGTAACGCTTGCACCTGTCAATGTAACTATACCCGGTGTAGACCAGAGTTTCTACGAGTTTATTAAAAACCGTATTCTCGAAGCACCAGTAGTCGCAGGAGATACGATTCAAATCTCAATATTCGGAAGCGCAGTCCACTTCCGCGTAACCAAAACAATCCCACACGGCATCGTTGCAGTCACATCTAGGACAAATGTTCAAGTCCTCTCCGAACCAGTCCCTGAGAAAGCTGGACTTTTAAGAGTCACATATGAAGACATAGGAGGATTGAAAGAAGCCATACAGAAGATCAGGGAAATGGTTGAACTACCGCTCAGACATCCAGAGCTATTCCAGAGACTTGGCATAGAACCCCCTAAAGGCGTTCTACTCTACGGTCCACCTGGATGCGGAAAGACGCTTTTAGCAAAAGCAGTAGCCAATGAAAGCGAAGCAAACTTCTTCAGTATAAATGGGCCGGAGATAATGAGTAAATTCTACGGCGAGTCTGAGGCGAGGCTTAGAGATATGTTTCAGAAGGCTCAGGAGAATGCTCCAAGCATAATATTCATAGATGAGATCGACGCCATAGCCCCCAAACGTGAGGAAGTTACGGGTGAAGTTGAACGTAGAGTCGTAGCTCAGCTTCTGGCGTTGATGGATGGATTGGAAAGCCGTGGAAACGTCATAGTTATAGGTGCTACAAACAGAGTTAATGCATTAGACCCGGCGTTGAGGAGACCGGGTAGATTCGATAGAGAAATCGAGATTGGAATACCTGATAAAAACGGCCGCTATGAAATCCTTCAAATACATACTAGGGGGATGCCTCTAGCTGAAGACGTGAATTTAAATAGACTAGCTGAAATAACACATGGATACACTGGCGCCGACATAGCAGCACTATGTAGAGAAGCAGCTATGAAAGCTCTTCGAAGATACCTTCCAAAAATAAACTTGGAAGAACCCACCATACCTCCAGAGGTTTTAGAAGAAATGGTTGTAAACATGAGCGACTTCATGCAAGCCTATAGGGAGATAACCCCTACAGCCATGCGGGAGGTTGAAGTTGAAGTCCCAACAGTACACTGGGATGAAATAGGAGGCTTAGACGACGTTAAACAACAGCTTAGAGAAAGCGTAGAATGGCCTCTTAAAAACCCCAAGCTCTTTGAAAACATGGGTATTAAACCTCCTAGAGGCGTTCTACTCTACGGTCCACCTGGATGTGGAAAGACGCTTTTAGCAAAAGCAGTAGCCACCGAGAGCGAGGCAAACTTCATCTCTATAAAAGGACCTGAAATCTTCAGCAAGTGGGTTGGAGAGTCTTTACCCTATGATGAAGAGCTATTCGTGGTGGAAGATGGCGTTCCCAAGAGGGTTCCGATAGGCAATATTGTAGAGGAGGAGAGGGAGCCCATGATTTTCGCATTTGACCACGATGGTAGAGTAAAGCTGTCGAAGGTCTCCAGCCTCATCAGACACAAGCTCAGCCTGGGGAAGAGGATTTTAGAGGTGAAAACGATAAGCGGGAGGAGGATCAGGGTAACAGACGACCACTCGCTGTTTTCTTTAACAGAAAACGGTTTAGGCACGGTAAAAACCAGCGACCTCGTCCCTGGGGAGAGTTACATAGCGATTCCGAGTCGAATGCCTCCGGTAGATTTCACCATAGACGGGATAAACCTGCTTAAATGGTTAAAAGATGAAGATGGAGTATATGTGAGGGGTGGAGGAAGTTATCTTAGAGAGGCGGTGAGTAGATTGGGCTATGAGAAGGCTGCTATGCTACTTGGGATATCAAGAAAATACCTTTACGACAAGCTTTCTAGCGGCATCCCTGTCAAGGCATCCGGCTTCTACAGGTTGATGGAGGAGGCTAGGGTAAATTACGATCCTAGGAGGCTGACTTTATCCGTCAGGGGAAGCGGCAACACCTTGCCCGCCGTTATAAAAGTGGATGAGGGGCTCTGTACATTGCTTGGTGTGTGGGTGGCTGAAGGCGACTACCAAGGTTACGCTGTAAGGATTCACTGCAGTAATCCAGAGATCGTAGATACGATCCGTAGAATATGCGAGAACATGGGATTGAACGTTTCAGAGCACGATGGCACGCTGTCGATTAACTCAAGGCTATTCCGAATGTTCCTTGAGAAGGTGTTAAAGTTAGAGGTTGGAGCTGAAAATAAGAGAATACCAAGTCTTATATTCTTGTTGAATAACGAGTTAAAAGCCGCCTTTTTGAGGGGATATTACAGTGGGGATGGATGGATATCAGGTAACACCCATAGGTACGTGATAGAGGTAGGTACGTTAAGTAGAGAGCTTGCAAACGACCTCTTATACATCCTATTATATTTTGGAATAGTGGCCAAGTGCAGAGAAAAAAGAGAGAAAAACGGTAAAACCTCCTACATAGTAGAGTTCATGGGTGTGGAGAACTTTAAGAAGTTCATGGAAGTAGGGTTTATAGACAGGGTGAGAAACGGTAAAATCAAGGATTACATAGCGTCTAAGAAATGGTCTCGGAGCAATCAAATACCCCTGATTGGAAAACTTAAGAGGCTGGTGCTGAGCGTTAGACACCAGTGGGCCTCATCTTCAACCGTGGGTAAAGGCGTTCTTAGAGAGGTATTAAAGACAGTCGACCCTGAGAAGCGGTTATACCCTGAATACTGGAGGCTGGTGGATGGTGACATTTACCTGGACAAGGTTACTGAGATAAGGGAGGTTCCATACAATGGAGAATACGTGTACGATATATCTGTAAACCCGTCAGAAAACTTCGTTGCTGGGTTTGGAGGAGTCTTCGCCCATAACAGTGAAAGGGCCATTAGGGAGATATTTAGAAAGGCTAGGATGGCTGCTCCAGCCGTAGTATTCTTCGATGAGATCGACGCTTTAGTTCCTCCAAGGGGGGCTAGGTTTGGAGACTCCGGGGTCAGCGAACGTGTTATAAGCCAGCTTTTAACGGAGCTCGACGGTATTGAAACGTTGGAGAATGTCGTAGTCTTAGCCGCCACCAATAGGCCTGACATGGTTGATCCGGCTGTCCTTAGACCAGGTAGATTTGATAGGTTGATCTACGTGCCGCCTCCAGATGAGAAGACGAGGCTTCAAATATTCAAAATACATACTAGGAATATGCCTTTAGACGACGATGTAAGCCTTGAAAGGCTTGCAGCTATAACTGAAGGCTATACTGGCGCCGACATAGCGGCACTATGTAGAGAAGCAGCTATGAACGCTATTAGAAGAAACCCTGAAACCGGTGGAAAAGTGAATATGGAAGATTTTAGGAAAGTTATGGAAGCTATTAAACCCTCTATAACCCTAGACTTAGATAAATGGTACAGATCGATCTTCCAACAACAACTTAAACCAGCTAAACCAGCAACACCAGTCACGTGAAAACATGAGAACTCCAATACACACAGCCATAGTAGAGCTCTTAGCTAAAAACCCAAGCGGATTAACAGATAAAGAGATATACGTGAAGCTCAGAGAACAGTATGAAGAACTCAGCTTCAACCAGCTTATGAGAATCCTCCTCAAACTCGAAATAAACGGCATAGTCAGAGTCACAAGATACCAGAAGGAAACGATGAAAGTAGAACTCTTAACCTAACAGACGCTTCAAAACCGAAGCTAAAACTTATATCCTCCACCTAAAACTCTTTCTTTTCAGATGCGGTGGTGGTCTAGCCTGGTAAGATACCGCCCTGCCACGGCGGGGTTCGCGGGTTCGAATCCCGCCCACCGCATCTTTTGGCGAAATAGGCCAGAATTCCGGATTTTCTGACCGTTGTGGGATTCATAGACCTTCATCCCTTCCCCCTCACCATTATAAATAATGGCTCATCGAGGGGTTTCGCCGCCAACGGCAAAGGACGGCACATCGGGAGTTTTAAAGCAATATTCCAAGCGGCCACAAAATGCCTATCGGCTTTGAATCCGCACTTGCATTTGAAGACTTGCCCATTCGGCTTACTTACTTCGTCACATATCGGACAAGTCTTCGAAGTGTTCCTCGCATTGACTTTTTCAGGCTTAAATCCGAATCCCATCGACTTGTAAGAGATGTAGAACTGTATTTTTCTAAAAGGAGTGCTGTGGAGTCTTCTGTTCATTCTTTTGCTATACCTTATTCTTTCCCTGATGTTCGTCAGCTCTTCCATTACTGGTTTCACGTCCTCCTCAGCGATAGTTCTGGAATCATCCTACGATTTAGCAGGTGGATGGTTAAGCTTGGAGAGACTTCTCAAAGCATATGAGATAACTGAGAAGGTCCTCAAAGGGTGTTTTATAAATCATGGAAAAACTATAAGGGGAGGAGTTTATCATAATCCTCAGCGTCTCTAACGCAAAGATATGAAAACGCTTCCACTAGAAGAAACTCAAGTTCAATAGTCTCCTAACACATGGACTAAGGAAGCCATGTTAAAACTTAAATTAAATTACTGAAAATTGTTTTACTCATGTGCTATGAGCGCGCTGTTTCAGCTCTATACCTTGAGGAAAGCGATAAAGTTGCTCAGGTTGAATTTCTACAACATACAGATTTCGTAGCTAAGGTTTCCGGTTTAGACCCTTTTAAATACTCTGAAGAAGCTTTAAGCAAAACCTACGATAGACTTGACTTGGATATGATATGGTTTACTTACGATCCCTTCCACCCATGGAGCTCAGCTAAGGATAGAGGCGACTATTTCGTAGTGAGGACCGATTCATGGTCTAAAGCTTTTCCGACTACTTGGCATGAAACATTCACAGTTAAATCCGTCGATGAAGTGTTGGAGTTCAACCCATTTGAAGCGTGGGAAATACCCAGCCTAGACGAGTTGATCGAGCACTTTCAGAAGACCCATAGTAGAGTGCAGAGCGTGTACAAGAGCCAGCTAGTACCTGGAGGAACATACCTCACATGTTTCATGTGGCTTATCATGCTTTTTGGACTTAAATGGACCGTTAAAGCAGCATACTACGAGCCAGAACGCTTTAAGAAGCTCTTAGACAGGTTCGGTGAACTCAGCCTACTTCAAGCAAAAGCTTGGGCTCAAACCGATATCAAGGCTTTTATAAGCCACGACGATATATGTGGAACTCAAGGCCCGTTTTTCCCACACGAGTGGATGCGTAAACACCTATACCCATGGTATAAAAGGCTTTGGAGCGAACTCAAATCTAAAGGTATTATAGTACTCTTCTGCACAGATGGAGATATGACTAGTATAGTAGATGATGTAGCTGAAGCAGGTGCAGATGGCTTCATAATAGAAGAGTGCTGCGACTTAAAACGTATCGCCGAAAAATACGGCGATAATAAGGTTATAATCGGCGGAGTCGATATAAGTGTTCTCACATACGGCACGGCGGAAGATGTAGATAAAGAAGTTAAACGATGCCTAACAGTAGCCGGTTCATACCCAGGATACTTCATAAACGTATCAGGCTCCATCCCAGATAACGTTCCTATAAGAAACCTTGAAACATACTTTCAAGCCGTCAATAAATACGGTTGTAGACCCTTCAGGAAATAGCATACCATACCTCTGGAAAAGTTAACATAGATAGACCTATATTGGCATTCCTACTCGAAGAGCCAACCGACAGACAACATCAACTCGAATCCGAGAAAAATAAGTATAGACATCGCTGAGCCATCATCCAAGTGAGATACTTTCTGAACACTCCTCGGAAATTACACATTTAAACTACGTGGATGATAAGCGATGAAATGCACGGTTTCAGTCTATCTGTAAGGATAGCATCCATATTTATACCCAACTTCATACATAGTAACTATATTCTCGGTGGGGATCTCCGGTAGGAAGACTTGGGAAGGTGCTAAGATGAAACCTCCACCTTGTGCAACCGTTTCCAGTCTACGTAGCACTTCCATCTTAACGTCGGCTGGCGTTCCAAACGGCAGTGTCTTCTGAGTATCCAGCGAACCGTGTAAGCATATTTTATCGCCAAATTCGTGTTTAATCTCTTCAACAGACATGTTGGCTGCTCTGACCTGTATAGGGTCTAGCCCATCTAAACCTATCTCTATCAAATCTGGAATTATTTCCCTAATACTTCCGCAAGAGTGAAGCTGAACAGGTAGCTCATATTTCTTAGCCAGCTTAAACAACCTCTCTAGCCTAGGCTTGAAAAACGTCCTGAACATCCCGAGGCTTAAGAATAGACCTCTCTGGGTTCCATAATCATCACCCATAAAGAAGACGTCTATGTCTTTAGCACACAATTCGAATATTCTTCTAGAAACCTCAAAGTAGAAATCGGTTATAATGTCTAAAAGCCTATGAACTACTTCAGGGCTTGTATACGCGTACCTGAAGAAACTCCGTATACCTGTTAAACCTAGGGCTATGAAGAATATTGGACTCCAAGCTCCTCCATAGACAACATAATCCTCAGCATACAGCTCCACCATTCTAGCAATAGCATGGTAGTCGACTTTATCCGGGTCAGGCCAATCATATCTATCTAATGCTTCAAGGGAGCTTATACTGGCTAGCGGATGGACTTTAGGTATGCCCTTCCTATCATGAACCACTCCCCACCAATCTTTAAAACTTCCATCAGAATAGCTTTCAATTGAACCTAAATCACCTGCCCAGTAGCAGTGTCTGAAATCTATATGAAGCCTATTCAAAAGTTCTTCCCTTTTTTCAACTTTTAATCCGCCACATAGCCTCTGCCAAACAGATTCATCAGCCCAGAAATCCATTGGAACCCTATCAGGCTCCTCCAAATAGTACACTGCCAGTCCACGTTCCTTAGAAGTCATATGATTGACCATAGAGATCAACTCTTTTTGTAGAGGTTACATACCTATAAAAATGGTTCTCTAAAAAATAAGGGGATGTTTAGAATGGGAAGAACCACCTGTACACACCTGTTAATCCCGCGAAGAAGTTTATAGCCATGTATCCTACTAGAAAGCCAGCCGCCATAGGCATTCCATAATCCTCGTAAAGCTTTGAACCGCCAACTTTAAGCGTTAACCACTTCAAAAACCATGCAATTATGAAAGTTGAAGCTAATCCTCGCTGAAGCGTTGTATAGCCGTTCGCCATGAGAAAACCTAACGGTTCAAACGGGAACCAGAGGAACCTAGACCGTAAGTATTGAAGCACTAGCACTATTACGGCTCCTCCGACAAACCACGGCCACCATTCATTTGGGGGAGTACTAGACGGGTGAATATACGTTTCTGTTTGTCCGAAGTAAGCGGCGTAACCCCAAGTTTGACTGAAGGCTGTGCGAGCCCATCCATAGGTAGACCATATAACTATCTGCATGATCAAAGTCACAGGTATTATTGTTAAAGCCACAAGAGTTACCGTTATGAAGAGGTTTTTATTAGAAGTAGCTTTAGTGATGTTATTCATACGGTATGAGAAGGCGGCACCGTATATTGGGAAGCATGTAGGCTCGTTTAAAGAGGTCATCACCATACTGAAGGAATGTGCGTGAAACTGTTCGTAACTGACATTCCACCATGGCTCTGGCGGATTAGGCCATATGAATCTGAAGAAAGTGTTCCCCTCCCACCACACGTGTGGAGTAGACACTCTGCCTATGTATATTAGCTGAGCTATAGCATGAAGAAGATTCTGCGCTATTAAAATTACCGCAATGGGAATGCTTAAACCGTTCATCATCCATAAACCTATTAAAGCCGCATTGGAAACGATGAATATAATCCAGTTAAGCCTATAGCTTCCAGGCTCCTCATAATCGCTTACTTCTGATGTTTTCCCTAAAGCCTTTCTTATGGTTTGAATTATATAGCGCCTATGCCAGATTAGCTCAGTAATAGCTATCATGTAGAGCCCACCAGCTTCTATCGTATGCCAGTTAAGCGGTGGTGCACGAGCTGGACACTCAGATCCCCATGATCGACAGCACGACCCATAGCTCATCAAAGCAGTATAATGCCCTAGGTAGTACCATGCTTGAACAAGTATCAGTATTATTATAAACCAGCAAGATGCACTGAACAATATGTCTAATGGAGCGAAATACGCGGCAGCAACTGTTGCAGGATTCTTGTTTAAACTACCTAAACCCGCTATACTTGAATATATTGGATGAGTAGCGATTTCACCAGCGTAGACGACATGTGTCCCACCTAAGCATGTATGAGCACGCCAACCGAAGATGTCTGGAAACCAAGGTAAGAGTATTGCTAAGATCACGGGAAGTTCGAAGCATATGCCCAGAATTACACCTATGAGAAATGGAAGACTCCTCCTAGTCTTCTCATGTTCTGAAGCCACTGTTACCGTAGGTATCCTCTTTAGAAATTCATATGCAACCATGGTATGTGGAAACGGTATCCTCTCTACGTCGATCCATAGGCGTCTGAAAATGTTAGCAGTAGCTATTAAAGATATGGCGTAAAGGTCAAAGAGCACGGTGTAGAAGATTATAACCGGAGTCCAAGCGTTCCATGGAATCTGGCCTATGGAGAAGCCTCCAACGGCTAAGAGCTTACATATGTCTGGTTCTGGAGCCCACCATATCTGCCAAAGACGCATTGAGATATCGGGGTCGACTGTTCTAACAAAGTATATGATTCCCGGATACCAGAACCATGGAAACTGCATAGATATATAGGAGTACGCCATAGCTCCAATAGCGTAGAGAACTGTTAGATTTTTCAAGCTTAAATATTTCTGAAATGGTTTCGCCTTTGACAGGAAAAATGCGAGCATTAAAAGCCAAAACGGTGCAGCTCCAAACCACATAGCGCAAATACTGGGTCCCCAGTGAGCTGTAATAGCGTAAGCCATCGGAGTAGGTTGAACAGCATTCCAGAAGGTTCCGATAATACCTAGAAGCAACGATACAATTACTATCATAGCGTATGGCGGTCGCTCTTCTGAAGGCTTTTCACCGGTTGCCATTTTCCACGCCAAGTAGTTTAATTCCCCTTTGAAACTATATATATCTTTTCATATGCTGTTGACCCGTTAGATTGGATATACATCGGAGAGGTGTCAAAGTACTCGGGTTAAAGACCTACTATTACTGTAAATTCTCATACGCTACTGTTAAGGTATTACTTTTCTATGTCACTATATGAGTAGGCTTGTTACGGTCACTGGGAAGATTCCAGTTGAGCTAAAGGAGAGGCTAAGAAAGTTGGGGGTAAACGTGAGCGAGGTCATACGGAGAAGCTTAGAACTTGAGGCTGAACGCTTAGAGCGGGAGAGGCTTAAAAGTATGACTGAGGAGACTGGAGAGATTCTTAGTAAAATTCCCGATGAAGAACTCGTTAAAACCATCCGACTTAGCAGGGAGAACCGTTGAGCGGACAGCTGATCTTCG
>JAGTQM010000074.1 GCA_018396755.1 Candidatus Bathyarchaeota archaeon | reverse complement strand
GCTAAGCTTAAATAGGATTTTTAACCTTTTTAATTATGTATGGGTGAAACGCTTGTAAAGTTTAAGGTCTACGGTGTTGACGGGAGGCATGTTGAACTGGAAGCTATTGTAGACACCGGGGCTACTTTCACAAAGGTTCCGGGCTTCATAGCCTCTAAGCTGGGGCTTCAAGCGAGGTATGAGGCTGAAGTTGAACTCGCGGATGGGAGGATTGTGAAAAGGGGGCTTGCCGTCTGTGATGTTGAGATGGGCGGCGTTAAAAGGCCTGTTCTAATCGCTGTTGGCGGGGATGATGAGAAACCCGTAGTAGGGTATACGACCCTAGAGCTTCTAGGTTTTAAAGCCAATCCCCTGACTAGAATGCTTGAGAGAACATATGCCATAGAATATTAATTTGCGCACGCTTTTTAACTAGGAAGAGAAGACCACCTCCACCACCTCCGAGTCAGGCTTGGCAGACAGCTTCGCTCTAGCAGCTTTCGTTAATTCGGAAAATCAGTTTTAAGATGCTTACTCTATGCCATGAAGATATGCTGGCTTAAAATTCTTATCTTCAACGAATATATTGGGATACTTAGAGTATTCCTCCAAGTACTCGGGTATAGCGTTGTTTCCAACAATATTCCGGTAAATGTAGGCACTTGGCCTAGGAGTCCTCTTAGTATAGCGCGCACGCTAAATGGTGGACGCCAAAAGCTACGTAGACGTCAATATCTTCGTCTACTGGCTTGGCAACCATCCAACCTACGGTGAAGCAGCATATAAGTGTATCAGCAGGATCGAAGAGAGCTCCCGAAGAAAATACGTAACATCAAGCCTGACCTTATACGAGGCACTTGTGATCATTGCAGGCTTAACGGGCAGGAGTCTGAGGGATGAGCAACTAGTGGAAAGTATTATCGATGCGATAACGGGACTCAGAGGTCTAGTAATCGCTAAGCTAGAGCCTGAAGACCATGTCCGAGCCGTCGAGCTGATGAAAGAATATGGCCTCGATTACGAGGACTCTCTACATCTAGCTACAGCACTAAGGACAGGTGCAAAAGAAATAGTGACAAACGACGAGGACTTCAATACGCCGCTGAAAAGAACATTTCCCTAGGGTCCATTTTAAAATCGACGGTCGAATTATTATTTTTGATGAATGTTAAAACTTAAAGCGCGCTCTCCCCTCTGGATTAGATGTATCTTACCGTGGAAATTTATCATTTCAGGATGGACGCGCACTTTAAGACAGAAACCTTAAAGAGCTTAGAGGTTGTTTAAAAATAAGCGTACACTACGCACCGTTCTGCTGCCTAACATACCTCGATGAGCTGGCTTTCTCTACTCACTTCCTTCCATGCCAGCTGGGTCGATGAGCATACGTGCATTCTACAAGAGGCTATGGTCGCCAGCCCTATAGATGTTAATGTTTGCCGGTGGAAAAGCTTTAAATTTCGGAGTTACGTTCTGAACATGGTGTTTGGGATGAGCGAATATTTGGTGCTCTTCGACATTCACGAGAGCAACAGGAGGTGGTTTGAAGAGAATTACGATGCATTAGTTAAAAAGTTTGACAAGAAATTCATAGCTATTTATGACCAGACGGTGGTTGATTCAGACCCTGATTTGGATAAGCTTATTAGTAGGGTTGAAGCCAAGTTTCCATTAGAAAAGGTTTCAATAGAATACGTGACCGAGGAGAAGATTCAACTTATATTATGAGGATTAAAGGTTTCTTGGAGAGAAAGTTTGATCCGCCCGCTCCCTTCGTTAAAGCAATATTAGTTTCCGAGGAGCTCAAAGTAAGCAAGCTAGTAGATTTTCATATTGATACCGGAGCCTCTGCATCTATAATTCTTGACAAAGACCTGAGGTATCTTAAATTGGATGTTGCTACGCTTAGAAAGGCTGAAAGAAATGTTGGGGGAATAGGTGGCGTGATCGACACACGTGTTATTGAAGATGCGAATTTAATGTTTAGGATAGACGATGGATCTTTATATAAAGAGCGATTAAAAATGCTCGTGGGTAGACATAATTTAATGAGCCTTGACGCAGAGTCAAGGAGACTGGTCCTAGTTATGCCTTCTTTACTGGGGAGAGATATACTGCGGAGATATAAGCTAATATATAACGAACGATCTGATGAAGTTTTCTTGGAAAGATGAAATTAAGTCCTGAGGTTAACGCGTGCGCTATATAGCGTCCGGAATTTTAAGCCTGAGGGCAAACATGATTTAAATTTCTTAGCGCACGCAGATTATTGCATTTAACCAAGAGTTTTTGAAACGAGTTTTCTAAGCGTTCTTCTGGCTTTAAGAATACTTAAATACTGGTTGGCGAGAATCCTATAATGAATATGACAGAGATCGTTGTGAGGATTCCGACGGAGGTTAGCGAGGAGCTTCTAGCCAGGTTAAAGAAGGATATAGACATGGTGGTGCGGCTCAGGGTTGCGAGAGAACTGTTGCTGGAGAAATGGGATGAGAGGCTTGCAAGAAGCAATCTGACGGAGGAAGAGTGTTTAACGCTCGGCAGAGAAGTCAACAAGGCGTCTTTAAAGCTTTGGAAACAGAAAGGATGGGTAGGATAAAATACCTTCTTCTTCCTGTCTTACCTGATGAACAATAGTGGTGAATGCCCGTGAAACTAGTTGTTGATACGAATATCCTGTTTCCATTCTTTAAAAAAGATTCTGTAAGACACCGTTTTTAGGTTAGTCCAAATTGATAGGCTTTTCCTCTCCTTCTTTGAAAGCAAAGAAGCCTTTTCTTGTCAGCA